>NZ_JAATEP010000001.1:0-631251 GCF_012034275.1 Nonomuraea composti | reverse complement strand
GGACCCGGGGCTGGCGGGGTACCTCGCCCGCGTGCGAGGGCTGGACGCCGGGCACGTCGAGGACGCGCTCGGTCACCAGGGCGGGCTGCTCGCCCTCGCCGGGACCGGCGACATGCGGGAGGTCCGCGCGCGTGACGGCGCGGAGGCGCGGCTGGCGCTGCGCATCTACACGCGGCGCATCCGCAAGTACGTCGGCGCCTCCTACGCGCTGCTCGGCCGGGTGGACGCGATCGTCTTCACCGGCGGGGTGGGCGAGCACGACGCCGCCACCCGCGCCGAGTCGCTGGCCGGGCTGGAGCGGCTCGGCATCACCGTGGACGCCGCGCTCAACGAGGCCGACGCGACCGGGGAGCGGGCGGTGTCCCCGCCCGATGCCGAGGTGCCCGTCCTGGTCGTCCCCACCGACGAGGAGTGGGAGATCGCCCGCCAGGCCCTGGCCCTGATCGACGCCTGATCAGGCGGGGGCGACGGCGGGGACCCAGAACTCCACCGTCGTGCCGGCGCCCGGCGGGCCGTCGATGCTCCACCACCCGCCGGCCGCCTCCGCCCGCTCCCGCATCTCGGCCAGCCCGTAGTGCATCGACTCGCCGTCCTTGACGGTCAGGCCGGCGCCGTCGTCGCGGACGCGGACGTGCACGCCGCGATCGCGCGAGGCCAGCTCCACGCGCACGTGCTCCGCCCCCGCGTGCTTGCGGACGTTCGTCAGCGCCTCCTGGCAGATGCGGTAGACGATCACGGCGGCCTCGTACGGCGGCTCGGCGTCCAGCTCGTGGGCCAGCTCGAAGGCCACGCCGTCGGCCGGCATGGTCTCGCGCAGGTAGGCGGTCAGGCTCGCCACCAGGCCGTCGCCCGGCGGGTGCAGCTCGAAGGCCAGCTCGCGCAGCCGGCGGACGGCGTCGTCCACGAGGGAGTCGAGCGCCTGGACCACGCCGGCGTACTCGTCGGGCAGCTCACGCCCCCACATCCGCAGCCGCATCCCGACGGTCACCATGGACTGGATCGTGTCGTCGTGCACGCCGGAGGCGATGCGTTTGCGCTCGCGCTCCTGCGCCTGGACCAGACGTGACAGGAGCTGGCCGCGCTCGTCCAAAGCTCTGGCCATGCTGCGCCGCTCGGTCAGGTCGCTCGTCACCTTGCCGAACCCGCGCAGCCCGCCCGACGCGTCGTACAGGGCGGTGATGACGACGCTGGCCCAGAAGCGGGTGCCGTCCTTGCGCACCCGCCAGCCCTCCTCCTCCCAGCGGCCCTCGGCGGCCGCCTCCCGCAGACCCGTGGCGGGCTTGCCCGCCGCCACGGCCTCGGGCGGGTAGAAGACGGAGAAATGGGTGCCGATGATCTCGCCGGCGGTGTATCCCTTGATACGTTCGGCGCCGTCGTTCCAGCTGACGATCACGCCGTCGGGGTCGAGCATGAAGATGGCGTAGTCACGGATGCTCTGAACGAGCAGCCGCATATCCTCCTGCGGTTGGTCATGCTCGGGCATATTGCAGCCTTGCACGACATGACCGCAGAGCCAAACCCGATCTACGTAGAGCGACGGGCCCTGCTCGCGGTCTCCCTCCCGCCTCGCATGGCGCGGCCCGTGTCGGACCTCACGCCTCGGACGGCGTCGCCTGGATCGGACCTCACGCTTCGGACGGCGTCACCTGGATCGGGGCGAACCGGGCGGCCAGCTCGCACCACACCACCTTGCCGCTCTCCGCGGGCGAGATGCCCCAGCCCGTCGACAGCAGCCTGACCACGTGCAACCCCCAGCCGCTCGCCGGGCCGGGCTCGCGGGTCTCCGGCAGCGCCACCCCGGCGTCGCCCACCTCGATCCGCACCTGGGCCGCGCTCGCCCGCACTCTCAGCGACGGCGGGCCGTCGCCGTGCACGAGCGCGTTCGTCACCAGCTCCGAGACCACCAGCAGGACGTCCTCATGACGCCCCTGATAGCCGCACTCCCGCAGGACCGTTCCCGCCAGGCGGCGCGCCACCGTGATACTGCCCATTTCCTTGGGCAGCCGGGTGTCCACCTGGTAACGCTCGGCCTCCTCACTTTCCACGCCTCTACTCTCGGGGAGTCGCCTGGCAGGTCACGAGACGCAAGCGCTTCAGGCCCCATGGTGCACTTGTGGGACCCGGGCTAGTGCAAATGCGTCAATCCAGCAATCCGTCGCGGCGCGCCAGCGCCACCGCCTCCAGCTTCGAGCGGGCGCCCAGCTTCTCCAGCACGTGCTGGACGTGGTTGCGCGCGGTGTTGCGGGCCACGCCCATGCGGTCGCTGATCTCGTACGTGCTCGCGCCCTCCGCCAGGAGCAGCAGCGTCTCGCGCTCGCGAGCGGTCAGCGCGGAACCCACATGCCCCGCCCGGCCGGTCAGCCGGTCCAGCACGCCCGGGAGCAGCCCCGGCGCGAACACCACACCACCCGCCGCCACCTCGCGCACCGCCGTCTCCAGCTCACCCAGCCTGGACGACTTCACCACCAGCCCGGCCCCACCGGCGGCCACGACCCTCGCGGCCACGGACGCGGTCGCCTCGCCGGTCAGCACCAGCACCCGCGCCCCGGGCGCCGCCACCGCGAACCGCCCGATCGCCGCCACCCCGTCACCATCCGGCAGCCGGCGGTCCAGCACGATCACATCGGGCCGGCACCGGCCGGCGTCGGCCAGCGCGGCGGCGATGGTGCCCGACTGCGCCACCACCTCGATGTCGGGCGTCCTGCCCAGCGCCAGGCCGATGGCCTCCGCGACCATGGCGTGATCTTCCACGAGAACCAGCCGGATCGGAGGGGCGGTCGGCATGGTGCAATGTCCTTTTGGTGGTCGCTCACTCTGCCGGGGACGCCCGCGCCGCCACCTTGTTCCACCGGCCGCGGCGCCTGGCAGGCCCTTACGGGCAGTCTCGCACGTAGGTTACGCCTTGCGCAGGCAACCCCACACCAGCCCCACCCGAACCCACCGCCCACCTCACCGCCGCACCGGCCGCCGGGGCGCTGGCCGCCCGGGGCGCGGGCACGGCGAGTGCGGACACGGACCGACGCGACGCGGCACGGCGGGCGGGACGCAGGACCAGAGCACTTGGGACCGTCCCACACGTGCAGCCCCCGCTGCCGCACCGGCCGCCGGGGCGCAGACCGCTCGGGGCGCAGGCGGGCGCGGCGCGGGCAGGCGGCGCGCGGTGCGCTTTTGCCTCGAAGGACCTCGGCCATCACCCGACGCAAGATCCGGCATGGCGCGTCATTGGCGCAGACCAGAGCGGGGTATGAGATTGGTAGGGTTGTCCGGAAATATGCGGATCTGGACGGGTGGGATAGGTGGAGGTCGAACAAACAGCACTGCCGGGAATCGGGCTACGACACGATTTCACCACCCGCAAAGGACAACGGGTAGGCGTCGTGTCCCACCGCACCGGCCGCCGGGACCTGGTCATCTACGACAAGGAGGACCCGGACGCCGTCTGCCAGACGGTCAAGCTCAACGACGAGGAGGCCGACGCCCTGGCCGAGCTCCTGGGCGCCCCCCGCATCGTGGCCCGGCTCAACGCGCTGCACGAGCAGGTCGAGGGCCTGGTCAGCGTGCAGCTTCCCATCCCGGCCGGCTCCCCCTACGCGGGCCGCCCCATGGGGGAGGCGCGCGTGCGTACCCGTACCAGCGCATCCATCGTCGCGGTGGTGCGCGCCGGGCAGGTCTTCGCCAGCCCGGGGCCGGACTTCCCGTTCAGCGCCGGTGACGTCGTGGTCGTCGTGGGCAGCGAGGAGAGCACCGCCGAGGTGGCCGACATCCTGGCGAACGGGTAGGGCCGCGGGTGCACCATACCGCGGTCGTTTTTCTGGAGTTCGGTGCTGTCCTCCTCGGTCTTGGAATTCTCGGCGCGCTGGCGTTGCGCGTCGGCATCTCGCCCATCCCGCTCTACCTGATCGCGGGCCTGGCGTTCGGGACCGGCGGCGTGCTGCCGCTGGCCACCAGCGACGAGTTCCTCGGGATCGGCTCGGAGCTGGGCGTGGTGCTGCTGCTGCTCACGCTCGGTCTCGAGTACAACGCCGACGAGCTGGTCAAGAGCCTGGCGGGCAACGCCCGCGCGGGCATCGTGGACCTGGTGCTCAACGCCGCCCCGGGCGCCGTCTGCGCGTTGCTGCTCGGCTGGGGCCCCGTGGCGGCCGTCGCGATGGCCGGCGTCACCTACGCCACCTCCTCCGGCATCACCGCCAAGGTGCTGTCCGACCTGGGGTGGATCGGTAACAGGGAGACGCCGACGGTGCTGTCGCTGCTGGTGTTCGAGGACCTGACGATGGCGATCTACCTGCCGGTCCTGACGACCCTGCTGGCGGGGCTCAGCTTCGTGCAGGGCGCCATCTCGGTGGGCATCGCGCTGCTGACGGTGAGCGTGGTGCTGGTCGTGGCGCTGCGGTTCGGACGGTTCATCGAGGCGTTCGTCTCCAGCCCCAACTCCGAGGTGCTGCTGCTCAAGGTCGTCGGCCTGGCCCTGCTGGTGGCCGGGCTGGCCCAGCAGCTCCAGGTGTCGGCGGCGGTGGGCGCGTTCCTGGTCGGCATCGCGCTGTCGGGCGAGCTGGCCGAGGACGCGCAGGCGCTGCTGGCGCCGCTGCGCGACCTGTTCGCGGCGGTGTTCTTCGTCTTCTTCGGCCTGCAGACCGACCCGGCGAAGATCCTGCCGGTGGCCGGGCTGGCCGCGCTGCTGGCCGTGGTCAGCATGATCACCAAGATCCTGACCGGCATGTACGCGGCCCGGCGCGCCGGCATCGCCAAGGCCGGCCAGGCGCGGGCGGGCATCGCGCTCATCCCGCGCGGCGAGTTCAACATCGTCATCGCGGGCCTGGCGGTCGGCGCGGGCGTGCACCCCGATCTGGGCGCCCTGGCGGCGGCGTACGTGCTCATCCTGGCGGCGTTCGGCCCCCTGGCGGCCAAGCTGGTGCAGCCGGTCATCACCTCCATCGCCAAGCGCGCGTAGGGGCGGCCGGATCCGCTAGTTTGTTCGCATGGCAGAGCGCAGGTACGGCGTCCCGGCGCCGCCGACGGAGACCACCATCAGATCGGCCGACTGGGACGGCAGGGAGCTCTCGCACGAGAGCCACCACCGCGTGCTGTTCCAGGACGTCGACATGACCGAGGTCGCCGACCACGGCTCCTCGTTCGAGGAGTGCCAGTTCAGGAACGTGCGGTTCAACGTGTCGGTGCACGAGGACGCCCGCTTCCTCAACTGCACGTTCTCGCGCTGCTCGTTCTTCGACGCCACGTTCAGGAGCTGCAAGCTGACCGGCAGCATGTTCGACGGCTGCACGTTCGGGCTGCTGAAGGTGGAGGGCGGCGACTGGTCCTACGTCGGGCTGCCCGGCGCCGACCTGCGCGGCAGCGCCTTCCAGGGCACCCGGCTGCGCGAGGCCGACCTGACCGGGGCCAAGCTGGAGGGCGCCAAGCTGCGGCGGTCCGACCTGTCGGGGGCGTGGCTGCACGGGGCCGACCTGTCGCGGTGCGACCTGCGGGGCAGCGACCTGAGCACGCTCGATCCGCGCGAGGCGACGCTCAAGGGGGCGATCATCGACGCGGTCCAGGCGACGGTGGTGGCGGGCACGCTCGGCTTCGACGTACGCGCGTAGGCGACGCGCAACTGGCGTGCGGCGGACGCGCGGACGTGCGGACGACGTGTGGCGGACGTGCGGACGTGTGGCGGGCGTGCGGGCGTGCCGGCCTGCGGGCGTGCCAGCGTCGCGAGTGGAGCAGGATGGGCTTGTGCCGAACGCCGAACTCACCGACGCCGAGCAGGCCCTGGCCGTCGCCGTCCGCCGCGGCCACGACGTGGACCTGCGCTCGGGCGACCCCGCCCACGACTCCCCCGCCAACGCCACCGCCTGGGGCCCCGAGCGGGGCGTGCGGGCGGAGGTGCTGGCGGAGCTGCTGCTCGGCGAGTACACCGACCCGAAGGAGAAGCCGGCCCTGCGCCTGTCGGGGGCGCGCGTCACCGGCCGCTTACATCTCGCGTTCGGCGAGGTCGACCTGCCGGTCACCTTCCGCGACTGCGTCTTCGACGAGGCCCCCGACCTCTACCAGGCCCGCACCCGCTTCCTCAGCTTCACCGGCTGCGCCCTGCCCGGCCTGGTCGCCTCGAACCTCCAGGTCGAGGGCGACCTGCGGCTGACCGGCTGCCACGTCACCGGCGAGGTGCGCCTGCGCAGCGCCCGCGTCAGCAGCAACTTCTCGCTGAACGGCGCGCGCCTGGAGTGCCCGGGCGGCACCGCGCTCAACGCCGAGCACCTCGACGTCGGCAGCAACCTGCTGGCCCGCGACGGGTTCTCCGGCGACGGCGAGATCATCCTCACCGCGGCCAGGATCGGCGCCGCGGTGAACCTCGAAGGCGCCCGCCTGCGCGCCCCCGGCGGGCTGGCGTTCGGCGGCTCGAACCTGGTCGCCCAGGTGGGACTGTTCGCGCGGCGGATGGAGGTGGAGGGCGAGTTCTCGCTGCGGTTCGCGCGCGTCTCGGGCCCGCTCACGCTGCGGCAGTCCACCCTGCGCAACCCGGGCGGCCTGGCCCTGCACGGTGGCGGGCTGAACGCCGAGAGCGGCCTGTACCTGTCGCGGATCGAGACCGAGGGCGTCGTCTGGCTGGAGGGCGCCTCCGTCGGCCGCACGCTCACCCTCGACGGCGCCCGCCTGCGCGCCCCCGGCGAGGTGGCCCTGCGCGGTGACCGCCTGACCGTGGACGGCGCGCTGCTGGCCCGCGACGGCATGTCCGCCGAGGGCGAGATCAGCCTCACCGACGCCTCGGTGACCGGCCCCGCGCACTTCAAGGGCGCCACCCTGGCCAACCCGGGCGGCACGGCCCTGTCGGCCAACGGCCTTACGGTCGGCAAGGTGCTCAACCTCTGCGAGGGCTTCTCGGCGCGCGGCCGGATCCGGCTGACGTACGCGCAGATCGGCAGCCGCCTCTGCTTCGACGGCGCCACGCTGGAGGCGCCCGGCGGCATCGCGCTCACCTGCCGCCGCCTGGAGGTGCGGGAGCTGGCCATGCGCACCGCCAAGCCGGTGCGGGGCACGGTCGACCTGCGGCACGCGCGCGTCGGGGCGCTGCAGGACGATCCCCGCGACTGGCCGGACGAGCTGTGCATGGACGGGCTGTCGTACGAGGTGCTGGAGCCGATGTTGCCGGCCGCGGAGCGCCTGGACTGGCTGCGCCGCGACCCCGACGGCTACCTGCCGAACGCCTACGAGCAGCTCGCCGCGATGTACCGGCGGCTGGGCAGCGAGGGCGACGCCCGCGCCACGCTCCTGGCCGGGCAACGGCAGCGGCGCGGCACCCTGCCCGGGTACGCCCGCTTCTGGGGCCATCTGCAGGACGTCACCGTCGGCTACGGCTTCCACCCGCTGCGGGCGGCCGGATGGCTGGTGGCGCTGCTGGCCGTGGGCACGGTGGTGTTCGGGGTGGCCGAGCCGCCGCCGCTGAAGCGCGGGGAGGCGCCGGAGTTCAACCCGTTCGTCTACAGTCTCGACCTGCTGCTGCCGATCATCGACTTCGGGCAGGAGAAGGCGTTCAACCCGGGCGGGGGCACGCAGTGGCTGGCGTACGGGCTGATCGCGGCGGGCTGGGTGCTGGCCACGACGATCGCCGCCGGCCTGACCCGCACCCTGCGCCGCGCCTGACAGCACGCCGCGCCGCGTCTGACCCCGCGTGCTCACAGCAGCAGGTTGACGACGATCGTCAGCACCACCGACAGGACCAGCGATATGAGGATCATCGCCAGGCAGCCCATCCACCCGCCCAGCGGCCTGACCTCCCCGTTTCCCCACCTCATACCGGCCCGCTACCCGGGCCGGCGCCCTCCAAGCGGGGCCGGGCTCAGGCGCTGACGGCGCGCAGCGCGCCGGGGTGTCGGCCGGTGAGGCGGTCGAGGGCGGCGGCCGTGGCGGGGTCGGCGGGCAGGTAGACGAGGATGCGCTGGTCGTCGCCCAGAAGGTCGAGCGGCTCCCTGGCCAGCCGCAGCTCGCCGGCCCCCGGATGCGCCATGCGCTGCACGGGCGCCAGGCGGGGCGGCCCGGTGGAGGCGGCCATGCGCGCGGTGAACGCCTCGCCCGCCGCGAACGTGAGCACGTCGATCAGCTCCCCCGCCCACGGGTCGTCGGGCCCGGCCTCGTACTTGAGTGCGGCGGCTCGCTCGTCGGCCGCTTTGTCCCAGTCGGGGAAGGCGATCCTGGCGCGGACGTCGGTGAAGACGTAGCGGGTCAGGTTGGGCGTCTCGTCGTCGAGCAGGCCGATGGGGCCGAAGAGCCGCTCGAAGCCGGTGGTGCGGGCGATCACCTCGCCCAGCCGGTTGAACAGCGCGGCGGGCGCGGGCTCCAGCCGTTCGAGCAGGGCGCGCACGGCCGGGCGTACGACGCGGGCGGGCGCCTGCGAGGCGGCCGGGCACAGCGCGACGCCGCCGCTGGTCACCTTGGCGAGGTGGCGCAGGTGCATGCGCTCGTCGGGCGTCAGGCGCAGGGCGTCGGCCAGCGACACGAGCACCTGCACGGACGGGTTGCGGTCGCGGCCCTGCTCCAGCCTGGTCAGGTATTCGACGCTCACCCCCGCCACCGTGGCCAGCTCGGAGCGGCGCAGCCCCGGCGTGCGCCGCCGGCCGCCGCCGGGCAGGCCGACGTCGGCGGGCTTGAGTGCCTCACGGCGGGAGCGCAGGTAGGCGCCCAGCTCGTTCTCGCTCACGGCCCCGAGTCTACGGACAGGCGGGCGCGGTTATCGTGGCCCTGCCGGGGCCAGTCTGGGCACGGCCTTTCTCGGCGGGCGGCGGTTCGGCAGGCTGACGGCCATGACGAAGATGAAGTTGGCGGTGATCTCGGGCAGCCTCCGTGAGGGACGTTACGGGCCGGGCATCGCGCGGTGGTTCAGCGAGCAGGCGAGCACGCACGGATTGTTCGACCTGGACGTCATCGACCCGGCCGACACGCCCCTGCCCGCGGCGCTGCCGCTCTCGCCGGTGGAGCTGGCCGACGTGTCCGGCCGGCCGGAGGAGCTGCGGCACCTGGCGGACCGGCTGGAGCGGGCCGACGCGTTCGCGGTGGTGACGCCCGAGTACAACCACAGTTTCCCCGCCGCTCTCAAGCACCTCATCGACTGGCACCTGACGCAGTGGCAGGCCAAGCCCGTGGCGCTGATCTCGTACGGCGGGCAGGGCGGCGGGATCCGCGCGGCCGAGCACCTGCGGCAGGTGTTCGGCGAACTGCACGCGGTGCCGATCCGCAACTGGATCAGCTTCGACCAGCACTGGACCCGCTTCGACACCGACGGCCGGCTCATCCGCGACGTGGAGGGCGCCGAGGCCGCCGCCAAGGCCCTGCTCGACCAGCTCGGCTGGTGGAGCACGGCGCTGCGCCGGGCCCGGCTCGCCGTCCCCTACCAGGCGGCATGATGCGGTACCGGCTGCTGGGCCGTACCGGCCTGAGGGTGTCGGAGCTGTTCCTCGGCGCGATGACCTACCGCGAGGCCACGCCGGAGGTGCGGCGCGTGTTCGGCCTGTACGCCGAGTCCGGCGGCAACGTCGTGGACACCGCCTCCATGTACGGCGACAGCGAGGACGTCGTCGGCGAGCTGCTCCAGGGCCGCCGCGACCGCTTCGTGCTGGCCACCAAATACACGCCCACCCGCGACCGCACCGACCTCAACGCGGCCGGCAACCACCGCAAGAACCTCGTCCTGTCGCTGGAGCGGAGCCTGCGGCGGCTGCGCACCGACTACATCGACCTGCTCTGGGTGCACGTGTGGGACCGGCACACCCCGATCGAGGAGACGATGCGGGCGCTGGACGACGTGGTCCGGTCGGGGAAGGTGCTGTACGTGGGCATCTCGGACGCGCCGGCGTGGGTGGTGAGCCGGGCCGACACGCTGGCGGAGTGGCGAGGGTGGACGCCGTTCGCGGGCTTGCAGGTGCCGTACAGCCTGCTGCGGCGCGACATCGAGCGGGAGCTGCTGCCGATGGCGCGGGCCCTCGGCATCAGCGTGGCGGCGTGGGGGGTGCTCGCGCACGGCGTCCTGTCCGGCCGGTACGCCTCCCCCGGCGCTCCCGCCGGGCGCGTGTCGCCCGAGTCGATCAGCGAGCGGGACCGGGCCGGGGTGCGCGTCGTGCTGGAGGTGGCGGGCGAGCTGGGGGTCACGGCCGCGCGGCTCGCGATCGCGTGGGCGCTGCGGCGCGGCGTGCATCCCATCCTCGGGACGAGCGGCGCCGAGCAGCTCAAGGACGACCTGGGCGCCTGCGACCTGGCGCGGGAGCTGCCGGAGGAGGTGATGCGGCGGCTGGAGTCGGCCGTGGACTTCGACCTGGGCTTCCCGGGCGACTTCGTCGGCGCGGCGGACCGCAGCCCGGACATCTACGGCGACGCCCTCCCCCTCCTCGACGGCCGCTGACCCCGCCGGCGCTCACCGGTGAATGCGCGGCGGGGGACGGTCAGCAGAGGGCCATGGCGGTCTGCCAGAGGCCCGGGAGGGCCGCGAGGACGCGGTCGCCGCGGCGGCGGCGGTCGGTGAACGTCTGCGCGCCCAGGTCCGCCAGCAGCTCGTGGAACTCCTCCTCGTACCGCACGGGCACCCCGGCCGCCGCCTGCTTGGCCAGGCAGCGGGCGTACGTGGCCACCAGCCAGAAGACGGCCTCCCGGTGCAGGCCCTGCTCGATGAGCTCCATGGTGCCGTCGATGGCGACCGGCCGGGCGGCGGCGGAGATGTCGGAGTCGAACCGGTAGCCGGGCGCCCGTACGGCGGCGGCCGCGTCGAACGCCTTGGCCAGCGCCGCCAGGTGCTGCCGCACCCGGGCGGCGTCGAGGTCCGCGCAGCCGAGCAGGTCGAGCAGGCTCTCGTGGAAGTCGAGCCGCCCGTGCTCGGCGAGCAGCTCGCGCACGGCCGCGTACCGGCGGCGGACCGTGGGGTTGCGCAGCCCGGCCACCAGCAGCACGTGCGCGGTCACCCCCGTGCCGAACAGCCAGCCGCTGACCTGGTCGGGCAGCGGCGCGCTCTCGTCCACGCCGTTGATCCAGCCGCGCACCCGGTCCATGGCGTTGGTGCAGCGGGCGAGGATCCAGGGGCGTTCGGCGAAGTCGCGGGAGACGATCCGCTGCAGCTCGGTGAGCCGCCCGGACGGGTCGGCCAGCACGCACGGCAGGTGGAAGCTGCCCGCCAGGTGGTAGTCGCTCAGCACCTCGTGCGGGGAGCCGGGCGGGGTGGTGGTGGAGACCTCCAGCAGCACCCCTTTGTACGGAAATTTCCCGACGTGGTGGATGCGGGCGGCCGTCTCCTCGACCACCATGACGTCCACGTCGGACGTCGGCGGCAGCTCCTCACCCGGGTCGGCCCACAACGCCGACCCGGTCAGGAACGCCCCGCCGAACCCGGGCAGCCCGGCGCCCTCTTCCCGCACCCACTCCTGTGCGATCTGCCTGGCCTGTTCAATCCGCATCCACTTCCTCCCGATCGGGCCTCCGGCGCGCGCTCCTGAACAGCACGAACGCGCCCAGCACCACCAGCGCCGCCAGCCCGGCCCAGATCCAGCCGGGCACCCCGGCCGGCTCCGAGGCCGACCGCGCGCCCGCTGCCGAAGGCTGGGCCGCCCCCGTGGCGGGGGCCGCGCTGGACGGCGCTACGGACGCCTCACCCGTGGGCGAGGCCGACGCCGAAGATGATCCTTTCACGCTGAAGGGAATTTCGCCCTCAATGGGATGTCCGTCGGAGGAAACGACACGCCAGGCGATCGCGTACGAGCCGGGCGCGAGCGGCTGGGGCACGTCGGCGGTCACGAGCGGCCCGTCCAGTCGCGGCTCGCCGAGCGCGACCTCCTTCCCGGCCGCGTCGTGCAGGACGACGAACGGGAACTTGACGCTCGCGCTGTACTCCAGCTCGATCTTCTCGACGGAGGAGACCTCCGCGTCTTTCGCGGGCGAGCTGCGCTTGAGCGAGTCGTGGGCATAGGCGGGCGAAGCGGGCAGAGCGAGCAGCAGGGCGAGGAGGGACAGCACGCCGAGCACGGCTGTGGCGCTCTTGGCGCCCTGGCGTGGCGAGGTGGTCATGACAGGTCTCCAGAACGATCTTCCGGACGACCGGGCCCGAGGCGCCGGGCGTCCGGACACGGGCAAGGGCGAAGGCAGCGGCGTCGCCGCACGTGGTGACGCCGGGCCGAAGAGTGCGGAGGAGCGTCAGTGACGCGCCGTCGCGGGCGGCCCTCGCCTGGTGATCGCGCCGGAGACCGTCCGGCCGGGGGTGATGCCGGGGCAGGGGGTGAACGGCCGCCACCGGAGCGGCGGCGCCCCAGTCCCCTCTTCGACGGGCGCGGTGACGAGCAGCCGTACGGCCGGGCGCGGCGCCCCGTACAGACGGATCATCAGCCACAACGCGCTCTCGCCGCGATGCAGCCACCACGCCGTCAGCCCCGCCACCACGAGGTGGACGAGCACCATGCCGGGCGCGGGATGGCCGTGGCCCGGCTCGGCAGCGGGGCCGGGCGCGAGCCGTTCGAAGAGCTGGTGGAGCACCATCTGGGTGCTGACGGTGGCGGTCAGGACGGCGGCGGGGCCGCGTTCGCGCCCGTCGATCAGGTACGCCAGCCCGAGCGCGGCCAGCACCCCGGCCAGGCAGACCTGGAACGGCACCGGCCCTCCCCCGGCCAGCGCGTGCCCGCCCGCCGACACGGCGCCGCAGACCGTCGCGAACACGACGGCCCGCCACAACCGCAGCACCGCGGACGCCGCCGGAACCCGCGACCGCCCGAGAAGCCGCCCGGAAAGCGGCCCGGAAGGCGGCCCGGAAGGCGGCCCCCAGGGGCGCGCGATGATCGGCGGGATGGACACAGCCGCCATCTTTTCACAAGGTTCCTGGCCCGCTGAGGTTCGGAACGCGCGTGTGAGGGCAGCGGACTTCGATGGACATCGCCACGAGCGCCGGCCAGGACCTGGAAAGCGCGGTCCGCCGGGAGCTGATGGACGCGGGCTTCACCGTCGAACCGTCGCTGATGTCCGCCGATGGCGGGCTCGGAGTCTGGCACGACCCCACGCGTGGGGTGGTCGTCACCTGGGGTACCTCGGCCGACCAGCTCGTCCGGCACGCGACCATCCGCTCAGCGGTCCTGCTCGCGTTGCGGACGGTCCTGGTCGAGGCGGGCCATCAGGTCAGGGAGGACTTCAACGGGCTGGAGCTGGTCGTCACGTCCTGACCTCGCGCAGCGGCCGGCCCACCTCGTGCAGGTGGCGCAGCGCCTGCCCCCATGATTCCAGCAGCC
The DNA here is from genome assembly GCF_012034275.1 of Nonomuraea composti. Taxonomy (NCBI): domain Bacteria; kingdom Bacillati; phylum Actinomycetota; class Actinomycetes; order Streptosporangiales; family Streptosporangiaceae; genus Nonomuraea; species Nonomuraea composti. The sequence goes on along the minus strand of NZ_JAATEP010000001.1, from coordinate 618,016 downwards.
CGCACTCGACGTAGTCGACGCCGAGCGAGGCGCAGTAGTCGCGCACGATGGGCTGGGCCTTGCGCAGGTTGGCGGTGGGCATGCTGGGGAACAGGTGATGCTCGATCTGGAAGTTCAGGCCGCCGAGCGCGGTGTTGACCAGGCGCCCGCCGCGTACGTTGCGGGAGGTGAGCACCTGCTTGCGCAGGAAGTCCAGCTCGTCCTCGGCGGTCAGGACGGGCATGCCCTTGTGGTTGGGCGCGAACGTGCAGCCGAGGTAGACGCCGTAGCACGCCTGGTGGACGGCGAGGAACAGCAGCGCCTTCGGCAGGGGCAGCACCAGGAACACCGCCCCCAGGTAGGCCAGCACGTGGGCCGACAGCAGCGCCGCTTCGGTGCCGCGGCTCTTGAGTGACTTCCTGCGCAGGGCGCGGAAGCTCGACACCTTCAGGTTCACGCCTTCGAGCGTGAGCAGGGGGAAGAACAGGAACGCCTGCCAGCGGCCGATGAACCTGGGCAGCCCCTCGCTGGCCTCGGCCTGCCGGCGTGACCAGATGAGGATGTCGGGCGCGACGTCGGGGTCGTGCTCCTCGTGGTTGGGGTTGGCGTGGTGGCGGGTGTGCTTGTCCATCCACCAGCCGTAGCTGAGCCCGACGGCCAGGTTGCCGGCGACCAGCCCGGCGATCCTGCTGACGCGCCGGGAGCGGGAGATCTGCCCATGCGCGAGGTCGTGGGCCAGCAGGGTGACCTGGGCGAAGGCGATCGCCATCAGGACGGCGAGGCCGAGCTGCCACCAGGAGTCGCCGAGCGCGGCGAAGGCCGCCCACGTGCCCGCGAACAGGGCGGCCACCAGGCTGATCCGCAGCGCGTAGTAGCCGGGGCGCTTGTCGAGCAGCCCGGCTTCCGCGATGCGCCGCGAGAGGCGGGCGAAGTCGCTGCCTCGTCGCGGCGGGGCCGGGTGGGAGGTCTCTGCCACAGTCACGTCGTTCGTCTCCGATGCCGAGGAGTAGGTGATCGCTCCTCAGCATCGCGACAAAGGGTGGCCTGGCGGACCCCCGCTGTCACCCGTCCTGACGGTAGGGCGAGCCCTACCATCGAGCGCCGCGGGACGCCCCCGCCGCCTGGGATCGGGCCGGCCCATCGCACTCAGCGTGGCACTGGACGACGACTCTCACCTGGTGGGGAATGGCGGGCGGCGGGGACGCCGGCTCAGGCGAGCTGCAGGGCGGGCGGCTGCTCCGACACCGGCTCCGGCACCGGCTCCGGTACCTGCTCCGGTACTGCGGCCGTCCCGTGAACGTGCAGGTCCGGGCGGAAGGCCGCCAGGTACGCCTCCCGGTCGCGGAAGGTGGAGGCCAGCGCGTCGCCGTAGTCGATGAGCTGGCGGTGGGCGTGCCTGCGCGGCTCGTAGCGGGCGTGCAGCAGCCGGTCGAGCAGCTCCGGATCGTCCCCGGCCGCGCAGATGACCTCCGCGAGGATCTCGGCGTCGTGCAGCGTGTAGCTCATGCCCATGCCGGTCATGGGGTGGCAGGCGAACGCGGCCGAGCCGAGCAGGGCGGCGTTGCCCTTGTGGTACGCCGCCACCCGCAGGCTCGACACCTTGATCCGCTGCCAGGTGGCGGGCTGCAGGAAGTCGAACGCGTCCGAGCTGTCGGTCACGAACTTCTTCAGCTCGTCGAGCAGGGCCGGGATGCCGTCCTGGAAGATCTCCTTGTCGTCCTCGGGCGGCAGGCCGACGAACACGCGGGCCTGGTCCCTGTTGATCGGATAGAGGTAGGTGAGCCAGCCCTCGGAGCTGAAGTAGAGCCGGTTGAGCTGGGCGACGCTGGCGCTGAGCGGCACGGTCGCCACCCGCATCAGCAACCGCTCGTACGGCATCGTCATCTGCTCGATGCCCAGCGCCTGGCGCACGGCCGACTTGGTGCCGTCGGCGCCGATCACCGCCCCGGCCCGCAACCTCCTTCCGTCATCGAGCACAAGCTCCTCCACCGCGCCCTCGCCGACCGCGATGTCCGCGATGCCGGCGTCGAACCAGAACTCGACGCCCTGCATCGCGCAGGAGGTGTAGATGAGCTCGACCAGCTCCCGGTACGGGCGGACGAGGAACCCGCCACCGGGGAAACGGCATTCCTGGATGGGGTCGCCATCGTGGTAGTAGCGGATGGTGTCGCGTCGCAGGCCATGGCGTTCGACGAGGTCGGCGAGCCCGTGCCGGGCCAGCACCCGCAAGCCGGGGGGCTTGAGGAAGTCGGCGCCCGCGCTCGGGACGGACGGTCCCTGCTCGATGACGACGACGTGCCGGCCGCGGCGACCCAGCAGTAAGGCCAGGAAGCAGCCGCCGAGTCCGGCGCCGACGATGGCTACGTCGCACGATGTGGTTGCCATGACGAGAGCCCTTTCGAATGGTTGAACTAGTGCGTATGCCCGCGCGTGCCGGCGAGGGGGCCGGGTTCGGCCGTCCGCGGCCGCGGGACCGGGTCCTTGTAGGGGTCTGCGGGGGGTGTGCGGGTCTCGACCGGCAGCAGCGCGTCGGCCTCGGCCGCCACGGTGGCGAGGGTCATGCGCAGCTCGAGCAGCAGCCGGCGCGGCACCTTGATCATGACGTCACCTGGGTCCGGCCGCAGTCGGGTGATCTTGGTCAGGGCCAGCGCCCCGATGAGCACGGAGATGGCCACGCACAGGGCGAGCGCGCCCGCCAGGCCGGCGAAGGGGCCGGTCATGAACGGGTGGTCGATCACGACGGACACGACCGCGACGCCGACGGCCCCGCCGACCATGCGGGCCATGGTGGCCGCGCCGACGGCGGAGGCGTACTGGTGGGGGCGGGCGGCCAGGGTGGTGGCGACGGAGGTGCCGGGCGCGAGCGCGCCGACCCCCATGCCGACCACGACGCTGGCGACCAGGCCCCACACGGTCGGGCCCGCCTGCGTCAGCACGATCACGCAGGCGCCGCCGCACAGCAGCGAGCCGGCGTAGATGAGGCCGTACGCGCCGACCCGCTTGACGACCTTTCCGGCCAGGAAGCTCGTCACGACGACGGCCACCGACGTGGGGGTCAGCCACATGGCCACTTCGAGCATGGGGTAGCCGAGGTGCAGCAGGTACAGCGGCTGCACGGTGAGCAGCCCGTACGACAGCGCGCCGAAGCCCCAGGTCGCCAGCCAGCCCCAGACGAACCGGGGCCGCCGCCACAGGGCCAGGTCGATCGCGGGCAGCCGGTGGTGCCTGGCCTGCGCGAGCGCGCCGCCGAGCAGGGCCAGCGCGGCCAGCGCCAGCCACACCACGTCCAGGCCCCAGGCCATGGCCTTGGAGATGGCCAGGACCACGACGGCGATGCCGGCGGCCAGCAGCCAGGCGCCGAGCACGTCGGGCACGCCCTTGGCGCCGGCCCGCCGGCCCGGCGGCAGCCAGGCGCAGGCGACCAGCAGCGCGACGCCGATGACGACGTCCGGCACGAACAGCGCCCGCCAGCCGACGGTGGCGGCCAGCCACCCGCCGCCGGCCTGCATGAGCAGGCAGCCGAGGCCGGAGGCGGAGCTCCACAGCGCGATCGCGCCGCGGCGCTGCGACTCCGGCAGCTCGCCGAGCAGCAGCCCGAGGCTGGCCGGGATCATCGCCGCGGCCCCGGCGCCCTGGACGGCCCGTGCGGCCAGCACGTACGACCAGGGCTCCACGGTCACGGTGGCGATCCCGCCCAGCACGAACACCACGAGCCCGACGGCTAGCACGCGGCGGCGGCCGAACAGGTCGGCCCAGCGGCCGGCGGTGGCCAGCAGGGCCGCGATCGGGATGAACGCCGCGCTGGTCAGCCAGACCAGGTCACCCAGGGGCATGCCGGCGCCGGCGGGCGCGTACCGCAGCACTCCCACTGCCAGGGTGGTGGCCGTGGTGTCGGCCATCACCGTCAACATGACACCCGCACCGACCAGGCGCAGCATCACGCCGTGACGCCGGCCGGCGCCGGTCGTGCCCGTCCCCGTGACGGCCGCTGGTGACGAACGCACGTGTCCTCCTATGGGTGTTCCCGCCTCGCGTGCCCTCCGGCGGGCGCGCGGGCGAAGCTGACGTGTCGGGGGGTCAGGCGCCGTACCGGCCGGGCGAGATCATGCCGTCCGGGTCGAGCGCCGTCTTGAGCCTGTGCAGCATGCCGAGGCCGGCGGTGCTGGTCTCGGACCAGACGTCGGCGGCGGCGTGATCGATGTCGGAGCGGTAGATGGCGCAGCCGTGGCCGCGCAGCACGCAGTTGCCGTCGTTGCGGAGCTGGTGGGCCCGGTACGGGGCGCCGGGCGCGCCGCGCTCGAAGAAGATCTGGATGACGCCGTTGGCCAGGTGCTTGCTGACGAGGTTCCACTCCATCATCAGGGCCGTGGTGTGGCGGTCCACGGCGGTCTGCAGCGCGTCCAGGATCTGCTCGGTCCTGCGGGCGTGCATGGGCATGAGCGGCAGCAGCGCCAGGAAGCCCATCGCGCCCTCGTCGATCCGGTCGCACGACGTCACGCCGAGCGCGTTGTGCACGCCGCGGCAGGTGGGGATGCCCTGCGCCATCAGGGCCCTGGGGTAGAGCGGGTCGTCGGGGCTCACCTCGGCCGCGTCCACCACCCGCACCGCCTCGGCGCCCTCGACCTCGATGAGCGCCTTGCGCAGCAGCTCCTCGGCCAGCTCCACGGTGGCGTCGCTGCCCATGAGCGGCCCGAGGATGGTGAACAGGCCCGGGTCCACGCCGGCGGGCAGCATCCAGTCGCCGTGACCGGGCACCAGCGACAGCTCGCGGACGCGCATCAGCCCGTCGGCCGGGTTGCCGCGGCGCAGGAAGGCGGTCATCGCGCCGAGCGCCACGCCGGCCTGGTCGCGGGGGATGCGGCCGTGCACGAGCCCGATGGTCTCGGGGCGCGGCACCAGCGCCACGGCCATGGCGGTGACGATGCCCAGGTTGTGCTGGACGAACGTCTGCGTCAGGTCGGGCCCGGCGACCCGGCCGTGGTAGCGGCCCGCCGGGTCCAGCCCGCCGGTGGTGATCACGCTGCCGTCGGCCAGCACGGCCTCCAGCCCGGCCACGTCGTGGACGCGGGAGCGGACGCAGCCGTCGCCGCGGTCGAGGGCGTTGCCGAGGACGGAGGTGTCGGCGCACGAGGCGGTCACGTTCAGCATCCACGGGGTGTCCCGCAGCACGGCGGCGAGCTGCCGCTGCGTGACGCCCGGCTCGATGACCGCGAAGCCGGCCTCCAGGTCGAGGCCGCGGATGCGGTTCATGCCGCCGAGGTCCACGACCACGTTGTCGTCGGTGACCGGCACGGCCGAGCCCATGCCCCAGTTCCTGCCCGTGCTGATCGGATAGAGGCGGCGGCGCTCGGCCGTGGCCTGGCGGACGAGGGCGCGTACCTCGTCCAGGCTGCGCGGCGTCTCGACGCCCGCCACGGAGCGCGGCCGGTGACCTCCGACGTCACCCGACCGCAGCTCCAGTCTCGACGATCCCTGCATGGCTCTCCTCAAGGGTGAGATTCGCTCTTCCGGCTCTTTTGCGGCGGAGCCGCTGTGCGGGCACACGTCAGGCGGTGTGCTGGAGCAGGTCGTCGATGGAGCCGATGGCCTGGTTGGACAGCTCCCTGATGCCGAGCAGGCGCTGCTCGGTGTAGACGGTTTCCTCAAGGGGCGCAGCGGTGCCAGTGAGTGGGCCGGGGAAGTCGAGCGTGCCGCGGGGCGCGGTCTGCGCGGGCACGTCGTGCGGGCCGTAGGGGTGGCGGCGGACGTGTTCGGTGTGCTCGCGCCGGGTCCGGGCGGGCAGGTGCGGGGGGGTTCGCATGACGGGAGCTCTCCTACCGGACTGGATGGGGGGTTTCCTGGCGACCGCTCGCCGTTGAGCGGCTGGTGGTCAGCGTGCGCCCTCCTCGGTCTCCTCGAAGCCGGGGTAGCCGGCCCGTGGGGCGACCCGTGGAGCGACGGCCGCGGGGGTGACGCGGGGCACGCCGTGGTTGATGACGCTGGCGGCGATGCGGCGCTCCGCCAGCCCCATGTGGGGGCGGCCGGCACCGGAGGAGCCCGGCCGGGCGCCGGCCGAGCCTGTGATCATGGAGCTGGCGTGCACCCAGCGGCGCGACTCGGCCAGCACCTCGCGCTGCGCGCGGGCGAGGTCGGTGTGGCGCGCGTAGTGCTCGCAGACGGCCCGCGCCAGCACCCGTGCCATGACGAGGTGCTCCTGGCAGGCGCCCGCGACCTTCGCCTCCAGGCCGGTGACCTGGGCGAGGAGCAGCTGCAGGTGCGGCAGGGCCGAGCCGCGCTCGAACCCGTCGAGCTCCGCCAGCCGCTCCGGCCAGCGCAGCCGCCGCTCGATGGCGGCGCACACCTCGCTCACCACCTGGGCGGCGGGCGTGTCGCCGGGGGCGCGGCCGTCGAGCTGCACGGCGCGCTGCGCGGTCGGCTCGAAGTCGGCGAGCCGGCGCAGGCCGCTCTGCAGCAGGCGGACCCGGTTGTGCAGGCACGCGGCGCTCCAGCCGAGCACCAGCAGGCGGTCGGCGTCGGCCTCGCAGTGCCAGCCGACCAGCGCCACCTCGCGGGCCATGCGGTGGTGCAGCACCCATGACTCCTGCTCGCCGACCGGCATCGGGGTGTCGATCCAGACCTGGAGGCCGCCGGGGGGCAGCTCGGCGACCCCGACGTCCATGCCCTCGGGCGCGACCCGGGCGCAGATCCGCCGGACGACGCGCTCCTGGGCGACGCTCTCCGGCGCCATGGGCGCCGGGCCTGGCAGCACGCGCTCCGGGGCGACCTTCGCCCGTGGCTCGATGCTCATCTGGGCCACCTCCTGACCCGAGGTCTCTCGACCTACGTAAATTGACACTTAATAGTGCCGCCCCGATCGTCGTCAGACCGGCCTTTCCTGTCAACTGCCACTTAACTGATCCAGCATGAGTGAGCCGCGCCCCGAAGGGGCACGCTCGTGAACCCGCGACTTCCCGCAGGTGAATGCGGGGTTACGGGGCGTGAATGATCTAGAGTCCGAACGGTGCCCCCGATGGCGGACGACAGGCGAGGAGCGAGCCAGTGCCGGTGCATAGAGCCGTGGTCGCGGCCGTGTCGATGGCCGCCGGGCTGCCCGCGTACCCGGGTGCGACGCAGGCCGGAGGCGGTTACTGCGTGCTACCCGATCATCCCGCTCAGTCCGGCCCTTACCTCGTGGCCACTGCTTCCTTCCTAGACTGGATTCATCCCAATCCGCCGCCCGCCGAGCCGGAGCCGGAAGGCGCCGAACGGCTCGACTTCGCCGGGTTCCCGAACGTGTCGGCCCTCGACGTGACCGGCCCTCGCGGCCGCCCCGAGACCAAGGTGATCGCCACCTTCACCACCAACGTGGACAAGGTCGTCACGCTCACCAGCTCCGCGTCCGTCTCCGAGGACGGCGGGCGCACCTTCGGCCCGTCCGGGCCGACACCGCTGCGCGAATCCCCCATCGAGCTGCACGACGGCCGCTTCTTCGCCACCGAGTACTACCTGAACAGGACCGGGCCGCACACCGCCCGCCTCGGCGTGCTCACCTCGTCCACGCTGGAGGACGGCGAGAGCTGGCTGCGCTCCGAGGCCGTCCTGACCACGCCCGGCGATCTGCTCCCCGGCGGGGCCGCGCACGGGGCGCCGATCCAGCTCGCCGACGGGACCATCCTGATCACGGCCTACGCCCGCTACAGCGACACCGGGGCGTACCAGGCGGAGGTGTACGCCAGCCACGACGGCGGGCGCACCTTCGAGCGGCGCGGGGTCATCGCCGCACCCGAGCCCGGGTTCGCCTTCAACGAGGCGGCCATCGAGCAGGCGGTCGACGGCAGCCTCGTGGCGGTGCTGCGGCACGACGGCGGCCGGTACTCGACCCTGCACCAGACCCGCTCCACCGACGACGGGCGCACCTGGGAACCGGTGCGCGGGCTGCGCCTGGCCGGCTACGACTGCGTGGTGCGCGGCGTCGCACCCCGCCTGCTGCTGATGCCCGGCGGCGCGCTCATCCTGAGCGCCGGACGGCCCGACAACTGGCTCGCCGTCTCCCCCGACGGGCTCGGCACCGAATGGCGGGAGCCCCGGGTGACCTACCACAACCGCGACGGCATCGTGGACACGCGCGGCTCCTCCGGCTACACCGGCCTGGCCGCCGTCGGGCCGCACCGGTTCATCCAGGTGTTCGACAACTGCAAGCTGCCCGGCGTGCGGCCCGACGGGCTGCTCGACGAGACCGCCTGCCCCGCGCACGGGCGCTTCGAGTTCGGCGGCCGGTACGCGGTCAAACGGCTGCTGTTCGACGTGGCCACGCCCGGCCGGCGGCTGGACCTGGCCGCGCTGCGCCGCCGCGGCGACCTGCGCGTCACCACCGACATGCGCTGGACGAGCCCCGAACGACCGCGGACCGGGCCCGGCGGGGCGCTGGACGGCAGCACCGGCTACTGGTCGAGCGCCATCGCCCGGGGCCGGGGCCACTACGAGCTGCACTTCGACCGGCCGTACCGGCTGGCCAGGATCGGCCTCAGCCTGCGCCCGGGGCATCCGGCCGGTGCGCGCGTGTACGTGTCCAAGAACGGCCGCTCCTGGGGCGAGCCGGTCGTGACGATCAAGGACCGGATCGATCACGCGCTGCGTTACGACGAGCTCGGGCGCACCGCCCGGCACGTCAAGATCGTGACGGAGCCGTCGGCCGGGTGCGACGCGGAGATCGGCCGCAAGTGCTCCGTCCTGAACGAGGTCGAGCTGTTCACCTGACGCGCTTGGCGTTCTGTTCCGACACGCCCGCGGGGGCCCTTGCCGGCGCCCCCGCGTGACTTTCCGCGAGCCCCCTACCGCTTGGGCGGCAGGCCACCGCCGTGGCCGAAGGGCTCGTCCTTGTCGTCCCTGGTCACGCCCTCCTCGTCGATCTCCAGCCGCTCCCGGCGGACCTGGCCCTCGACGGTCTCCTCGTGCTGGACGTCCTGCTTGCGCACGTGGATGCGCTCGACCGGCTTGGTCTCCTTGCCGACGACGGCGCGCTCCTCGTGCAGGATCATCTCGCGGTCCTCGCCGTGGATCTCGTGCGGGCCCGTCACGTCGCCGTCGCGGATGGGCTCGCGCTCGATCACGACCTCCTCGTGGGAGAGCGGGATCTTCTGCTGGACGTTCTCGGTCTCGACGTACTTGTGCAGGCGTACGCGGCCGGACTCCCTGCTCTCCTTGCCGATGTGGAGCTGCTCCTCCGACCGGGTCATCTCGATGTCGCGGTCACCGGTGAGGTCACCGGTCATGCCGCCGCGCATCCCGCCGGTCATGCCGGCCCTTTCCCCGGTCATGCCGGTGCGTTCCCCGGTCATGCCGGTGGTGTCGCCGGTCAGTCCGGTGGTCTCGCCGGTCATGCCGCCACGCTCCTGCGGTATGCCGCCGCGTCCGCCGGTCGGGCCCCGCATGGAGGTCTCGCCGGTGCGCTGGCGTGGGATGTCGGTCGGCTGCATGCCGTAGTAGCGGTAGAGGTCGGCCTCCTCCTCCAGGGACAGGCGGTCGTCGACGTCGATGTTCGGCGCTTCCTTGATCATCTCCTTGTCGAAGGGGACCCGGATCTCCTCGCCCGAGCGACGGGAGTTGGCCAGCGGCACGAAGGTCTGCTTCATGCCGAAGAACCCCGTGCGCACGGTCACCCACTCCGGTTCTCCCGTGTGGTCGTTCAGGTAGACCTGGCCGACCTTCCCGATCGACTGTCCGTCCGACCCCACTACGTGGCAGTCGAGCAGGCTGCGGATCTCTGTTTGCATAGCCACGACGATCCCCCCGATGTGTTCGTCCTGGTTCAAAAGGGACAAATACCCTAAATCGCCATATCGCCACACATGGGTGGGGCACATTTCCGCCTAATTCACGGAACGACTCTCGATCCCCCGCGAATCAGCCGGCCTGGGCTTTCTTCAGCGCGTTCAAATGCTGCTGGAGCGACTGCTGCGCCGTCCCGGCCAGCGCCTTCACCGTCGGATTGGCCCCCTTCGACACCTCCGTCTTGGTGGCCGCCAGCGCCTCCTTGTGCGCCTTGATCATGCCGGACAGGAAATCCTGGTCGAAGTCCTGCCCCGTCACCTCCTGCAGCCGCGCCACCTCGGCCCGCTGCGCCTTCGACGGCGAGGTGGGCAGCTCGATGCCGAGCTGCGCGGCCGCCTGCGTGACCTTGGTGCCCAGCTTCGTGTGGTCCTCGACGAGCATCTTGCCCACGGACTTGACCTGCTTGGTGGTGCCCTTGCCCATCGCCAGCCGGCCCGCCTGCACCTCCGACAGGTTGCCCTGGTGGATGGTCTTCATCCACTCCCTGTCCTGCTCGGACGGCTGGGTGTCGGTCCGTACGGCCGCGGCCTCGGGATTCGGCGCCACGTCGGCGGCACAACCGGCGAGAACGGCGGCCAGGGCCGCGACGGACAGCGGCAGGGTCAGACTGGTGGTACGCATGAGGATTCCTATGACATAGTGATACATCTCCGCTACATACAGTAACTGTCGTCGGCCGGATGACCCGGCATTCCCCCTGCCCGGGCGCGTCAGGACGCCGAGCGCCAGGGCCACGCGCGGTGACGACGGACGCGGCGCGCGTGTCGCGTCAGGGGCCGCGGTAGCCGGGCGGAGGGCCGTCGCCCTCGTAGGCGTTCACCTGGCCGTCGGTGAGGAACGCGCGCAGCACCTCCAGGTAGGCGTCGGTGCGGCCAGGAGGGACGCCGTCGCCGACGTAGGCGAGGCGAGCGTGCGGCAGCACGCGCCGGAACGCGCTGACCTCCGACCAGGGCTCGGCGTCGCAGGCACCCTTGACGACCAGCACAGGCGCGGCCAACCCCGCCGAGCCGGTACGCAGCGACGCGGGCGCGGCGCGTCCGGCCAGCGCCACGTAACCTCCGTACCCAGGGGCGGGGCCGGAGGAGGGGCACGTGGGCTGGGGCGGGTGGCGGAGGAGGAGTGCGAGCCGGGCGTCCAGCTCCCGGTCGCCGGCGAACGCGTGGGCGCTCACCGGATCCACCCGCAGCAGCGTCGCGACGGCGAGCGCGCGCGGGTGCGGCAGCCCGCCGGCCCCCAGGGCGACGGCCGAGAGGGCGGGCCGGGCCGGGGTGCGGGCCGGGGCGAGACCGGCCGGCGCGTACAGGACCGTCCTGGCCACCCGGTCCGGATGCGCCGCCAGGTACGCGGCCGCGAGCTGCGCCCCGTAGTCGCGGGCGACGAGATTGAGCCGCTCGGCCCGTACGGTGCGGCGGATCGCCTCCAGGTCGGCCACGTCCCTGGCCAGGCCGTAGCCGCGGGGGTCGGCCAGGCGGGCCGAGCGGCCGGCGCCGAGCTGGTCGTAGACGTACACCTGGAAACCGGCGGACGCGAGCCGGCCGTAGAACTCCGCGTCGCCCTCCAGGTCGGCCACGCCCGGCCCGCCGTGCAGGAAGATCACCGGCTCGGCCCGCGTGACCCGCTCGGGCGCGATCCGCACGTACGCCAGCCGCGACCCGGTCGGCAGCCGCCACTCCCGCTGCCCCGCCACCTTGCCCGGGCCCGGCGGCAGGACGGGCGGGCTCAGCGTCGCCGCACCCACCTGCCACACCACCGCCGCCTCCACCCCGAGCACGGCCACCGCCCGCACCCAGCGCCCCCAGGGCGGGCGGGGGCGCGGCACGCACAGCAGCAGCCCGAGAAAGAGCACCGCCCCGAACACCGCCAGCCCCACCACCACGAACACCTGAGGCCCCGCCCCGACCAGCGCCATCCCGGCCAGCGCGGCCAGCCCGGCGACCGGCGCCAGCCCCATCACCAGCCCACCCGCCACCACACGCCCGACCACCCGCCGGCCCCGGCGCCCGCCCCTCCGCCCGGCCACCCGCGCTGCACCACGCCCGCTCATCCGCCCAGCACCGTCCCTGGCCCCGCGGCAGGCTTGCCCACCCTGGCGTCGCCGGGCGGCATCCGGCCCCAAGGGGCCTCTTCCGATGCGCTGCCGGCGCCCGGCGCCGGATGCCGGTGCGCCTCGCCCGGCGCGGCCCAAGCGGGCAAGGACAGGCGCGCAGACGTCTCGCCCGGCGCGTCCCGAGCGGGCGACGTCAGGAGAGTACGTGCGTGGCTCGGTGTGGCGGCGATGGGCGGGTGGCGGGAGGGGGTGGCGGCGGGGGAAGGCCGCGGGTTGAATGCCACGAAGGGGACGTTAGTGCACGAGTCACGCCACAGGCAGGGAAGTGGCCGAGTCGTGCCCCGGTCAGGGAAGTGGCCGAGTCGTGCCCCGGTCAGGGAAGTGACCGTCCCAGGCGTAGCCGGATGCGATCGCCGCGCTGCACGGATTCGCGTACCGTCCACACGCGTTCGTCCACGACCGTGCCCCTGGCCGTCATGTAGCCGCCCATCCGGAGCACCGGCCGGCCCGTGTCGTCGCGCAGGAGCTGGGCGCGGGACTCGGACTCGTCGCCGAACAGGACGAGGAAGTCGTGGGCGTCGGCGGGGGCGTCGAGGATCAGGCCGGGATACAGGTGGGAGTGGGGAACCTGGATGACATGCTCGATCACGGGCGGACGTCTACCCAGATCTCGTGGCCTTAGCGGAAGCCACCCCGGGATAGCGCTTTCCGGCGGTATGGGGTGAAATGTCAGCAACCTTTTCTACAGGCTGGAGTACCACTGTGCCACTGTTCGACCTGCCGCTCGACCAACTCCGCGAGTACCGCCCCGACCGTGACGAGCCCGCCGACTTCGACGCCTTCTGGTCCGCGACCCTGGCCGAGGCGAGGGAGTTCGACCTCGCGGCCGAGTACGTCCCGTACGACCTGCCGCTGAGCGGCGTGGACGTGTTCGACGTGTCGTTCGCCGGATGGGGCGGGCACCGGATCAACGGCTGGTTCCTGCTGCCGCGCGGCGCGGACGGGCCGCTGCCGTGCGTGGTGCACTACATCGGCTACAGCGGCGGGCGCGGGTTCCCGAAGGACCACCTGCTCTGGCCGGCGGCCGGGTACGCGGTGTTCGTGATGGAGACGCGCGGCCACGGCGGCGCGAACGTCGGCAGCCCCGGCACCACCGGCGACCCGCACGGCAGCGCGGGCCCGCAGGCGCCCGGCATGATGACGAGGGGCATCCTCGACCCGGCCGACTACTACTACCGGCGCGTGTTCACCGACGCGGTGCGGGCGGTGGACGCGGCGGCGGCACATCCGGCCGTGGACCCGGAGCGGGTGGTGGTCGCGGGCGGCAGCCAGGGCGGCGCGATCGCGCAGGCGACGGCGGCGCTGCGTCCGGGGGTGAAGGCGGCGCTGATCGACGTGCCGTTCCTGTCGCACTTCCGGCGAGCGGTGGAGATCACGGGCCGCGATCCGTACCAGGAGCTGGTGCGGTTCCTCGCGACCCGGCGGGACGCCGCCGAGCAGGTGTTCCGTACGCTGTCCTACTTCGACGGGCTGAACTTCGCGGCCCGGGCGACGGTGCCGGCGCTCTACTCGGTGGCGCTGATGGACGACGTGTGCCCGCCGTCCACGGTGTTCGCCGCCTACAACCATTGGCAGGGCCCGAAGGAGATCACCGTCTGGCCGTGGAACAACCACGAGGGCGGCGGCGGCTACCAGTCGGAGGAGCAGGTGCGTTACCTGCACAAGCTCCTCGGCAAGGGCGAGAGCTGAGGCGAGAGCTGGGGAGCGGGCCGCCGCGCCGGAGTGCCCATATCCTCCGGCGCGGCGGCGCGCGTCAAGCGGTCTGCTCGGTGACCAGGAACGACACGCTCCCCTGGTCATCGGCACCGGCGTCCAGGGACTTGTCGTCCAGCACAGTCGCAGCCACCGGGTCGAGGTAGACCCGGGCCCCTTCGGCCTCGACCACCGCGTCCGCCGGTTCGGGGGCGGTGGCCAGGGTCAGGGTGAGCGAGCTGGCACCCTCTCCCTGGGACGAGATGCGAATCCCGCTCTGGGTAGGCTCGGGCGCATTCGCGGTCAGGTCGCGGATGGCCTGGGCTGCGTTGGCTGTCAGGGTGAGCACTACGGCTCCTCCTCACGGTCGACGTACAGGAGTTGCCTGCCCTTCCCGCTCTTTTCGGCCTCAACCCTCTCCGGCGATTTCTTTACCGAGAATTCCCGGCCGCTGCCATGCCCGGCGAGGGCCCGGCGACAATGAGGGTCATGGACTTCGCGGCGCAGAGGCACGCCCTGGTGGCGCGGCTCAGGCAGGCCCAGGACGTCGGCGAGCGGGTGGCGGAGGCGATGCTGGCGGTGCCTCGTCACCTGTTCGTGCCGGGGGTGGAGCCGGAGGCGGCCTACCGCGACGAGCCCATCGTGACCAAGCTCGACGACGGCGGCCGGCCGATCAGCTCGTCCTCGCAGCCGGCCATCATGGCGACCATGCTCGGCCAGCTCGGCGTGGAGCCGGGCCACCGGGTGCTGGAGATCGGCGCGGGCACCGGCTACAACGCGGCGCTCCTGGCCCGTCTCGTGCGGCCCGGCGGGCGCGTGGTGGCCCTCGACATCGACGCCGACACCGTGGAGCAGGCAAGGGAGCATCTGGCCGCCGCCGGGGTGAGCGGGGTGGAGGTGGTGTGCCGCGACGGGGCCGAGGGGTATCCCGAGCTGGCGCCGTACGACCGGCTGATCGCCACCGTCGGCGTGTGGGACCTCGCGCCCGCCTGGCTGGCGCAGCTCGCCCCGGGCGGGCGGCTGGTGGTGCCGCTGGACCTGCGGGGCGTGCAGGTGTCGGCGGCGATGGAGCGCGACGGCGAGCGGTGGGTGAGCCGGTCGGTGGCGCCGTGCGGGTTCATGCGGATGCGGGGGTCGTTCGCGGGGACGGAGTCCGTCACGGTGGTGCGCCGGGATCCGATGGTCATGCTGGTGCTGCCGGAGCCGCGCGAGAGCGGCGACGTGCTCGCGGCGCTGGACACCGTACCGGCGGAGATCACGATCAGGCGGGAGGAGGCCGCGCCGGCGGCCACGGTCACCATGGGGCTGTCGTTGTGGCTGGCGCTGCACGAGCCGCGTTGGTGCGCGGTGGCCGGCGACCTCGGCCGCGGCCCCGGGATGGCGGCGGGGCTCGTCGAGCCGGGCGGCATCGCGCTGCTCGCCGCCGACGGCGCGCTGGTCGCCCGCGGGTACGGGGCCGGCGGGGCGCGGCTGGCGGCGGAGCTGGCCGGCCACGTCAGGGCATGGGACGAGGCGGGCCGCCCCGAGGCGGGCACCCTGCGCGTCGAGGCCTACCCGCGCGGCACGAAGGCCCCCGAAGAGCCCCCCGGCGGGGTCGTCCTCGAGAAGCGGCACACCACGCTGGTGCTGCGCTTCGGCTGACCGAACCGTCAAGTGGCAGGGCTTCGGCTAGACCGTCCAGGCGCCGTCGCGGATGAGGTCGCGCCCGGCCAGCTCGTTCGCCTCGCGCCACGCCTGCAGCCGCACGGGCGTGACGTGGAAGTAGTGGTAGGCGCCGGCCTCCTTGCGCGGGTCGAAGCCCGCCTTCTCCGCGAACGCGTCGCCGAGCTCGGCGGAGATCTCGGTGGCGGGGGTGGCCCGCGCCGTGCCCTCGATGAGCACGACGTCGCGCACGAGCCCGATCGCGATCCGCGTCCGGCCGCCGACCAGCAGGTTGCGCGCGGTGGGGCTGGCGGTGGCCGTGGACAGGATCAGCGCCGTGCCGTCCCACAGGAACGACAGCGGCACCATGTACGGCGTCCCGTCCGCCCCCGCGGTGGCCACCCAGCAGTCCACGTCGTGCTCCAGGCGGTGCAGGGTGTCCCGCTTGCGCTGCTCGGCGGTGCGCGGGGTGGGCAGGGCGGACATGGTGCCTCGCTCTCGTGGGTCACAACGGTTCGGTCGCTTTCGCCATTATTGAGGATGATCAGCGCCGGTCATCCGGGCAGGAGCCCGCGCCGGCGCCGGCCACCTTCCAGTCCGCTCCGGGGAACGGGCTCATGAAGTGCGTCAGCAGGTCCACCGCGTAGTCGGGCACCTGGCCGCCGGGGTCCAGCAGGGACAGCATCTGGGGGCCGTCGGCGCCGCGCAGCGTGATGGTGTCGCGACCGGCGGCGGCGAAGCCGGGCTTGGCGTCCACCGTCACGCAGGCGAGGCTGATGCCGGCCGCCATGACCTCCTGTCTGGCTCCGATGCGGCGCATCCGCTGGTCGTAGCGGCGTAAGGCGAGCGCGGTCGTGGGGCCGATGCGGACGGACTCGTGGAAGGCGTCGGCGCCGACCTCGCGGCTCAGCCTCACGTCGAGCCGCACGTCGGGCCGCAGGTCCACGCCCTTGGCCGTGACTTTCACGGTGCCGTAGTCGCCTTCGAAGCCGGGCGTGACGTAACCGAGCGCGGCGGGCGCCTTCATGCCGAACGGGATCCGGCCCGGCCGGACGCGCAGCCACGACACGCGGCCGATGGTCAGGGAGAGCCGCTCGATCGAGCTCTTCCCGAGCCCGAACCGGCCGCCGACGTGGTAGGTGAGGAACCCGCCCGTGTACGGGACCTCCTTGCTCACGGCGAGCCGCTGCGGGGCCACGGCGTCCACCCGGAGCCCGGCGCGCAGGGCGATGCGGCCCGTGGGCACGGGGCGGGAGACCAGGTCGAGCGACTGGTCGGGGTTGAGCCTGACGGTGGTGTCGGCCGCGAGGTCCTTGACGGCGAACGCCACGTCCCCGAGCCGCCCCGACGGGTCCACCAGGCCGCCCTCCACGGCGAGCCGGCCGTCGAGGGTGCTGGCGCCGCCGAGCGCCTTGTACGTGACGGCCGGCACGCTCAGCCCGGCGGCCGAGGCGTCGGCGTCCACGCCGAAGACGGCGGGCACGTCGGAGAAGCGCAGCTCGCCGGTGCCCTTGCCGGGCAGCGTGACCTTGGCGGTCAGGTGCTCGACGGCCGCGGAGTTGTGCACGCGGATGCGGGTCCGCGCGCCGTACGTGCCCTCGACGCTCACTGCCGCGGGCACCGGGTCGATGGCGACGTGCCCGCGCAGCCCGCCCGCCTCGGCGTGCACGTCGAGCGCGCCCAGCGTGGCAGCCGGTTCGATCTTGTACGCGGCCCGCACCGCGTTCCCCTCCCCCACTCCGAACGGCCCGACGGACATGCTGGTGATCCGGGACGGCAGCCCGGTGAGCGTGGCCCTGGCCTTGACCGGCACGGGCGACAGGACGCTGCTGTTCAGGTACACCCCGAGGCTGCGCCGCTTGGGGCGGAACCCGGAGAACGCGAACGTCCTGCCGGGCAGGTCCACCGTCACCTGGTCGGGCAGGCCGGTGACGTCCAGGTAGCCCTGCAGCCCGTAGCAGCCGCGCGGCGGCGCGCAGAAGGGGCCGGGCGCGCAGCCGGGCGATCCGGCCGCGCAGCCGCCGTCCACGAGGGAGACGCCGCCGGCGACGGCGGGCGCGGCACGCATGCGGTCCAGCGCGGCGGCCGTGCCGAGCCAGGCGCGGGCG
This sequence comes from Nonomuraea composti, assembly GCF_012034275.1. Taxonomy (NCBI): domain Bacteria; kingdom Bacillati; phylum Actinomycetota; class Actinomycetes; order Streptosporangiales; family Streptosporangiaceae; genus Nonomuraea; species Nonomuraea composti. Next base: position 600,679 of record NZ_JAATEP010000001.1, on the reverse strand, counting down.
CGCACGTCGAGGCGGGAGCCGGAGTAGGTAAGCCGGCCGCCGTCGGAGGTGACGGCCAGCCGCCCGGGGACGGGCCCGACGGTGCCGATGAGGCCGAAGCGGGTGTCGCCCTGCCGGACGTCGGCGTCCACGGCGAGGGTCTGCGTGGCGGAGCGGAAGTCGGCGGTGAAACCCCGCGCGGCGGGGGTGAACGCGACGTGGGAGAGCCGGTTGACCAGGACGCTGGCGTCGAGGTCGCCGGTGGCCTGGTCGTAGTGGGCGGCCAGGTGCGGCCCGGTGGGCGCCTGGGCGCCGTCGTGGTTGGTGAAGGCGAGCGCGGCCGTCCGCACGGGCCCGGACAGGCCGCGGAAGCGGTACGCGGCGGCGTCCCAGGAGGCGTCGAACCTCGCGGGCACGCCGGTGACCTCGGCGGCGGCCCTGGCGTACCGGTCGCCGAGCTTGGCCCTGGCCAGGGCGGACACTCGCTCGATCGGCCCGTCGGAGGTCCAGCTCAGCGTTCTGGCCTTGGTGTCGGCGATCAGCTCGGCCCGCTTGCGCACGCCCTTGACGGTGACGCGCAGGTCCTCGCCGGTCGCCCGCGTGACGGGCGCTTTATTGGCATAAATCCGCACTTCCTGGAGCTTGGCGCTGCTGGTGACCTTGACGGCGGAGCGCTCCCCCAGCTCCCACGACGCCTTCACGTCGTCGCGCACGCCGAGCACGGTGCCGTCCACGGTCGGCCCCGACGCGAGGTCGGTGTAGGCGGCACGCAGCTTCTCGATCGTGCCGCTGGCCTGGTAGACGGCCTTCCTGGCGGCCGGGTCGAGCATGACGTCCACGGTGGCGGGCGTGTTGGAGATCTCCATGCGGGCCAGCCGGGTGCGGTCGATGCTGGCGGCGCCCACGAACGGGCGGCCGCTCGCGGCCACGGCCAGGTGCACGTGCGGCGCGGCCCCGTACGTGACGTCGAACCCGGACAGGCCGTCGAGCAGCCCCGAGACCCCGAGGGCGGCGCCGTCCTTGATCATGGTGACGTGGCCGCCGCGCGGCGTGGAGACGGCGCCCTGACCGCGTTGCAGCACGACGGCGAAGCGGCCGATGGGCGAGCTGGCCGTCTGCGTGACCCGGTGCGCGGCCAGGTCGTTGACCAGGCGCAGCTCGGCGGGCAGCCCGCTGAGCTCGGCCGTCAGCACGGTGCCGGCCGCGGAGCGGTCGTAGTACCGCAGCCGCGCCGCCTTCGCCCGGCCCGAGCCGGTGGCGACGGCGAGGGTCTGCTTCCCGCCGGCGGTGCCGTACCTCGCGGTGAAGGACGGCGGGACGTGGTCGAGCCCGGCCTCCACCACCCTGGACAGGCGGCCGTCGCGGTAGGTCAGGTCGTGCACCTGGGCGCGGGAGACGGCGGACGGGCCGGTGAAGCGCACCTCGCCGCCCGACAGCCGCACCTCGGCGCGGGTGGGCATGCGGTCGAGCACGGCCCGGGTGAACCGGCTGCCCGTCACGGCCACCGCCTCGACCTCGGCGGGCGCCGAGGCGGTGAGGCTCAGGGTGGGGGTGCCGAGCGCGGCGTCGACGGTGAGCCGGCCGGTGGCCGGGCTCTGGCGCAGGCTCACGGCGCTGCGGCCGGTCAGCCCGGCCACGACGGCGGCGCTCTGGCCCGGCTCCTTGCGCTCGACGACGGCCTTGACGCGCTTGCCCGCCAGGTCCACGGTGAACGTGCCCCGGTCGGACGCCGACAGCGACGAGCCGCGGCGCAGGCCGTCGAAGCCGACCGACACCTTGTCGTCGTACTCGGCCCAGACCTGCGCCTTGACGCTCTCACTGGCGAGCCGCCTGACGGCGAACGTGATGCCCGCCGCGCCCTCGCCAGGGACGGCGGCCGGCACCAGGTAAGCGGCCAGGTCGGGCCGGGCGTCGCCGGTCACGTCGGCGGCCACGGGCACGCCGACCGGCTGCCGGATCGAGCAGGCGACCGGCACGGCCGCGCTCCGCACGCAGAGCCGGTAGGTCAGCCCCGGCACGGCCCGGCCGAGCCCCTCGAACGTCCTGGCGATCGCGGCGAGCGGCTTGCTCACGGTGAGCGGCTCGGCCTGCGAGGTGTCCGGCAGCACGTCCCGTACGTCGGGCGCCTGCCGGCCGAACCCCTGGGCCTCCTGGACGGCGGCGGCGGCCGAGGTGATCTCGTCGGTCAGCCCCGGCCCCGCCGGGGTGGTCACCTCGGGCGCGCCCGGCCCGACCGGCTCGTCCCCCGTGGGCCGCAGCGCCAGCGAGGCGCGCCGGGGCACGGTGACGGTGGCGGGCGGCGGCTCCTGCACGGCGGGCACGGGCGCTGTCAAGGTGGCTGCGGTGGCTACTGCTGCGGCGGGCGCGGGGGTTTGTGCCCCGGCGGCGGTCGGTACGGCGACGAGGACCGTACCGGCGATGGTCGTCGAAGCGAGCACGCGCGTGAGGGCGTGCGGCATGAAGCGTTCTCCCCCGGACCTGTCTATTTCATCCCATCAGAAACATTGGCCACGAGACGACCACATTTCCTCACGGGGAGTCAAACAGGACTCGACATGGGGCCCCAATTTTTGTCAGGCGCGGTACGGGTGGAGGCGCGGCCACCACCCCGGCACGTGCGCCCGGTAGGTGTCGTAGTCGGCGCCGAACTTCCGCCTGAGGTGCGGCTCCTCGTACCAGTGGACGAAGGACCAGATCGGGATCACCAGGACGGCGGCGTAGAGCAGCAGCCAGGGGTCCCCGAGGAGCATGGCCTGGCCGATCACGGCGGCGAAGATCGCGACGTACATGGGGTTGCGGACGTAGCGGTAGAAGCCGCCGACCACCAGCCGGTCGGGCGGCGCGACCGGGATCGGCGTGCCGAGCCCCTCGATCACGAACCTGACGAACGCGTGGACCAGCACGGCCAGCCCCGCGAGCACCAGGACGGCGCCGAGCGCCCTGAGCGGGATCATGACCGGGCCGGGGAAGGGGTCGCGGAGCCGCCAGCCGCTGATCCAGTACGGGACGAGCACGGCGACGACTCCTGGGCCGGCGGCGAAGAAGGTGGCGCTGACGGCGGCTGCGGGCGTTCTGCGCATGGGCATCGCTCCTAATTCATCCTGTGATGAGTTTAGGCGGCCCGCCACGACAACGTCAACGCCTGTTGGCACTTTCAGGCGATGCGGAGCACGATCTTGCCGCGCACGCCGCCCGCCTCCAGCGCGCGATGCGCCTTGGCCACCTCCTCCAGGGGGAACACCGTGTCCACGACCGGGCGCAGGTCGCCGCGTTCCACGTACCGGGCGAGGTCGGCGAAGAGCCGGTGGGACGGGTCGCCGCTGAACGCCCGCACGCGGCGGCTGCCGTGCACGGTGGACGCCGCGATGTAGGCCAGGGACGCGGCGGGCCGGCCGAGGTCGAAGGCGATCGCCACCATGCGCCCGGACGGCGTCAGCAGGCGGCGGTAGGCGGGATGGTCGGTGCCGACGGTGTCCATGACGACGTCGAAGCGCCCCAGGTCCGCCGGGGCCGTAGTCGCGTAGTCGTACGCCTCGTCGGCGCCGAGGTCGCGGACGAGATCGAGGTTGCGCGCCCCGGCCAGGGCCGTGACGTGGGCGCCGAGCGCCTTGCCGAGCTGCACCGCCACCACGCCCACGCCGCCGCTCGCCCCGCGCACCAGCAGCCGCTCGCCGGGGCGCAGCCGCGCCTTGTCGCGCAGCGCCGTGATCGCCGTCGTGCCCACCGGCAGCGCGGCCGCCTCGACCAGGTCGAGCCCCGTCGGCGCCAGGGACAGGCGGCGCGGTCGGACCGCCACGTACTCGGCGTTGCTGCCGAACGTGCGGCCCAGCACGCCCCACACCCGGTCGCCGACCTTCGGGGCGGTCGCGCCCTCTCCCAGGGCGACGACCTCGCCGGTGAAGTCCAGCCCCATCCGCTTGGGCCAGCCGCGCTGCATCAGCTCCGTCACCGGCCGCACTTTGCCCGCCCGGCCGTGCAGCTCGCCGCCGTTGAGGCTGGCGGCGTGCACGCGCACCAGCACCTCGCCGGGCGCGGGGGCCGGCTTGGGCACTGTGCCCACGTACAGGACCTCCGGGGGGCCGTACCGGTCGAACAGGGCCGCGCGCATCTCTTTCGTCTCCATGGAAGTGACGCTAGTGCGCTAAACGGATGGGGCCGTCCATTTACGCTAATGTGAGAAACATGCCTGGTCGTACCTCTCAGATGGCGCTTCGCGCGGACGCGCGGAACAACCGGGAGCGCATCCTCGACGCCGCCCGGGAGGCGTTCGCCACGCGCGGGCTCGACGTGCCCATGGCCGCCGTCGCGCGGCGCGCCGGAGTGGGGGTGGCCACGCTCTACCGGCGCTTCCCCTCGCGGGAGTCACTGATCACGGAGGTGTTCGGGGACGAGCTGGCCGCGTGCGCATCCGTCGTGGACGAGGCGCTGGCCGATCCCGACCCGTGGCGGGCGTTCCGCGTCATGGTCGAGAAGGTGTGCGCGATGCAGGTCGCCGACCGGGGGTTCACCGAGGCGTTCCTGACGGCGTTCCCCGAGGCGGTCGACTTCGAGCGGACGCGGACGCGCGCCGAGCGCGGCCTGGCCGAGGTGATGGCGCGGGCCAAGGCCGCCGGGCGGCTGCGCGCCGACTTCGCGCCCGCCGACCTGGTGCTGCTGCTCAAGGCCAACTGCGGCGTCGCGACCGGCAGCCCGGAGGAGGCGGCGGCGGCGTCGCGGCGGCTGGTGGCGTACCTGCTGCAGTCCTTCCGCGCCGAGCACGCCGAGCCGCTGCCGCCCGCGCCGCCCCTCACCCTCGGCCACCTGCACGCCACGGCCGCGCGCTGACCTCTTCGACGCGCTTTTCGGGACGGCCGCTCTGGTGCAAGGTGGGAGGGAACCTCAAGGTTGCCAGAGCCCGGCTGAGAGGAAGCCCACCATGCACGCGAACGTCGGTGACCTGCTGATCATCCACGGTCACGTGGTCGGCCATGGAGACAGGAAGGGCGAGATCGTCGAGGTGCGGGGCCAGGACGGCGCGCCGCCGTACCTCGTGCGCTTCGACGACGGCCACGAGCAGCTCATGTTCCCCGGCCCCGACTCCGTGGTCGAGCCGGCCGAGCCCGAATAAGTCAATACGCCAGCGACTCGAGGGCGGCGGCGGCGTCACGGCCGGAGCCGGCCGCGACCTCGTTGCCGTCCCGGTCGCGGGCGATGGCGGTGATCCCGTCCACCGGGCCCCGGGCCAGCGTGATCGTGTGGCCCCTGGCGAGCAGCTCGTCCGCGCCGGGGCCGCGCCGGGCGGCGGGCCGGTCGAGCAGGCGCACCGCCGCGACCAGCGCGGCGACCGGGGTGCGGTGGCGGGTCAGCAGCACGGGCCCTTCGTCGTACGGGCCCGCGGTCTGGCGGACGAGATCCCCGAGCCGGCCCCGCGCCGTCGAGAGCGAGACCACCGGCAGGCCGCTGAGCAGCCCGTACACCTCCGACAACGGGATCAGCGCGGCCCACTCGTAGCGCTCGCGGGTGATCAGCGTGGTGGTGCCGCTCCTGGCGGCGCGCACCAGCGAGCCCCACTGGGCGCGGGCCTCCTCCACGCCGACGGGGGCGCCGAAGCGGTCGCGCAACGCCTCATAGACGGACGGATCCGTGTTGATCATGCAAGAATCGTAAGCCGCCTTACAAAACTTCGGCAACCCCGCCCGCCGCGGCCGTGACTAGGCTTGGCCGGGTGGATCAGGTCAGGGTGGTCGTCCTCGACGCGATGGGCGTCCTCTACCGCGACGGGAACGTCCAGGGCCGGGTGCTCGTCCCGTACCTGCGCGAACGCGGCTGTCAGGCCCCCGAGCAGGACATTCGCGCGGCCTACCGGGACGTCACGCTGGGCCGGACGAGCACCGCCGCCTTCTGGGCGGCGCTCGGCGCGGCGGCGGCCACCGACGAGGACTACTGCCTGCGGCACACGCTCACCGGCGGCGTGCGCGAGGCACTGGCCGAGCTGGCGGGCGACGGGCTGGAGGGCGGCGGGCTGGAGCTGGCCTGCCTGAGCAACGACGCGGCCGCCTGGTCGGCCCTCGTCCGCCGCAGGTTCGGCCTGGAGCGGCACATCGGACGCTGGTTCATCAGCTCGGAGCTGGGCGCGCGCAAGCCGGACCCCGCCGCCTACCGGGCCGTGCCGGCCGCGCTGAGCGTGCCGCCCGCGCAGGTGGTGCTCGTGGACGACCGCCCGGCCAACCTGGCGCCGGCCCGCGCGCTCGGGATGCGGACGATCCTCTTCCACAGCGACGACACCGCCGCCCACCCGGACGGCGGGGCCGCGCCGGAGCAGGAGGTCAGGACGATGCCGGAGCTGGTCGCCGCCGTCCGGCGGATGGCCGAAAACCGGTCGAAGAGGTCAGGCGCCGCCGACTAACGTGCCCCGGGTGCACATCTACCTGGAGACCGAGCGGCTGGCCCTGCGCCGCTTCGCCGAGTCCGACGCGGACGAGCTGTTCCGCCTGCACAACGACCCCGAGGTGATGCGGTACCTCAACGGCGGCAAGCCCACGCCCCGCCAGGTGATCCTCGACCGGACCCTGCCCCGGTTCATCGAGAGCGGCTTCTTCGCGGCGCTGGAGCGGCGCTCGGGCGACTTCCTCGGCTGGTTCCACCTGCGCGCGCCCGAGGGCGGCCCGCAGGAGGAGCCCGAGCTGGGCTACCGGCTGCACAAGGCGGCCTGGGGGCAGGGGTACGCGACCGAGGGCTCGCTCGCGCTGATCGGCAAGGCGTTCGCCGAGCTGGGCGCCCGGCGGGTGTTCGCGCAGACGATGGCGGTGAATCTCGGCTCGCGGCGGGTGATGGAGAAGTGCGGGCTGCGGCACGTGCGCACCTTCCACATGGACTGGCCGGATCCCATCGAGGGCACCGAGCACGGCGAGGTCGAGTACGAGCTGCTGCGCGCCGACTGGGAGGCGGCCCACAAGAGCTGAGCCGGCGCGCAGGTGCCGCACCGGCCCGCATGTGCCGCACCGGCCGAGCCCCCTGAGCGGGGCCCCAGCCGCCCGAGCCGGCCCCGGGCCGTGATGCCGGTCGGGCTGGTGTACTGGTCGGACCAGTCGTTAGGGTGCGTCGTATGGGATATGACGCGCTGTTCCGCCTGGACGGGCGGCGGGCCGTGGTGGTCGGGGCGGGGAGCGGGATCGGCAGGGAGGCCGCGCTCGCGCTGGCCGCGCACGGCGCCTCGGTGGTCTGCGCCGACCGCGACCTGCCCGCCGCCGAGGAGACCGCCGCCGGCTGCGGCGGCGACGCCCGGCTGCTCGACGTGCTCGACGCGGACGCGGTGCGCGCGCTGGCCACCGAGGCGCCGGCCGACGTGCTGGTGTTCACCGCGGCCACGAACGTGCGCAAGCGGCTGCTCGACTACTCCGGCGACGAGTTCGACCGGGTGGTCGCGCTGAACCTGCGTGCCTCCTTCGACCTGGTACGCGCGTTCGGCGCCGGCATGGTGGAGCGGGGCCGCGGCTCGATCATCGGGTTCGCCTCCATCAGGGCGTCGGTCACCGAGCCGGGCCAGGGCGTGTACTCGGCCACGAAGGCCGGGCTGGTGCAGCTCCTGCGCACGGCCGCCGCCGAGTTCGGGCCGCACGGGGTGCGGGTGAACGCCATCGCGCCCGGCGTGGTGGAGACGCCGCTGACCCGGCAGATCAGAAACGACCCCGGCTGGTACGCGGCGTACGCGACCAAGAGCGCGCTCGGCCGGTGGGCGACGGCCGACGAGCTGGCCGGGGCGGTGGTCTACCTGGCCGGCGACGCCGCGAGCTTCGTGACGGGCTCGGTGTTGTACGTGGACGGCGGCTGGACCGCGGTGGACGGCCGTTTCGACCCGCCGAATTAAGCCGAATACTTCCGGCCGAATCGGGCAGCGGGCACGGGTTCCACGAAAGGAGGAACCCATGAGAACAGCACGGAAGTTAGCACCCGCGGGCTTCGCGGCCGTGCTGGCACTGACCATGACCCCGGCCGCCGCCCAGGCCCAGACCCGGGCAGCGGTCCCCGCCCAGGCAGGCGTCACGGCGACGCAGCAGAGCGCGACGGCGCTGCACGCGTCGCGCCAGGACGCGGCGTACCTGAGGGCGGCGCACCGCGGCAACCTCGCCGAGATCGAGGCGGGCAAGGCGGCGCTGCGCGAGTCCCATGACCGGGACGTCCGCGGCCTGGCCTGGCGGCTGATCCGCGACCACCGCAAGCTGGACGCCCGGCTGCGCGGGGTCGCCGACCGGCTCGACGTCCGCCTCCCCGGCTCCCCCAGCGCCGAGCAGCGCCACGACCTTCGAGTGGTGCTGTCCAGGTCCGGTCACCGGTTCGACCGCGCCTGGCTGCGGCTGCAGGCCGAGTCGCACGAGCACGCGCTCTGGCTGGGGCAGCGGGAGCTGCGGCGCGGGCACTCCCAGTGGGTGAAGGACCTGGCGCGCGACAGCGCCCCGGTGATCCGCCACCATCTCCGCGCGGTCCGCGCCGAGATGTGACCCACGTCCCCTGATCTGACCGGCTGGTTCCGGTCAGCAGCCGTGCCCGGGCCCGGGGCCGCCGCGCAAGGGTCTCAGAAACTCCTTGACCCCGGCGGCCCCGGGCTCCGGGCACCTCAGGCCCCGGGCTCCGGGCACCTCAGCCCCTTCAGGGCTTTACAGGGCTCTCCGGGGCTTTACCGGGCTCTTCGGGGCGTCACGGGCGGATGATCGCCATCCGGGTGACGGTCAGCTCCTCGATCGCGAAGCGCGGCCCCTCGCGTCCCGCCCCCGAGTCCTTCACCCCTCCGTACGGCATGTTGTCGGCCCTGAACCCCGGCACGTCGTTGACCACCACCCCGCCCGCCTCGATCCGCTCGATCGCCGCGAACGCCGTGGCCAGCGAGCGGGTGAACACCGCCGCGTGCAGGCCGTACCTCGACTTGTTGACCGCGGCGAAGGCGGCGTCCACGTCCGGCACCCGGCGCACGCACACGACGGGCCCGAAGATCTCCTCGTCCCAGGCGGCGGCCCCGTCGGGGACGCCGGCCAGCACCGTCGGCGCGATGGCGGCGCCGTCGCGGTGCCCGCCCGCGACCACCTCGGCGCCTGAGGCGGCGATCCACTCCAGCACGCGCTCGGCCGCGGCTCGGTCGATCAGCGGGGCGACGCGGGTCTCCGGCAGCCGGGGGTCGCCGACCGTGACGCTCTTGACCCGCTCGGCCAGCAGCGGCAGGAACGCGTCCGCGACCGGTTCCTCGACCAGCACCCGCTGCACGGAGATGCACGCCTGCCCCGAGGCGTAGTAGCCGCCGCGCACCACCGCGTCGGCGGCGGCCTCCAGGTCGGCGTCGGCCGCGACCACGAGGGCCGCGTTCGAGCCGAGCTCCAGCAGCACCTTCGTGGGGGCGGCGGCGCGCGCGATGGCGTGGCCGGTGGCGGCCGAGCCGGTGAACGACACCGCGCCGATCCGCCGGTCCTCCACCAGCGTCCGCCCGACCTCCGCCCCGCCGGTCACGACCTGCACGGCGGCGGGCGGCAGCGCGTCCCTGAGCAGGTGCGCCAGCCACAGGGTGGCCAGCGGGGTCGCGGGGGCCGGCTTGACGATGACCGGGCAGCCCGCCGCCACGGCCGGCGCGATCTTGTGGGCGGCGAGGAGGAGCGGATAGTTGAAGCCCGTGATGCCGACGACCACGCCGATCGGCCGCCGCGTCCAGAACCCGACCAGGCCCTCGCCGGACGGCAGCAGGTCGAGCGGCACCGTCTCGCCGTGCAGCCGCGCCACCTCCTCGGCGGCGGTCGCGAGCGTCAGGAGCGTCCTCGCCACCTCGACCCGGCAGTCCACCAGCGGCTTGCCGGTCTCCAGCACGAGCAGCCGCTCGAACTCCGCCCGCCGCTCGCGTAGCGCGTCATGGGCGCCCATGAGGGCGGCGCGGCGGGCGTGCGACGGCAGCGCCGCCGTCACCGCAGCCGCGGCCAGCGCCTCCTCCAGGGCCCTGGCGGCCAGCTCGGCCGTGCCGAGCGGCGCCGTGGCCACCGTGGAGCCGTCGTACGGGAAGATCACGTCGGTGGTGCCGGGGGTCTCCACCCAGCCGTCGCCGATGGGCAGGCCCGCGGGCCAGCTCTGCTTGAAGGTCATGGTCGGCTCCGCAGTGCGCTCGGGAACACGTCGAGGTAGGCAGGGGCGTCCGGGCGTCCGGTGGCGGTCAGCACGGCGTCCGCCACCGCGCGGCTGAACACGTCCGCCGCGGCGGCCAGGACGTCCTGGAACGTGTCGCGGCGCGGGGCGGGGCGGGCGCAGGTGGCCAGGCCGAAGATGGTGTCGCCGTCGGTCATCGTGTGCGCCGGCCTGATCGCCCTGGCCAGGCCGTCGTGCGCGACCGCGGCCAGCTTGCCGCACTGCGCCTTCGTGAGCGTGCGGTCGGTGGCCACGATCCCGATCGTGGTGTTGAACGAGGGCGCCCTCTCCGGGTTCCAGGCCGCGGCCTCGTCCGGCGTCGGAGGGCGAAGGTGGTCGAACTCGCCCGGCAGCCCGTACCGGGCGCCCGCGAGGGTCGCGTCACGCGGATCGAGGACGGACCCGGCGGCGTTGACCACGGCCAGGGCGGCCACGGTGCTGCCATCGGGCAGCACGGCACTGGCGGTCCCCACGCCCCCGGCCAGCCCACCCGCCACCGCCCCGGTCCCCGCCCCGACCGACCCCCGCGCGGGTCCCCGGTGACACACGACGGCACCGTCCGGGGCCGGGGTCCTTTCGTCGGAAGAAGGGAAAGGGACTGTGGTGCCCGCCGAGCCGGTCGGCTGACCGCCGCCCGTGGCCGCAGCACCGCCGGAGCCGCAGACGGCGCAGGCGGAGGCGGCGCCAGCAGGCACGGCGCTGCCGGGCACGGCGGGCACGCTGGCGGGTGCGGTGGCGGGGCAGGTGCAGGGGGTGGCGGCGTCGTAGGCGGCGGCGCCCAGGGAGGCGTCTGGGACGGCGCGGAAGGTGCCGCCGCGGCCCAGGTCGAAGATGACGGCCGCCGGGACGATCGGCACCACTCCGCCCGCCACCGGGAACCCGGCGCCGGCGTCCGCGAGCCGGGACATCACCCCGCACGCGGCGCTCAGCCCGAAGGCGCTGCCGCCCGACAGGACGACGGCGTGCACCCGTTCGACCAGGTTCCGGGGGTCCAGAAGCTCGGTCTCGCGGGTGCCGGGGGCGGCGCCGCGCACGTCCACCCCGGCCACGGCGCCGGCGGCGGGGGCGAGGACGACGGTGGTGCCGGTGCGGTAGCCGCCGCCGACGCGGTGGGCGTGCCCGACCCGCAGCCCCGCCACGTCCACCAGCGAGTTCGTCGCCCCGGCCCGCCACATGGGGAGCATCAGTGGTCCCCGTGCAGGAAGCGGCGGGCGGCCTCGGCGAAGACGCGGGTGCAGCGGACGATGTCCGCCACCTCCACGAACTCGTCGGCCTGGTGGGCGATCCACTTGCCGCCGGGCCCGTACACGACCGACGGCACCCCGCCCCAGTGCGTCAGGACGGTCCCGTCGGTGGTGCCGGGCACGCCGCCGTACACGGGCTCCTCGCCGGTGACGGCGCGGTGGGCGGCGGCGAGCGCGGCGACGACGGGGTGGGTGCGGGGGACGTCCACGGGCGGCCGGTCCACCAGCACCGTCACCTCGGCCGAGATGCCGTCGCCGGTGGCGAGGGCGGCCACCCGGTCGGCGATCTCCTTGTGGTCGGCGCCGGGCACGGTGCGTACGTCCACGAAGACCGAGGCGGTGGCGGGGATGACGTTGACCTGCTCCTCGGAGCCGGCCCGCACGACGGTCGGCGTGACGTACACCTCACCGAGGTGCTCGTGCGCGGGATGCCGCCGCTGCAGCTCCTCCTGGAGCGTGCGCAGCCCGACGAGCAGGGCGCCGGCGGCGGCGATGGGGTTGCGGCCGTGCTGCGGCATGGCGCCGTGGGCCATGCGGCCGGTGAGGTCGACGCGCAGCCGCAGCGCGCCCTTGGCGACGGCGCAGATCTCGCCGGCCTCCGGTTCGGCGACGATGGCGCCGTCCACGTCGGAGGCGAGGCCCGCATTGACGAAGTGGTGCGCGCCGAGCATGAGGCCTTCCTCGTCGGCGAGCGCGCACACCTTGATCCGGCCCGGGAACGTTCCCGCGAGCTGCAGGGCGCGGGTGGCGTAGAGGACGGCGGCCAGGCCGGACTTCATGTCGGCGCTGCCCCGCCCCCACAGCTTGCCGTCGCGGATCTCCCCGCCGAACGGGTCGACGGTCCAGGACGACAGGTCGCCCTCGGTGACGACGTCGGTGTGCCCCTCGAACATGAGGGTGGGCCCGGGTCCGCCGCCACCCTCGACGACGGCGACCACGTTGGGCCGGCCGGGCGCGGCCTCGTACACGACGGGGTCCCAGCCCCATTCGCGCATCCGCGCTTCGACGAGCTCGGCGGCGGACCGCTCGGAGCGGCCGCGCGCCGGGTCGTTGGTGCTGGGGATGCGCACCAGCGCCTGCGTGAACGCCACCACTCCGTCGGCGTCGACTTCGATCACAGCAGTCCCTCCAGGGTCGGTACGGCCTGCAGCAGCGCCCGCGTGTACGGGTGGGCGGGCGCGGCCCAGACGTCGTCCACGGGCCCGGTCTCCACGATCTCGCCCTTGCTCATGACCGCGACCGTCTCGCACACGTGCCGTACCACGGACAGGTCGTGCGAGACGAACACGAGTGTGAGCCCCAGCTCGTCCACGAGGTCGGCCAGCAGGTTGAGTATCTGCCCGCGTACGGAGACGTCCAGGGCGCTGACGGGCTCGTCGGCGACCAGTACCTTCGGGCGGGGCGCGAGCGCGCGGGCGATGGCGATGCGCTGCCGCTGCCCGCCGGAGAACTGGTGCGGGTACCGGTCGGCCGCGCCGGCGGGCAGCCCGACGGCGTCGAGCAGTTCGGTCACCCGGTCGCCGGCGGGCAGGCCGAGGGCGGCCAGCGGCTCGGCGACGAGGTCGCGCACGCGCATGCGGGGGTCGAGCGAGCTCATCGGGTCCTGGAAGACGATCTGGAGGTTCTCGCGCAGGAAGCGCAGCCGCCGCTCGGGCCGGCCGGTGATCTCCTGGCCGTCGAAGCGGATGCTGCCGCTGGTGGGCTGGTCGAGGGCGCAGAGCAGGCGCAGCAGGGTGGACTTGCCGGAGCCGGACTCGCCGACGATGCCGTAGCGCTCGCCGCGCCCGACGGTCAGGGAGACGTCGCGCAGGGCGTGCACGGCGGCGCCCGGCCGGGTGAGCGAGGTGCGGGGGCGCCGGTAGACCCGGTTGAGGGAGAGGGCCTCAATCAGCGGGGTGCCAGCATGCGTGGGCATGGCCGTCTCCTGTCAGCGCGGGAGTCGTCTCGCACGTGGGGGTGGCGTGCGGGCAGCGGTTGCGGAAGACGCAGCCGCTGGGGAAGCGGCCCGCCGGGGGGACGCTGCCGGCGATGGTGGGCAGGCGGGTGCCGCGCGGGGTGAGCCTGCTGGCGGCGAGCAGGCCCTGGGTGTAGCGGTGGCGGGGGCGGGTGAAGACGTCGCGGAGGGGGCCGGACTCGACGACGCGGCCGCCGTACATGACCAGGACCCGCTCGCACATGGAGGCGACCACGGCCAGGTCGTGGGTGATGAACAGCAGCGCGGGCGCGACCTCGGCGATCAGGTCGAGCATCTGCTTCTGCACGGTGACGTCGAGCGCGGTGGTGGGCTCGTCGCAGATGAGCAGCTCGGGGCCGTTGGCCAGGGCGATGGCGAGCATGACGCGCTGGCGCTGGCCGCCGGAGAGCTGGTGCGGGTACGCGCGGGCGATGTGTCCCGGCTCGGGCAGCCGTACGCGCTCCAGCAGCTCGACGGCGCGCTCGCGGGCCTCCTGGCGGGGGCGGCCGTGCAGGGTCATGACCTCGGCCACCTGGGCGCCGACGCGCATGAGCGGGTTGAGCGCGGTCATGGGCTCCTGGAAGACCATGGACAGGGCCCGGCCGCGCAGGTCCTTGACGCGGCTCTCCGGCACGCCGACCAGGTCCCGCTCGCCGAGCCTGGCCCGGCCGGAGGCGGTGACGCCCTCGGGGAGCAGGCCCATGAGGGACAGCGCGGTGAGCGACTTGCCGGAGCCGGACTCGCCGATGAGGCCGACCCGCTCGCCGGGCGCGATGCTGAAGGACACGTCGCGGACCAGCTCGACGGCGTCCGCGCGCACGTGCAGGCCCTCAACCGTCAGCACGGATCCTCCTGAGCTTGGGGTCGAGGTGGTCGCGCAGGCCGTCGCCGAGGAGGTTGAAGCCGAGCACGGCCAGGGCGATCGCGAGGCCGGGCCACAGCGCCAGGCGCGGCGTGGAGAACAGCAGCTCCTGCGACTCCTGCAGCATCCGGCCCCACGACGGGATGGGCGGGCGGGTGCCGAAGCCGAGGAACGACAGCGCCGCCTCGGCCAGGATCGCGATCGCGAACGACACCGACGCCTGCACGATCAGCACGGAGCCGATGTTCGGCAGCACGTGCCGGACGGCGATGGCGGGCCGGCGCCGCCCGGCGGCCCGGGCGGCCAGGATGTAGTCGGTCACCATGACCTGGAGCGTCGCGGCGCGGGCCACGCGGGCGAACGCGGGCACGGTGGCCACCCCGATCGCGATCATCGCGGTGAGCGTGCCGGGCCCGTACACGGCGCCGAGCATGACGGCCAGCAGCAGTGCCGGGAAGGCGAAGACGAGGTCGTTGACCCGCATGATCAGCTCGGACAGCCAGCCGCGCGGCGTCATCCCGGCGATCACGCCGAGCGGGGTGCCGACGACGGCGGCGATGCCGACCGCGACGACGCCGACGTACAGGGTGGTGCGGGCGCCGACCATGAGCTGGCTGAAGGTGTCGCGGCCGAACTTGTCGGCGCCGAGCAGGTAGCCGCCGCCGGGCTCGCGCAGCTTGCGGGCGGCGTCCACGAGCGTGGGGTCGTGCGGCGTCCAGAAGAAGGAGACGGCGGCGGCGAGCACGACGAGCCCGACGAGCGTGCCGCCGGTCAGCAGCGCCAGGTTGGGCCGGCCTCTCATCGCAGCCTCGGGTCGAGCAGGTGGTAGGTCACGTCCACCACGAAGTTGATCAGCAGGACGGCCGCCACCAGCACCATCACCACACCTTGGACGAGCAGCAGGTCGCGCCCGGCGACGCCGTTGAGCAGCAGGTCGCCGAGCCCGGGGATGACGAAGACCCGCTCGACGACGACGGCGCCGATGAGCAGCGTGGCCAGTTGCAGGCCGAGCACGGTGACGACGGGCACGGAGGCGTTGCGCAGCCCGTGCCGCCACAGCGCGCCGGTGCGGCCGCGGCCCTTGGCGCGGGCGGTGCGCAGGTAGTCCTCGCGCATGACGTCGAGGACGGCGCTGCGCACGTAGCGGGTGAGCACGGCGCCCTGCACGAGCCCGAGCGACAGCCACGGCAGCAGCAGGCCGCGCAGCCACTCCCCCGGGTCGTCGGCGATGGGCACGTAGCCGCCGGAGGGCAGCACCTGGGCCTGCACGGCGAAGACGAACACGAGCAGGATCCCGGCCAGGAACGCGGGGACCGCGATGCCGACCTGGCTGGCCGCGCTGATCGCCGCGCCG
This sequence comes from Nonomuraea composti, assembly GCF_012034275.1. Taxonomy (NCBI): domain Bacteria; kingdom Bacillati; phylum Actinomycetota; class Actinomycetes; order Streptosporangiales; family Streptosporangiaceae; genus Nonomuraea; species Nonomuraea composti. Next base: position 585,152 of record NZ_JAATEP010000001.1, on the reverse strand, counting down.
AGGGGGTCGCGGTGGTGCACGGCGGCGAACGTGCCCAGCGGCACGGCCAGCACCAGGGCCACGGCCATGCCGCCGAGTACGAGCACGGCGGTGACGCCGAGCCGGTCGGAGATCTGCGGGCCGATGGGGGCGCTGGTCACGTACGAGGTGCCGAAGTCGCCCTGGACGAGCCCGCCGAACCAGTCGAGGAACTGCACGGCGGGCGGCCGGTCGGTGCCGAACCGGTGGCGCAGGTCGGCCACCGCCTCGGGGGTGGCGTTGACGCCGAGCGCGATCTCGGCCGGGTCGCCGGGCAGCAGCGCCATGAACGCGAACACCGCGACGGCGGCCACGACGGTGCTCGCGAGCAGCACCGCCAGCCGTTTGACGAGGTACAGGATCACTGCTTGGCGAGCGCGGTGAAGTCGAAGGACTCCGCGATGGCGTTCTTCGGCAGCCCGGTGACGCCCTTCTTCGCCACGATCAGGTTGGGGAACAGGAAGAGCCAGTCGGCGGCGGCGTCGTCGGACAGCAGCTTGGCGGCCTGCTTGAGGTCGTCGGCCTGCTGCTGCTCGGTGCCCTCGTCGGCGGAGGCGAGCAGCTTGCCGAACTCGGGGTTGTCGTAATGGAAGTAGTACGACTTGTCGGCGAATATGCCCATGTCGCGGGGCTCGACGTGGTTGATGATGGACAAGTCGTAGTCGCCCTTGCTGAACACCTGGTCCAGCCACCGCGCGGGGAACTCCAGCGGCTCGATCTCGGCGTTGATGCCCACCTGGGCGAGCTGCGACTTGACGACCTGCGCGCTGCTGACCGCGTACGGCAGGTTGGGGATGCGCATCTTGACCGCGTACGTCTTGCCGCCCAGCAGCTCCTTGGCCTTGGCCGGATCGTACGCGTAGTCGCCGGTGCGGTCCTCGTACCAGGGGTCGGTGGGCGGCACCATCGAGCCGATGAGCTGGCCGCGCCCGGCCCAGGCGGTGTCGAGCAGCGCCTTGTGGTCGATGGCGTGCCGCACGGCCTGCCTGACCTTCTTGTCGTCGAACGGCGGGCGGCCGTTGTTCATCGACAGCACGACCTCGCCGTTGGTGGTGCCTTCGACGGTCTGGAACCGGTTCGGGTCGGCGAACTGCTGCAGCGACTCGGGCGCCTGGACGCTGGAGATGACGTCGATGCCGCCGGTCAGCAGCGCGTTGTTCATCGCGGTGGCGTCCTTGAAGTACTTCATGGTGACCGACGACAGCGCCGGCTTGGTGCCCCAGTAGGAGGGGTTGGCGTCGAGCCGGATGGAGTCGCCGCGCCGCCAGGCGCCCAGCACGTACGGGCCGGTGCCGACGGGCTTGTTGGCCAGGTCGGCGACGCCGGTGCGGCTGAACATGGCGCCGAGCCTGCTGGTCATCGCGTAGAGGAAGCCGTTGCTGGGGCGTTCGAGCGTGACGACGGCGGTGCTGTCGTCCTTCTTCTCGACCTTGTCGACGACGTCGAGCTGGGTCTTGATCTTGAGCTTCCAGTCGGTCTTCACCCGGCCGAGCGAGAAGACGACGTCGTCGGCGGTGAACGGGGCGCCGCTGCTGAACTTCACGTTCTTGCGCAGGGTGAAGGTGTAGGTCTTCCGGTCGCCGGAGACGTCCCACTTCTCGGCCAGCAGGGGGACGATCTCGCCGTTCTGGTCGAGCTTGACCAGGCCCTCGTAGACGTTGACGAGCAGGATCTGCGGGATCGCGGCGCCCTCGGTGGAGGTGAAGTCGAGGTTGGCGGGCTCGGCCACCGCGCCGACCGACAACGACTGGGCCTTCGCCCCGCCGCCGCTCCCGCTTCCGTTTCCGGGGCTGCCTCCGCAGGCTGCCGTGGCCAGCAGGAGACCGCCGGCGGCGATCCAGATGCCGATGCGCCTCATGTCCTACAGCCTCCTGGCTAGTGCACTGGTCTGACCAGTAGGCTACGCACATTGCCAGTCGGCGACGGCTCGGGTCAAGGGGGCTTGATGGGTGGTCCGCGCTTCGAGCCGGTACGTACCGTGCGGGCTTACGAGCGGGTCGTGGAGCAGGTCGAGGAGGCCATCGAGAGCGGCGCGCTCTCGCCCGGCGAGCGGCTGCCCAGCGAGCGGGAGCTGATGGTGCAGTTCTCGGTCAGCCGGTCCACCGTGCGGGAGGCGCTGCGGGTGCTGCAGGCGCGCGGCCTGGTGCGCTCGCGGCCGGGCGATCCGAACGGGGCGGAGGTGCTGCCGTTCTCGCCCGCCGCATTACACAAGTCGATGACCACGCTGGCCCGGGTGGCGGAGCTGTCGCTCGGGGAGCTGGTGCAGTTCAGGATGGTGCTCGACGGGGCGGCCGTCCTGCTGGCCGCGCGGCTGCGCACCGAGGAGCAGCTGGCCGAGATGGGCGCGGCGGTCGCGGCGATGCGGGCCGCCGCCGGCACCGACGAGGAGGCGTTCGGGGCGGCCGACGTGGCCTTCCACGACGCGGTGGCGCGGGCCGGCGGCAACAAGCTGATCCAGATCTGCACCGACGTGGTGCGCTCGATCGTGGTCAAGCTCATCGCGGACCGGATCGCCGCCGCGCCCGACCGGGAGGAGCTGATGCGGCGCAGCATCCGCCACCACGAGGAGGTCATCGCCGCCATCCGGGCCGGCGACGGTCCGCTGGCCGCTCGTTTGTCGAGGAAGGCGATGTATGACTATTACGCCGGGTATGTAGGTGAAGGTGAGCGGAGTGCCCTGAGGGCGCTCTTGGAGTGATCTGGCCCACAGGGTGTTATGTTGCCGGGGTGGCGCACGTGGACGGGGACCGGGTCGGGGACACGGTCGGGGACGCAGTGGCGGGCGGGCTGACAGAAGCCTTCCTGCGTGAGCCGCGCCGATACACCAGTCACCAGGTCGCCGAGATGGCGGGGGTGCCGGTCTATCGGGCGCGGCGCTTCTGGCGCGCCCTGGGCTTCGCCAACGTGCCCGACGACGCCGTCGAGTTCACCGACTCCGACGTCGAGGCGCTCAAAACGCTGCTCGGCATGGTCACCTCCGGCGTCTACGACGAGGAGCACGTGCTGCTCATCGCCCGCTCACTCGGCCGGGCCACCACCCGGCTCGCCGAGTCGCAGGCCGAGCTGGGCGCGGAGGCGCTCGACGCCGCGGGCGTGCCGCTGGCCGAGCGGCCGCGCGCCTGGCGCAGGCGGGCCGAGCGGGTGGTGCCCGACCTGGCCCGGCTGCTGGTCTACGCCTGGCAGCGCCAGCTCGCCGCCGCGGCCGGGCGCATCGCCGAGCAGGACATGAGCTCCGTACGGCTCGCCGTCGGGTTCGCCGACCTCGTCGCCTTCACCCGGCTGAGCAGGCAGATCACCGGCAGCGAGCTGGCCCGGCTGATCGACAGGTTCGAGGGGCGCTCGGCCGACATCGTGACGTCCTCCGGCGGGCGGGTGGTCAAGACGCTGGGCGACTCGGTGCTGTTCGTGAGCGACAAGGCGCACGTGGCGGCGGAGATCGCGCTGCGGCTGGTGGAGACGCACGCGCGCGGCAGGGACATGCCGGAGCTGCGCGTGGGGCTGGCCTCCGGGCCGGTGGTGTGGCGCATGGGCGACGTCTTCGGCACGACGGTGAACCTGGCGAGCCGGCTGACCGCGTTGTCCCTGCCGGGAACGATCCTGGCCGACCCGCAGCTCGCCGAGGAGCTGGAGGGCGATCGTGCCTTCCGGCTGCGGGAGGTCAACCGGCTGTCGGTGCGCGGGCTGGGCGAGCTGGCGCCGTACACGGTGATGCGGGCGGGCAGCGCCTGACCGCCGGCTCGTTGGCAGCGGCTCGTCGTCAGCGGCTCTTTCTCATCGGCTCTTTCTCATCGGCGGCAACCTGAGCGGGACGACGATGCGTCACTAGCGTCAGCTAGCCGCTCTCACAGGAGGATCGCCGAAGTTGGCGGACAGGGCAATTTTTCAGGACTTCGTGGTGACGAGGTCGGACCGGCTGTTACGGACGGCGTACCTGCTGGCCCGCGACTGGGGTGTGGCGGAGGACCTGCTGCAGGAGTCGCTGACCAAGGCGTGGTTCGCGTGGCCGGGCATCGACGAGCCCGAGGCGTACGTGCGCAGGGTGCTGGTCACCACGTACGTCTCCTGGTGGCGGCGGCGCTGGCGCAGGGAGCTGCCCAGCGACGACCTGCCGGAGCGGCCCGCCCTCGACGCCGCCCTCGACCTGGCTCGTGACGGCGAGGAGCTGTGGCGGGCCGTGGGGCGGCTGCCGGCCAGGCAGCGCGCCGTGATCGTGCTGCGCTTCTACGAGGACCTGCCGGTCGGCGAGGTGGCCAGGCTGCTGGGCTGCCAGGAGGGCACAAGAGCCAGACGGCCAAGGCCCTGGCGAAGCTGCGAGTGGACGAGTCGATCGTGAAGGAGACGCGCCGATGAGCGTCCAGGATCTGCGTGACGTCCTGCGGGAGCGGGCCGAGGGCCCGGCGCCCGCGAACCCGCACCGCCACGACCAGGTGCACGCGCGCGTCCGCCGGGTCCGGCGGCGCCGCAGGGCGGCGGCGGGCGCGGCGGCGCTGGCGGCCGTCGTGGTGGCCGCCCTGCTGGTCCCCGGCCAGGACGGGCCGCTGCCGGCGCCGGGGCTGCTGCCCGGCCGGGACGGGCTCGTGCCGGGCGAGGTTCCGCCGGCGGCGCAGCCGGCCGCCGGGCTGCCCGAGCGGTTCGTCACGCGGGACGGGACGGAGTACCGCCGGATCGGCCTGGCCACCCTCACCGAGGCGCGGGCGTCGGTCACGGTCCCGGTCTCCGGCAACCCGCTGGAGGTGGCCACGCCGTGCGACGGCGTCTTCAGCTCCATGCCGGAGGTCTTTGTCGACTCCCGCCGCGTCAACGGCCGCGAGGACTCCTGCGGCGACAGCGGCCTGCACCTGCTGCCGCTGGACGTGCCGCAGGGCGCCGCCGACGTCACGCTCACCTTCGCCGAGCGGGGGTGCGACGCGCCGGCGGGGGCGTGCGGGCCGGAGCGCGGCGCGCGCGAGGTGGCCGTCTACGAGTGGACGCCGCCGGCCATGACGATCGAGCCCCCGCGCGTCAAGGCGCTGCCCCGCCGGCTCGACGGCGGGCGGCTGGCGGACAGCGCGTCGGGCAGGTGGCCGGGAGCCGCCACCGTCACCCTGTCGGGCCGGGGCGCCACGACCCTCGACGTGGTCTGCTCGGGCGACCTGGCCCCGCGGATGTGGTTCGAGGTGCGGGTGAACGGCAGACTGAGCCGGACGCAGCAGGGCTGCCCCGTCTGGACGGACGGCCCGTTCCCGAAGGCCGGCCTCGACCTCGGCACCAAGCAGGGCGAGCGCGTCACGGTGACCGTGCGGACGGGGATGTGGGGCGCGGGGACGAACCGCCCGGTTCGCTGGTCGATCGGCCTGTACGTAAAGTAGGTCGCCGTGACGGGACGCACTGCCGTAGACGGCGAGCCGGTCGGCGCCGAGGCGCGCCTCATGCTGGATGCCCGCTACGGGCACTTCACCGCCATGCAGGTGCGGGATCGCCGGGTCAAGGGGCTCGGCCGGCACCTCGCCCGGCTGGAGGCGGCCAACCGCGAGCTGTTCGGCACCGGCCTCGACGACGCGGCGGTGCTGGCCTCGATCAAGACCGTGCTCGACGGCGGCGTGCGCGACGCCGGGGTGCGCGTGTACGTCGTGGAGCACGGCGGCCGGCCCAGGATCGTGGCCGCCGCGTACCCGCCGCACGCCCCGCTGGCCGGGCCGCTGCACGTCAAACCGGTCGTCTACCAGCGTTACCTGCCGCACATCAAGCAGGCGTCCGGCTTCCAGCAGGCCCACATCCTGCGCGTGGCCGGCGCGGAGGGTTTCGACGAGGCGCTGCTCACCACCGCCGACGGCCTCATCAGCGAGGGCGCGATCACGAACCTGGGCGGGTTCGCCGGCGGCCGGCTGGTGTGGCCGGACGCGCCGATGCTGCGCGGCGTCACGATGAGCCTGCTGCAGGACCTCGACGTGCCGCAGGAGCGGCGCCCGGTCAGGGTGTCCGACCTGCCCGATTTCGACCTGGTGTTCCTCTGCAACTCGTGGGGGATCATGCCGGTCGGCAGGGTCGGCGGCGTGCCGCTGCGCCACGACGCCGGGCTGCTGGCGCGGCTGGTCGAGCACTACGAGGGCGTTCCCGGCGAGCCGGTGGATTGATCCGGGGGGCGGGCGTGTTGCACCCGTACATGACCGCCTACTCGATTCTCGACCGCTCACTCGTCCGCCGTGGCTCGACCCCGGCCGCCGCGCTGCGCGAGACCGTGGAGTTCGCGCGGCGGGCGGAGGAGCTGGGCTACCACCGGTTCTGGGTGTCGGAGCACCACAGCGTGCCCGGCGTCGCGGGGTCGGCCCCGACCGTGCTGGCGGCGGCCGTCGCCGCGGCGACGTCGCGGATCAGGGTGGGCACCGGCGGCGTGATGCTGCCCAACCATCGGCCGCTGGTCGTGGCCGAGCAGTTCGGCGTGCTGGAGTCGCTGTATCCGGGCCGCGTGGACATGGGGCTGGGGCGTTCGGTGGGTTTCACCGGGGGCATCCGCAGGGCGCTCGGCCACGGCAAGGACGACGCGGACCGGTTCGGCGACCAGCTCGCCGAGCTGCTCGGGTACTTCGACGGCACGCAAAACGCGTACCCCGGCGTGCACGCGCTGCCCGCCGAGGGGCTGCGGCCCCAGGTGTTCGTGCTGGCCATGGGGGCGGGGGCGGAGCTGGCGGCCGAGCACGGGCTGCCGATGGTGATCGGCGGCGGGCCGCGCATGCACGACGCCGTGGCGCGCTACCGGGCGGCGTTCCGGCCGTCGGCGTGGGCGGCGCGGCCGTACGTGATCGTCGCGGTGGACGTCGCGGTCGGCGCGAGCGCGGAGGAGGCGGCGCTGCTGCAGCTCCCCGAGGCGTGGGCCACCGTGCGCTCGCGCACGGGCGGCTCCTTCCCGCCGCTGGAGCCCGCCGAGGAGATCGCCGGCAAGGAGCTGACCGCGCGGGAGCGCGCGTACCTGGACGAGGCGCTCAAGGGCAGGATCAGCGGTACGGAGCGCGAGGTCGCGGTGACGCTCGGCTCCCTGGTCGCGACGAGCGGCGCCGACGAGGTGCTGGTCACCATGAACACCTACGACCTCGACCGGCGGCTGGACTCCTACCGGCGCCTCGCGGCGGTCTTCCCGGGTTAGGATCACCCGAACATCGTTCTGAAGGGTGTTCGCATGATCCGTCAGCACGCCATCGGTGACCTTCTGCGGCGCACCGCCGCCCGGCACCCCTCCAAGACCGCCGTCGTCTTCGGCGACCTGCGGCAGAGCTACGCCGACCTCGACCTCGCGGTGAACAGGACGGCCAACGCGCTGGCCGCCAGGGGCGTCACCAAGGGCGACCGGTTCGCCGTCTTCAGCCACAACAACCACGCGTTCGTGGTGGCGTACTTCGCGCTGGCCCGGCTGGGGGCGATCTCCGTGCCGGTCAACTTCATGCTGGGGGCCGAGGAGGTCGCGTACATCCTGGGGCACTCGGGCGCGAGCGGGATCCTGGCCGAGGAGGCGCTGCTGCCGGTCGCGCGGGCGGCGGTCACCGACGACGTGCGGGTGCGCGGCGTGATCGGCGCCGGGCGCGACGGGTGGGAGCCGTTCACCGCGTGGTCGGCCTTCGAGGACGCCTCCGAGCCTCAGGTGGAGATCGCCGACGACGACCCGATCCAGCTCATGTACACCAGCGGCACCGAGGCGCGCCCCAAGGGCGCGACGCTGTCGAGCCGCAGCCTCATCGCCCAGTACGTGACGTGCGTCGTGGACGGCGAGATGAGCGCCGGCGACGTCGAGGTGCACGCGCTGCCCCTCTACCACTGCGCGCAGCTGCACTGCTTCCTGACGCCAGGGATCTTCCTGGGCGCCACCAACATCATCCTGCCCGGCCCGAGCCCGGCGGCGATCCTGGCCACGATCGAGGGCGAGCGGGCCACCAAGCTGTTCTGCCCGCCGACGGTCTGGATCTCGCTGCTGCGCCACCCCGACTTCGACCGCCGCGACCTGTCGTCGCTGCGCAAGGGCTACTACGGCGCCTCGATCATGCCGGTGGAGGTGCTCAAGGAGATCGCCACGCGGCTGCCGGACGTGCGCCTGTTCAACTTCTACGGCCAGACCGAGATGGCGCCGGTCGCGACCATCCTCGGCCCGGAGGAGCAGCTGACCCGGCTGGGCTCGGCCGGGCGGCCCGCGCTGAACGTCGAGACCAGGATCGTGGACGACGCGGGCGAGCCGGTGCCGCCCGGCGTGGTCGGCGAGATCGTGCACCGCAGCCCGCACGCCATGCTCGGTTACTGGAACGACCCGGACAAGACCGCCGAGGCGTTCCGTGGCGGCTGGTTCCACAGCGGCGACCTGGGCGTCATGGACGAGGACGGCTACCTGTCGGTGGTCGACAGAAAGAAGGACATGATCAAGACCGGTGGGGAGAACGTCGCCAGCCGGGAGGTGGAGGAGGCCGTCTACCAGCATCCGGCGGTGGCGGAGGCGGCGGTGTTCGGGGTGCCGGACGAGAAGTGGATCGAGGCGGTGACCGCCGCCGTCGTGCTGCGCGACGGGGGCGGGGTGACGGAGCAGGAGCTGATCGCATTCCTGCGGGAACGGCTGGCGCCCTTCAAAACGCCCAAACGCGTGGTTTTCCTGGAATCACTTCCTAAAAATGCCTCGGGGAAAGTACTGAAGCGCGAACTGAGAAGCAGCATTTCCTAATTCCGGTCCTGTTTTCGGGCACGATTGGGCATTGTCCATTCGTTCAACGGGCATTTCCCCTTGACGACGACCGCACCTCACGTCATGGACGACCCCCTGTCCCCGACCCGGAGAGGCCGCCTGTGCCCAGTCTGCCCGAGCTTGCCCATCGCACCTTGTTCCGGACGTTGTCGCTGCTGTCACCGAAGAAACAGGGTGTGATCCTGCAGCGCTATTTCGACTGGTGGCACCGAACCCCCGATCCTTGGAAACTGGCATCCGACAGCTACGAGCAGGACAAATATCGCTCTACTCTTAAGCATGTTCCGGCCCGGCCGTATCGGCGGATCGTCGAGGTGGGCTGCGCCGAGGGCGTCTTCACCCGAACGCTCGCGGCGGCCTACCCCGACGCCGAGATCACCGGCATGGACGTCTCCGGGCGGGCCCTCGCCCGGGCCCGCGAACGGGTGCCGGAGGAGGGCGGCCGGGTCCGGTTCGTCCAGGCCGACATCCTGACCCATCCTGCGGAGCCGCACTTCGACCTGGCGTTCTGCTCCGAGACGCTCTACTACCTCGGGCGGCACGAGCGGCTGCAACGGGCCTCCGAGCAGCTCGGCGCGCTGCTCGCGCCCGGCGGGGTGCTGGTGGCGGTGCATCCGTGGCCCGAGGCCGACCGGCTGCACGGGTACCTGGACGCGCACCACGGGCTGAAGCGGATCGGGGAGGAGGTCTACAAGGCCTCGCCCCGGCCGTTCGCCGTCACCGTCTACGGCGCCTCTTCCGTCTGATCCTCCTCGCGAGGCGGGTGGTGCGGGATCAGTCCTTGCCCAGACGGTCGGCGGCCAGGCGGCGGGCCACCCCGCGCTGGATCTTCCCCGTGGCCGTCTTCGGCGGCTCCTCCAGCACCACCACCTCACGGGGCTGCTTGAACGAGGCCAGCCCGTCCCGGCAGAACGCGATCAGCTCCCGCGCGTCCACCACCCGGCCCGCCGCCGGCACCACGCACGCCACCGGCTTCTCCAGCCCGTCACCGTCGATGTACGCCACCACCGCGCACTCCCCCACCGACTCGTGCTGGAGCAGCCGCGCCTCCACCTCCATCGGCGACACCCAGATCCCGCCCCCCTTGCTCATGTCGTCGAGCTCCCTCGTCATCCGCAGGAACCAGCCCTCGTCCCCCGCCTCCGGCCCGCGCACCCTGATCGCGACCGCGTGCTCGCCCGGCTCCGCCGCGACCGTCCCGTACACGTAACCCTCGCTCCGCACCGGCGGCAGGGGAACCGGCTCTACTCCAGCGGGCCTGACCGACCGCGACCGCGCGGCCGCCTCCCGGGCCCCGCACCCGCACGACCTCCTCGAACCGGCTGCGCGGCACCACCTCGTCCACCAGCCCCCACTCCTCCGCCACCCGACCGCGCATCCCCTCACTGCGCGTGGCGAACACGTCGGCGAGGTCTTTCCGCCACCGGCCGCCGTCCCATTGATCGCCGCCAGGCATGTCTGGCCGGAATGGGCGGTGGCGTCCTCGATGGCGTTGCGCGTCTCGTTCGTGAACTTGCAGAAGTTCACCTTCCAGGAGTGGTCGGACCGGGCGAGCATCCGAATGTTCGCCCCCGCGCAGAACACCCCACCCGGGGCACCCGTGACGACGACCGCACCCACCTCCGGGTGCTCGAACCGCAGCCGCTGCACGGCATCGTGCAGCTCGATGTCGACGCCGAGGTCGTAGGAGTTGAGCTTGAGGTCGTACCCGGGGACGATGCCGGCGCCCTCGTCCACCTCCAGCACGATCCAGGCGATCTCCCCGTCGATCTCCAGGCGGAGGTGACGGTACCTGCCGGGATCGGTGTCGAAGGACACCTGCGGCTGTCCGGTCACCCCTCAAGTTCAACAACCGTCGCATGCTGCGTCAAGCTTCTGTAGAACGTGAGAGGACGGCGGGAAAGGGCCGGCACCACGACCCTCCCCCGACCTCAGCCCCCGGCCCGAACCTGGCCCCGCACCCAAACCTGGGTCTGGGCCTGGGCCTGGGCTTGGGCCTGGCCTGGGCTTGGGCCTGGACATCAAGGAGGCGCGGTGGACTTCACTTCAGGACTGGGGCGGGCGGCGATCGAGAGCCTGGGTCCACTTGACGGCCACGGCCGCGACCTGGATGAGCTCCGCCCGCAGCCGGTCCCGATCCGATTCGGCGAACGCCTCCATGACCTCCTCGGCCAGAATGTGCCGCCAGGTCAGCGCCCCTCCCCTGGCCGCCGCATCCGTCGCATCCCTGGCCAGGTCGGAAGCATCGACCGTCCCCTCACCGCCGGTGCCGTCGGGCAGCAACTGCATCCCGAACCGAGCGTCCTGCGCCGCCCGCTCAGCCGCCACCTCCGCCAGGACCCGCGCCAGGGACCCCGGCACTCCCGCATCGCCGTCATGTGTCATGCGCCCAGTCTGGCGCAGCATCACCCCTGCTAGGGCGACTTCCCGCCGCCCCGGGCGGGAGGGTGACGGGGCGGGCGGAAGGCGGGGCCGAGGTCGGTGGAGTGGGAGCAGACATGGTCGCGGAAGGCGCGGGCGGCGGGCGTCAGCCGTTCCCCCGCCGGCCAGCTCACCCCCACCGTCCTGAACAGCGGCGGTGACAGCGGGATCTCCACCACGCCGCCCGTCACCGGCTGATCCGACCGCGGCAGGACGGCCACGCCGAGCCCGGCCGCCACCAGCCCCCGCACCGTCTCCGACTCCTGCCCCTCGAACGCGATCCTCGGCTCGAACCCCGCCGCCGCGCACAGGTCGTCGGTGATCTGCCGCAGCCCGTACCCGTGCTCCAGCGTCACCAGCTCCTCCCCCTCCAGCTCAGCGGCCCGCACCCGCGCCCGGCGGGCGAGGCGGTGGGACGGCGGCGCGCACAGCACGAGCTCCTGGTCGGCGAGCGGGCGGCTGACGAGGGCCGGGTCGTCGAGCGGCATGGGCGCCACGAACACCAGGTCGATCTCGCCGTCGCGGAGCGCGTCGAGCATGTCCTGCCGCGACCCCTGCGCCAGGCTGAAGCGGACGCCCGGGTTCCGCTCGCGGAACCCGCCGATGAGGGACGGCACCAGCGTCCGCCCCAGCAGGTGCAGGAACCCGAGGACGATGCGCCCGCTGCCCGGATCGATCTCCTCCCGCACCTCGCGGGCGGCCGCGGTCATACCGCCCAGCGCACGGGTGGAGGCGGCGGCGAGGGTACGCCCCGCCCTGGTCAGCCGGATCCCCCGCCCGGACGGGAGAACGAGCGGCGCACCCACGATCTCGGCCAGCGCGGCGAGGCGCCGGCTGGCGGTGGGCTGCGGGATACCGAGCAACTCGGCCGCCCGCGTCACGTGCCGGGTCTCCCCCACGGCGGCCAGCAACGCGAGCGCCGGCGCAAGCCGCGCGGCCAGCCGGTCATCGGATTCATCCATCACCGTATGAATTATCGCCCATCAACGTATTAGACGTATTTATTAGCCTTGCTTAGCGTTTGTGAGGTGGTGGTTCTCCAGGCTTCCGACCCGACCGTCGACACCCGGCGCGTCAGCGCGGCCGTGGCAGCGGCCGGGCTGTCGTCCTTCGCCCTCCTGTACGCCCCGCAACCGGTGCTGCCCCAGCTCGCAACCGCATACGGGCTCGACCCGGGCACCGCCTCACTCGCGATCGGCGTAGCGACCGCCAGCCTGGCCGTCGCAGTGCTCCCCTTGGCCTGGCTGGCCGGCGTGGTAGGCCGTCGGCGGGTGATCCTGTGGTCGGTAGTGGTGTCAGCGGTGCTCGGGCTCCTGCTGCCCCTGGCACCGTCCTTCCCCGTGTTCCTGGCAATGCGCGGGGTCCAGGGCGTGGCCATCGCCGGCTTCGCCGGGGTGGCGGCGGCGTACCTGGCCGACCACCTCGGCACCTCCCGCCTGGCCGCCGCGGTGGGGGCGATGATCGCCGGCAACTCGGTCGGCGGCATGCTGGGCCGCCTCGGCGCAGGCTTCACCGCCGAACCCCTGGGATGGCACGGCGCGCTGATCGCGGTGGCGGCAGTGGCCCTGGCATGCGCCCTCTTCACGACCGCGACCCTCCCCCGCCCAGCAACGCCCAGCACCGCTAGCGCACAGAGCACCGCTAGCGTGGGGAGCGTCGCTAGCACAGGGAGCGCCGCTAGCGTGGGGAGCGTCGCTAGCGCAGAGAGCACCGCTCGCGCAGGGAGCACCGCTCGCGCAGGGAGCGTCACTAGCACACCGAGCACCGCCAGCAAACTGGGGACGGTGGCGCCGTTCGCCGTGGGGGCGCTGGCCATGGGGGCGTTCGTGGCCTTGTACAACGCCGCCGGGTTCCGGCTGGCCGCGCCGCCCATCTCGCTGAGCCCGGCCGCCGCCTCGCTGGTGTTCCTCTCGTACGCCATGGGCACCGCGTCCTCGGCCGCCGCCGGTCGGCTGGCCGCGCGTCTGGGGCGGACGGCGGCGCTCGTCACGGCGCTGATCGTGACGGTGGTGGGGGCCGCGCTGACCGTGCACCCGTCGCTGCCCGTGATCGCGCTCGGGTTCGGGGTGCTGACCGCCGGGTTCTTCGCCGCGCACGCCATCGCCAACGCCTGGGTGACCGCCGACGCACCCCCGGCCGCCAGGGGGAGGGCCGCGGGGACGTACACGCTCTGCTACTACCTGGGCAGCGGCGCTGGCGGCACGGCGGGCGCGCTCGTGTACGGCCGCGCGGGCTGGACGTGGCTGGTCGCCATGACGTCGGCCTGGCTGCTGCTGGCCGCCCTGGCAGTGCTCCTGCACCGCGGGAGGCGTTCGGTAGCCGAAGGCGGCCCTCACCGCCGACGGCGCCCGCTGCCCGAAGGCGATCACGCACCGACCAGCGCGCCCGCAGGCCAAGCGTGATCCCGCACCGCGTCGGTCCGGTCGGGCTGGCCGGTCGGGCTGGCCGGTCGCCGCACGCGCGTGGCCTTGAGGTCGAGTACCGGGCACGGGGTGGGGAAGCAGGGCCAGAGGGGTCAGCCGGTGTGCTCGGCCATGAGGAGGTCCGCCAGTTCCGTGCGGGCGTACAGCACCAGGCGGCCGGCCCTGGTGCGGGAGACCAGGCCGGCTCGCCGGAGTACGGCGAGGTGCTGGGAGATGGCGCCGGGTGTGACCCCGTGGCGGTGGGCCAGTTCCGTGGTCGACGTGGGGCCGTCCAGGGTGGCCAGGAGGGCGGCGCGAGCCGATCCGATCAGGTCGGCGAGTGCCTGCGGCGGGCGGGCGGTGGGTGACTGCCACAGGGTGCCGATGCCGCGGCACTGGTAGATCACGGTGGGCGGCTCGTCGGGGCCGACCGGCGCGATGGTCTGGGGCACGAACAGGGCGGGCACCAGCCACAGGCCGCGTCCCGCCACGGTCGCGTCGTAGCTGAGCGCGTGGCCGGCGTAGACCCGTAGCTCGCCGTTGGCGAAGCGGACGCGTGGGTCGAGTTCGTGCAGCATGGCGGCGGCGCCGTCCCTGCTCAGGAGGCGGGCCCGGTACAGCAGGTCGGACTCCAGGACCGCCCGCATCCGCGGCCAGTGGGGGGCGATGGCCAGCCGCCAGTACCGCTCCAGGACGGCGGCGATGATCTCGGGGTTCGTGGTGGCGGGCAGCGGGTGCGGGCCGTAGACGGCGCTGAAGTCGGCGAGGGCGGTGTCCGGTGGGGTGGCGCGCAGGCGGTCGAGCTCGTCGGCTAGGTCGGGCAGCGGGGTGCCGGGGCGCGGGGTGAGGAAGTCGGGCAGCCAGTCGCGTTGCGGGCCGAGGAGGCTGTCGAGCACGGCGAGGTCGGCCGGCGGGAGGTCGGCCAGCGCGGCGCGGGTCCGCCTGATCCACGGCAGGTGGACGGTGTGGCGTTCCGGCCGGCGCAGCGCCCACAGGCTGGTGACCGTTTCCAGCAGCGGTGAGCAGGCGAAACGGACGCCGGCGAGGTCGTCCACGGACAGCCGGTAGGTGATCATCAGCGGACGCTAGCGGGGCCGTTCACAGACAGCCGGTAGGTGATCATCAGCGGACGCTAGCGGGGCCGTTCACAGACAGCCGGTAGGTGATCATCAGCGGACGCTAGCGGGGCCGTTCACAGACAGCCGGTAGGTGATCATCAGCGGACGCTAGCGGGGCCGTTCACAGACAGCCGGTAGGTGATCATCGACAGAGGCTCGCGAGATCGTGTACGGACAGCCGATACGTAATCATTGAGGCATACGCTAAATCACTGGTGCCGGTGCGGGCGCCCCGGGTTGACTGCTCCGCCATGGCTGTCGTTGTGCATCAAGTGGCCCGGCCCCAGGGGTGGCCGAGCGCCGACCAGTTCGTCTACGTCGAGGTGCCGATGCCGGTGCCCGGTCCGGGTGAGGCGCTGGTGGAGAACCTCTACCTGTCGGTGGACCCGTACATGCGGGAGCTGATGGACTTCACCGGCCTCGGCGTGCCCATGGAGGGGCGGTCGCTGGGCCGGGTGGTCGATTCGCGGGCCCCCGGGCTGGCGGTGGGGGACGTGGTGCTGCACCGGCAGGGGTGGCGCAGTCATGCGGTGGTCAGGCCGCAGGACGCGCGGATCGTGCCGGAGGAGCCGGATGTGCCGTTGACGGCGTACCTGAGCGTGCTGGGCGGGACGGGCCTGTCGGCCTACGTGGGGCTCAAGCACGTCGCCCGGCTGGCTCCCGGGGAGACGGTGTTCGTCTCGGCGGCGGCCGGAGGGGTGGGCAGCGCCGCGGGTCAGCTCGCCCGGCTGCTCGGGGCGGGCCGCGTGATCGGCAGCACGGGCTCGGCCGCCAAGGCGGCGCACCTGACGGCCCGCCTGGGTTATGACGTGGCGCTCGACTACACGGCGGGCGACCTGCCCGAGCGGCTGGCCGCCGCGGCCCCGGACGGGATCGACGTCTACCTCGACAACGTGGGCGGCGATCACCTGGAGGCCGCGATCGGCGTGCTGCGCGAGCGCGGGCGCATCGCCTGGTGCGGTGCGGTCGGCCAGTACAACGCGGCGGCCCCGCCGCCCGCGCCGCGCAACCTGTACGAGATCGTCGGCAAGCAGGCGCGCCTGGAGGGCTTCCTCGTCCGCGAGCACGGGCATCTTCAGCCCGAGCTGGAGGAGTTCCTGCTCCCGCACCTGCGCAGCGGCCGCGTCGTCGCGGACGTGACGGTCGCCGAGGGGCTGGACGGCATGGTGGAGGCGTTCCTGACCATGCTGCGGGGCGGCAACACGGGCAAGATGATCGTCAAGGTGTGACGGAGCGTTCGAGGGAGTCGGTCAGCCAGGCGAGCATGGTGCCGATCGTGGCGGGCTCGCCGCTCACCTCCCCCACCAGCCGCCAGTAGCGCCGCACGCGCGGGTCGCGGTCGGCGGCGACGCGGCCGAGGAGCTCGCGGCGGAAGGCCGGGGTGTCGGTGCTGCGGCGGACCGTCGCGTGGGCGGCGACGAAGCGGTCGAGCTCGGGCCCCTCGCGCGGGGGCTCGCCGGCCAGCACGCAGGGGGCGGCCAGGGTGACGGCCTCGCCGACGCCGTGCATCAGGGTGTCCTCGTCGCCGATGGTGCGGGCGTTGGCCAGGGCTCTGGTGCGCAGGCCGGAGGTGAGCGAGCGGTCACCGACCAGGTGGACGAGCTCGGCGTACGCGACGACCTGGAGCGGGGTGGGGTCGGCGGGCGGCTGGGGGACGGCCATGGACAGGAACGCGGCGTAGACCCCGTCGGAGACGGGCGAGACCATCTGCTGCCGCCAGAACCGCAGCAGCCGCTCGCGTGCGGCGCCGGCGTCCTCGACGGCGGCCAGCAGCTCCAGCCTGCCGGTACGCTCGCCCGGCCCGGCCTCCTCGACGGCCCGGAGCGAGGCGCGCCGCCAGGCCAGCTCGGCCAGCCGCTCGTCGAGCGCGGCCCGTTCGGCGGAGACGGCCTCGGCGATGGAGCGTTCGCCGGTGAGCACCTGCGCGATCGAGGCGAGGCCGACCCCGAGGCCGCGCAGCCGCCTGATGAGGGCGAGCCGCTCCACGGCCGCCCCG
The DNA here is from genome assembly GCF_012034275.1 of Nonomuraea composti. Taxonomy (NCBI): domain Bacteria; kingdom Bacillati; phylum Actinomycetota; class Actinomycetes; order Streptosporangiales; family Streptosporangiaceae; genus Nonomuraea; species Nonomuraea composti. The sequence goes on along the minus strand of NZ_JAATEP010000001.1, from coordinate 568,502 downwards.
TCGAACCTGCGGTGGTTTCCCGTGCTGCGCACCGACGCGATGATGCCCTCGTCGCAGTAGAAGCGGATGGTGCGCACGGGGACGCCGGTCAGCCGGGCCAGCTCGCCGATCCCGAGCGTTTCTTCGCGCAGCGGCACTTGAACCTCCACTGGACTGGAGTTCCTACGGTAGCGGCGTGATCCGACAGGAAAGGGGTGACGTCGATGCCGGGGCTGGGTTTTGGGCGGCTCATGGAGGGGCTGCGGAAGCAGACGGAGGGGTTCGCGCAGGCGGTGGCCGGGGGCGATCCTGAGGCGGTCGTGCCCACGTGTCCCGAGTGGCGGCTGCGGACGCTGGTCGCGCACATCGGGCTGGCCGATCGGTGGGCGGCGGAACTGGTGCGCACGGGGCGGCCGGTGCCGGCGCCCGATCCGGCCGCCATGAATCCGGGCGTTCCGGGCGTTCCTGACGAGTGGGGCACGTGGCTGCGGGCGGGCGCGGACGAGCTGGTCGGGGCGGTGCGCGAGGCGGGCGAGGAGAGTCAGGCGTGGTCGTTCTTCGGGACGGTGCCGGCCGCGTTCTGGGTGCGCAGGATGCTGTCCGAGACGGCGATCCACCACTGCGACGCGGCGCAGACGACCGGCGCCGCGTTCCGGATCGCCGGCGACCTGGCGGCCGAGGTGATCACCGAGGGCATGGAGCTGATGGCCGATCCCCGCGCCGAGACGGCGGTGCCGAAGCTGGCCCTGCTGAGGGGGGCGGGTGAGCGGCTGGCGTTCCGGCCGTACGGGATGGACGGGTGGGTGATCACGCGGCTGCCCGAGGGGCTGCGGTGGGAGCGCGGGAACGGGCCGGCGGACGTGGTGGTGTCGGGGACGCTGACCGAGGTCATGCTGGTGCTCGCGCGGCGCAGACCGACCGGCGAGGTGACGGGCGAGGTGGCGGGCGAGGTGACGGTGGAGGTGACGGGCGATCGGGCGCTGCTGAAGCACTGGCTGGAGCACACCCTGATATGAGCAGCACACCCTCATGTCAGTACGGGCGCGGGTTCAGCGGAAGGCGGGCACCGTGGGCGGGCGGCCCATGAGGACGGCGCCGGCGGCGTCGTACATGGCGGGGCTGAGGAAGGCGTGCTCCTGCACCACCATGACGTCGCCTAACAGGGCCGGGAGGGGGTGGGCGCGGTGGATGGCGGCGGTGCCGGACAGGGAGACGACCTTGGCGACCACCTCCGCCCCGACCCGCGCGAGGTGGGCGGCGGACAGCCGCAGGTGCGCGTTCTGCTCGTCGCTGACCGCCCCGCCGTCGGTGATGGCCTGCCACGCCTCGCCGGTGGCCTCGTAGAAGTAGGCGCGGGCGGAGCGGAGCGCGGCCTCGGCCTCGGCGATGCCGGCGCGGTAGTAGGCGCGGTCGGCGAGCTTGGGGGCGCCGGTGATGCCGGCCCGGCCGGCGCCGGTGCCCTCGGCGAGGTCGAGCGCGGCGCGGGCGACGCCGGCGGAGACGACGGCGAGCGCCTGCGCGGAGTAGGTGATGGCGGGGTAGCGGTAGAGCGGCTCGTCGATCACGGGGGCGCCGCCGCGGATGAAGGTCCATTCGCGGGCGACCTCGACGTCCTCGGCGACCAGGTCGAAGGAGCCGGTGGCCTGCATGCCGACGACGTCCCAGTCGCGGACGACGCGCAGCCGCTCGGGCGGCACGAGCGCGCCGCGCGGCTTGCCGGAGGTGGAGTCGTCGCCGGGGATGCCGACGACGAGGATGTCGGCGGCCACGCAGCCGCTGGCGAACTTCCACCGGCCGTTGAGCAGGAAGCCGTGCCGGGTGGGGGTGGCCTCCTGGACGGGGAAGAGGCCGCCGGCGAGGACGACGTCGGGCCCGTCGGCGTACAGGCGGGCCTGGGTGTCGAGCGGCAGCGAGCCGAGGTAGACGAGCGCGCAGCCGAAGCTCGCGACCCAGCCGGTGGAGCCGTCGACGGCCGAGATGCGCTCGACGCGCCGCAGGAAGTCGGCGGGCGGCATCGGCTCGCCGCCGAACCGCCGGGGCGTGGAGACGCGGTAGAGGCCGAGCCGCTTCAGCCGGTCGACGAAGTCCTTGGGAACGTGGCGCAGGTCGCGGAACTCCTCGCGGCGCCGGGCCAGCTCGGTGAGCATCTCCTCGAACGGGTCGTCGTGCGCGGTCATCGCCGCCCCCTCGTCGGCCCGCCGTCAGGAGGGCCCGCCGTCAGGAAGGGAGGTCACACCGGCGGGCGCCGGCGCTCCCACAGGCGATCCTACTCACAGCTCGACGTGGGTGTCAGGGTCGCCGCCGAGGCGGCCTCCGGTGGCGAGCGGTTCGAGGCGGGCCAGGTCCTCGGAGGACAGGCTGAAGTCGAACACCTCGAGGTTCTGGCGCATGCGCTCGGGGTCGGCCGACTTGGGGATGGGCACGGCGCCCATCTGGACGTGCCAGCGCAGCACCACCTGGGCCGGGGTCCGGCCGTGGGCGGCGGCCAGGTCGGTGACGGCGGGCTCGTCGAGCAGCTTGGAGCCGCGCCCGAGCGGGCTCCACGACTCGGTGACGATGTCGTGCTCGGCGTGCCAGGCGCGCAGCTCGTCCTGGGGGAAGCCGGGGTGCATCTCGACCTGGTTCACGACGGGCGCGACGCCGGTCTCGCCGGTGATCCGATCGATCTGCTCGGGAGTGAAGTTGGAGACGCCGATCGAGTGTACGAGGCCCTGCTCGCGCAGGTGGACGAAGGCGCGCCAGGTGTCGATGTAGAGGCCGCGCCCGGGCAGCGGCCAGTGGATGAGGTAGAGGTCGACGTAGTCGAGGCCGAGGCGGGCGCGGCTCTCCTCGAAGCCGCGCAGGGCGGCGTCGTAGCCGTGGTGGGAGCCGCGCAGCTTGGTGGTGACGAACAGCTCCTCGCGCGCCACGGACGCCTGGGCGACGGCGGCGCCGGCCTCGTTGCCGTAGCTGGCGGCGGTGTCGATGAGCCGGTAGCCGAGCGAGATGGCGTGGGTGACGGCCTGGCGGGCCTCTTCGTCGTTCATGGGCCAGGTGCCGAGGCCGAGGCGTGGCATCGGGCGGCCGTCGGCGAGCATGACGGTCATGAGCGTTTCCCCTTCGTGCGGCTGAGTGTGCTCCTTACCCCACGGCCACATCCACCAACCTGCGGGGGCTCGTCACACTTTCCCGCACTATTTCGACCTATGTGGTAGAGAACCACTGGAGGTGCGATGTGCTGACCGTGATAGGCGCGGGTTTTCCGCGCACCGGAACCAGCTCCATGAAAGCCGCGCTGGAGCGGCTCGGGTTCGGGCCCTGCTTCCACATGTTCACCATCCTCACCGAGCCGGGCCGCGCCGACGACTGGGCGCGGCTGGCCGGCAGCGACGAGGCGGATTGGGGGAAACTGTTCGACGGGTTCCGCTCGACGCAGGACTGGCCGGCCTCCTTCTTCTGGCGGGAGCTGGCGCAGGCGTACCCGGAGGCGAAGATCGTGCTCACCGTACGCGACCCGCGCGCCTGGTACGCGAGCATGATGACGCTGATCGACAACGGGCCCAGGAGCATGATGGGCGAGGGCCCGGCGCCCGACCTGCCCCCGGCGTCCCGGGCCGTCTTCGAGGGCATGGGCCGGATGCGGCCGGTGCTCGACCGCATGGCCGCCGCCACGTTCGGGCCGGGCCGGACCATGGCCGACGGGCCGGTGGACGAGGACGCCGCCGTGGCGGCGTTCGAGCGGCACACGGCCACCGTGAAGGAGAGCCTGCCGCCGGAGCGCCTGCTGGTCTTCGACGTGCGGGAGGGGTGGGAGCCGCTGTGCCGGTTCCTGGAGGTGGACGTGCCCGACGAGCCGTTCCCGCATCTCAACGACGGCAAGTCGATGCGGGAGTTCCTCGGCCGGCTGATGCGGGGCGACGTCTCGCACCCGTCGTTCACCACGAACGCTTAGGCGCTCAGCTCTCCAGGTACCGCAGGATCGCCAGCACGCGCCGGCTGTAGCCGGGGTCGCGGGGCAGGTCGAGCTTGTCCATGATGGCGTTGACGTGCTTCTCCACCGTGCTGAGCGACACGTGCAGCCGCTCGGCGATGGCGGCGTTCACGAACCCCTGGGCGAGGTGCCGCAGCACCTCGCCCTCGCGGGGGCTGAGCCTGCTCAGCGGGTCGGTGCGAGTGGTGCGGGCCATGAGCTGCCGCACCACCTCCGGGTCGAACGCCGTGCCGCCCGCCCGCACCCGCTCCAGCGAGCCGAGGAACTCGGCCACCTCGGAGACCCGGTCCTTCAGCAGGTAGCCGAGCCCTTCCGGGGACCCGGCCAGCAGCCTGGCGGCGTAGTGCGGCTCGACGTACTGCGACAGGACGAGCACGCCGACGCCCGGCAGCCGCTCGCGGATCTCCAGCGCGGCTCGCAGCCCGTCGTCCTTGTGCTCGGGCGGCATGCGCACGTCGATGACGGCCACGTCGGGGCGGTGCCGTCCGGCCGCGTCGAGCAGTGCGGGGGCGTCGCCGACGGCGGCCACCACCTCGTGGCCCGCGTCGGCGAGCAGCCGGGTCAGGCCCTCGCGCAGCAGCACGGAGTCGTCGGCGAGGATCACCCGCACGGCGGCGCCTTCGGCAGCGTCGCGGTGACCCTGGTGGGGCCGCCGGGCGGGCTGTCGACGGTGAACGTGCCGTCGAGCGCCAGCACCCGCCGCGCCAGCCCCGACAGGCCGCCGCCGGACGGGTCGGCGCCGCCTCCGCCGTCGTCTGAGATCGCCACGCTCACCGTCCGCTCGTCCTCGGTCAGGACCACCAGGATGTCATGGGCGCCGGCGTGCTTGACCGCGTTGGTGATGGCCTCGCGGGCCACGAAGTACAGGGCGGTCTCGATCTCGGAGACGGGGCGGGCGGTCAGGCCGTCGTGCACGGTGACGGGCAGGCCCGCGCGCTCGGCCACGCCGGCCAGCGCGGCGCGCAGGCCGAGCTCGTCGAGCGCGGTCGGGTAGATGCGCCAGGCGACGCTGCGCAGCTCGTCGAGGAGCTGGCGCGACTCCGTGTACGCCTGCGCCACCAGCTCGGCGACCCCGTCCTGACGCGCTGCGGGCGCGGTCCCGATGGCGTGGCGGGCGCGGCCGAGCAGCATGGCCAGGGCGACGCCGCGCTGCTGCACGCCGTCGTGCAGGTCGCGCTCGATCCTGCGCCGCTCGTCGTCCACCGCCCTGACGATGCCGGAACGGGTCTCGGTCAGCTCGGCGATGCGCCGGCGCATCAGCTCCTCGCCCGTGGGCCCGAGGAAGTGCGCGGCCAGGCGGCGATCGAGCGCGGCGGCGGCCGCGACCATGAGGATCAGCACGCCGAGCAGGGCCAGCCCGGCCGTGATGCCGAGCGCGCCGCCGCTGGTGACGAGCTTCACGCCCGGCAGCTCCAGGGGGACGGGCTCGGACTCGCCCCAGACCAGGTCCCACGTGCCGCCGCACAGCAGCAGCAGGGTGAGGAACAGGGTGCTGGCGCAGAGGTAGCCGCCGAGGACTCCCAGGGCGGCGCGGGCGGCGAGGAAGGCGTACCCGCCGTCGGCCCGCGCCGGCTCGTGCCCGAGCCAGCGCGACAGGCGGGCCCGCTCCAGCGCCGTCAGCCGGGCGCGCCCGCGCGCGGCGGCGGGCCGCAGCGCGGGGATCAGCGCGGCGGGCGCCGCGACGCCCAGGAAGATCAGCTCGGCCGCGCCGAGAGCCGTTCCGAGAACGACCCCGGCCAGGAGGCGGGCGATGCGGGTGCCTGACACGGGCGTGAAGTCTAGGCGCCCGCCAGGGCGTACGGTCGTCGGCCCCGCATGACGCACGGTCATCAGGCGTCGCGGCGGCGCAGGACGGCCAGGCCCGCCGCCATGGCCGCCGCCGCCCAGGCCAGCAGCCACAGCAGCCCCTCCCCCGCCGGGTACGGCATGGGCCCGCCGGTGAGGTTGTCCGTGCTGCCCATGAACGCCAGCCCGGCGAACGTCGGCATCCGCAGCGAGGCGTCCAGCAGCGCGGGCACCCCGGTCATGAGGATCACCAGCGGCAGCCCCAACAGCAGCATGAACATCACCGTCAGCGTGCCCGCCGCGCCGCGCATCGCGGCGCCGACTCCCAGCGTCGTCACGGACACCAGCGCGTAGAACACCCCGGTGCCCAGCAGATCGGCCACGGCGTCGCCGGCCGGCAGCACCACGAGCCCGCCGAACACGTCGGCCGACAGCACCGCGTACACGACCGCCGTCGCCACGGCCCCGGACAGCACGCCCGCGGCGAACATCACCGGACCCACCACCAGCGCCTTGGCCGCCAGCACCATCCCGCGCACGGGCGTGGCCTGCAAGGTGACGCGGATGGCGCCGGAGGCGTACTCGGAGGTGATCGCCAGCATGGCCAGCGCGACCAGCGCGAACTGCACGAACGAGGTGGCCGAGACCACGGCCTCGCTGGCGACGACCCGCACCCCGGCCGCCCCGGCCGCGCCGGCGTCGCCGTCGTGCTCGCGCAGGGCGCCGGTCGCGGACGCGCCGCCGAGGGTGACGGCGATCAGCACGGTGAGCGCGAACGCGCAGGCCAGGCACCACCACGTGGCCCTGACCGACCACAGCTTCGCCCACTCGGCCCCGGCGGTCCGCCACAGGGTCGCCGTCACGCGCCCACCCCGTACTCGACGCTGCCGGACGTCAGCTCCTGGTAGGCCTGCTCCAGCGACGCCTCCTTGGCGCGCAGCTCGTGCAGCCGGATCCCGGCCTCGTGCGCCAGGTCGCCGACCCGCTCGATCGCGGCCCCGGTGACCTCCAGCTCGTTCTCGCCGCACCGCTCGACCGCCATCCCGGCCCGGCGCAGCAGCGCCGCGAGGTCGCCGGCGTGCGGGGTGCGGACGAGCACGGCCGTCAGCGAGCTGCCCTTGAGGACGTCGGCGAGCGGCGCGTCCGTGATGAGCCGCCCCTTGCCGATCACGACGAGGTGGTCGGCGGTGAGCTGCATCTCGCTCATGAGGTGGCTGGAGACGAACACCGTGCGCCCCTCGGCCGCCAGCGACCGCATGAACCCGCGCACCCAGCGCACCCCGTCCGGGTCCAGCCCGTTGACGGGCTCGTCGAACATCAGCACCTCGGGGTCGCCCAGCAGCGCCGCCGCGATCCCTAGCCGCTGGCTCATGCCGAGCGACAGCGTCCCGGCGCGCTTGCGCGCCGCGCCCGCCATGCCCACCGTCTCCAGCACCTCCTCCACGCGCCGCCGCGGGATGCCGTTGCTGCGGGCCAGCGCCACGAGGTGGGCCCGGCCGCTGCGGCCGGGGTGGACGGCGCGGGCGTCGAGGAGCGCGCCGACGGTGCGCAGCGGGTTCCTGATCTTCCGGTACGGGACGCCGCCGACGAGCGCGGTGCCGGCGGTGGGACGGTCGAGGCCGAGGACGAGGCGCATCGTGGTCGACTTGCCGGCGCCGTTGGGGCCGAGGAAACCGGTGACGGTGCCCGGTCTCAGCTCCAGTGTGAGGTCGTCGACCGCGAGCCGGTCGCCGTACCTCTTGGTCAAACCCTTGAGACTGATCACGCTCCCTCACGCTAGGAGGGGGCGGGGCGGGCGGCCATGGGGGCGGCCCGCCGACCTCGATGGCGGAAAACCGTAAAGCGCGCGGGGCCGTCAGGGGTCGAAGGCGGTTCTGGCGAGGTCGTGGGAGCGGCGCGCGACGTCCTCCTCCGCCCGCCTGAACGCCTCCGTGATGGCCTCCTCCAGGCCGTGGGAGCCCAGCCGGAGGGCGCGGGGGTCGAGGTGCAGCCCGGCCAGGGAGCCGGTGGCCGACAGCTCGACGGCCACCTGCCCGCCGGCGCTCTCCCCGCGCCCGGTCGTCTCGCTCAGCAGGCGGCTCACCTCCTCCAGGCGGGTGGTGCGGGCGGCCAGCTCGGCGAGGGCGTGGTCGAGCTCGGGGTCGCCGGTGCGCGGCGGTGTCGTCGTCATGGCGGCTCCTAGCGTTTGAGGAGGAACGCCCTGGGCGCGTGGGCCAGCGCCGAGCGCAGGGCGCCCTCGTCCGACAGGCTCCCGCTCGCGACCAGGGGGTAGACGGTGGCGGCCGACAGGGTGCGGCGGAAGAACTTGCCGGCCGGGCCGGTGCCGAGCGCGGTCTCGGTGACGCGGTTCGGCGGGAAGAACGTCCTGACGTCGCTGAGCGCCTTGATGCCGCCGTTGTAGGCCAGCTCGGCGACGAAGTGCTTGCCCGCGTACTCCCACAGGTTGCCCATGGGCTGCCCGGTGGCGGCGGAGCTGGCCGCGTGCACGCCGGTCTTGAGCCCGGCCCACACGACGGAGTCGGCCAGCGCGTCGAGGCCCTCGCGCACGAGGTAGGTGCCGACGCGGCGGTTGCGGACGCGCTGCTCCAGGATCATCTTGGCGATCTTCTGGAAGATCGTGCGCTCCAGCCTGGCCCTGGCCACGAGCCACTTGAACGCCTGCTCGGCCGCGATCCTGGCGGCCGGGTAGACGTAGCCGAACAGCATGGTGAAGGCCATGGCGGCGAGCTGGGTGCCGATGACGAGGAGCTGCTCGCGGTGCCGCTCGACGGCTTCGGCGTACTCCTCGCAGCCGGCCGCCAGGTCCTCGATCTCCTCCTGGAGGGCGGCGTAGCGGGGGCCCAGCTCGTACGGCCAGACGTCGGCGAAGCGCGACACCGTGCGGCTGTCGTTGGCCAGGCGGGCCTGGCCGACCGCGGTGCCGGTGTCGCGGGCGAGCGTGCCGATGGCGGCGGCCAGCTCGCGCAGCGCCGTGGCCCTGGCCCGCAGGTTGGTGACGTCGGCCGCCGGCACGTGCACGCCGGCGAACCAGGCCAGCGCCTGGAAGGGGTCGAACATCAGGCGCCCTCCTTCCGTGGCGGGGCCTGCGGGATCGGCGGCGCGGGGAGGTCGGGGATCTCCGGCAGGGTACGGATGATCTGCAGCTCCAGGTAGTCCCAGAGGGCGTCGAAGTCGCGCAGCCCGGCGGCGGAGGTGAAGCTCTTGTCGGCGATGCGGCGCAGGGCGTCGGCGAGGGAGTCGTAGCCGTCGGCGTACCACTCGGCGAACGCGCGGCCCTCGTCGTCGCCGCCGACCAGGTCGGAGGTGGTGGCGAGGGGGGAGGAGGTGCGCAGCAGGGCCGTCACGTCGTCGCCGGTCCGGTCGAAGAGCCGGGCGAGCCTGCGGATGGACGTCCAGTCGATGAGGACCCCGTCATTGCCCGATTCGCCGGACAAATCCGCCATTAACCCTCCAAACGGGAAAACAACTGTTCACGCACCCTAACGGCGGTGAATTTCTGCGGTGTTAAGGGCGCGTTCAGTCACGAATACGCGGCGTTCATCCATCCGGGCACCTTGTTGAGCAGCCCGCCCAGCTCCTCCAGGAGATCGCCGTCGGCCGCCGTCCCCGCCCGGGCCGCGTCCTCGATGAGCTCGCACAGCTCGGCCTCGCGGGTCGCGCCGACCGTCGCGCAGGCGCCCTTGAGGCGGTGCGCCAGCCCGGCCGCCGCCTCCTGGTCGCCGTCCCGCACGGCCTGCCGCAGCTCCTCGAACGTGCGGGTCGCGGTCGCCAGGTACGCCCGCGCCACGTCGGCCAGCGCCTCCTGCGACAGCCCGGCCAGCTCGGGCGGCAGCCCGGCCGAGGCCGTCCACTCCGGGATCCTGGCCAGCACGCGCGGCCAGTCGACCGGCTTGGCCAGGTGGTCGTCCATGCCCGCCTCCAGGCACCGGATCCGGTCGTCCGGCATGGCGGCGGCGGTCATCGCGATGATCGGGGTGTGGCTCTCCTCGCGCTCCCTGATCTCCTGCGTGGCGGCCAGGCCGTCGAGCAGGGGGAGCTGGCAGTCCATGAACACCAGGTCGTAGTGGCCGGCCAGCACGGCGCGCACGGCCTGCCTGCCGTCGTCCACGACGTCCACCTCGTGCCCGGCCTGGCCCAGCACGAGCATCGCCACCTGGCGGCTGACCTCGTCGTCCTCGGCCACCAGGATGCGGGCGCCCTCGGTCAGGCCGGCGGGCGGCACGCCCTCGCGCGGTTCGCCGTCGCACTCGGCGAGGCCGAGGGCGTTCTCGACGGCGGCGAGCAGGCGGCGGCGGCTGAGCGGCCGGGTGATCGACTGCACGGCCCGCTCCCCCGCCGCGCCCGGCCAGGCGAACCCGGAGCGGCCCGGCGTGATGACCACGATGACGCTGGTGGCCTGGAGCGAGGGGTCGCTGAGGATGACGTCGGCGAGCGAGCGCGGCCCGCCGCCCGGCTCGGCCTGCCCCGGGGCCACGGCGCCCGCGCTCCCGTAGCCGGCGTTCCCCAGGCCCGCGCCCAGGTCGAGGGCGACCACGGCCAGCTCGTACGGCCGCCCGTCCGCGGCGGCGGCACGCAGGCGGGCCAGCGCCGACGCCTCGTCCCTGGCCTCCTCGACCTCGGCCCCGGCCTGCTCCAGGCAGCGCGCGGCCAGCGTGCGGTCCTCCGGGCGCGGGTCGGCGACCAGCGCGCGCCGCCCCTCCAGCACCCCGGCGCCCGGCTCGGACCAGGTCAGGACGTCCATCGGCAGCGTGGCCCAGAACCGGCTGCCGACGCCTTCCACGCTGTCGAGCCCGATGTGCCCGCCCATGAGCTCGACGAGCTGCCTGCTGATGGCCAGCCCGAGCCCGCTGCCGCCGGTCCTGCGCGTAATGGGCGAGTCCACCTGGCGGAAGACGCCGAAGACGCGCTCCCTGTCCTGCGGCCCGACCCCGATGCCGGTGTCGGCCACCGCGAAGCGCAGCACCACCCGTTCGTCGCCGGGCGCGCCCTCGTCGAGGGCGACGTGCAGGTCCACGCCGCCCTGGAAGGTGAACTTCAGCGCGTTGCCGACGAGGTTCGTCAGCACCTGGCGCAGGCGCGCCGGGTCGCCGGACACCTGGCGCGGCACGTTCTCGTCGAGCCGCAGCGTGAGCCAGAGCCCCTGCTCGTAGGCGTGCGGCGCGAACGGCGCCACGACCTCGTCGCACAGGCGCGGCAGGTCGAACGGCGCGTCGTCGACCTGGAGGTGGCCGGCCTCGATCCTGGACAGGTCGAGGAAGTCGTCGAGCAGGCGCAGCACGTTGTGGGCCGACTCCTGGGCGGTGCTGGCGTAGTAACGCTGCTCCTCGTCGAGGCGGGTGCCCATGAGCAGGGAGTTCATGCCGAGCACGCCGTTGATGGGGGTGCGGATCTCGTGGCTGATCTTGGCCACGAACTCCGACTTGGCGCTGGAGGCGCTGATCGCCTCGTCCCTGGCCACGGCCAGCTCGGCGGCGGTCCTGGACAGGCTGGCCTGGGCGCGGCGGCGACCCCGCGTGCTGTGGATCTGCAGGCCGAGCCCGATGAGGATGAGCAGGGCGAGCAGGAGCGCGACGGTGAGCACGTTGGCCCGCAGCTTGTCGGCGGAGGCCAGCGCCTCGCTCGCGGAGACCTCGGCGGTGACGGTCCAGCCGATGCCGGGGATGGGCTCGGAGGCCGACAGGACGGTGCCGTCCACGCCGTGGTACTCGCCGCTCCAGCGCCGCCCGGCCAGCGCGGCGTCCACGCGGGGGTCCTCGCGCAGCGACGTCAGCGCGAACAGCTTCCTGCCCGGGTCGGCGACGAGCACGCCGGCGTCGTCGGTGATGAGCAGCGAGATGTCCTGCGCCTCGGCGGCCTCCTCGGCGAACTCCTGGATGGCGTCGAGGCTGTAGACGACGGTGAACATGCCGAGCATGCGGGTGCCGTCGGCGCTCGGGATGGGCGCGGCCACCGCGACGGCCCTCGACACCCCTACCATGGTGGGCGTGTACGCCTGCGAGACGTGGGCCTGGCGCCGGTCGCGCACCGCGCGATACCAGTCGGTGGTCGTGATGTCCTGCGGGAGCACGCTGGGCGGCTCCGCGCCTCTGATCTTGCCTTCGGGCGAGTTGACGATCAGGCCGCTGACACCGTCGCGCAGCCGCTCCAGCTCGCCGAGCCAGTCGCGCATCGTGGCGCTGGTCACCTCGTCCACCGCCTCGCGCACCTCGCGCCGCTGCGCGAAGCCCGTGACGAGCTGCTTGAGCGAGGCCATCTGCTGGTCCACCACGACCCTGCTGACCGACGCGGTGGTCCTGACGCGGTCGCCGACCTCGTCGAACATCGCGTTCTCCGACAGGGAGATGCTGGAGGAGGTGAGCAGCGCCAGGGGCAGCAGGCCGAGCAGCGTCCACAGGGCCGTCACCGCGAGCAACCATCGCACGGGCGTCCGTCCCTCCCCCCACTCGCTCGGGTACAGATTAGGAGGAAACCGGCGCGCGCGCCGGTTCTCCGTGAGCAGAACGAGCAAAAGACGATCTTTTTTAATAAAACCCGCCTAAGCTGCAGTGATCGACCAGAATGACGAGGAGCGTGGCGATGCCTGAGCTCAGGGACATCACCGTTCTCATCGTGGACGACGACCCGGTCGTCACGGCGGCCCTGCACGCGCAGGTCAACCGGGTGCTCGGGTTCAGAGTCGTGGGCATCGCCCACACCGGCCACGCGGCGCTGGCCGCGGCCGGCCGGTTCGCGCCCCGCCTCGTGCTGCTCGATCTGCACCTCCCTGATATGCCCGGTCTGGAGGTCGCGCACCGGCTGCGCCGCCCCGACCAGCCACCCGCCGACGTCATCGTGATCTCCGGCCGCAAGGAGTCGGCCACGGTCCGCGCCGCCATCCAGCGCGGCGCACTCAACTACCTGGTCAAACCGACCAGGGCGGGCACCCTGGAGCAGGCCCTGCTGCGTTACGCCGCCACCGTCAAACAGCTCGAGTCCGAGTCCCGGTTCACCGACCAGCAGGAGATCGACAACCTCTTCCGCTCGCTCCACCTCGATGTCGGCACCCGCCCCAAGAGCATCTCGGCCTCCACCGAGCAGACGGTCCTCGACGCGCTGTCGGAGGTCGAGGACGCCTCGGCCGACGAGCTGGCCGCCAAGGTCGGCGTCAGCCGGGCCACCGCCCGCCGCTACCTGGAGCACCTGGCCGAGCGGGGGCTGGTCGAGGGCCGGCCCAAGTACGGCACGACGGGGCGCCCCCAGCACCGGTACCGCATCCGATGAGGGCGTTGCGGGCGTTGCTGGCGGCCGTGCTGGTCGGCCTGCTGCCCACCGCCTGCGGCGAGGCGAACGCCTTCCCCGAGGACACCACGATGGCCCGCATCAAGGCACGCGGCATCCTGACCGTGGGCATCAAGTTCGACCAGCCGATCTTCGGCTACAAGGATCCCGCCAGCGGGCGGATCACCGGGTTCGACGCGGAGATGGCCCGCCTGGTCGCCAAGGACCTGACCGGCAGCGAGCGCAACATCCGCTTCGTCGAGACCGTCTCCAGCAAGCGCGAGGACTTCATCGAGCAGGGCGTGGTGGACCTCGTCATCGCCACGTACTCGATCACGCCGACCCGGGCCAAGCGGGTCACCTTCACCGAGCCGTACTACTACGCCGGCCAGGACCTGCTCGTCCGGGTCGGAGACTCCACCATCAACCAGGTCGCCGACCTCAAGGGCAAGACCGTGTGCACGGCGCGCGGCTCCACCTCGGTCGACCGGCTGGAGACGACGGTGCCCGGCATCCACCTGACGGTCGTGGACGCGTACAGCATCTGCGTGCCCGCGCTGATCGCCGGGCGGGTCGACGCGGTCAGCACCGACGACACCATCCTGCTCGGCCTGTACGCCCAGCACCCCGACACGCTGCGGCTGGTCGGCAAGCCGTTCGCGCGCGAGCCGTACGGGATGGGCATGCGCAAGCAGGACACCGCCTTCCGCGACTACCTCAACGGGCTGATCGCGCGCTGGCTGTGCAACGGCGAGTGGGACCGCGCCTACATGGCCACCGTCGGGGTCTCCGGCGCCACCTCCGAATCCGCCAAACCGGCACCTCCCCGGGCCAATTGCTGAGCAGAACGATCACAAGCCTTTTCGCGGAACATGCGGCTCCTACGGTTACGCCAACGCTGACCGACACGAGGAGCGTGAGGCATGACCCAGGCGGACCTGATCGTCCTGGACCAGGTCAACAAGCGATTCGGCGACCACCATGTGCTCAGGGACGTGAACCTGACCGTACGGCAGGGCGAGGTCGTGGTGATCATCGGCCCGTCCGGGGCGGGCAAGTCCACCCTGTGCCGCGCGATCAACCGGCTGGAGACGATCGACTCCGGCACGATCACCCTCGACGGGACGCCGCTGCCCGCTGAGGGCAAGGAGCTGGCGCGGCTGCGGGCCGAGGTCGGCATGGTCTTCCAGTCCTTCAACCTGTTCGCGCACAAGACCGTCCTGGACAACGTCGTCCTCGGGCAGGTCCACGTGCTCAAGCGATCGAAGGACGCGGCCGTGCGCAAGGCCCGCGAGCTGCTCGACCGGGTCGGCATCGGCGGGCAGGCCGACAAGTTCCCCGCCCAGCTGTCCGGCGGGCAGCAGCAGCGGGTGGCCATCGCCCGGGCGCTGGCCATGGACCCGAAGGCGATCCTGTTCGACGAGCCCACCTCGGCGCTGGACCCGGAGATGGTCAACGAGGTGCTGGACGTCATGACGGGGCTGGCCCGCGAGGGCATGACCATGGTCGTCGTCACGCACGAGATGGGCTTCGCCCGCCGCGCGGCCGACCGGGTCGTCTTCATGGCCGACGGCGAGATCGTCGAGCAGAACACCCCTGACACGTTCTTCGGCGCGCCCGCCAGCGACCGCGCCCAGTCCTTCCTCGCCAAGATCCTGACCCACTGACTCGCCGAGATCGTTCATTACTGAGGAGTTGTCATGTTCGGCAGATCCCTTTTCGCCGTGTTCGCCGTCGTGGCCGTCGCCTCCGGGTGCGGCGGCGGCTCCGAGAGCTACGCCTCCATCGTGGACAAGGCCAAGAACGACAAGAAGCTGGTGATCGGCGTCAAGGCCGACCAGCCCGGCCTCGGCCTGCGCACGCCGGACGGCAGCTTCACCGGCTTCGACGTGGAGGTCGCCAAGTACGTGGCCAAGCAGCTCGGGGTCGAGCCGAGCGGCATCACGTTCAAGGAGACCGTGTCGGCCAACCGGGAGGCGTTCATCGAGCAGGGCCAGGTCGACATGGTGGTGGCCACGTACTCGATCACCGACGCCCGCAAGCAGAAGGTGTCCTTCGCCGGGCCGTACTTCGTGGCCGGGCAGGACCTGCTCGTCCGCGCCGACGACACGGCGCTGACCGGGCCCGAGGCGCTCAACGGCAAGAAGCTGTGCTCGGTGGCCGGCTCGACGCCCGCGCAGAAGGTGAAGGCGGAGTACGCCAAGGAGGTGCAGCTCCAGGAGGAGCGGACGTACTCGGCGTGCGTGGACCGCGTGCTCGGCGGCCAGCTCGACGCCATCACCACCGACAACGTCATCCTCGCCGGGTACGCCGCCCAGCACACCGGCAAGCTGAAGGTGGTCGGCAAGACGTTCAGCACCGAGAAGTACGGCATCGGGCTGAAGAAGGACGACACGGCCGGCCGCAAGGCGATCAACGACGCCCTGGAGAAGATGTTCTCCGACGGGAGCTGGACCAAGGCGCTGCAGGCCAGCGTGGGCGCCTCCGGCTTCGCCCTGCCGCAGGCCCCGCAGCTCGAGCGGTACTGATGGAAGCGCTGCTGAACGAGGGCGGCACCATCCTGGCCGCCTTCTGGATGACGGTGCGGCTGACGGCGGTCAGCGCGCTCGGCTCGCTGGTGCTGGGCACGCTGCTGACCGCCATGCGGGTGGCCCCCCTGGCCTCGCTGCGGGCCACCGCGACCGTGTACGTGACCGTGGCCCGCAACACGCCGCTGACGCTGGTGCTGCTGTTCACCGGCCTCGGCATCGGCGCGAACCTGGGCCTGGAGCTGTCGGACGACATCGCGACCAACAACTTCTGGCTCGCCGTGATCGGGCTGACCGCCTACACCTCGGCGTTCGTGTGCGAGGCGCTGCGCTCGGGCCTCAACACGGTGCCTGTGGGGCAGGCGGAGGCGGCCCGCTCGCTCGGGCTCGGCTTCGTCAAGACGCTGGCACTGATCACGCTGCCGCAGGCGTTCCGCGCGGTGGTGGCGCCGCTGGGCAGCATCCTCATCGCGCTGACCAAGAACACCACGATCGCCCTGGTGGTGGGCGTCGCGGAGGCGTCGGTGCGGATGCGCGAGCTGATCGAGACGTACGGCGACCAGGTCATCGAGATCTTCCTCGGCTTCGCCGCCGGGTTCGTGCTGCTGTGCCTGCCGATGGGGTTGTTGTTCGGCTGGCTGTCGAAGCGGCTGGCGGTGGCCCGGTGATTCCCTTGGAGGTGGACGCGTGACTTACGCGAACCTGTACGAGAGGCCCGGCCCGCGCGGGGTGCGCCGCAACCGGGTGCTGACCGCCCTGGTCGCGCTGGCGCTGCTGGCCGTGGCGTACGTCGTCTACGTCCGCTTCGACGAGAAGGACCAGTGGGCGGCGGAGAAGTGGACGCCGCTGCTGCGGGCCGACGTGTGGGCCACGTTCATCCTGCCCGGCCTGGCCGGCACGCTGGCGGCGGCCGTGGCCGGGGTGGTGCTGGCGGCGCTGTTCGGGCTCGTGTTCGCCGTCGCCCGGCTGTCGGAGCACCGGTGGATCCGGGTGCCGGCGGCCATGGTGGTGGAGTTCTTCCGGTCCGTGCCGCTGCTGCTGCTGATCTTCTTCGCCTTCTTCGGGTCGTTCGTGCTCATCGGCGTGAACATCTCGGCGTTCGCCGCCGTCGTGTTCGGGCTGACGCTCTACAACGGGTCGGTGATCGCGGAGATCATCCGGGCCGGGGTGCTGAGCCTGCCGAAGGGGCAGCGGGAGGCGGCGTACGCGGTGGGCATGCGCAAGGGGCAGGTCATGCGGCTGGTCCTGCTGCCGCAGGCGGTCAAGGCCATGCTGCCCGCGCTGATCAGCCAGTTCGTGGTGCTGCTCAAGGACTCGGCGCTGGGCCTGATCGTGGGCTACGACGAGCTGGTGGACAGGGGGCTGAACGGGATCGCGGCCAACTTCTCCAACGTCATCCCGGCGGCCATCCTCATCGCGGCCATCTTCATCGTGATCAACATGGCGCTCGACCGGCTGGCGCACCGTCTCGGCGCCTCCTCCGCACGGCGTTCCGGCTCGTCCGCACGGCGCTCCCGATGACGGCAGGACGCGCCCGATGACGGCGGGACGCTTCCGATGACGGCGGGGCCCTTTCGTCCCGCATGATGACCTCATGCCGATTTCCCCTGGTTTCTTCGCCGGCCGTGACCTCACCGGCCTCGCCCGCGACCTGCGCGACGGGCGCGTCACCGCCACCGCGCTGACCGAGCGGGCGCTCGCCGCCGCCGAGGCGCTCGGCCCGGAGCTGAACGCCTTCGTCACCGTGGACGCCGCCGGGGCGCTGAAGGCGGCGCGCCAGGCCGACGAGGAGCTGGCGGCGGGCACCGACCGGGGCCCGCTGCACGGCCTGCCGGTCGCGGTCAAGGACCTGATCATGGTGGCCGGGCTGCCCGCGACAATGGGGTCGCGGCACTTCGCCCGGTACGTCCCCGACACCGACGCCGCGTGCGTGACGCGGCTGCGCGCGTGCGGGGCGGTCATCGTGGGCAAGACGACGACGCACGAGTTCGCGTACGGGCCGACCGGCGACCGCTCCGCCAACGGCCCCTCGCGCAACCCCGCGGACCCGGCACGCATGTCGGGCGGCTCCAGTGGCGGCAGCGCGGCGGCCGTGGCGGCGGGCATCGTCCCGCTCGCGCTCGGCACCGACACGGGCGGGTCCGTGCGCATCCCGGCGGCTCTGTGCGGGATCGCCGGGTTCAAGCCCGCGTACGGGGCGATCCCGGCGGACGGGGTGTTCCCCCTGTCGGCCAGCTACGACCACGTGGGCGTGCTGGCGGGCGGCGCGCGGGACTGCCTGATCGCCTACCGCTGCCTGGGCGGGGAGGTGTCCGGCGACGGGAGCCCGACGGTCGGCTGGGTGGATCCCGCCGGGCTGTTCGACGGTGACGCCCGGGTGACGGCGGCCGTGCGGGCCCTGCTGGAGGACGCGGTGGAGGACGCGGTGGAGGTGCGGCTGCCGGAAGGGTTCGCCGGGGAGGTGTGGGAGACGTACACGGTCGTGCAGAGCTGCGAGACCGCCGCCGTGCACGCCGGGCGGCTGGAGCGGGCGCCCGAACTGTTCGACGCCGAGGTGCTGGAGCGGCTGCGCGCCGCCTTCGAGGTGCCCGGCTGGCGGTACGTGCGGGCGCTCGACAGCCGACGGCGGCTGGCCGGCATGGTCGAGACGCTGTTCGGGCGGCACGACGTGCTCGCGATGCCGACCGTGCCGATCATCGCGCCGATCATCGACCAGCGCGAGATCGAGCTGGACGGGCGGAGCGTCGCCGTGCGTCCCGCGTTGCTCGCCCTGACCAGCCCGTGGAACGTGCTCGGCCTGCCCGCGCTGACCGTGCCCGCCGGGACGGTGGCCGGGCTGCCGGTCGGGCTGCAGCTCGTGTGCCGGCCGGGCGACGAGGCCCGCCTCTTCACGGCGGCGGCCCGCCTGGCACCCGCCGCACTCGGCTGACGGCGCTCCCGCCGCGCTCCGGTGGCGATCCCCCGCCTGGCACCCCGCTAGTGTTCCGGTGCCGGGTGGGTGGGGTGCAGGGCGTGCAGGATGCCGGTGTCGAGCATCGTGTCGTAGCCGGCGCGGAAGGCCGCCTGGTACGCCTCGTCGCCGAGCATCGCGCGCGCCTGCCGTTCGCACGTCTCCCGCGCGCTGACCCACTCGTGGATGCCGATCTGCGCGCGCCCGATCGTGTCCCACACCTGCTGGGCCAGCCCGAGCCGGCGGGCGGCCGGCTCGCCGTGCCCTGAGGCGGAGGCGGCGCAGGCCAGCACGTCGAGGGCGAGGGCGATGCCGATGCTGTCGTGCAGCCGGTGCTTGACCTCCAGCGCCGAGCGGGCGTAGGTCTGGGCGGCGTCGTTGCGGCCGAGCGACAGCTCCGCCTGGGCGCGGAACAGGTCGGCGTAGGCGCGCATCCAGCGCTCGCCGTACTTGTCGCACTCGGCGCACATCTCCTCCAGCGCCTTGACCGCGTCCTCGACCCGCCCGTACGCGGTGTGCACGTGGCTCTGGCCCAGCCGGGCCAGCATCGTGGGCAGGGTGAGGCCGCGCTCGGGCCGGTGCACGGCGAGCAGGCTGTCGGCCAGCGCCAGCGCGAGCGCGAGGTCGCCCCTGATGGTGGCCGCGGCCATCACCATGGCCTGCGCGGCCTGCGCGGCGGCGGTGTCGCCGAGCTGCTCGGCGATGCCGGCGCACTCGGCGGCCCAGGCCATGCCGGCGTCGGGGTCGCCCTGCACCATGAGGGTCAGGCTGCACACCCACAGCGCGCGGTTGCGCACGACGCTGGGCTCGACGTCGAGGTTGAGTGCGCGCTCCAGGTAGTGCTGGCCCTCGCGCAGGAAGCCGCACGGGTACCAGAAGAACCACAGCGCGGCGGCCATCTCCAGGGCGGTGTGGTCGCGGGAGTTGGACAGGCAGAAGTCGAGCGCGGTGCGCAGGTTGTCGTGCTCGGCGTTGACGCGGTCGTTCCAGGAGATCTGGTCGGGGCCGAGCCAGGCGGCGTCGCCGCGGCGGGCGAGCTTGAGGTAGAAGTCGCGGTGCCGGCGCCGCAGCCCGTCCTGCTCGCCGAGCGCGCGCAGCCAGATGGCGCCGTACTCGCGGATGGTGTCGAGCATGCGGTAACGCTCGCCGCCGCCGGTGGGCGACCAGATCAGGATCGACTTGTCGACCAGCTCGGCCAGCAGGTCGGGGATGGCGGCGGCGGGCAGCAGCGCGTCGGAGCAGACCTCGGCCACGGCGGCGTCGTCGAAGCTGCCGGCGAAGACGGACGTGCGGGCCCACAGCAGCCGCTCCTCCGGGGTGCAGAGCTGGTGGCTCCATCCGATGGCCGTGCGCAGCGCCTGGTGCCAGGGCGGGTCGGCCTGGCTGACCTCGGCCTCGTTGTCGCCGAGCAGCTCGAAGCGGTCGTCGAGCCGCTCGCACAGCTCGGCGGCGGGCAGGTCGCGCAGCCGGGCCGCGGCCAGCTCGATGGCCAGGGGCAGCCCTTCCAGGCGGCGGCACAGGCGGGCCAGGTCGGCGCGGTTGCCGTCGGTGACGGCGAAGCCGGGCACGCTCTGCGCGGTGCGGTCGGCGAGCAGCGTGACGGCGTCCTGCCGCCCGCCGCCCCCGGAGTCGGGCACGGGCAGCGGGTCGATGATCAGCACCTGCTCGTCGGGCACGCCCAGGGGGCGGCGGCTGGTGGCCAGGATCGACAGCCGGGGCGCGGCGACGAGCAGGTCGCGCGCCGTGACGGCGACCTCCTCGACCAGGTGCTCGCAGGTGTCGAGGACGAGCAGGAGGTGCCGGTCCATGAGGTATTCGGTCAGCACCTCCATCATGGGCCTGGTCGTGCGGTCGGCCAGCGGCAGCGCCTCGGCGATCGTGTACGGCAGCAGCGCCCCCTGGTCCAGCGCCGAGAGCGGGACGAGCCAGGCCCCGTCGCCGTAGCCGGGCTGCATGAGGGCGGCGGCCCGCAGCGCGAGCCGGGTCTTGCCGACCCCGCCCACCCCGGTCAGCGTCACCATGCGAAATTCCCTGCACAACCGGCGGATCCGGGCGAGTTCTTCGCGGCGGCCCACCAGACTGGTCATCTCCGGCGGCAGATTCCCGGCATGCCGCCCACCCATGTTCATGATCCTCACCTGTCCGGCTCGGTCCACCGCGTTCGGTGACAGCAGCTTGCCGGAAGCGGCCAGGATCCGCCACGAAAAGTGAGAAAGTGACTACGCAACCGACGGGGTTGCGGGCGTTTCTTAATACCGTCCGGCCTTCGGGGGGTTCGCCGGGTTCGTCCGGCGGGCCGCGGCTCGACCATGGAAAGCGCCGGGTCGGCGGGCCCTTCACACTTAACCAAGCGCTTGCTACGCTCCGCCCATGGTGTCCACGATCGTCTGGGGTACCGGCAACGTCGGCCGCGCCGCCATCCGCGCCGTCGCCGCCCATCCCGGGCTCGACCTGACCGCCGTCCTCGTCCACGACCCCGCCAAGATCGGCCGCGACGCCGGCGAGCTGGCCGGGCTCGGCCACCGCCTCGACGTCCCCGCGAGCACCGACGTCGAGGCCGCGCTCGCCGCCGGTCCGGAGGCCGTCGTGTACGCGGCCTCCGGCGACATGCGGCCGTCCGAGGCGCTGGACGACGTGGTCCGCGCCCTGCGCGCCGGCGCCGTGGTCGTCACCCCCTCCCTGTACGCCCTCTACGACCACCGCGGCGCCCCGCCCGAGATCCGCGGGCCCGTGCTGGCCGCGATCGAGGAGGGCGGCGGCTCCCTGTTCACCTCCGGCGTCGACCCCGGCTGGGCCAACGACGTGCTGCCGCTGCTGGTCAGCGGGCTGGCCTCGACCGTGGACGCCGTACGCTGCCAGGAGATCTTCGACTACTCCACCTACGACCAGCCCGACGCGGTCCGCTACCTGGTCGGCATGGGCCAGCCGATGGACTACGAGCCGCCGATGCTCGCGCCGTCCGTGCCCTCCATGGTGTGGGGCGGCCAGGTGCGGCTCATCGCCAGGGCGCTCGGCGCCGACCTCGACGACGTGCGCGAGCACGTGGAGCGCCGGCCGCTGGAGTCCGCCGTCAAGACCGCGTCGATGGGCGCGTTCGAGGCGGGCACGCAGGGCGCGGTGCGGTTCGAGGTGCGGGGGATCGTCGGCGGAGCGCCCAGGATCGTGCTGGAGCACGTCACCCGCATCCACCCGTCGTGCGCGCCCGACTGGCCTGCCCCGCCCGGTGGCGCCGGCGCGCACCGCGTGATCATCGAGGGCCGGCCGCGTATCGAGGTCACCGTGCAGGCCAGCGACGAGGACGGCAACCACTCCGCCGGCGGCAACGCGACCGCCGCCGGCCGCCTGGTGGGCGCCATCGAATGGCTCGTGGAGGCGGGGCCGGGCCTCTACGACGCGCTCGACGTACCGCTGCGGCCCGCCATCGGCAAGCTCGGCAACGCCGGAAGGAGGAACGGGTGAAGATCGACATCCCTGAGGGGAAGGACGCGATCGCGTACGTGTGGGGGGAGATGGTGCCCGGCATCGGGCCCGCCGCGTCCGGCTACTCCATGGCCGTGTACGCGCACACGACGCTCGGGCTGCGCGAGTTCGAGGCCGCCAGACTGCGGGTCGCGCAGATCAACGGCTGCGCGTTCTGCCTCGACTGGCGGACCGAGCGGGACGGGCAGACGGTCGAGGACGATTTCGCCGACGCGGTCACCGAATGGCGCACCACCGGCGGCTTCGACGCCCGCACCCGGCTGGCCGCCGAGTACGCCGAGCGGTACACCCTGGACCACCACGGGCTCGACGAGGAGTTCTGGGGCCGGATGAGCGCGCACTACAGCCAGCTCGAGATCGTGGAGCTGAGCATGTGCATCGGCTCGTGGCTGGCCTTCGGCCGCCTCAACCACGTCCTCGGCCTGGACACCGTCTGCCGCCTTCCGCACGCCCCCTCCCCCGCCCTCTCCTCGGCACCGTCATCCGCCCGCAGCCCGTCCGGCGACCCCGCACCCACCCCGAGCCGAGAGTGAGGCCGGCCCCATGAGCACCACCGACGACGTCTCCCGCCGCGGCTTCCTGACCGCCACCGGCGCCCTGCTCGGCACCGCCGCCCTCGGCGCCCACTCCCCCGCCGCCCGCGCCCGCACCGCCGGCCCGATCGGCTCGGGCGCGCACGTCGCCGCCCTGGTCATCGGCACCGGGTACGGCGGCTCGGTGGCCGCCCTGCGCCTCGCCCAGGCGGGCGTGGACGTCCACATGATCGAGATGGGCAAGGCCTGGGACACCCCCGGCACCGACGGCAAGATCTTCTGCAACACGCGCGAGCCCGACTACCGCTCCTACTGGCTGCGCACCCGCACCAAAGCCCCGCTCAACTACTTCCTCGGCTTCCCCATCGACCGCGACATCCCCCGCCACACGGGCATCCTGGACGCGGAGGAGTTCGCCGGCATCACCGTCTACCAGGGCCGCGGCGTCGGCGGCGGCTCCCTCGTCAACGGCGGCATGGCGGTCACCCCGAAACGCGAGAACTTCCCCGCCGTCCTCCCCTCCGTCGACCCCGCCGAGATGTACGGCGTCTACTACCCGCGCGCCAACGCCGGCCTGGGCGTCGCCACGGTGGACCCCGCCTGGTTCGAGACGACCGCCTGCTACCAGTACGCCCGCGTCGGCCGCAAGCACGCCCAGCGCTCCGGCTTCCCGTTCGTGTTCGTCCCGGACGTCTACGACTGGGACTACATGGAGCAGGAGGCGGCCGGCACCGTCCCCCAGTCGGCCCTGGCCGGCGAGATCCTCTACGGCAACAACCACGGCAAGAAGTCGCTGCAGAAGACGTACCTGGCCCGCGCCGCGGCGACCGGCCGCGTCACCGTCTCCCCCCTGCACCGGGTCACCTCGGTCGCCCCGGCGGGCGGCTCGTACACGGTCACCATCGAGCAGATCGACACGACCGGCGCCGTCGTCACCACGAAGACGGTCACGGCCGACCGGGTGTTCTTCGCCGCGGGCAGCGTCGGCACCAGCAAGCTCCTGGTCAAGCTGAAGGCGACGGGCGTGCTGCCCGCGCTCAACGGCGAGGTCGGCAAGGGCTGGGGCGACAACGGCAACGTCATGTGCGGCCGCGCCAACCACCTGTGGGACCCGACGGGCAAGCTCCAGTCGGCCATCCCGTGCTGCGGCATCGACAACTGGACGGCCGGCGGCGCCTTCGCCGAGGTGGCCCCGCTGCCCACCGGCATCGAGACGTACGCCTCGTTCTACCTGTCCATCACCGACAACCCGAACCGCGCCCGGTTCTCCTGGAACGCGAGCGCCGGCCGGGTGGAGCTGAGCTGGCAGACCGCCTGGAAGCAGCCGTCGATCGACATGGCCAAGAGCATCTTCGACAAGATCAACGCCAAGGAGGGCACGATCTACCGGACGGACCTGTTCGGCGTCTACAAGATCTGGGGCGACCACCTGACCTACCACCCGCTCGGGGGCGCCGTGCTCGACAAGGCCACCGACAACTACGGCCGGCTGACCGCGTACCCGGGGCTGTACGTCATCGACGGGGCGCTGATCCCGGGCAACACGACCGTCAACCCGTTCGTGACGATCACGGCACTGGCTGAGCGCAACATCGAGCACATCATCGCCACCGATCTGTGAGCATCGGCCCCGTTATGCGGGGATGATGGCGCCATGGGCCGGGCGTGGTGGTGCAGGGCGACCGCCGTGGTCTTCGCCGTGGTCGCGGTCTCGGCCGCGGTGTGGACGTGGTCGGAGTACAAGGGCGACGTCGATCCGGTCGGCGCCGGCATCGGGCTGGTGTCCGCGGCGCTGGCCGGGACGGCGTGGCGACAGGGACGGGCGGCGCAGCGGATCGCCGACGCCGACGTCCAGGTGTGGTCGGCACGGCTGGCGGAGGCGGTGCGGAAGGCGGAGACCAAGCAGGGCACGCAACTGGTGGGCGAGAAGGAGGTCATCGACGTCGAGTTCACCTTCCGCCGCCAGGGCAGCCCGGTCTCCGCCGCGCCGGACGGGAGCCTGCGGGAGGTCGTGGCCTACTTCCGGGGGCTGGAAGCGCCGGAACGGCTGGTGATCACGGGGCCCGCCGGATCGGGGAAGACGGTCCTTGCGGTGCAGTTGATCATTGGGTTGCTCACCGGCCGCGACGCGGACGACCCCGTCCCGGTCCGGCTGTCGGCGGCGAGCTGGGACACCGGCGTGCCGGTGGCCGACTGGCTCGCCGGGCACCTGGTGGCGACGTTCGCCCTCTCGCCGGTGACCGCCGCCGCCCTCGTCGCGGCCGGGCGGATCCTGCCGGTGGTCGACGGGCTGGACGAGATGGACGACACGCCTGAGCCCGGGTTCGGCTCGCGCGCGGGCCGGGCGCTGGTCGCGCTGGATGAGTACCAGCAGGACGGGCTGACGCGGTCGCGGCTCGTCGTGACCTGCAGGACCGGCCAGTATGACGCGTTCGTCGAGGCCGGCGCGGGCGCCAAGGCGGTCGCCCGGATCGACATGGCACCGGTGTCGGGCGACAAGGCGTGGCGATTCATCCAGGCCGTGACCGACCAGGAGGATCCGGCCCGCTGGGAGCCGGTGCTGGACGTCCTCACCCAGGGAGACCACGCTCTCGCGAAGTCCCTGAGCACGCCCTGGCAGCTGACCCTCGTCACGAGCGTCTTCCACGAACGCGACCCGGTCAGTGGCCGGTTCCTGCGCGACCCACGTGACCTCATCCTGCTGGCCGGGGAGGAGAGCGTACACCACCACCTGCTCAGCCGGTTCGTCCACGCGCGGGTCGCCGCCTGTCCGGGGAAGCCGGCCCCCGCTTCGGAGCAGGTGCACGCCTGGCTCTCGCTCCTGGCCGCCTACCTGGCCGCCAACGAGGGGCGCCCGACGCTCGCCGGACGCCCGTTGTCCAGCACCGACCTCGTGCTGCACGAGTTGTGGCCTCTCGCGGGGCGCCGCCCCCGAGCCGTCGCCGTCCTGCTCATGCTGGCCGTGAACCTGATCGCGGCGGTGCTGTTCGCCGTCTTCGCCCGATCCGCCTTCGCCGGCTGGTGGTCCGTCACGATCGGCGGCTCCCTGTTCCTGGTCGGCGCCATCCAGATCGGCACGGGCGACTGGTGGGATCTCTGGCCCGCTCCTGGCCGCCTCGACACCTCTCGTGCCCGCACTGCCGAAGGCCGCCGGGCGCTGCTGCGGCGCGCGCGGCGCGGGCTCGCGCTCGGACTCGCCGTGGGGATCCTGCTCGGGCTGACGACCGAGCCGGCGTTCGGGCTGCTGCTCTGGCCCGCGCTGGGTCTCGTCACCGCGCTGGTGTTCGGGCTGGCCACGAGCGACAGCACCGGTATCATCGACGCCAGGTCGGTGCTCAGGGGTGACGTCGTCGGGCATCTGGTGCCCACGCTCGTCACCGCGGTCGTGTGCATGATCATCGGGCTCGTTCTGGGCAGCTCCGCCGAGCTCGCCGTCCCCACCGCGCTCGTCGGCCTGCTGTTCGGTTTCAGCACCTCGATCACTGGCGGCCCGGTGAGCATGCGGTACCTGGCGTTCCTCCTGTGCACCCGCGGCCGGCTCCCCTGGCGTCTGGGCCGGTTCCTCGACTGGTGTTACGGCGCCGGATTGCTCAGGATCTCCGGCATCGCCTACCAGTTCCGGCACGCCGAACTTCGTGACCACCTGGCCGCCGAATTTCGCCCCGCCGTTTTATCGCGTTTCGGCGGCCGGCCGTATTTCACGGACCTTTTCCATTCCCGGTAATGACAAATTGCAAAGCCCACCAGTACCCTTGCTTGCGCCCTGCACGAGGAGTCACCATGATGCCTTCCCTCATCACCTCCCCGCATCTCACCGGGCGGCAGGCGGGTCGTGATCGGGGTGGCCGCGTATTCGTCGCGAATCGTGGGGAGCCGCATTTCGGGAATGGCCGCCGGACGTCGCGTGCTCGCCCGGGATCGGCGGGCGAGGCGCCTGTCGTGAAAGGAATTCCATGTCGGATCCCACCGCACCCGATGACGCAGCACCCCATGGCACAGCACCCCATGGCACAGCACCCCATGACACAGCACCCAATGGCACAGGACCCAATGGCACAGCACCCGATCCCACGGCGTCCGTCTGGGATCTCATCCGGGGTGTGTGGCGTTTCAGTGCGCTGGCCGCCGTCGTCCGGCTGGAGGTGCCGCAGGCGCTGGAGGACGGGCCGCATACGGTCGCCGAGCTGAGCGAGCGGTGCCGGGCGCGGCCGGACATGCTGGCCAGGGTGTTGCGTGCGGCGGCGGGCCTCGGGTTGCTGCGGTCCGTCTCGCCGGGCACGTACGAGCTGACCGAGAGCGGGGCCGTCCTGGTGCCCGGGCATCCGCGGTCGTTGCACGCCGGCGTGCTGACCACGGCGGATCCGGCCATGATGTACGGGCTGATGACGCTGGCCGAGACCGTGCGCGCGGGCCGGCAGGCGTTCGCCGACCGGTACGGCGGGCTCTACGAGCACCTGGCCGCGGACAAGGAGCTGGCCGGGTGGTTCGACGCGTTCATGGACGCCCGGTCCAGGCCGTTCGCCAAGGAGCTGGCCGAGCGCTACGACTTCTCCGGCGCCAGGACGATCGTGGACGTGGGCGGCGGCAAGGGGCACATCCTGGCCACGATCCTGCGGGCGCATCCGCAGCTGCGGGGCGTGGTGTTCGAGCTGGCGCACACGGCGCCGGTGGCCAGGGCGTACCTGGCGGGGCGCGGGGTGGGCGACCGGGCCGGGGTGATCACGGGTGACTTCTTCTCCAGCGTGCCGGTCGAGGCGGACGTCTACCTGCTGTCCAACGTGATCCACAACTGGGACGACCCGGAAGCCACCAAGATCATTCAGAATGTGCTGGCGGTGCTGCCGGAGGGCGGGCGGGTCCTGTTCGTGGACATGGTGCTGCCCGATGACGACTCCCCGCACATGGGCAAGGAGCTGGACATGCGGATGCTGGGCGTGTTCGGGGCCGGCGGGGAGCGCTCGCTGTCGCAGTACACCGCGTTGTTGCGGGAGGCGGGGCTGGAGGTGACCGGGGTGACCGAGCTGGCCCTGTCGACGAGCGTGATCGAGGCCGTCCGGGCCACGCCCCAATGAACGCGGCCCCGATGAACGCGGCCCCGTGATCGAGGCCGCCCGGGCCACGCCCCGGTGAACCCGGCCCGATGAACGCGGCCCGTTCCGTCCCGACCGGCGCTGTGTGCTCGTGCGTAACTCGCGGTCCACCTCGAAGGTCTACCGTGCGCGCATGACGATGCGCAGGTTACTCGCGAGCGTGCTGTCCACGGTCCTCGTCGGCGGTACGGTCGCGGTCGTGCTGACCCAGACCCCGAGCGCCACGGCCGAGCGCCGTGGCCAGGCTCCCATCGTGATCGGACACCGGGGCGCCTCCGCGCACCGGCCGGAGCACACGCTCCTGTCGTACGAGGCCGCCATCGCGATGGGCGCCGACTACATCGAGCCCGACCTCGTCTCCACCAAGGACCACGTGCTGGTCGCCCGGCACGAGAACGAGATCTCCGGCACCACGGACGTGGCCGCGCACCCGGAGTTCGCCGACCGGCGCACCACGAAGACCGTGGACGGCCGGCCCGTCACCGGCTGGTTCACCGAGGACTTCACGCTGGCCGAGCTGAAGACGCTGCGCGCCAAGGAGCGGGTGCCCGACCTGCGGCCGGACAACACCGCGTTCGACGGGCTGGCGGAGATCCCGACGTTCGAGGAGGTCGTGAAGCTGGCGCTGGCGCACGGCGTCGGCGTCTACCCGGAGACCAAGCACCCCACCTACTTCGACTCCATCGGCCTGTCGCTGGAGGAGCCGCTGCTCGACGTGCTGAACCGGTACCGGGTGCGCAAGGCGTACATCCAGTCGTTCGAGACGGCGAACCTGCGCGAGCTGCGCGGCCGGACGCGGCTGCCGCTGATCCAGCTCATCACGTACGGCGGCGCGCCCTACGACTGGGTGGCGGCCGGCAGCACCAGGACCTACGACGACATGGTCAAGCCGGACGGGCTGCGCGAGGTGGCGGCGTACGCGAACGGGATCGGCGTGGACACCCGGCGGGTGGTGCCGGTGGACACCTCAGGCGCGACGACCGCCCCCACCACGCTCGTCGCGGACGCCCACCGCAGGCGGCTGGACGTGCACGTGTGGACGGTGCGGAACGAGAACACGCAGCTCCCGGCCGACTACCGGCTCGGGGATCCGGCGAGCCCCGTCTTCCCGAGGGCGATGGGGAACGTGATGGGCTGGTTGTCGCGGCTGATCGAGCTGGGGATCGACGGGGCGTTCTGCGACGACCCGGCCATGGGCCGGGCCGTCGTCGCGAAGCGTTCCGCCTAGCGGCCGATCAGGTACGGCGCCAGCGGGACTCGCCGAAGCAGTAGCCGGCGAACAGCAGCAACCCCAGCGCCACCACCACGAGCAGCCAGGGCCCGGCGGGGGTGTCGGCGAACTGCCGCAGCGCGCTGTCGATGCCGCCCGCCTTGTCCGGGTCGTGGGTGATCGCCGCGTAGACGACGAAGATGCCGGCCATTCCGGCGATCGCCCCGCGGGCCGCGTACCCGCCGACCCCGAGCCGGTCCATGACCATGCGGGCCTTCGGGGACATCCGCCCCTGGTCGAGCTCCTCCCTGAAGCCCTTCGTGACGCCCCGGTGCACCCAGTAGACGCCGAGCGCGACGAGGCCGAGCCCGATCGCGCCCACGATCCAGTCGCCGCCGGGCAGGTCGAGCAGCTTGCCGGTCACGTCCTGCGACTTCTGGTCGTCGGAGCCGGCCTGGCCGGAGGTGATCACGCTCCACAGCGTGCCGACGACCAGCACGTACACGACGGTCCGCGCGGCGGCCTCGACCCGGTCCTTCACCTTCGCGACGCCGAACAACGCCTCCGTGGCCTGCCAGATCGCCAGCGCCACGAACCCCGCCACCATGATCCACAACAACACTTCACCGAACGGCAGCTCAGCCAGCGTGGTGATGGCACCCGACTTGTCGGCCTGCCCGCCCGATCCCTGACCGAGGCCGATCTGCAGGGCCAGCACGCCGATCAGCGCGTACAGCACGCCGCGGCACGCCAAGCCCACCCGGGTCAGCACGGCCATCGGCCGGCTGCGCGTCGCGCGCTGCGTCGCGGCCTTGGCCTCGCGTCCTGCCTGTTGCGCAGTATTCACCCTTACCTCCCGAGAGGTCTTTTCAGACCACCCCGAGTGCCCGTGAATCGCGCATGTAGGCCTCCACAGGGCGCTGCCAGCGACGATGCCGCTGGTTAAGGGTGCCGCTGGTTAAGGGTGCCGCTGGTTGAGGGTGCCGCTGGTTACAGTGGTGCGGTGACCCACGACCAGCACGGCCTGGCGATGACGGGCGCGAGTGCCGCGGCGGTGCGCCACTACGACCGGGCGATCGACGAGCTGCTGCACTTCAGGGCCGAGGTGGACGCCGAGGCGAACGCGGCGCTGGCCGAGTCGCCCGACTTCCCGATGGGCCACGTCCTGAGCGCGTACCTGGGGTTGCTGACCACCGAGGCCGAGGACGCCCGCACGGCGCGGGCCCGGTTCGGGGCGTTCCTGCGCCGCACCGGCGGCGCCGCGCTGCTGCCGCGCGAGCGGGCGCACGTCGCGGCCGTGCGGGCGCTGCTCGGCGGCGACTTCCTGACCTGCGGGACGCTGCTCGCCCGGATCACCGCCGAGCACCCGCGCGACGCGCTCGCGCTGGCCGCCGGGCACCAGATCGACTTCTTCACCGGCGACGCGCGCATGCTGCGCGACCGCGTCGGCGGCGCGCTGACCGCCTGGCACGACGACGACCCGCACTTCGGGCACGTGCTCGGCATGTACGCCTTCGGCCTCGAGGAGTCCGGCCACTACGACCGCTCCGAGGAGATCGGGCTGCGGGCCGTCGAGCTGAACCCGCGCGACGTGTGGGGGATCCACGCGGTGGTGCACACGTACGAGATGCAGGGCCGCTTCGGCGACGGGCTGCGTTACCTCGACGCGCGCACGCCCCACTGGTCGTCCGGGACGTTCTTCAACGTCCACACCTGGTGGCACTACTGCCTGTACGCGCTGGAGACCGGCGACGTGCCCCGCGTCCTCGCCATCTACGACGCGGTGCTGGCCGCCGGGCAGGGCTGCATGGAGCTGCTCGACGCCGCCGCGCTGCTGTGGCGGCTCCATCTGGAGGGCTTTGAGCAGCACGAACGCTGGCGGGCGCTGGCCGACGCCTGGCCGGAGCGGGTCGCGGAGCCGTTCTACGCGTTCAACGACATGCACGCGGTCATGTCGTACGTCGGCGCCGGGCGCATCGGGGAGGCGGAGAAGCTGGTCGCGGGGCGGGCGGCGTACGTCGCCGAGCCGCACCCCGGGGTGACCAACCACGACATGACGCTCCGGGTGGGGCTACCGGTGTGCCGGGCCATCGTGGCGTTCGGGCGGGGCGACTACGAGAGCGTGGTCGAGCTGCTGCTGCCGATCCGGCACCGGGTCAACGAGTTCGGCGGCAGCCACGCGCAGCGCGACGCCGTCCAGCGCACGCTGCTGGAGGCCGCCCTGCGCGCGGGGCGGGCGGACGTCGCCAGGATGCTCATCAGCGAGCGGATCGGCGTGCGGCCGTGCAGCCCGTACAACTGGCTCAAGCAGGCGGCCCTGGCCGACGCGCTCGGCGACGGCGCGGCGGCGGCCCTGGCCCGCGCCCGCGCGGGCGAGCTCGCCCGCTCCGCGACCGCTTGATCACGCGTTCGCCCGATCCGGAATTGTCGGAGGCGCCGGGTA
The DNA here is from genome assembly GCF_012034275.1 of Nonomuraea composti. Taxonomy (NCBI): domain Bacteria; kingdom Bacillati; phylum Actinomycetota; class Actinomycetes; order Streptosporangiales; family Streptosporangiaceae; genus Nonomuraea; species Nonomuraea composti. Next base: position 537,277 of record NZ_JAATEP010000001.1, on the reverse strand, counting down.
GTTTCTGCTCACATGGATCGGCAACTCACCTTGATGGTCGTGCACGCGCACCCCGACGACGAATGTCTCAGCACCGGCGGCATCCTCGCCCGTTACGGCGAGGAGGGCATCCGCACGGTCCTGGTCACCTGCACCAACGGCGAGCAGGGCGACGGCGAGGGCGGCGTCAAGCCGGGCGAGCCGGGTCACGACGACGAGGCGGTGGCCCGGCGGCGGCTGGGCGAGCTGCGCGAGTCGGTCGCCCACCTCGGCATCGACCATCTGGAGCTGCTCGGCTACCGCGACTCCGGCATGGACGGCTGGGACGGCAACGGCCACCCCGACGCGTTCGCCAACGTGCCCGTCGAGACCGCCGCCGCCCGGCTGGCCGCGCTGATGGAGCACTACCGGCCGCAGGTCGTGGTGACCTACGACGAGACGGGCGGCGGCGGTTACGGCCACCCCGACCACGTGCAGACGCACCGCGTCACGGTGGCCGCCGCCGAGCGCACCGGCATCCCCGACAAGCTCTACTACACCGCCATCCCCCGGTCGGCGATCAAGCGCATGTTCGAGCTGATGCGCGAGCACGGCGCCGACATGGGCGACTTCACGCCCTCCGACGACTTCGGCACCCCCGACGAGCGGGTGACCGCCGTCGTCGACGTCGCCCCCTACACCGAGCGCAAGCTCAAGGCCCTGCGGGCGCACGAGAGCCAGGGGGAGAACATCTTCCTGCTGCGCATGCCGGAGGAGGCGCAGCAGCAGGCGTTCTCGCACGAGGCGTTCGAGCGGGTGCTGAGCAAGGTGGACGCGCCCGACCACGAGGAGGACCTGTTCGCGGGCCTGCGCACCCCCTGACCCCAGCCCGCCCCGGGCGTCCCGGCCGGCCGCGCCGTGAAAGTTTCATCGTCGCGGCGGCCGTCGGCGCAGATCACCGGGCTCGCCCGGCCGGCGCCGGTTGAGATCCGGTCGTGAGGGTGCTTACGGTGCCGGCACCGATCCGGTCAAGGAGCGTGTCATGCGTGCCCGTGCCGTCCCCGTGCTGGTCCTGACCCTGCTCGCCCCCCTGCTCTCCCTCGTCCTCGGCGTCCCCCCGGCGCAGGCGCAGGTCGTGGGCGGGTTCGACTTCGCCAGGGCGGAGGTGGCGGTCACGGGGCTGCAGGTGCCGTGGGCGATGGCGTTCCTGCCCGACGGCAGCGCGCTGGTGTCCGAGCGCGGCACGGGCCGCGTCATGCAGGTGCGCCCCGGGCAGGCGCCGGTCCAGGTGGCGACGGTCAGCGGGGTGAGCGCGTCGGGTGAGAGCGGGCTGCTGGGCCTGGCGGTCTCGCCGTCGTACGCGCAGGACGGCTGGGTGTACGCGTACTTCACCAGCACCAGCGGCGACAACCGCCTCGTCAGGTTCCAGCTCAGCGCCCCGCAGACGCAGACGGTGATCTTCTCGGGGGTGCCGAGCGCGACGATCCACGACGGCGGCCGCATCGCGTTCGGCCCCGACGGCATGCTGTACGTGGCCACCGGCGACGCGAGCAACACCGCCAACGCTCAAAACCTCGACAGCCCGGCCGGCAAGATCCTGCGCATGACGCCGACGGGCGGCGTCCCGTCGGGCAACCCGTTCCCCGGCTCCCGCGTCTGGAGCTACGGCCACCGCAACGTCCAGGGCCTGGCCTGGGACGCGCAGGGCCGCATGTACGCCACCGAGTTCGGCCAGAACACGTGGGACGAGGTCAACCAGATCGTCGCGGGCCGCAACTACGGCTGGCCGACCTGCGAGGGCACCTGCTCGAACACCTCCTTCCGCAACCCGATCGTCACGTGGACGACGGCCGAGGCGTCGCCGAGCGGGCTGGCGTACGCGAACGGCGCGCTGTTCGCGGCGGCGCTGCGCGGCCAGCGGCTGTGGGTGGTCCCGCTGACGTCCGGCGGCGGGGCGGGCACGCCGGTGGCGGAGCTGCAGTCGTCGTACGGGCGGCTGCGCGCGGTGGCGGCCGGCCCCGACGGGTGGCTGTGGGTGGCGACGAGCAACCGCGACGGCCGCGGCACGCCGGTGGCGCAGGACGACCGCATCATCCGGATCCCGCCCGCGTCCGGCGGCACCGACACCTCCCCGCCGACCGCGCCCGGCCTGCCGTCGGCCTCGGGCACGACCGCCACCTCGACCACCCTGACGTGGGCCGCCTCGACCGACGACGTGGGCGTGACCGGCTACGACGTGCTGCGTGCCACGGGCGCGTCGGGCGGCTCGTTCACGCAGGCGGGCACGTCCGCGACGACCACGTACACCGACACGGGCCTGACGGCGGGCACCACCTACCGCTACCAGGTGCGGGCCCGCGACGCGGCCGGCAACCTGTCCCCCGTGTCCGGCACGGTCACGGTGACCACCACGACGGGCGGCGCGCAGGGCGGCTGCACGGCCATGGCGACCACGCAGACGCAGTGGGGCACCGGTTACGTGATCCAGCCGGTCACCGTCGCCAACACGGGCACGTCGGCGCGCGACGGCTGGACGGTGACGTTCACGCTGCCCGCCGGGCACGCGGTCACGGGCTCGTGGAACGCGGTGCTGACCGTCTCCGGGCAGACCGTCACGGCCAGGAACGCCGCGCACAACGGCACGCTGGGGGCGGGCCAGAGCACCACGTTCGGCTTCCAGGCCACCCGCCCGAGCGGCGACACGAGCCTCCCCTCGGGCTACACCTGCGCCTGAGCCCGGCACCGTCCGAGCGGTCCAGCGCGTCAGATCCAGCCGCGCCGGGTCGCCTCCATCGCGACCTGGAAGCGGGTCCGCACCCCGAGCCGCCCCATCAGCCGCGTGAGGTGCCGCTGCACGGTCCGCTCGCTCCACCCGAGCGCCCGGCCGGCCGCCTTGTCGGTGGCGCCGGCGGCCAGCAACGTGAGCAGCCGCTCCTCGTCCTGCGACAGCTCCCGCCCCGGCTCTCCCCCTGGTTCCTGCGCGGTGAACCGGACCGGCCGGCTGCGCTCCCACAGCGCCTCGAACAGCGCGATCAGCGCGTCGAGCAGCGGTGACGGGTGGATGAGGTACGAGGCCGACACGACGCTGTCGCCGGCCCGCAGCAGCGGGATGATCGCCAGCCGGTCGTCGGAGATGCCGAGCTTCATCGGGACGGCGGCGATCCTGGCCTGCTCGCCGTGCTGGAGGCCGGTCATGACGTCGTCGAGCCAGCCGGGCAGCTCCAGCACGCTCGTGTCGTAGATGACGCGATATTTCACCCCGTTTCGGAGCTGCTGGAGCTCGACCGGGTTCGGCTCGGTGTGCTCCTGCGGGGCGGCGTACGGCGGGCGGTCGAAGCCGCGCATCTGCACCCGCGTGTCCTGCTGCATCCGCACCCAGCGGTGGTTGACCTCCTCGCGCCCCGAGACCACCTCGATCAGCTCGCCGGGATGGGCGAAGCGGGTGCCGGCGCGGTAGACGTCCATGAGGGTGCGGATGTGGCCGCGCACGTCGTCGAGCTCCCGCTCGCGCTGGCGCAGGATGGCCTCCAGCCCGCTGTCGGGCGAGACGGCGACGTAGCGGACGGGCCGGCCGGTCGAGCGGGTGGCCAGGCCCAGCTCGACGAACGACTGCAGGACGCGCCGCGCGGACGGGGGCGGCACGTGGCAGTCGGCGACGATCTCGGCGACGGTCGCCTGCGTGCGGCGGACGAGCGCGTCGTAGACCTCCTCGTCCTGACGGCCGAGTCCGATGGCCTCCAGCATCGCCGCCTCCGGGGGTGTCGGGTTCACGTCACGTGACTGAAACGCGTCATCAACGGATCTTGTCAGGAAACATCGGAGGATGTCAGCGTTCTCGGTGCACCACCGGCCCCAGCGGCCACGATGATGAAGGAGCCCCATGCCGCTGACCTCCCGCCGTTCCGCCGGGCGGCGCCTGCTCGCCGCCGTCTTACCCGCCGTTGTGATGACCTCAGGGACGTACGGGATGATCGTCGCGAGCCCGGCGCAGGCGGAAACCGCCACCGTCGCGCCCGGCAGCGAACCCAAGATCGACGCCAAGCTGGCCGAACGGATGAGCAGCGCCCGAGGCCGCCTGGAGGCGGTCGTCGTGCTGCGCACCGCCGAGGAGCCGCCGCCCACCGAGTCCGCCACCGAGTCCGCCACCGAGTCCGCCGCCGAGTCCGCCGCCGAGTCCGCCGCCGAGGCGCGTGAGGCGCTGATCGAGAGCGCGGCGCCCGTGCAGGATCCGGTCGCCGCGTTCGTGCGCTCGCGCGGCGACCAGGTGGTCAACACGTTCTGGCTGAAGAACATGATCCTCGTCCGGGCCACGCCCGGCACGCTCGGCGCCCTGGCCGAGCTCGACCTGGTCGAGCGGATCATCCCCAACTTCACGCTCACCGCCCCCGAGCCGGGCAAGGCCGCGGCGCCCAAGCTCGCCGGCGCCACGACCTGGGGCCTGGCCAAGATCGGCGCCGACCGGGTGCAGGACGAGCGCGGGCTGACGGGCAAGGGCGTGCGCGTGGCCGTGCTCGACACCGGCATCGACGTCACCCACCCCGACCTGAAGGGCAAGCTGGCCAGCACCGACGCCGCCGACCCGAAGGCGCCCGGCGGCTGGATCGAGTTCGACGCCGACGGCAAGCCGGTGGCCAGCGAGCCGCACGACAGCGCCTACCACGGCACGCACGTGGCGGGCACGATCGCGGGCGGCGACGCCTCCGGCACGCGCATCGGCGTCGCGCCGGGCGCGCAGCTGATGGCCGGGCTGGTCATCCCCGGCGGGCGGGGCACGCTCGCGCAGGTCATCGCCGGCATGCAGTGGGCGCTGGCGCCGTACAAGGCGGACGGCACCCCGGCCGGCGAGCCCGCCGACGTCGTCAGCATGTCGCTGGGCGCCGAGGGCTACGCCGACGAGCTGGTCGAGCCGGCCAGGAACATCTACCGGGCGGGCGCGTTCCCGTCCTTCGCCATCGGCAACGAGTGCTCGCCCGGCGGCTCCGGCAGCCCGGGCAACGTGTACGAGGCCGTGGCGGTGGGCGCGACCGACGCCGACGACGACGTGCCCGACTTCTCCTGCGGCGGCGTGGTCAAGCGCACCGACTGGTTCGACGCGCCGCCGGAGTGGCCGGACGAGTACGTCGTGCCGGACGTCTCCGCCCCCGGCGTGGACGTGGTGTCGGCCATTCCCGGCGGCCAGTACGCCGCCCTGAACGGCACCTCGATGGCCACCCCGCACGTCTCGGGCACGGTCGCGCTCATGCTGGAGGCGCGCCCCGGCCTGACCGTGGCGGCGGCCGAGGAGATCCTCGCCGGCACGTCGGTCTCCGACGACCGCTACGGCCCGCGCCCGAACCCGCGCATCGGCCGGGGCCGCATCGACGCCTACGCCGCGGTGGCGGAGGCGGCGCTGACCAGCGGCGTGCGCGGCGTCGTCACCGACGAACGCGGCCACCGGCCGCTGAGCGGCGTCAAGGTCGCCAGGGCCGACGGGCGCGGCACGGTGACGGACGCGGACGGCCGGTTCGAGCTGCGGCTCCCCGCCGGCACGCACACGCTGACGCTGTCCAGGTTCGGCTACGTGACGGCGTCGAAGACGTTCAGGGTGAAGGCCGACCGGCTCTCGGACGTGCGGCTGGAGCTGGAGCGGACCCGGTGGAGCACGGTCTCGGGGCGGGTGACGTACGAGCCGACCGGCGCGAGCGTGCCGGGCGCGACGGTCACCGTGCTGAACGTCCCCGACGTGCTGACGGGCACGACCGACGCGAACGGCCGCTACACGATCAAGGACGTGCCGGCCGGCGACCACCAGGTGGCCGCGCACGCGGCGGGCGTCTCCAGGTCGGATCCCGTGGCCGTGACGGTCGGCCGGGGCCGGGCGGGCGCGGACGTCGTGCTGCCGCGCCGCCCCCGCACCGAGCGGCTGTCGCTGGGGCCGGACGGGCGCCAGGGCAACCACGACGCGTGGTGGCCGGAGCTGAGCGGCGACGGCAACGTGGTGGTGTTCGCCAGCTTCGCCTCCAACCTGACCGACGACGAGGACACCAACGGCGAGCTGGACATCTTCGCCACCGACCGGCGCACCCGGGAGACCCGGCGGGTGTCGGTGCCGAGCGGCGGCGGGCTGGCCGACGCGTTCTCGCTGTCGCCGACGGTCAGCAGGGACGGGCGGTTCGTCGGGTTCAACAGCGGGGCCACGAACCTGGTGCCCGGGGACACGAACGAGCTGTCGGACGCGTTCGTGCACGACCGGCAGACCGGGACGACCGAGCTGCTGTCGGTGGCGCCGGACGGCACGCCGGCCGACGGGCCGTCGGGGCCGCCGAGGTTAAGCGCCGACGGGCGGTTCGCCGTCTTCGACAGCGACGCGGCCAACCTGGTGCCGGGCGACACGAACGGGCGTACCGACGTGTTCCTGCGCGACCGGCAGGCCGGCACGACCCAGCGGCTGTCGGTCACGCGGGACGGCACGCAGGCGGACGGGAACTCGCGGGAGCCGACGATCAGCGCCGACGGCCGGTACGTGGCCTTCCAGAGCGGTGCCGACGCCCTGACCCCCGGTGACGCGAACGGCGTGATCGACTCGTACGTGCTGGACCGGCAGACGGGGACGCTGACCCGGCTCGCCGTGCCGTTCCCGGACGAGGAGACCACCGGACCGGTGATCAGCGCCAGTGGGAACGCCGTGGCCTTCACCAACGGCGCCGGCCTCGGCGAGCTGTACGTCCAGGTGCTCGGCAGCGGGAAGTCCGCGCTGGTGTCGGCGACGACCGGCGGGCAGCCGGCCCGTGCCATGTCCTTCGCCCCGACGCTCACCGCCGACGGGAGCCGGGTCGCCTTCTCCAGCGACTCCCCCGAGCTGGTCGCCGGGGACACGAACGGGCGCGACGACGTGTTCGTCCGCGACGTCGCGGCGGGCACCACCACGCGCCTGTCCACCGGCCCGCGGGGCGAGGAGGGCGACGGCCGCGCCGGCCTGCCGTCGATCAGCGAGGACGGCCGGTACGTGGCCTTCGAGAGCGGCTCGGCGAACCTGGCAGAGGGCGACACCAACCACCGGGACAACGTGTTCGTGCACGACCTGGTGGCCGGGCCGGAGGCGCTGTTCACGGTGAGCGGCCTGGAGATCTCGGGCTCCCGGGAGGTGCGGGTGCGGGCGCTGGTGAAGAACGTGGGCGAGCGGGCGGGCTCGTACGAGGCGGTGCTCGTGGTGGACGGCGCGGAGGTGCGGCGCCGCAGCGTGCCGCTGGCCTCCGGCAGGAGCGCCACGGTCGCGTTCGACGTGCGCCGGATGGCGGCGGGCCCGCACACCGTCGAGCTGGGCCCGCTGAGCGGGCGCTTCACGGTGAAGCGCTGAGCCGTGCGGAACGGGGCCGTCCCGAGCGGGACGGCCCCGGACCGTGCGGAACGGCCCGAACGGCCCCGAGCCGTGCGGGACGGCCCAAAAAGGCCCTAGGCCGTGCGCGGCGGCCTAAATCGTGCGTGGCGGCAGTTCGCCCGAGCCGCGCACGATGAGCCGCGTCGGCACCGTGACGCGGCGGGCCCGGGAGCGGTCGCCGTCCAGGCGGGCCAGCACGAGCCCGGCCGCCGCGGCCCCCACCGCCGCCGGGTCCTGGGCGACGGCGGTGAGCGGCGGGTCGAGCGCCTCGGCCAGCGGCAGGTCGTCGAACCCGACCAGCGCCACGTCCTTGCGCCCGGCCCGCGTCAGCGCGACCACCGCCCCCATGGAGGCCAGGTTGTTGCCCGCGAACAGCGCCGTGGGCGGGTCGGCCAGCGCGAGCAGCCGCAGCGTGGCGCGGGCGGCGGCCTCCAGGTCGTGCCCGGTCTCCACGAGCGCCCGGTCGAACGGCAGCCCCGCCGCGTCGAGCGCGTCGCGGTAGCCCTGGAGCCGCTCCCTGCGCGTGTAGAGGGCGGCCGGCAGGTCGCCGACGAAGCCGATCCTGCGGTGCCCGTGCGCGATCAGGTGCGCCACGCCGGCCCGCGCCCCTTCCCGGTTGGCGCTGACCACGCAGTCGGCGGTCAGCCCGGCGGCGGGCCGGTCGAGGAAGACGATCGGCAGCCCGGCCACCCGCTCGGCCCGCAGGTGGCGGTGGTCGCCGTCGGCGGCGGGGACGACCATGAGGGCGCTGACCCGGCGGGCCAGGAACGTGGCGATGAGCGCCTGCTCGTGCCCGGCCGTCTCGTCGGAGGAGCCGACGATGAGCGTGAGCCCGCGCGCCCGCACGGCGCCCTCGACGCCGCCGGCGACGGTGCCGAAGAACGGGTTGCCCAGCTCGGGCACGACGAGGCCGATCGCGGCGTCGCGGGCGCCGACGCGGGTGTTGCGGGCCATGAGGTTGGGCTGGTAGCCCAGCCGCCGGACCGCCTCCATGACCCGCCGCCGGGTCTCCACGGCGACCGGGCCCTCGTCGTTGAGCACCCGGGAGACGGTCTTCGCGGTGACTCCGACCTCACGGGCCACATCAGTCATCGTCGGACGCCGCATTCCAGACATCTTGTCAGACCAGGCATCCGGTCAGAGACCGATGGCCTTCGCCGCGTCCTGGTCGGCCACCACGGACTTGCCGTCCGACACCTGGAGCGCGCCGGTCATGATGGCGACGACCTCGGCCATGCTGTGCTCGCGCGGGCTCAGCTCGGCGACCCGGCGGCCGAGCCGCTGCACGTGCACGCGGTCGGCGATCTCGAACACGTGCGGCATGTCGTGGCTGATCAGCACGACCGGCGTGCCCCGGTCGCGGACCTGCCTGATGAGGTCGAGCACCTGGCCCGACTCCTTGACGCCGAGCGCCGCGGTGGGCTCGTCCATGACGACGACGTGCGTGGCCCACGCGACGGCCCTGGCCACGGCGACGCCCTGCCGCTGCCCGCCCGACAGCGACTCGACCGGCTGGGTGAGCGAGCGCAGCCCGATCTTCAGCTCGGCCATGTGCCGGGCCGACTCCTCGCGCATGCGTTTCTTGTCCAGCATCCGGAAGACCTTGCCGAGCACGCCGGGCTTGCGCAGCTCGCGGCCGAGGAACATGTTGGTCGCGATGTCGAGCGAGGCGGCGATGGCGAGGTCCTGGTAGACGGTCTCGATGCCGTGGCGGCGGGCGTCGAGGGGGTCGCGGAAGCGCACCGGTTTCCCGTCGAGCCGGATCTCGCCGGCGTCGGGCTGCAGGGCGCCGGTCAGCGCCTTGATCAGGCTGGTCTTGCCGGCGCCGTTGTCGCCGATGACGGCCAGCACCTCGCCCGGCATGAGGTCGAAGTCGGCGCCGTCGAGGGCGGTCACGTGCCCGTACTTCTTGACCAGGCCGCGCGCCTGGAGCACGGGAGTGGTCATCGCATCCTCCTGCGGGAGAGCTGGTCGACGGCGACCGCGAGGATCACCAGGACGCCGGTGATGAGCGTCTGGTAGATCGACGGGACGCCCATGAGCTGCAGGCCGTTGCGGAAGACGCCGACGATGAGCGCCCCGACGAGCGTGCCGAGCACCAGGCCCCGTCCGCCGAACAGGCTGGTGCCGCCGAGCACGACCGCGGTGATGCTGTCGAGGTTGTCGGTCTGGCCGGCCTGCGGGTCGCCGACGCCGGTGCGGGAGACCAGGAGCAGCGCGGCGACGCCGTAGACGAGGCCGGCCAGCGTGTAGACGCCGACGGTCAGCCGGCGGGTCCTGATGCCGGTCAGCCGGGCCACCTCGGGGCTGTTGCCGAGCGCGTACACGTGGCGGCCCCACGCGGTGGAGCCGAGCAGGTAGGCGAACAGCAGGAACAGCAGGATCGTCAGCAGCGAGCCGTAGGTGACGTTCGTCTGCCCGACCTGGAAGGTCTGGCCGAGGAACGTGAGCAGCGCGGGCAGCTCGGTCACCGTCTGCTCGCCCGAGTAGATGTGCGTCAGGGCGAACGCCACGTTCAGCATGCCGAGCGTGACGATGAACGGCGGCAGCGAGATGCGCGTCACCAGCAGGCCGTTGACCAGCCCGAACGCGGCGCAGACGGCGAGCCCGGCGGTCAGGGCGAGCAGCGGCGGCAGGCCGGAGTCCACGGCCAGCTTGGTCATCACGATCCCGCCGAACGCCATGATCGCCCCGCACGCCAGGTCGATGCCCGCCGTGAGGATGATCAGCGTCTGCCCGATGGCCAGCGTGCCGACCACCATGACCTGCTGGATGATGAGCGAGAAGTTGGGGCCGGTGAAGAACTGGTCGCTGTTGATCCCGAAGAACAGGCAGGCCAGCACGAGCGCGGCCAGGGGCCCGGCGACGGGGGTGCTGATGAGGCGGCGCGGCAGTGGCGCTTCGATGACGGCCATGCTCAGCCCCAGCAGTTGGCCAGGCCGAAGGAGGTGTCCTTGGCCTCGACCCCGGAGACGGGCTTGTCGGTGATGAGGGTGACGCCGGTGTCGGTGTAGCCGGCGGCCTTCTTGCCGTTCTTGGCGAAGTCGGCGACGGCCTTGACGCCGTCCTCGGCCATCTTGAGCGGGTACTGCTGGCTGGTGGCGGCGATCTGGCCGGACTGGACGGCCTTGGTGCCGGTGCAGCCGCCGTCCACGGAGACGATCAGCACGTCCTTCTCGCGGCCCTTGGCCTTGAGCGCGGTGTACGCGCCGAGCGCGGCGGGCTCGTTGATGGTGTAGACGAGGTTGATGTCGGGGGCCTTCTGCAGGCAGTTCTCCATGGCGGTCTGGCCCTTGGCCTGGTCGCCGCGGGTGTCCTGGGAGCAGACGACGGACGGGTCGCCCGCCGCGACGCCGAAGCCCTTGAGGAAGCCGTCGTGCCTGAGCTGGCCGACGGTGATGCCGGGGGCCAGGTCCAGCGTGGCGATCTTGGCCGGTTTGCCGGCCATGGCGGCCTTGGCGTACTGGCCGATCAGCTCGCCGGCCTTGAAGTTGTCGGTCGCGAACAGCGCGTCGGTGGCGTCTTGCGGCTCGGTGGGGGTGTCGAGGGCGATGACGAGCACGCCCGCGTCACGGGCCTTCTTGATCGCGGGGACGATGGCCTTGGTGTCGCTCGGGGTGATGAGGATGCCCTTGACGCCGGCGGCCACCATGTTCTCGATGGCGGTGATCTGGGCGGCGTTGTCGCCGTCGAACTTGCCCGCGGCGCTCATCAGCTCCATCCCGTTGGCCTGCGCCGCCTTCTGGGCGCCTTCCTTCATCTTGACGAAGAACGGGTTGGTCTCGGTCTTGGTGATCAGGCCGACCTTGGGGGTGGCGGAGGAGGCGCTCTGCCCGTTACCTCCGCAGCCGGCGAGCAAGAGTGCGGTGACGAGGAGTCCGGCCGGAAGCTTCGCATTCATGGCGGTTCCTATCAGGGGGGATTCGATGTCATCGTTGACATATGTCATCGTTGACATCGGCTGTGCTGCGATGATGAACTCCGATCCGGAAAACGTCAACGCCCCCATCGGAAAGGGCCGACCAGATGATCGCCGTCCTGGGCGAGTGCGTGGCCGACAGCTTCACCGACCGGCCCGCGGCGGGCTCCGCCGAGCTGGTGCTGCGGGCGCTGCCCGGCGGCGGTCCGGCGAACACGGCGGTGGCGCTGGCGCGGCTCGGCACGCGGGCGCGCTTCCTCGGCCGGCTCTCGCACGACGTGTTCGGCGCGCTGTTCCGCGAGCACCTGTCCTCGTCCGGGGTCGACCTGGCGGCCTGCGTGGTGGCCGGGGAGCCGAGCACGCTGGCGGTCGCCGCCCTCGACGAGCGCGGCCGGGCCGAGTACACCTTCTACGCCGCCGGCACCGCCGACTGGCAGTGGACCCCCGCCGAGCTCGACCAGGCCCGCCTCGGCTCCGCCTCCTGCCTGCACACCGGCTCGCTCGCGCTGGTCAAGCAGCCGGGCGCGGCGGCCGTGGAGGAGTTCGCCAGGGCGGCCGCCGCGCGGGCCACGATCTCGATCGACCCCAACGTGCGCCCCAGCCTCGCCGCACGGGAGGACTACCAGGTGGAGCGCTGGTGCGCGTTCGCCGACGTGCTCCGGCTCAGCGACGACGACCTCGCCTTCCTGCTGCCCGGCGTGCCGCCGGAGCGGGCCTGCGACCGCTGGCACGACGCCGGGGCCCGGCTCGTCGTCATCACCCTGGGCGCGGCCGGGGCGCTGGTGTCGCTCGACGGCGAGCGGGCCAAGGTGGCGGCGCCGCGCGTGGCGGTGGTCGACACCGTGGGCGCGGGCGACGCGTTCACCGCCGGGCTGCTGCACGCCCTGGAGGCCAAGGGGCTGCTCGGCGGCCGGCTCGACGGGCTCGACCTGGAGACGGTGGTCTCGGCGGCCGAGCTCGCGGCCCGGGTGTCGGCGCTGACCTGCTCGGTGGCGGGCGCCGACCCGCCCTGGGCGTACCAGCTGTGAGCCCGGGGCGGGGCGCCTGTCTAGAAGTCGAAGTCGTCGATGTTGTCCTTGGTGAACACGAACGGGTCGCCGAGCAGCACGGTGCCGTCCTTGCCGACGGTGTACTCGCCCAGCTTGCCCGCGGTGAACTTGTCACCCTCCTTGCCGGTGATCAGCCCCGAGGCCAGCGCCCCGCCGGTGTAGGCGGCCAGGTAGCCCAGGTCCGACGGGTTCCACAGGGCGAACGACTTGACCGTGCCGTCCTTGACGTAGGCGCGCATCTGGTTCGGCGTGCCGAGGCCGGTCAGCTGCACCTTGCCCTTGTAGGCCGAGCCGGACAGGTAGCGGGCCGCCGCCGCCACCCCGACCGTGGTCGGCGAGATGATGCCCTTCAGGTTCGGGTACTTGGCCAGCAGGCCCTGGGCCTCCTGGAAGGACTTCTGGTCGTCGTCGTCGCCGTAGACCGTGGCGACCAGCTTGAGCTTGCCGTTCTCCGGCTTGGCCAGCTCGGTCTTCATCATCGCGATCCAGGCGTTCTGGTTGGTCGCGTTCGCCGTCGCCGACAGGATCGCGATCTCCCCGCCGTCCGGGCCGACCGCCTCACTGATCAGCTTGATCTGGGAGGCGGCGATGCCCTCGGCGCTGGCCTGGTTGATGAAGGCGTCCCGGCAGGACGGGTTGGTGTCGGAGTCGTAGGTGACCACCTTCGCGCCGGCGGCGCGGGCCTCCTGCAGCGCGCCGCAGATGGCGTCCTTGTCGTTGGCCGAGACCACGATCACGTCCGTGCCCTGCTGCGACAGCGTGTTGATGTAGGAGACCTGGGCGGACGGGCTGGCCTCCGACGGGCCGGTCTGGCTGTAGACGCCCTTGAACTCCGCCACCGCGACCTTGCCGCCCTTGTTGTCGGAGGCGTCGAAGTAGGGGTTGTTGACCTGCTTGGGCAGGAAGGCGATCTTCAAGCCCTCCTTGATCGTCTTCGCGCCGCCGCTCGCCCCCGTCTGAGCGGGGGCGACGGGCTCCTCGGCACTGGCGCAGCCGGTGGCGGCGAGGGTGAGCGCGGTGAGCATCGCCAGGGCGACCGCCCGGCCGCCTCGCATTCTCGCTGACATGGTGTGTCCTCACTCCTGGGGCAGGGGGGTGACGGGCCGCCGCCGGCGCCATCGCTCGCGCAGCATGGCGGCGACGTTGGGGCCCACGACCGAGACGATGAGCAGGGATCCGGTGATGATGGTCAGGGTGTTGGCCGGGACGTAGGCCAGTTGCAGCGCGTTGCGCAGGACGCCGAGCAGCACGACCGCGGCCAGCACGCCCGTCAGCCGGCCGCGCCCGCCGAAGATGGACACCCCGCCCAGCAGGACGGCCGCCACCACGGCCAGCTCCAGGCCGTTGCCGTTGTCGGCGCGGGCGCTGGCGTAGCGCAGCGTCCAGAAGACCCCCGCCAGCGCCGACATCGTGCCGGTGGCCACGAACAGCCAGAACTTCGTGCGGGCCACTTTGATGCCGGTGAAGCGGGCGGCCTCGGCGTTGTTGCCCATCGCGTACAGGCCGCGGCCGATCGGGGTGGCGTGCAGCACCAGGCCGAACACGAGCGCGAGCACCGCCACCACGATGATCATCCACGGGATGGTCAGGCCCGGGATCGGGGCGATCGCCCCCATCGTCCACTCCGGCGGGTAGTCGGCCACCGCGCGGTCGCCGAGCACCACGTACGCCAGCCCCCGGTAGAGGGCGAGCGTGCCGATCGTGACCGCCAGCGACGGCAGCCCGAACGCGGTCACGAACAGGCCGTTGACCGCGCCCAGCAGCGCGCCGAGCAGCAGCGCCACCACGACCAGCACGGGCAGCGAGGTGACGCCCCACAGCCAGAGCTGGCCCATGACCGTGCAGGTCAGGCCGAGCACGCTGGCCACCGACAGGTCGATCTCGCCGGTGACGATCACCAGGGTCATGGGCAGCGCGATCAACGCGATCGGGATGACCTCCAGCGTGACGAACCGCCAGAAGCGCGGGCTGGCCACCCCCTCGATCGCCAGCGCGCCCACCCCGGCCACCAGGACCAGCGCGACGAGCAGGACGGCGTCCCAGGAGCCGGCCACGGCTCGCAGGCGGGTCGCGCGCTCGCCCCTTCCCGGAGCCCGCGTCGCGCGCTCAGCCATTGCCGTTCCTTCCTCTCAGGGACCGGGCCAGGCGGACCGCCAGCGCCCGGTCCAGGCCGATCGCGGCCAGGATCAGCGCCCCCACCGCGGCGCGCTGCCAGAACGGGCTCACCCCGAGCACCGGCAGCGCGCTGCTGATCGTGGTGAGCAGGACCGCGCCGAGCGCGGCGCCGTAGACCGAGCCGCTGCCGCCGAAGATGGCCACGCCGCCGACCACGACGGCCGCCACCACGTTCAGCTCGAAGCCGGTGCCCGCGTTGGCGTCCAGGGTGCCGAAGCGGGCCGCGTACAGGACTCCGGCCAAACCCGCGAGGGCGCCGCTGGCGACGAACGCGGCGAACACCCGCCTACCGACCGGGATGCCGGCCAAACGGGCGGCGGGCGGGCTGGAGCCGATCGCGTACAGCTCCCGGCCGCCGCGGTAGGTACGCAGGTAGTAGCCGGCCGCCACCAGCACCACCACGGCGAACAACGCGAGCACCGGCACGCCCAGCACCGTGGCGCTGCCCATGCGCAGGAAGCCCGGCGGCATGTCGGCGGCGTTGATCTGGCGGCCCGTCGCCCAGGTGTAGTCGGCGCCGCGAAAGACGTACAGGGTGCCGAGCGTGACCACCAGGGCGGGGACGCGGGCGGCGGCGATCAGCGCGCCGTTCACCACCCCGCAGGCCGCGCCGAGCAACACGCCGGCGGCCAGCGCGAGCGGCACGGGCAGGCCCGGGTTCGCCACGAACAGGCTGCCCGTCGCGAACGCCGACAGGCCCAGCACCGAGCCGACCGACAGGTCCACGTTGCGGGTGATGACCACGATGCTCTGGCCGACCGCGAGCACGGCGAGGATGGTCGAGCCGAGCAGCAGGTCCTTGACGCCCTGGGCGGTCAGGAAGCGCGGGTTGACCAGCACCGTCACGCCGACCAGCAGGGCCAGCGCGACCGCGATGCCCAGCTCCCTGATCACCAGCACGCGGTGCACCAGCCGGGTGCCCTCCTTGGCCCCGCCGAGCACCCCGACCGCCGTCATGCGGCACCGCTCTGGCCGGTGGCGGCGAGCATGACCGACTCCTCGTCCGCCCGCGCTCGCGGGATCTCCGCGGCCAGGCGGCCCTCGTGCATCACCAGCACCCGATCGGCCATGCCGAGCACCTCGGGCAGCTCGCTGGAGATCATCAGCACCGCCACGCCCTGCCCGGCCAGCTCCGACAGCAGCCGGTGCACCTCGGCCTTGGTGCCCACGTCGATGCCGCGCGTCGGCTCGTCCACGATCAGCACCCGCGGCCGCGTGGACAGCCACTTGGCCAGCACCACCTTCTGCTGGTTGCCGCCCGACAGCGTGGAGACGGGGTCGGTGAGCCGGGCCGTCTTGACCCGCAGCCGCTCGCCCCACTCGCGCGCCGCCGCCCGCTCGCCGCCGCCGAGCAGCAGCCCGAGCCGGCTCAGCGACCAGCGCCGGGTGAGGGTCGCGTTGCGCTCCACGGACAGCTCCATCACCAGGCCCTGCTGGCGGCGGTCCTCGGGGACGAGGGCCAGCCCGGCCGCGATCGCGGCGGCCGTGTCGCCCTTCGGCAGCCGCTCGCCTCCGGCCAGCACCTCGCCCTCGTCGTAGCGGTCCACGCCGAACACGGCACGGGCCACCTCGCTGCGCCCGGCCCCGACCAGCCCGGCCAGCGCCACGATCTCGCCGGCGTGCAGGGTGAAGGAGACGTCGGTGAAGGCGCCGTGCCGCGCCAGCCCCCTGACCTCCAGCCGGGCCTTCCCCGCCGCCGTCCCCGCCGCTGTCCCCGTCTTGGGGTAGAGGGACGACACCTCGCGGCCGACCATCCGGCGCACCAGCTCCTCGACGGTGAGCTCGGAGGCCGGCCCGGTGGAGACCCAGCGGCCGTCGCGCATGACCGTGACACGCCGGCACAAGGCGAAGATCTCGTCGAAGCGGTGGGAGATGAACAGCACCGCCGCGCCCGCCTCGCGCAGCGAGGCCACCACCGAGAACAGCCGCTCGACCTCCACGCCCGACAGCGCCGCCGTCGGCTCGTCCATGATCAGGATGCGCGCGTCGAACGCCAGCGCCTTGGCGATCTCCACGAGCTGCTGGTCGGCGATGGACAGCCCGCGCGCGGGCCGGTCGGGGTCGAGCTGGATGCCGAGCCTGGCGAACAGCTCGGCGGTCGCGGCCCGCATCGCCCTGGCGTCGATGCGGCGCAGGGAGCGCAGGGGCTGGCGGCTCATGAAGATGTTCTCGGCCACGGACAGGTCGGGGAACAGTGTGGGCTCCTGGTAGATCACCGCGATGCCCGCCGCCTGCGCGTCGCCGGGGCCGGCGAGTCTCAGCTCCTTCCCGTCCACTGTCAACGTTCCCGTGTCGGCCTGATGGGCGCCGGCCAGGATCTTCACCAAGGTCGACTTGCCGGCGCCGTTCTCGCCCACCAGGCCGTGGACCTCTCCGGGCCGAAGGTCGAGCCGTACGTCCTGGAGTGCCCGCACGGCGCCGAAGGATTTGCTCACGTCACGCAGCGAAAGGATAGGAGGCGGTTCACTCATGTGCCCTCCGGCCAACGTTTCGGCAAAACGTTTTAAGGTGTCCAGAACGTAAAACGGCGGCGTGTAACGTGTCAACGGAGGAAAGCGCTTGCCGGGCCGGGGAAATCACCCCTTGACGCCTCGACACGGCAACGCGTAGGTTGGCGAATTGGAGCGATGATCTTAAATCGATTTATGCTCTTTACTCGGCCGGGACCGTCCGGTAGCCGTTCCACACGAAACGGGCCGTCGTCACCGCGTCGTCGCCGTCGCCCGTGATGAGCTGGTGGATCGCGATCCCGTCCAGCTCGCGGTACTCGCACCACTCGTGGTCCGACGTCAGCACCAGGTCCAGCCCCAGATCCACCAGCAGGTCGAACACCTGGCCCCGGTTCGCCCGGTCCACCCCCACGAACACCTCGTCCAGCAGGATGAAGCGCGGGCACCCGGGATCGCTCTGGTAGTGCGCCGCCACGGCGGCGAACAGCGGCAGGTGCAGCGCGATCGCCTTCTCCCCGCCCGACAGCGCCCCGTGCAGCTTCCTCGTCAGGTCCTGCCAGCCCTGCCCGTCGCCCCGGTCGAGCCGCACCACGAACCGGTGCCAGGCCGTGTAGTCGAGCACCTTCATCAGCTGGTCCTCCCAGCTCGCCGAGGAGTCGTCGGCGCGCGCCTCCTCCACCCGGTCCCTGAAGAAGGCGTACAGCGCCTCCCTGTCGGACTCCGACAGCCCGGCCGGGTCGCGCAGCAGCAGGTCGCGGGCGGCGCGGGTGCCGGGCGACTGGGCCGGGTCCACCTGCCACACCAGGCGCACCGCGACCCGCGAGGCGGTGCGGACGCGTTCGAGGCGCTGGTTCATGCCCTCCACCAGGGCGCTCGCCTGCCTGATGCGGTCGGCCAGGTGCCGCCGCGTGTCGCCGGCCAGCGTCCGGTCGAACAGGTCCCGCTCGGCCTCCGTGATGGCGCGGCGCCGCTCGTCGCGCTCCTCGCGCAGCGCGTCGCGCAGCGCCGCCGCCCCCGCCCGCACGCCGTGCACGGTGGCGGTCAGCACCTGGACGTCCTCGTCGGGCGCCAGCTCCAGGTCGGCCCGCCCGGACAGCACCTCCCTGGCGTGGTGGAAGGCGTCCCGCAGGCGCGCCTCGGCCTCCCTGACGTTCTTGTGCTCGCACGGGACGGACGCGAGCTGCCCGGCCACCCCCTTGGCCGCCTCCAGGACGGCCCGCGCCCCCGCCTCCGGGGGCAGCTCGACGCGCACCCCGGCGTCCACCGGCAGGTGCCCGGCCACCAGGCGGCGGAAGCGGCCGCACACCTCGTCGCGCGCCCGGCCCGCCTCGGCCTGCCTGTCCTCGGCGGCGCCCAGCTCGCCGCGCAGCCGGCCGAGCGTGGCGTTGAGCCGGGCCAGGTCGTCGTTGACCGACCTGATCAGGCGGCGGCAGGCCCGGTGCGCGTGCTGGGCCTGCTGGAGCTGCTCCAGGACGTCCTCGTGCCCGGCGCCGGCCGCCGGCTCGATCGCGGCCAGCCGCTCCGCCAGCACGACGGCGGCGGCCGCGGCCTCCTCGGCGCGTTCGACGGCCTCGATCGCGAGCTGCTCGTACCCGGCGGCGGTCTCCGCGGCCAGGGCGGCGCGCTCGCGGGCGGCGCGGGCGTCGGCCCGGCGGTCGTGCCAGACGGCGCCCGCCGTCTCGGCGGCGCGCAGCGCCTCCTCCAGGTTGCCGAGCGCGGCCGGCGCGGCGGACAGGGCGTGCCGGCCGGCCAGCTCGTTCAGGCGGCGCCGCGACCTGGTGACGTCCTGCTCGCGCTCGCGCAGCCGCTCCTCCTCGGCCCGGAGCCGGTCCTCCAGCAGCGCGACCCGCCGCACGGCGCCGTCGAGCGCCTGGACGGCCTCGGCGTACGGGCCCCGGTCGGGCCTGCGCCGCAGCTCGGCGGCCAGGGTGTCGCGGTCGGCGTCCACCACGGCCAGCTGGTGGTCGCACTCGGCGAGCCGCCCGGCCAGCTCGCCGAGGCGGTCGTCCAGCTCGGCGACGCGGCGGCGCCTGGCCCGCTCGCGGGCGGTGGCGCCGATGTAGGACGGCTCCGGCTTCACCCACCGCCCGGCCGCCGGGCCCAGCCGCCAGGATCCGTCGGCGCCGACGACGGCCGGATGGTCGACGCCGATCGCGGTCGGGGCGAACGCGATGCCGCTCAGCACGGTGTCGGCCGAGACCGGCGAGCCCGCCTCGGTGAACAGCACGTGCGCCAGGCTGTAGCCGGGGGCGGGCCGCGACAGCGCGGCCACGGCGAACGCGTCGTGCTCCCCCGCGTCGAACCCGCCGTCGGGCCGCAACCACAGGCCGAGCAGCCCCGACGCCTCCAGCGCCGCCTCCACGCCGGCCTGCGCCACCGGGTCGAGCCCCGACCGGAACGCCACGGCCCGCCACAGCGGAGTACCCGGGCGTTCCCGCCGGGCGGCGGCGCCGCGGGTGTGCGGGGCGGGCGGCTCCGGCCCGGAGGTGTCGTCGAGGCCGTCGCGCTCCCTGGCCAGGCCGGCGCGCTCGGCGGCCAGCCGCTCCCGCAGGGCCGTCAGGTGCTGCTGGCGGGCGGCCAGCTCGACGGCGGCCATCGTACGGGCGGTGCAGACCAGCTCGTCGGCCCGCTCGAAGTCCTCGGCCAGCCCGGCGAGCACGGCCGGTTCGAGCTGGAGCTGCGTGCAGCCGGCCGCCCAGTCGGCCAGGGCGGCGGCCAGGTCGCGGGCCCGGTCGTCGCGCAGCCGCTCGGCCCGGTCGTGGGCCTCCTGGGCGGTGGCGAGGTCGTCCCTGGCCTGGTCGCGGTCGTGCTCGGCGGCGGTGCGGCGCTCGACCGCCTCGTCGTGCCGGGCCACGCCCGCCCTGACCTCCCTGATCTGGGCGGCCCGGCTGGTGACGGCGGCCCGCAACAGCTCCCGCGCCCGCCGCACGGCCTCCGCGCCGTCCTTGCCGTCCTCCGGGTTCGCTGCTCGTTCCGTCTCCTCGTGGGCGGTGAGGAGGCCGGCGCGTTCGGCGGCGTGGCGGGCGTCGGCGCGGGCGCGGTCGGCGAGTGCCGCCGCCGCGCGGGCGTCGGCGGCGGCGCTGGCAGCCGCTTCCTGGCGGGCCGTCACCGCCCGCGCCGCCCGCCCCGCCTGGTCGCGCATGCGGGCCGCGACCTCGTGCGCCGCCTGGGCCTCGGCGCGCAGCCGGTGCAGGTCGCCGCCCGCCCGGTACGCCTCGCTCTCCTTGAGCCCGTCGATGCGCGCGGCCAGGGCCAGCTCCTGCGCCTCCTCCTCCCCCAGCCGCACGGTCGTCGCGTCGAGCTCCCGCTCGGCCTCCTTGAGGGCTTCCCGCTTGCCCTTGACCTCGGCGGTCAGCGTCTCCAGGGCGTGCGCGGCGGAGGTGACGGCCGCGGCGGCGGCGCCGAGCACCCGGCGGGCGTACCCGCGCTGCCGCTCGGCGAGCCGGTCGGCCTCCTCCACGTCGCGGTCGAGCAGCCGCAGCTCCTCGCGCCGCCGGTCGAGCCGCTCGAACCCGTCGGCGATCTCGTGGATCTCGCCCTCGCCGAGCGGCGGCAACGCGCTGGACAGCAGCTCCGACAGCAGCCCGGGGTCGAGGCGTTCGGACAGCTTGGGCGTGCGGAGCTGCCGCAGCGCGGTGAGCAGCGAGTCGTAGCGCTGCTCGCTGAGCGCCCGGTAGAGCGTCTGCCGCACCACCGTGCGGTACGACTCCGCCGACTCGTGGACCACGCCGGACGTGCCCAGCTCCTCGGCGAGCTGCGCCCTGGTGAGCGGCTGCCCGGTCTCGCCGGTGAGCCGGATGCCGTCGGGCGTGTCGACGCGGGCCTCGGTGGTGAAGTAGGCGGCGGTGACGTTCTTGGTGTGGACGGTGGCCTGCAGCCGGGCCCCGCAGGTGAACCAGCGGCCGTCGGAGTGGCGGAACTCCAGCCACACGTACCCGACGCGGGTGGTGCCCGAGGCGCCGTCGCCCATGAGGTTCCAGTGCATGGTGCGCTCGGTGCCGCCGAACGTGGACAGCCGGCTCGGCTTGAGGCTGGCGTCGAGCACGTACGGCAGCAGCAGCTCCAGCACCTTGGACTTGCCGCTGCCGTTGGGCCCGCGCAGCAGCAGCCTGCCCCGGTGGAACTCGAACACCTCGTCGTAGTAGCGCCACACGTTCACGATCCCGGCGCGG
Source organism: Nonomuraea composti (assembly GCF_012034275.1). Lineage (NCBI taxonomy): Bacteria > Bacillati > Actinomycetota > Actinomycetes > Streptosporangiales > Streptosporangiaceae > Nonomuraea > Nonomuraea composti. The sequence goes on along the minus strand of NZ_JAATEP010000001.1, from coordinate 516,197 downwards.
ACGGGCGTCCAGCGGGCGTCCACCCCGTGCGCGGCGCGCGGCGGGGCCAGCTCGGTGACTGTCACGATTCCTCCTGTACGGCGCGCCCGACCCGGTAGCGGGCCGCGGCGGGCAGGGCGGCGACCTGGTCACCGCTACGGCGGGCCAGCCCGAACTGCGTGAGCACCTCCAGCGCGTCGGCGGCCAGGCGCGGCCCGCCGCCGTCGGACTGGTACGCCCTGGCCCACTGGGGGAAGCGGCGCAGCAGCCTGGCGGCCTCGGCGTCGAGCCGGGCGGCGGTGACGGGGCCGGCGGTGGCGAGCAGGTCGAGCAGAAGCAGGGCGGCCACCTTGGCGTGGCTGCCGTCGTCGGGGAACCTGGTGTCGGTGGCGATGGCGTCGGGGTCCACCAGGAGGAACCCCTCGGCCCGCTCCTCCAGCACGAACCCGGCCTCCTCCGCGGCCCTGCGCAGCATCCGGCGGCCGGTCAGGGAGCCGGCGTAGGCGCGCTGGGCGGGGGTGAGCTCGTCGTGGTAGACGGCGGGCTCGTCGAGCAGGCGGCGGATGAGGGAGTGGCGGGCCCACAGGGCGCGCTGGATGCCGGTCGGCTCGTCGCCGCCGTACCTGGGCTCGGCGGTCAGCTCGGCGAGCGCCCCGGCGCCGTCGGTGGCGGCCACCCTGGAGGGCGGGACCGGCGCGGCCAGCAGCCGGATCACCCGCGTCGTGTCCACGCGGTAGAGCACCTTGGCGTCCTCGTCGCCCAGGTAGGTCTCGGTGTCGCCGTCCATGGCGGTGACGGCGCCGTAGTGCTCCAGCAGCTTGAGCGCGTCCACGAACGCGGCCCGTTCCTCGTTCCTGACCGGGTCGAACGCGGGCACGCCGGGCTCCACCGCGGCCGCCTGCGCGACCCGCCGGCCCAGCATCCCGATGGTGGTGACCGGCGAGGTGAGCAGCTCGGCGGCGCACAGGCACAGCAGCGTGTAGCGGCGGCGGTCGAAGGGCGCGCGGGTGGTGCGGCGCCGCCGCGCGGGCCTGGTCGCCGAGCGCGGGCCGGGCGGGCCCGCCTTGACCAGGCGCGCGTACCCCTGGCGCGGCTCCACGATGAGCCGCCAGCCGCAGAAGTAGTCGAACCACTGCACGAGCGGCCCCCGCCGCTTCCTGATCAGGTCGAAGGCGGCCGGGTCGTCGTGCGCGGAGACGAGGGGACGGCCGAGCAGGGTCCTGATCGCCCGCGCGATCTCTTCCTTCTCGGCCCTGACGAGCTGGTTGGCGAGTCTGCTCATGCGCCCGCCGCCCGCCCGTGCGCCCACGGCTCGCCGAGGGTGCGCACGTCGATGAGGAAGTCGGGGCCGCGGAACCAGCCCTCGGGGGTGCGCAGCACCGCCACCGCGCCGTCGTCGGGCGCCCGCAGCACGATCTCCACCCTTCCGTCGGAGGTGACCGCCCGCCGGAACCCGGTCGAGTCGGGCCGCTCGGCCAGCGCCCGGCCGAGCAGGTCGAGCAGCCGCCCGAAGGTGTCGTGGCCGAGCTGGCCGAGCTGCGACAGCCGCAGCGGCCCGGTGGTGGCCAGGGCCGCCCGGGCGGCCTCCAGCTCGGCCCGTTCCTTCTCGGCCCGTTCCCGGCGCGCGGCCTTCAGCGCGGCCACGTCCCGCACCTTGCCGGTGCGGCCCATCCGCTCGGTGCGCCCGCGCGAGCGCAGCAGCGCCGACACCTCGACCGGCGCGGCCTCCGCCCACGGCACGCCCGCCGGGACGAGCTCCGCGTCGGCGTGCCCGAGATGCGCGTGCCGGGCCGAGCCGAGCCCGAAGGCCGCGTCCCACAGCCGGTGCGCGTCGTCCTCGCCGGGCGCGGCGGCGAACCAGCGGGCCAGCGTACGGAAGTCGGCGGCGGCGCTGGAGGAGCGGCGGCGCGCCTCGCAGACGCGGTCGAGCACTTCCAGCAGCGACACGATGGCCCGCCGGGCCACGTCGTGCACCCGCCGCACCCGCGGCTCGCTTCCGTCCTCGGGTGCGAACCACGCCCGCAGCCCCTCCCACCGCTCGGCCCGCGCCGCCAGCCACGGCGCGACGTGATCGGTGCCGGGCCAGCGCGGCAGGTCGGCGCCGCCGAGCGCGCGGGCGCGCAGCACCTCCACGTCGTGGCCGGCCACCGCCTCCAGCGCGGCGGCGATCCGCTCGCCGCGCTGCTCCAGCCGCGTCACGAACTCCTGCAAGTAGGCCACCGTCGCGGCCTTGACCTCGTGGAACGTCGCCAGGTCCGCGCCCTCGGCGCGCAGCAGCCGCTGCAGCTCGCCGTTGAAGCGCCGCACGTCGCCGCGCAGCCCGTCGAAGTGCTCCTCCAGCTCGCGCAGGCAGGCGAAGATCCGCCGGTCGCGGCCGGGGTCGGGATCGCGCAGCAGCCCGTCGAGCTCCTCCAGCCGCTCGGCGATCGCGTCCAGCGACGCGGCCCGCAGCGCCCCGCCGGAGGCCAGCATCGCCATCGCGTGCCGCACGCCGGCGACGGCCGCCTCGCCGCGCCTGGTCAGCGCGTAGCGCAGGTTCCTGCGCTCGTACTCCTCCGCGGTCGCGAAGCTGCCCCCGTGGTCGAAGATCACGTCGAGCAGCCCCCAGCCGGCGAGCTGCTTGAGCGTCGCGGCCAGGTCCTGCTCGGAGACCGGCGCGTACCAGCCGGTCGCGCGCAGCCGCTCGCGCACCTCCTCCACCGCCGGCGCCGTCTCCAGCCGCTCCCCCGCCTCGGCGAACGCGTGGAGGACCGCGGTGTGCAGGTCTGCCCGCTCGGTGCTGGTGAACCGGAACATCTCCGGCGGCACCCGTGGCGGCTGCGCCATCGCCCCGCTCTCCCCTCGCCGTAACGACTACCTCACGCACCGCAACCGTAGCGGGAGACGGCCTCGCGGCGACCGCTGTTTGCGAGCAGATCACAGGGGTACGGCGCTGGCATTGGAGTCCGGAGAGCCTTCTGGGGGCGGTCATGGCGGAGTTCGAGGCGACGCGCGGGATGCCGGCGGAGAGCATGGTGGTCTTCGGGGTCGCGTCCGACGTGGAGATCATGGACCGCTGGCTGCCGCAGGGCCTGTCGGTACACGACAGCGGCCCCGGCACGGTGGAGGCCGACGGCTCGCTGGTGCCGGGCGACGGCCGGCACGAGGGTCTGTTCCGCGCCTCCGAAGACCAGCTCAGGGTGGAGTGGGGCGGCCGCGACCACCCCGACTACTCGGGCTGGCTCCAGGTGGCCGACTCCGCCGCCGGCACCAGCGAGGTGACGGTCCACATCAGCCTGCTGGACGAAGCCCAGTCGGGCGCCCGGGCCGAGGAGGTGCGGGAGCTGCTGGACCGGTCACTGGACCAGCTGGCCGACGAGGTGCAGCGGCGCGTGTCCGACGCCGGCTGACCGCCCGCGCTACCGCTGGGACCGTCACCACCGAGGCGCCGGTGGTGACGGTCGCGCGCGTCAGGCGTCCTCGCGGTCCGGGTTCTCCAGGCGGAAGAAGTTGCTGGGCTTCCCGTCCTTGCGGTGCTCCTGGTAGATGAAGTTCAGGCCGCGCTCGTCGAACGTCCTGAACCAGTCGTCCCAGGAGATCTCCTCCAGGTCGCCCCCGCCGTACCCCGGGAAGTCGAAGCGGAGCACGCCCGCCCTGCCGTCATGCTCCGTGCCCGGCACCGTGGAAGGGCGGGCCTGGCGTTCCTCCGCCCATTGGCGGATGACGTCGTGGTCGGTGGTGATGAGGCTGCGGCCGGCGCGTTCCTCGTGCTCGTCCGTCGAGGTGATCTCCTGCTCGTACGGATGGTCACCCCGCACCGGGCGGTTCTGCTGCGACATGGGCTCTCGCTCCCCCGTGGATAAGGCGTACAGGTCACCCCACGTCACTGCCCTTTCGGAAACGCTTCTCGCAGTGGATCTATTCCGGTTTGCATTGGATCTATTACAGCGCCTATAAAGAACGCCGCAAGTATTGCCAACGAATGTTCTCCTATGCGACGTGCAAGCAAAATCCTGATGCCGGTCCTGGCCGGGCTCATCGCCGTCACGGGCACCTCCGCGACGGCGGTGGCCGCTGCGCCGGGCCGGCTCGACTCCTATTACGGCCAGCGACCGGCCTGGTCCGGCTGCGGCAACGGGTACGAGTGCGCGAAACTGTCGGTGCCGCTCGACTATTCGAAGCCCGGCGGCAAGCGGATTAAGATCAGCATGGTCCGGCTGCCCGCGACGGGCCCGAAGATCGGCTCGATCGTGCTGAATTTCGGCGGCCCCGGCGGGTCCGGCGTGGATTCGCTCAAGGCGAGCAAGGACGTCGTCTCGGCGGACATCCGCAAGCGGTTCGACGTCGTGAGTTTCGATCCGCGCGGCGTCGGCGCGTCCTCTCCGGTGCGGTGTTTCGGTACCCTGGATCTCGACGCGTATTTCGCGCTGGATCCCACGCCCGACACCAAGGCGGAGGTCAAGAAAGCGGAAAGCTGGGATCAGGCTTTCGCAAAATATTGCGCGAAGAATTCCGGGAAAGAACTCCTGGCGCACGTGGGCACGGCCGACTCGGCGCGCGACATGGACGTGATGCGGGCCGCGCTGGGCGACCGGCGGCTGACGTACCTGGGCTTCTCCTACGGCACCTACCTGGGCGCCGTCTACGCGGACCTGTTCCCGACGCGGATCCGCTCGATGGTGCTCGACGGCGCCGAGGACCCCTCGCAGAACGGCGATGACCTGGTGGCCGACCAGGACCGCGGGTTCGAGGTGGCGACGAAGTCGTTCCTGAAGGACTGCTTCAGGGTCAAGGGCTGCCCGTTCCGCGAGCACACGGTCGAGGCGGGCATGAAGCAGCTCGATGAGCTGTACGCGCGCGCCGACCGGTCGCCGCTGCGCAACGAGTACGACGGCCGGCAGGTCACCGAGGCCGTGGTGAGCGCCGCCGTGGACTACTCGATGTACGACGTGCACACGTGGCCGAGGCTGCGCCAGGCGCTGGCGGCGGGGTTCAGGGGCGACGGCACGAAGCTGCTGCTGCTGGCCGACGAGGGCAACGGGCGCCGGCCCGACGGCCGCTACGACAACAGCTTCGAGGCGCTGATGGCCATCAACTGCGTGGACCATCCGGAGAACCCGTGCCCGTACTGGCCGGTCAAGGGCACCCGGTACCCCAAGAAGGTGCGGGCGAAGGGCTCCCCGCCGATCGTGGTGGTGGGCACGACGCGCGACCCGGCGACGCCGTACAAGCTGGCCAAGGCGCTGGCGGGGCAGCTCGCGCACGGCGTGCTGCTGACGCGCGACGCCGACGGGCACACCGGCTACCGCCGCGGGTCGGCCTGCCTGGACCGCAAGGTGGACCAGTACCTGATCACGGGGACCGCCCCGCGACCGGGGACCTGCCGCGACGTCAACCCCAAAGCCTGACCCGAACCCCAAGGCCCGACCCGAACCCCATGGCCTGACCCGGCGCCTCCGCCGGCAAGGCGCAAGGCCGATCGGCTCCGCTCCTTTCACCAGCCCCGCACCTCGCGCAGGTGTGGGGCTGGTGACGTTCGGGTCAACAACGGTCGTGCCTGCGCGATGCGCGGAGCGGCCTCGGGAGAGATTGGGCGGACGTAGCCGGAAATTCCCACCGGCTCCGGTCAACGTCCTGACGCGAGACGCCGCCCGAGTCCGCCCGAGGAGCCCATGGAGTCGCTGCTGATCCTGCACGCGGTCGCGGCTGCCTGCGCTCCCTGGCTGGCCGCCCGCCTGGGTCGCGCCTGCTTCGCGGTGCTGGCCGTGCCGCCGGCGGCCGGGCTGTGCTACACGGCCTGGCTGGCGGCGCGCCCGCTGCCGGTGCGGGAGAGCCGCCCGTGGGCGATGGGCATGGAGCTGTCCTTCCGCGCCGACCCGCTGTCCGTGCTGTTGATGGCGCTGGTCACCGGGGTCGGTGTGCTCGTGTTGTGCTACAGCGCCCGCTACTTCCCGCGCGGCGACGACGGGCTCGGCCGCTACGGCGGCGCGATGGTGGCCTTCGCCGGCTCGATGCTGGGCCTGGTCGCCGCCGACGACCTGCTGCTCCTGTACGTCTTCTGGGAGCTGACCACCGTCTTCTCCTACCTGCTCATCGGGTACGACCCGGAGAGCCGCATGAGCCGCCAGGCCGCGATGAAGGCGCTGACGGTCACCACGTTCGGCGGCCTGGCGATGCTGGCCGGGTTCGTGCTGCTGGGGCAGCAGGCGGGCACGTACCAGATGTCGCAGCTGCGCCCGGCGGACCTGGCGCCGGTCACGGTGCTGCTGGTGCTGGCGGGGGCGCTGTCGAAGTCGGCCGTCTTCCCGTTCAGCACGTGGCTGCCGGCGGCGATGGCGGCGCCGACGCCGGTGTCGGCGTACCTGCACGCGGCGGCGATGGTGAAGGCGGGCGTGTACCTGCTGGCCCGGCTGGGGCCGCTGTTCGGCGAGCTGGCGCTGTGGCGGGCGGTCGCGGTGCCGCTGGGCGTGCTGACGATGGTGCTGGGCGGGTGGCGGGCGCTGCGGGAGACCGATCTGAAGCGGCTGCTGGCGTACGGGACGGTGGGGCAGCTCGGGTTCCTGGTGGTGCTGTTCGGGGCGGGCACCGAGGGGGCGGCGCTGGCCGGGGTGGGCATGCTGCTGGCGCACGCGTTGTTCAAGGCGGCGTTGTTCCTGGTGGTGGGCATCGTCGATCACGCGGCGGGCACCCGGGACCTGCGGGAGCTGAGCGGGCTGTGGCGCCTGATGCCGTGGGTGTGCGGGGTGGCGGTGCTGGCGGGGGCGTCGATGGCGGGGCTGCCGCCGCTGGTGGGGTTCGCCGGCAAGGAGGCGGCGCTGGAGGCGCTGCTGGACGCGCCGCTCGTGCTGGCGGGGGTGGTGGCGGGCTCGGCGCTGACGGCCGCCTACACGCTGCGGTTCCTGTGGGGCGCCTTCGCCCCGAAGCCGGGGGCCGGGACGCGGGAGGTGCACCACGTCTCGGCGGTCCTGTTCGTGCCCGCCGCGCTGCTGGCCGTCCTGGGGCTGGTGGCGGGGCCTCTGGCGCCGTGGTTCGAGGGCGTGATGGCGCCCTACCTGCGCACGTTCCGCGATCCGGGCCATCACGCCCACCTGGCGGCCTGGAGCGGCCCGTCCGTGCCGCTGCTGCTGTCGGCGGCGGCGCTGGCGGGCGGGGTGGCGCTGTTCCTGGCCAGGGAGCCGGTGGCGCGCGCGGGGGTGGCGCTGCACCTCGTGGACTCGGGCCAGGTGTTCTGGGCGATGATCCGGCGGCTGGACCGGTTCGCCATCCAGCTCACCGGCCTCATCCAGCGGGGCTCGGTGCCCGATTACCTGACGCTGACACTCCTCGCGACGGTCGGCGTGGGCCTGTTCTCCGTCGTCTACGGGGGCGAGCCGCACCTGGACGTGCCGGTCGTCGCCTGGCAGCGGCCCGAGCAGCCGGTCATCGCCGTGCTGCTCGCGGCCGCGGCGATCCTCGTGCTGTTCTCCCGCGCGTACGTGCTCCTGGCCCTGGTCATCGGCCTGACCGGGTACGGCACGGCGCTGCTGTTCCTCGTGCACGGCTCGCCCGACCTGGCGCTGACCCAGTTCCTGGCCGAGACGCTGAGCCTGGTGGTGTTCGCGCTCGTGCTGCGGCGGCTGCCGGTCCAGCCGGACAAGGGGCGGCTGGCGTTCCCGTTCCGGCTGGCCCTGGGGCTGGCGGTGGGGGTGGTGGCCACGGGGGCGGGCATGCTGGCGATGGCGGCGCGCGGCACCGAGCCGGTGGGCGCGTTCATGGAGGAGGCGGCGCGGCAGGCCGGCGCCCGCAACATCGTCAGCGCCATCATCCTCGACATCCGCGCCTGGGACACGCTGGGCGAGAGCGCGGTGCTCATCGTGCTGACGCTGGGCGTGACGAGCCTGGTGTTCCTGCGGCGCCGGTCGTACGCGATCGAGCGGGCCGAGGGCGGGCACCGGCCCGAGGGGCGCACGCACTGGCTGGCGGCCACGCTGCCGCGCGGGCAGCGGGCGCTGGCGTTCGAGGTGGCGGCCCGGCTGACGTTCCACACCGTGCTCGCGTTGTCGGTGTTCCTGCTGTTCATCGGGCACAGCGGCGTCGGGGGCGGCTTCGCGGGCGGCATCGTGGCCGGGCTGGCGATCACTGTGCGGTTCCTGGCCGGCGGCAGGAACGAGCTGGCCGCGGCGGTGCCGGTGCACGCGGGCGTGCTGATGGGCGTCGGGCTGACGCTGTCGGCGGGCACGGCGCTGGCCGGGCTGCTGTTCGGGCGGGCGGCGCTGGACATGCTGGCCACGGAGGTGAGCGTGCCCCTGGTCGGGCACGTGCACCTGTCCACGGGGCTGCTGTTCGACCTGGGCGTGTACGTGTCGGTGGTCGGCATGGTCCAGGACGTGCTGCGCGCGCTCGGGGCCGAGCTGGACCGGCAGATCGACCAGGAGGCCACCGAGTGAGCAGCGTCTCCCTGGTGCCGTTCGCCGCCTGCTGCGTGCTCATCACCTGCGGGGTGACGCTGATGCTGGAGCGCAGCCTGGTGCGCGTGCTGGCCGGCGTCATCGTCCTCGGCAACGGGGTGAACCTGCTGATCGTCACCTCCGGCGGCGACGCCGGCGGCCCGCCCTTCGTGGGCGGCACCGGCCTGGCCGACCCGCTGCCGCAGGCCATGGTGCTCACCGCGATCGTGATCACGCTCGGGGTGACCGCGTTCCTGCTGGCGCTGGTGCACCGCTCGTGGCAGCTCACCGGCAGCGACGAGGTCCAGGACGACACCGAGGACCGGCGGGTGCGGCTGCGCTCGCGGCGCGGCGAGCTGGGCGACGCCGTACGGGCCCGGCAGGACGCCTACCGGCGGCTGGTCGTCGAGCAGCGGGCCGAGCTGGCCAAGCTGGAGGCCGAGCAGGCCGAGCGGGAGCGGCTGGAGGAGGCCGACCTGGAGCGGCGCATCTCCCGCGTGCACGACGAGCTGGGCCAGTGGATGCGCGAGCTGCGCTACGAGGGCCTGTCGGAGGAGGAGCTGCAGACCCGCCTGGAGGAGGTGGGGCTGCGCGAGGACCCCGGCGCCCTGTCGAACGTGGAGCGGATCGAGCAGCTGCGCGAGGAGCACCGGCGGGGGCGGGCGGAGCAGGCGGCCAGGGAGCGGGAGCTGCGCAGGAAGCTCAAAGCCAGGCAGCGGGAGGCGCGCCGGCAGATGCGCACGGCCATCAGGGAAGAGCGGGAGCGCCAGGCGCTCGCGCAGGACCCCGAGCTGGAGGGCGACGACGCGTGAGTGGCTCCTTGGCAAGCCTGGTGTGCGTGCCCGTGCTGCTGCCGCTGCTGGCCGCCGGGGTGAAGCTGGCCATCGGCGGCCGGCTGCGGCGGCTGCAGTCGGTGATCAGCCTGGTCACGCTGGGCATCTCGCTGGCCGTGTCGGTGGTGCTGATGGTCGCGGCCGACACGGGCGGCCCGCTGGTGACCGAGCTGGGCGGCTGGCCGTCGCCGATCGGCATCTGCCTGGTGGCCGACCGGCTCTCGACGCTGGTGCTGGTCGTGTCGTCGGCGGTGACGTTCTGCGTCATGGTGTACTCGGTCGTCAACGCCTACGACGAGCAGGAGCACGACGCCCCGATGGCGGTCTTCCATCCGGCGTTCCTGGTGATGGTGGCGGGGGTGGCGGACGCGTTCCTGTCGGGGGACCTGTTCAACCTGTTCGTGGCGTTCGAGCTGCTGCTGAGCGGCTCGTACGTGCTGCTCACCTTCGGCGGCACCGAGTCGAGGATCCGGGCGGGCGCCACGTACACGCTGATGGCGCTGGCCTCGTCGATGTTGTTCCTGATCGCGCTGGCCATCACCTACGGCGCCACCGGGACGCTGTCGCTGGCGCAGCTCGCCGAGCGCTTCGCCACGCTGCCGGAGCAGGTGAAGCTGCTGGTGGAGCTGACGCTGCTGCTGGCGTTCGCGATCAAGGCGGCGATCTTCCCCATGTCGGCGTGGCTGCCGGACTCCTACCCGACCGCGCCCGCCCCCGCCACGGCGGTGTTCGCCGGCCTGCTCACCAAGGTCGGCGTGTACGCGATCATCCGGCTGGAGGCGCTGCTGTTCCCCGGCGGGCCGGTCTCGACGCTGCTGATGTGGGTGGCGCTGGCGACGATGCTGGCCGGGGTGCTGGGCGCGGTCGCGCAGACGGACATGAAGCGGATGCTGTCGTTCACGCTGGTCAGCCACATCGGCTACATGGTGTTCGGGGTGGCGCTGTCGACGGTGGCGGGGCTGGCGGGGGCGGTGTTCTACGTGGTGCACCACATCACCGTGCAGACGAGCCTGTTCCTGGTGTGCGGCATGGTGGAGCGGCGCACCGGCACGACGTCGGTGACCAGGCTGGGCGGGCTGATGAGGGCGTCGCCGCTGCTCGCGGTGCTGTTCTTCGTCCCGGCGATGAACCTGTCGGGCATCCCGCCCATGTCGGGCTTCCTGGGCAAGCTGATGCTGGTGCAGGCGGGCCTCGCGAAAGGCGGGTGGCTGCCGGTGACGCTGGTGGCCGGAGGGCTGGTGACGAGCCTGCTCACCCTGTACGCGGTCGCGAAGACGTGGGGCAAGGCGTTCTGGCGGGCGCCCCGGCCCGACCGGGTGGGCCAGGTCGTGGAGAGCGAGGAGCACACCGGCGAGGACCCGACGGTCACCACCACCGCCCTGCCGGCGGCGCTGCCGCTGTCGGTGGCGGCGCTCGTCGCGCTCGGGCTGTCGTTCACCGTGCTGGCCGGGCCTCTGGGGGCGCTGGCGCACCGGGCGGCCGTCGAGCTGATGGCGCGCGAGCCGTACGTCAGCGCCGTCCTGGGCGGGCGACCGTGAAGCGGGACCGGCTCGCGCCGCGGCTGCTCGGGCGGCGGGTGCCGCTGCCGCTGGTGGCGTGGCTGGCGGCGGTGTGGGTGACGCTGTGGGGCGACCTGACGGCGGGCAACGTGCTGGGCGGGCTGGTGACGGGGCTGGTCGTGACGTGGCTGCTGCCGCTGCCCATCCTCGACCCCGGCATCAGGGTGTGGCCGCTGGCCCTGGTCAGGTTCCTGCTGTGGTTCGCGTGGGACATGGTGATCTCGACGGCGCGGGTCGTGTTCTGGGTGGCGCATCCGGGGCCGCCGCCGACGCGGATCGTACGGGTGCCGCTGCGCACGTCGTCGGAGGCCATGACCGTGCTGGTGATGATCGCGGTGTCCACGGTGCCGGGGTCGCTGGTGGTGGAGGCGTACCGGAGGGAGCTCGTCGTGCACGTGCTGGGCGTGACCGGGGACGTCACGACGAAGATCCGGGCGGAGGTGGCCGGGCTGGAGTCGCGCATCGTGCGCGCGTTCGGCACCCGGCGGGACCGGGAGGAGCTGGAATGACGGCCGTCTACCTGGCGACGGTGGCGCTGCTGTGGTGCGGGGCGGCGGCCTCGTTCTACCGGCTGGCGCGCGGGCCCTCGATGCTGGACCGGGCCGTGGCGCTCGACGTGTTCACGTCGCTGTCGATGTGCGGCGCCGGCGCGTTCGCCGTGGCCCGGGACGACTACTCGGACCTGCCGATCCTGCTGGTGCTGTCGCTGCTGGGGTTCGTGGGGTCGGTGTCCCTGGCCCGGTTCTTCGCAGGCAGGTCGCGATGAAGGTGCTGTCCTGCTCGGGAAGGCCGCCGGTGTTCTCGAGGAGGCCGCCGATGTTCTCGAGGAGGTCGCGATGACCGCTCTGGACGCGGCGGCGGCCGGGTGCCTGCTGCTCGGCTCGGCCCTGGCGCTGTCGGCCGGGATCGGGCTGATGCGCTTCCGCACCACGCTGGACCGCATGCACGCCGGCACGAAACCGCAGGTGCTCGGCGTGCTGCTGGTGCTGCTCGCGATGTGGCTGCACCGCCCCACCTGGGGGTACGCGGGGCCGCTGCTGCTCATCGGCGTCTCCCAGGTGATCACCGTGTCGGTGGCCGCCTACATGGTGGCGCGGGCCGCCTACACCCGTCAGTCGTCCGGCGACGACACCGAGCTGCCCTCGCCCGAGGACCGATCGGCGGACTGATCGGCGGAGCGGTCCGAACGGTCCATCGCCGGCTGGCCGAACCACGTCCACATCGCCAGCGCGGCCAGCAGGCCCGCCGTGATCCACGCCACCGGCGCCTGGAACAGGTAGTCGATGACGAACATCGTGGACGTCGTCATCGACACGACCAGGGCGAGCGCGCCGAGGATGCCGTAGGAGTTGGAGCGGTGCACCAGCGTCTCCTTGCGTCCCTGCCGGAACAGCACGCGGTGCTGCGCGGTCGGCGCGATGTAGCAGATCGACGCGAGCGCGGCGCTGACCAGCGCCGCGTAGTACAACCACCGGTCCGTCTGGTCCAGCCGGGAGAACCCGGAGGAGAAGGGCACCGTGAGCAGGAACGCGAACAGCACCTGCACCCCGGTGACCGCGACACGCGCGCCCTGGAGCAGCTCGACGAAGTTGCGATCCGCCCGCTCCTGCCGCGACTCTTCCCGTTCCTGCCGTGAGTGGTCCTGCTCCGGCCGCACCTCGTTCTTCACCATGCCTCCCGCCGTTCAACGAGAGACTTCCTCTTCCTTGCAAAGCGCCGCTAAAACCTGGCCGTGAGGATCTTCGCCGGTGTGATCGGCAGCTCGCGGAAGCGGTGGCCGGTCGCGTGGTGGACGGCGTTGCCGATCGCGGCGGCGGTGCCGACGATGCCGATCTCGCCGATGCCCTTGCTGCCCATCGGGTTGAGCTCGCCGTCCTCCTCCTCCAGCCAGACCGCCTCGACGTGCTGGGCGTCGGCGCAGGCGGGCACGTGGTACTGGGCGAGGTCGCGGTGCAGGAAGCCGCCGAACTCCTCGTCGGTGAGCGTCTCCTCCATCAGCGCCATGCCCAGGCCCATCGTCATGCCGCCGAGGAACTGCGACCTGGCCAGCTTCTCGTCCACGATGTGCCCGGCGGCGAAGACGCCCAGCAGCCGCGACACGCGGACCTCGCCGGTGACCGCGCTGACCCGCACCTCGGCGAACTGGGCGCCGAAGGCGTGCCTGGCCAGCTCGGCGTCGGCCTTGACCTCGTCGGTGGTGTCGGCGCGGCCCTCCTTGCCGTCGCGGCGCAGCTCCTCGCAGGCGCGGACGACGGCGGTGCCCCAGGAGGCGGTGCCCGCCGAGCCGCCCGCCACCGGCGCCCGCGGCAGGTCGCTGTCGCCCAGCTCGACGTGCACGCGCTCCGGCGCGATACCGAGCGCGTTCGCGGCGATCCTGGTCAGCGCCGTGCGCGCGCCGGTGCCGATGTCGGCGGCGGCCACCTGGACGAGGACGTCGCCGTCGCGCATCGTGGCCACGGCCTGGCACGGCGAGCGCCTGGCCGGGTAGGTGGAGGCGGCCACGCCGGTGCCGACCAGCCACTCCCCCTCGCGGGTGACGCCCGGCCGCGGGTCGCGGTGCCGCCAGCCGAAGCGGTGGGCGCCCTCGCGCAGGCAGCCCACGAGGTTGCGGGAGCTGAACGGCACGCCGCTGAACGGCTCGGTCTCCGGCTCGTTGCGGACGCGCAGCTCCACGGGGTCGAGGCCGGCGGCGCAGGCCAGCTCGTCCATGGCGGACTCCAGCGCGTACATGCCGGGGCACTCCCCCGGCGCGCGCATCCACGACGGGGTGGCCACGTCGAGCCGGACCAGGCGGTGGCCGGTGCGCAGCGCGGGGCTGGCGTACATGACGCGGGTGGGCGTCGCGGTCTGCTCGGCGAACTCGACCAGGGTGGAGCTCTGCTCGTACGCCAGGTGCTCCAGCGCCGTCAGCCGGCCGTCGCCGTCCACGCCGAGCCGCAGCCGCTGGATCGTGGGCGTGCGGTAGCCGGTGACGTCGAACATCTGCTGCCGGGTCAGCGCGATCTTGACCGGGCGGCCGACCATGCGGGACGCCAGCGCGGCCAGGATCGCCTGCGGCCGGGTCGTGCCCTTCGACCCGAAGCCGCCGCCGACGTGCCTGGACACCACGCGCACCTGCTCCGGCGGCAGGCCCAGGGTCCTCGCGATGGTGTCGCGGCTGCCGCTGGTGCCCTGCGCCGTGTCGTACACGAGCAGCCGGCCCTCGGTGTCCCACAGGGCCAGCGCCGCATGCGGCTCCATCGGGTTGTTGTGCAGGACGGGCGTCTCGTACGTGACGTCCACGGTGGTCGCGGCGGCCGCCAGACCCGCCTCCACGTCGCCCTTGTCGGTGTCGGACGGGAAGTTCGGGTTGACCACCTCGGGCTGGTAGAGGCCGGGGTGGTCGCCGCTCAGGCGCACGTCGTGGTCGTCGGCGTCGTAGTCGACGCGCACGTGCGCGGCGGCGTCGCGGGCGATCTCGTACGTGTCGGCCACGACCGCGGCCACGATCTGCCCCCGGTAGGCCACCTCGCGCCGCTGGAACAGGGCCAGCTCGGGATCGGCGTCCTCGGGCAGGCGCGGCGCGGCCTCGCAGGACAGCACGGCCAGCACGCCCGGCAGCTCCAGCGCGGCGGCGGCGTCCACGCGCTTGACGCGGCCCTTGGCGATCTGCGCCTGCACGGCGTAGGCGTAGGCGACGTTCTCGGCCGGGTACTCGGCGGCGTACGTGGCCAGCCCCGTGACCTTGACGCGGCCCTCGATGCGGTTCACGGCGCGAGCTCCTCCAGCGTGGCGACGATCAGGTTGCGGGCCAGCGGCACCTTGTAGGCGTTGCGCGGCAGCGGCCGGGCCTGCTCCAGCTCGGCCTCGGCCGCCTGGAGGAACGCCTCGCCGGTCGCCGGGCCGCCGATCAGCGCCCGCTCGGCGCGCTCGGCCCGCCAGGGCGCGTGGGCGACGCCGCCGAGCGCGATGCGGCAGCTCGTCACGGTGCCGTCCCGGCCGACGTCGAGCACGGCGGCGATGGACACCAGCGCGAACGCGAACGACGCCCGCTCGCGGACCTTGCGGTAGAGCGAGGCGCCGGGTGGCGGGGGCGGCAGCTCGACGGCGGTGATGAGGTCGCCGGGCGCGAGCACGGTGTCGCGCTCGGGCTCCTCTCCAGGCAGGCGGTGCAGGCCCGGCATGGGGATGATGCGGTCGCCGCCGGGCCCGGTGACGTGCACCTGGGCGTCCAGCGCGGCCAGCGCCACCGCCATGTCGGAGGGGTGGGTGGCCACGCAGGCGTCGGAGGTGCCGAGCACGGCCAGGTTGCCGTGGTCGCCGGCGATGGCGGGGCAGCCCGAGCCGGGACGGCGCTTGTTGCAGGGCCGGGTGACGTCCTGGAAGTACGTGCAGCGGGTGCGCTGCAGCAGGTTTCCGGCGACGGTGGCGACGTTGCGGACCTGGCCGGACGCGCCGGTCAGCACGGCGCGGGCCAGCATCGGGTAGCGGGCGCGGATCAGCGGGTGGGCGGCCAGGTCGGTGTTGCGCACGGTCGCGCCGACACGGACCCGCTCGCCCTGCTCCTCGACGGCGTCGAGCGGCAGGCGGCTGACGTCCACCAGCCGCTCCGGCTCGGCCACGCCCAGCCGCATGAGATCCACCAGGTTCGTGCCGCCGCCCAGGTACATGGTGCCGGGGGCGAACTGGCGGACGGCCTCGGTGGTGCTGCCGGCGCGGGCGTACTCGAAGGGTCTCATCGGGCCACCTCGCCGATCGCGGTGACGATGCCGACGTACGCGCCGCACCGGCACAGGTTGCCGCTCATGCGCTCGCTGATCTCCTCGGGCGTCAGGTCGGGGTCGTCGAGCAGGTCCTCGGTGACCGCGCTCGGGCCCGGCTCGCCCAGCATGCCGGCGGCCGAGCAGAGCTGGCCGGGCGTGCAGTAGCCGCACTGGAAGGCGTCGTGCTCCATGAACGCGCTCTGCAGCGGGTGCAGCTGCCCGTCCGTGGCCAGCCCCTCGACGGTGGTGATCTCTCGGCCGTCCACCGCCACCGCCAGCGCCAGGCAGGCGTTGGCCCGCCGGCCGTCGATCAGCACCGTGCAGGCGCCGCACTGGCCGTGGTCGCAGCCCTTCTTCGCGCCGATGAGCCCGAGCCGTTCGCGCAGCAGGTCGAGCAGCGACATCCGCGGGTCCACGTCCACCGTGCGCGGCACGCCGTTCACCTGCAAGGTGATAGTCATTTGGCACGACTACCCGAGCTTCCGGAGAGACAACCCCTGAGCGCGGCAAAGAGCATCCGCCCGTTTTGTCGGAATCGGGTGGGGTAGCCGGGCGGGCATGGACGAGCAGGTGCTGGAGTCGGCGGCGGTACTCACCGTCAACGCGGGGTCGTCGAGCCTGCGCCTCGACCTCGTCCAGGGCGGCAGCGTCATCGACAGCGCGCACGCCGAGCGGGCCGTCGATCCCGGGTCGGCCAGGGAGGAGCTGTCGGCGTTCCTCGGCGGCCACTTCGACCGCGACATCAGGGCGGTCGCGCACCGGCTCGTGCACGGCGGGGACGTCGTGCGCGCGCCCACGGTGGCCGACGACGAGACGGCCGAGGCGCTGCGCGGCCTGACCGACCTGGCACCGCTGCACCTGCCGCCCGCGCTGGCGCTGCTGGAGGCGGCCCGCGAGCAGCTTCCCGCCGTGCCGCACGTGCTCTGCCCCGACACGGCCTTCCACGCCGGGCTGCCCGACGAGGCCGCCGTGTACGCCCTGCCCGCCGAGTGGCGCGACCGCTACGGCCTGCGCCGCTACGGCTTCCACGGCCTGTCGTACGCGTGGGCCGCCGACCGGGCCTGCGAGCTGCTGGGGCGGCCGGCGTACGAGCTGGATCTCGTGCTCGCCCATCTCGGCGGCGGATGCTCCGTGACCGCGGTGTCGGGCGGGCGCAGCGTGGACACCTCGATGGGGTTCACGCCGCTGGACGGGCTGCCCATGAGCAAGCGCTCGGGCAGCGTGGACCCGGGGATGCTGGTGTGGCTGCTGGGGCGGCTGTCGCTGGAGGAGCTGGCCGAGGGGCTGGAGCGCCGGTCGGGGCTGCTGGGGCTGTCCCGGGGGCGGTCCGGCGACACGCGGGAGCTGGTCGCCGCCGAGCGCGACGGCGACGAGGCGGCCGGGCTGGCGCTGCGCGTGTTCGCGCACCGCGTGAGCCGCGAGATCGCCGCCGCGGCCACCTCGCTGCGGCGCCTGGACGCGCTCGTGTTCACCGGCGAGATCGGCTGGGATCAGCCCGAGGTGCGCGAGGCCGTCTGCCGCCGCCTGGGGCTGCTCGGGGTCGAGCCGCCGGTCCTGGGCAACCGCTCCGACGACGGGCCGGTCAGCGCGCAGGGCGCCGCCGTTCCCGTGCTGGTGGTCCAGGTTCGTGAGGAGCTGCAACTCGCCCGCGAATGCCTGGCGGCGCTGGCCGAGGAGCCCCTGCCCGAGGAGCCCCTGCCCGAGGAGTCCCTGCCCGAGGAGTCCCTGCCGGCCGAGGAGGACCTATGACGAACGTCGACGAGGTGCGCCGCTCGGCGCTGCCGCTCACCGCGCCCGGCGACCTCGGCCCGCTGCTCGACCGCGTGGGCGAGGCCAGGTTCGTGCTGATCGGCGAGGCCAGCCACGGCACCCACGACTTCTACACCTGGCGGGCCGAGCTGACCCGCCGGCTGATCGCCGAGAAGGGCTTCGGCTTCGTCGCCGTCGAGGGCGACTGGCCCGACTGCGAGCGGGTGGACCGCGCCGTCACGACCGGCGCCGACCCGTACGACGCCCTGTACGGCTTCGAGCGCTGGCCCACGTTCATGTGGGCGAACGAGGAGGTCGTCGCGTTCTGCCGCTGGCTGCGCGGCTGGAACGCCGGCCGCCCGCCCGGCGAGCGGTGCGGCTTCCACGGCCTGGACGTCTACAGCCTCTGGGACTCGCTGCGCGCCATCCGCCGCTACGCCGCCGCCCACCTGCCGGGGCAGATGGACAGCGTTATGCGCGCCCTGTACTGCTTCGAGTCCTACGGCCACGACCCGCAGCAGTACGGCCTGGCCACCCGGCTGGTGCCCGACACCTGCGAGGACGAGGTGGTGAACCTGCTGGCCGCGCTGGGCGGCGACGAGTTCGGGGTGCGGCAGAACGCCGAGGTGGTCGCCGGCGCCGAGCGCTACTACCGGGCGATGGTGCGCGGCGGCCCCGAGTCGTGGAACGTCAGGGACGTGCACATGGCCGACACCCTCGACCGGCTGGCCGAGCACCACGCCTCCGGCCGGCCCGCGAAGGGGCCGGCGAAAGGGCCGGCGAAAGGGGTCGTGTGGGCGCACAACACGCACATCGGCGACGCCCGCGCCACCGACATGGCCGCCGCCGGGATGACGAACCTCGGGCAGCTCGCCCGCGAGCGGCACCGCGAGGACGTCGTGCTCGTCGGCTTCGGCACCCACCACGGCACGGTCGTGGCCGGCGACCGGTGGGGCGCCCAGCACCACGTCATGCGGGTGCCGCCGGCCCGGCCCGCCTCGCTGGAGTCGCTGCTGCACGAGGCGCTGCCCGGCCGGGACGCGCTGTTCCTGGTGCCGCCGCCCGGCCTGCGGGCCGACTGGTACGACGAGCCGATGGGGCACCGGGCGATCGGCGTCGTGTACCACCCGGACCGGGAGCGGTGGGGCAACTACGTGCCGACGGTCGTGGGCCGCCGCTACGACGCGTTCCTGTGGCTGGACGAGACCAGGGCCGTGCACCCGCTGCACGGCGAGCCGTGGGGCGACGCGGAGCCTGAGAGCTACGGTGCTCCGCGTCCAGCGGGCCACCGCAGGTAGCGGAGTCCGCACCTATCCCACGGCCATGTGAGGCGTTTGTCGGTCGCGGATGGTTTGATCTCCCGTGTGGAGGCGTCCGTC
Source organism: Nonomuraea composti (assembly GCF_012034275.1). Lineage (NCBI taxonomy): Bacteria > Bacillati > Actinomycetota > Actinomycetes > Streptosporangiales > Streptosporangiaceae > Nonomuraea > Nonomuraea composti. The sequence continues at coordinate 497,551 of NZ_JAATEP010000001.1, read as the reverse complement.
GAGCAGCTCGTCTACGTCCGGGAGGACGAATACACCGTCGCGCGCATGAGCGCCGACGGCGTGCCCGACTTCGTGGCCACGGGCCGGGCGCTGGCCGGCATCCAGCCGGGCGAGACGCTGCGCCTGTTCGGCGACTGGAGCCGCCATCCCCGCTACGGCCGCCGCTACGCGGTCACCGGCTGCGAGCGGGTGACGCCGTCGTCGGTCCGGGCCATCCGCATCTACCTGGGCTCGGGGCTGATCAGGGGCATCGGGCCGCGGCTGGCGTACGCGATCGTCGACCACTTCGGCGAGGCCACGCTCAAGGTCATCGACAGCGAGCCCGAGCGGCTCACCGAGGTCGTCAACATCGGGCCGCAGCGGCAGGGCCAGATCGTGCAGGCGTGGCAGGAGCAGAAGGCCATCGCCGCGCTCATGGTGACGTTGCAGGGGCTCGGGGTCAGCCCGCTGCTGGCCGCGAAGATCTACCAGGTGTTCGGCGCCGACGCCGACGAGGTGCTGGCCACCGACCCCTACCGGCTGATCGGGCGGGTGCGCGGCATCGCGTTCCGCATCGCCGACCGCATCGCGCTGCAGTCGGGGGTGCCGGAGCGCAGCCCCGAGCGGGTCAAGGCGGCGCTGCTCGACCGGCTGGAGGCGGCGGGCAGCCGCGACGGCCACTGCTACGTGCCGGTCTCCACGCTGGTCAGGGAGACGGCCGAGCTGATCGAGCAGGATCACGACGTCGTCCGGCCGATGGTCGACGCGCTGGCGGCCGACCGGCGGCTCGTCCTGGAGACGGCGCCCGCCCAGCCGGGGCAGGTGGTCGCCTACCTCAAGCACGTGCACAGCCGCGAGGTGGCGCTCACCGCGCAGCTCACGGCGCTCATGAACGCCCGCTCCACGCTGCCGCTGCGCGCCTACCGGGAGGACCCCGACCTGCACGAAGACCAGCGGGCCGCGGTCACCATGGCGCTGACCAGCACCGTCTCGATCATCACCGGCGGCCCGGGGTGCGGCAAGAGCCACACGGTCAAGGCCATCGCCACCACCGTGCGCGCGGCGGGCGGCTCGGTGACGCTCACCGCCCCCACCGGCAAGGCCGCCAAACGGCTGTCGGAGCTGACCGGGCTGCCCGCGATGACCGTGCACCGCATGCTCGCCCAGCAGCCCGACCCCGACCCCGAGACGCTGTTCGACGAGCGCCCGTCGCAGGCCGACCTGATCGTGGTGGACGAGGCGTCCATGCTCGACCTGCACCTGGCGACCCGGCTCACCTCGGCGGTCCGGCCGGGCAGCCACCTGCTGCTCATCGGCGACGGCGACCAGCTCCCGAGCATCGGGCCCGGCGACGTCCTGGCCGACCTGCTGCGCGTGACGGCCGTCCCGCGCGTCCAGCTCACCCACGTCTTCCGTCAGGCGGGCGGCAGCGGCATCATCGACGCCGCCCACCGCATCCGCGCGGGCCGGCTGCCGGCGGTGCCGGGCGGCGGCGGGTTCTGGTTCGAGGAGCTCGACGACCCGGAGCAGGTGGCGCGGCGGGTGGCGCACCTGGCGATGGTGGCGATCCCCCGCAAGCAGAACGTCGAGCCGGACCAGGTGCAGGTGCTGTGCCCGATGCGCAAGGGCGAGACGGGCGCCACCGCGCTCGGCCGGCTGATCCAGGACCAGCTCAACCCGGCCGCCGACGACAAGCCCGAGCACTGGTCGGGGGCGACCGTGTTCCGGGTGGGCGACCGGGTGATGCCGATCCGCAACAACTACGACAAAGGGGTCTTCAACGGGGAGACAGGCACGGTGACGGCGGTCGTGCGGGAGGAGCGGGTCATCGAGCTGCGCACCGACGACGGCGAGACCGTGCGCTACGGCTTCGACGAGCTCGACGACCTGACGCACGCGTACGCGATCAGCGTGCACCGCTCGCAGGGCAGCGAGTACCCGTTCGTGGTGGCGCCGATCGTGGCCGAGTCCGGCGGGATCATGCTGCGGCGCAAGCTGCTCTACACGCTGGTGACGCGGGCCAAGGCGTGGGTGGTGCTGGTGGGGCAGCGGGAGGCGCTGGAGCTGGCGGTGCACCGGCTGGGCCACCGCCGGAACACGGGCCTGGCCCGCCGGCTCGCGCTCAGCCTGGAGGGGTGAGCATCTCCGGGCGTGGGCGGGTGAGCGTCCCTCAGTGCGGGCCCTTAGTGCGGGCGGAGGGCGGCGGCCAGGATCTCGGCCAGGTGGCTGCCGTGCCGGCCGGTGCCGGAGGCGGCGATCTGGGTGCGGCAGGAGAAGCCGTCGGCGAGGATGGCCTCCGAGTCGCCCGCCGCCCGTACGGCGGGCCACAGCCCCTCCTCGGCGCACGCCACCGACACGTCGTAGTGCTCCCGCTCGAACCCGAAGTTCCCGGCCTGCCCGCAGCACCCGGAGTCGAGCACCCGCGTACGGAACCCGAACCGGGCCAGCACGGCCCGGTCGGCGTCGTACCCCATGATGGCGCTCTGGTGGCAGTGCACCTGGGCCAGCACGGACCCGCCGGCGGAGGAGGGCCGCCAGTCGGGCGCCCGCTGCTCCAGCAGCTCCGACAGCGTCAGCGTGCGCTCGGAGACGAGCCGCGTCTGCGCCGTGTTGAGCAGTTCGGGCCCGTCGGAGCGGAACACGGCGGTGCAGCTCGGCTCCAGCCCCACGACCGGCACTCCGGCCTCGGCCCACGGCAGCAGCGCCCGCACGCTGCGGGCCAGCACCCGGCGCGCGATCCCGAGCTGCCCGGTGCTGATCCACGTCAGCCCGCAGCACAGCGTCACCGGCGGCACGTGCACCTCGAACCCGGCGGCCTCCAGCACGTCCACCGCCGCCCGCCCCACGCGCGGGTCGAAGTTGTTGGAGAACGTGTCGGCCCACAGCACCACCCGCCCGCGCGTGCCGGGCCCGACGACGCCGCGCCCCTTGAACCAGTCGGTGAACCGCTCCCCCGCGAACCGGGGCAGCGCCCGCCGCCCGGAGACCCCGGCGGCGGCCTTGACCAGCCGCGACAGCCCCGGCGTCTGGGTGAGCGCGTTCACCACGTGCGGGGCGGCGGAGGCGAGCGCGGCCCACAGGGGCAGCCACCCCATGGAGTAGTGCGCGACCGGCCGCGGCCGGCGCCGGTAGTGGTGGGCCAGGAACTCGGCCTTGTAGGTGGCCATGTCCACGTTCACCGGGCATTCCGCCCGGCAGCCCTTGCAGGCCAGGCACAGGTCGAGCGCGTCCCGCACGGCCTCCGACCGCCAGCCGTCGGTGATCAGGTCGCCGCGCACCATCTCCTCCAGCAGCCTGGCCCGCCCGCGCGTGGAGTGCTCCTCCTCGCGCGTGACGCGGTAGCTGGGGCACATGACGCCGCCCTCGAACGTGTGCTTGCGGCACTTGCCGGTGCCGACGCAGCGGGTGGCGGCGTGCCCGAACCGCCCGTGGTCGGCCGGGTAGTCGAAGAACGTCCGGCGCGGCTCCAGCGGGTAGAAGTGCCGCTGGGCGAGGTCCTGGTCGAGCCGGTGCGGGTGGACGATCTTGCCGGGGTTCATCCGGTTCCGGGGGTCGAAGATCGCCTTGAACCGGCCGAACGCCGCCACCACGGGCTCGCCGAACATGCGCGGCAGCAGCTCGGCCAGCGCCTGCCCGTCGCCGTGCTCGCCCGACAGCGACCCGCCGTAGGAGGCGACCAGGTCGGCGCTCTCCTCGGCGAACCTGCGGTAGCGGGCGATCCCGTCGTCGGTGTGCAGGTCGAGCGGCAGCCGGCCGTGCACGCAGCCCTGGCCGAAGTGGCCGTACAGGGCGGAGTGGGCGTAGCCGTGGCGGTGCCGCAGCCGGTCGTACTCGCGCAGGTAGGAGCCGAGCCGTTCGGGCGGGACGGCCGCGTCCGACCAGCCCTCGTACGTCTGCCGCCCGGTCGGCGGGTACGCCTCCACGCCCAGCCCCGACTCGCGCAGCCGCCACAGCTCGTCCTCCCTGGCCGGGTCGCCGAGGAAGGCGTGCGACGGCGGCGGCCGGCCGTCGCCGCGGCACAGGTCGCGCATCATGTCCTCGGCCCGCTGGCGCGCCTCGTCGGCGCTGTCACCGCCGAACTGCACGAGCAGCCAGCCGGCCCCCGGCGGCAGGTCGCGCAGCGCCGGGTCGTGCGGGCGTTCGGCGCGGGCCAGCCGGTACATCGTCTCGTCCATGGCCTCCAGCGCCAGCGGCCGGTGCGCGGCCACGGACGGGACGGCGTCGGCGGCGGTGAAGATGTCCTCGAAGCCGAGCACGGCCAGCGCGCGGGCGGCGGGGCGCGGCACCACGGCCAGCTCGGCGCGCAGCACGACGACGAGCGTGCCCTCGCTGCCGACGAGGGCGCGGGCCAGGTTGAAGCCGTTCTCGGGCAGGAGCTGGTCGAGGTTGTAGCCGGACACGCGCCGCTCCAGGCGGGGGAAGCGGGTGCGGACCAGCTCCATGGTGTCGTCACGCAGGTCGCGCAGCTGCCGGTAGATCTCGGCCAGGCGGCCGCCGCCGCTCTGGACGCGGGCGTACTCGTCCTCGCCGGTCGGCCCCACCCACGCGCGCACGCCGTCGTAGGTGAGGATCTCCAGCCGCAGCACGGAGTCGGCCATCTTCCCGTACGCCTGCGCGGAGGCCCCGCACGAGTCGTTGCCGATCATGCCGCCGATCGTGCAGGCGCGGTGGCTGGACGGCTTGGGCCCGACCATCAGCCCGTCGCCCGCCAGCACCTGGTTGACCTGGTCGAGTACGGCCCCGCCCTGCACGACGATCCGCCGCCCGGCCACGTCCACGGACTCGACCCGGCCGCAGTGCTTGGACCAGTCGATGACCACGGCCGCGTTGCAGCACTGCCCGGCCAGGCTGGTGCCGCCGCCGCGCGACAGCACGGGCACGTCCCTGGCCCGGCACACGGACACGGCGGCCACCCCAGCCTCCAGGGTGCGCGGCACGACCACGCCGATCGGGACCTGGCGGTAGTTGGAGGCGTCGGTGGAGTAGGCGGCGCGGCTGCCGGTGTCGAAGCGTACCTCCCCGTCCACGGCCTCCTCCAGCCGCCGGCGCAGCGTCTCCACGTCGATCTCGCGGGCCGGGGGCATGTGCGTGGCGGGCGTCGTGACCTGGGTGTCCATGCCCGGCCCTTACCCTGGACGGCTCACCCGAGCCCCAACGGCACGCCAAGGCGTGTCCTGGATGTCCGCTATTGCGGGGTAATCAGCTGGCGGTGGGGCGCCGCACGGGGCACCATGATTCTTGATGGACGAACGTCGCATGATCCGCGTCTCCAAGTACCTGTCCAGGCACCTGCGGCACGACCCGCAGCGCATCGGCCTCACCCTCGACCCCGGCGGCTGGGTGGAGGTGGCGGAGCTGCTGCGGGCCGCCGCCGCCCACGGCTTCCCCATCACACCGGACGAGCTGCGGCAGGTCGTCGCCGGCAACGACAAGCGCCGCTACGCGATCGAGGCCGGGCGGATCAGGGCCAGCCAGGGGCACTCCGTACCCGTGGACCTGGGGCTGCCCGCCGTCGAGCCGCCCGAGGTGCTCTACCACGGCACGGTGCGGCGGTTCCTGGCCGCGATCCGGCGGGAGGGGCTGCGGCCGATGAGCCGGCACCACGTGCACCTGTCGCCCGACCGGGAGACGGCCACGCGGGTGGGGGCGCGGCGGGGCGCGCCCGTGGTGCTGGTCGTGGCGGCGGGGGTGATGCACGCCGAGGGGCACGCGTTCCTGCGCAGCGCGAACGGGGTGTGGCTGGTGGACGGGGTGCCGCCGGGCTACCTGCGGTTCCCGACCTGAGCCCGGTGGCTACCCGTGGCCTCCGGCCTGGAGCTGCCGCCTGGCGGCCATCAGGGCGAAGCCGAGCAGGTTGAGGCCCCGCCAGCGCTCGGGTGAGGCGGCGCGCTCGTCGCCGGCGGCCAGGCCGATGCCCCACATCCGGTCGTACGGGCTGGCCTCCACCAGGACGCGGCCGCCGGTGCCGAGCAGGTAGGCCGCCAGGTCGGCGTGCCCGCTGAACTTGGCCAGGTTGCCGCGGACGACGATGCCGAAGCGGTGCTCCTCCCACGTCGCCTGGTCGAAGCCCTTGACGGTGCGGCCCAGGGCCTTGGCCTGGTTCGGATGGCCGGCGGCGAGGATCCTGGCCGCCGCCTCCTCGTCGCCGAACAGCCACGCCTTGTGCGCCATCATGTAGTGCTCGGCCGAGGCGAACGTGTGCCCGTCCTCCGTGAACGTGACCGGCCACCACTGGCTCAGGCAGCCCTGGCCGACGCCGCCGTCCCGGGCCGGCTGGTGTCCCCAGAAGTACAGATATTTCAGGCGCCGGCCGCTGCGCTCGGCGGCGACCAGCTCCTCCACGGTCATGGGAAGCTCATCGGGCATGGCGTTCAGTATGCCCGCCTTCGGTATGCCCGCCTTCGGTATGCCCGCCTTCGGTGTGCCCGCCTTCTCCGGCCGCCCGCATGAGGCGGCCGGCCACCTCGCGCAGGTACGGCCCCAGCTCCGGCGGGTCCAGCACCTCGAACTCGAAGCCCTTGACCGCGACGTGCACGGCCAGCTCGTCCAGCGAGTTCGACCCGGCCAGGAACACGCACGTCCGCTCGTCCACCGCCGCCAGCCGCCCCGCGCCCGGCGAGGTGCGCGGCGCGACCGCCTCCAGCGGGGCGTGGTAGAGGATGCGGGCCCGGTAGCGGTAGGGGGCCGAGGTGATGGAGCGCGACACGTACCCGGCCGCGTCGTCCTCCGGCAGCGGGCGGGGCGTGAAGCGCGCGCCCGGCGGGCCGAGCGGCCCCTCGACGCGGTCCATCCGGAACGTCCGCCAGTCGTCCTTGCCCAGGTCCCACGCCAGCAGGTACCAGCGGCGCGACGTGTGCACCAGCCGGTGCGGCTCCACCTCCCGCAGCGTCTCCCGCTGCACTTCCCCCGGCGCCTCCCGCTGCGCTTCCCCTTGCGCCTCCCGCTGCGACACCTCATCACGCCCCCGGTAGCGCAGGCGCAGGCGGCGGTGGTCGCGGCAGGCGGCGGCCACGGCGGCCAGCAGGTCGGCGTGCACGGCGGGCGCGGCGGCCCCGGCCAGCGCCACCGTCGTCTCCCGGAACGCGCCGACCCGGTGCCGCAGCCGCGACGGCAGCAGCTGCTGCACCTTGGCCAGCGCCCGCAGCGCCCCCTCCCCCAGCCCGGCGACGCTGCCGGTCGCGGCCATGCGCAGGCTGATCGCCACGGCCACCGCCTCCTCGTCGTCCAGCAGCAGCGGCGGCAGGGCGGCCCCCACGCCCAGCCGGTAGCCGCCGGCCACGCCAGGGGTGGCGTCCACGGGATAGCCGAGCTCGCGCAGCCGCTCGATGTCGCGCCGTACGGTCCGCAGCCCGACGCCGAGCCGCCCGGCCAGCTCGGCGCCCGTCCAGTCGGTGCGGGACTGCAGCAGGGACAGCAGGCGGAGCAGCCGGGCGGAGGTCTCCAACATGGCCCCCATTCTGTCCCGCATCGGTGCCAGAACCTGTCACCGATCGTTCCTACAGTCGCTCACATGAAGAACAGCGACGTGACCCCGTACCGCATCGACATCCCGCAGGAGCAGCTCGACGACCTGCGCGACCGGCTCCGGCGTACCCGATGGGCCCCCGACGTGCCCGGCACCGGCTGGGAGCGTGGCGTCCCCACGAGCTACCTGCGGCCCCTCGCCGAGCACTGGGCCGGCGGCTTCGACTGGCGCGCCCAGGAGGCGGCGCTGAACGCGTACCCGCAGTTCACCACCACCATCGACGGCGCGAACGTGCACTTCCTGCACGTCCGCTCCGCCGCGCCCGGCGCCGTCCCGCTGCTGCTCCTGCACGGCTGGCCCGGCGGGGTCGTCGAGTTCCTCGACCTGATCGGCCCGCTCACCACCCCGGGCCCGGACGGCGGCCCGGCCTTCCACCTGGTGATCCCCTCCCTGCCCGGCTACGGCTTCTCGGGGCCGCTGCCCGGCCCCGGCTGGACCGACGGGCGCACGGCCGCCGCGATGGCGGAGCTGATGTCCAGGCTCGGGTACGAGCGGTACGGCGTCCAGGGCGGCGACGTCTCCGCCTTCATCGCCCCGCTGCTCGGCCGCACGTCACCGGACCGCGTGATCGGCGTGCACGTCAACGCGCTGCTCACGTTCCCGCACCCCGAGGTCATGGGCACGCTGACGGAGGCCGAGCGCGCCCGGCTGGCCGGCATGGAGGAGTGGCAGGAGAAGCTGGGCGCCTACATGCGGCTGCACGGCACCCGCCCGCAGACCATCGCCGCCTCCCTGCACGACTCCCCCGCCGGGCAGCTCGCCTGGATCGTGGAGAGGTTCAAGGACTGGACGGACCCGGCCGCCAAGCTGCCCGAGGACGCCGTGGACCGCGACCGGATCCTCGCCGACGTCAGCGTCTACTGGTTCACGGGGACGGCCGGGTCGTCGGCGCACACGTACTACGAGCGGTTCAACGACCCCGGCATGTGGGCGCCGGCGCCCAGGGGTACCGTGCCGACGGCGGTGGCGGTGTTCCCGACGGACTTCTCCGTGCGGCCGCTGGCCGAGCGGGTCCACAACGTGGTGCGCTGGTCCGAGTTCGACCGTGGCGGCCACTTCGCCGCGCTGGAGACCCCCGACATCCTGATCGCCGAGCTGCGCGAGTTCTTCGGCTCGCTGCGGTAAAGAAACGGCCCCGCCCGGCTGGCGGCGGGGGCGGCGGGTAGCGCGGGCCCCATGACGTCCAAGAAGAAGAAGGACCTGTCGCCGGGCGACGAGGTCACCTGGAGCAGCCACGGCGGCACCGCCAAGGGCAAGGTCGAAAAGAAGATCACCAAGCGGCGGAAGGAGGCCGGCCGCACCGTCGCCGCCTCCCCCGAGGAGCCCCAGTACGTGGTGCGCAGCGAGAAGAGCGGCGGCAAGGCCGTCCACAAGCCGTCGGCGCTGCGCAAGGGCGGCGAATAACGTCCGGCGCCCATTCTCCGCTAGTTTTCCCGTCAAGGAGGCGTAAGTACGCCGGCGCTCGCGGGCCTGTTACGGTAGTGCGCGGTGCGCCGGGAAGTCTGGTCGGCAAGAGACTGCCGGTCGGATGTTCGGGGGAGGCGTTCGCGGATGCGTGGCCCAGGTCGTCACGGCGATCACGGCCGTCACGGGCGCTCCGGGGTGCGGTGATGGGGCTGCTGACGCCGTTCACCTCCCGCTTCCGGCACCCCGCACAGGTCGTGGTGGCCGCGTTCGGGCTGACCGTCGCGGTCGGCACGGCGCTGCTCGCGCTGCCCCTCGCCACCACCGAAGGTGTGTCGGCCGGCTGGCTGGCCGCGCTGTTCACCGCGACGTCCGCCGTCTGCGTGACGGGCCTGGCGATCGTCGACACCGAGTCGCACTGGTCGGTGTTCGGCGAGCTGGTCATCGCCGGGCTGGTGCAGGCGGGCGGCCTGGGCATCATGACGATGGCGACCCTGTTCACGCTGCTCGTCTCCGGCCGGTTAGGTCTGCGGGCCAGGATCGCGGTCCAGGCGGAGACGAAGACGCTGAGCATGAGCGACGTGCGGCACGTCCTGCGCAAGGTGGTCGTGTTCAGCCTGGTGTGCGAGGCCGTCGCCGCCACCGTCCTGACCGCCCGCTTCGTGACCGGGTACGACGAGCCGTTCGGCCGCGCCCTCTACCTGGGCGTCTTCCACGCCATCAGCGCCTTCAACGACGCCGGGTTCGCGCTGTGGCCCGACAGCCTCATGCGGTTCGTGTCCGACGGGTGGATCTGCCTGACCGTCGCCATCGCCAGCATCGTGAGCGGGCTCGGCTTCCCCGTCGTGTTCGAGCTGGCCCGCTCCTGGCGGCGTCCCGGCAAATGGACCATCCTGACGAAGATCACCGTGTGGGTGACCGCGGTCCTGCTGCTGCTCGGCACCCTCGCCTTCCTGACGATCGAGTGGCGCAACCCCAAGACCCTCGGGCCGCTCGACGAGGGCGGCAAGGTGCTGGCCGCGTTCTTCGCCGCCGTCATGCCGCGCTCGGCCGGGTTCAACACCCTCGACGTCTCCCAGATGTTCCCGTCGAGCTGGCTCACCACCGACCTGCTCATGTTCATCGGCGGCGGCAGCGCCGGCACCGCGGGCGGCATCAAGGTCACCACCGTCGGGCTGCTGGCCTTCGTCGTGTGGGCCGAGCTGCGCGGCGAGAGCCGGGTCAACATCGGCCACCGCAGCCTGCCCAACTCCGCCCAGCGCCAGGCCGTCACCATCACCGCCCTGGGCGCCGCCATCGTGGGCATCGCCACGTACGCGCTGCTCGCCCTCACCCCGCACAGTCTCGACCAGGTCCTGTTCGAGGTCGTCGCGGCGTTCGGCACGGCGGGCCTGTCCACCGGCATCACCGCGAGCCTGGGCACGGCCGGGCACCTGCTGCTCGTCGTCCTCATGTTCATCGGCCGGATCGGCCCCCTCACCCTGGGCTCCGCCCTGGCACTCAACAGGCGCGCCCGGCACTACGAGCTACCCGAGGAGCGTGTCATCGTTGGCTGAGTACAAGGGCGACCCGGTCGTCGTCATCGGCCTGGGCCGGTTCGGCACGTCGCTGGCGCTGGAGCTCACCCGGCGCGGCGCCGAGGTCCTCGCCATCGACCACCGCCCCAAGATCACCCAGAGCCTCGCGGGCCAGATCACCCAGATCGCCACCGCCGACGCCACCGACATGGAAGCCCTGCGCCAGCTCGGCGTCCCCGACTTCTACCAGGCCGTCGTCGCCGTCGGCAGCGACATCGAAGCCAGCATCCTGACCACGTCCCTGCTGGTCGAGCTGGAGATCAACGACATCTGGGCCAAAGCCGTCAGCACCCAGCACGGCCGCATCCTCAGCCGCATCGGCGCCCACCACGTCGTCTTCCCCGAGCACGACATGGGCGAACGCGTCGCCCACCTCGTCAGCGGCCGCATGCTCGACTACATGCAGGTGGACGAAGGCTTCGCCATCGCCAAGACCAGCCCGCCCAAGGAGTACGTGGGCGTCCCCCTCGGCCGCTCCAACCTGCGCCGCAAGTACGGGGTGACGATCGTGGCGGTCAAGCCGCCGGGCGAGGAGTTCACGTACGCGACGGCGGAGACGGAGCTCTCGTACGGCGACATCGTCCTGGTCTCGGGCCGCACCGAACAAGTAGAACGCTTCTCCGAACTCCCCTGACCCGGCTCCCCACCCGTTGCCCGATGGGATGCTTGCCCGTCCCCACCCGTTACCCGATGGGGGTGCTTGCTCATCTCCTGCCCGCCCCGAAAGGGCTTCCGCTTGGGGGCGCTACGCGCCTCGGAGCTCAGGCGTCCCGGCTGAGGCGCGTCCGGCGCGACGACGCCTCCGGCGTCCAGCCGGCCCGTTGTCCGCGACGGCGGCGGACCGCAACGCCGGTACCTGGTGTGGCGGGAAGCCGGACGCTCATTGACGCCCGGCTCACTAGGGGCACGCGCGGGCTTGCACCTGACGCGGCGTCAGGACCTACCGTCGTGCTCAAGGCGGTGATCGGACGTGAACGAACGACTCTGGAAGATCGGCGAGCTCGCCACGGCCACGGGCGTGACCGTGCGAGCCCTGCACCACTTCCACCAGATCGGCCTGCTCGCCCCAGCCGGGCGGTCCCCGGCCGGGCACCGCCTCTACACCAGCGGTGACGTGCGCAGGCTGTACCGGATCCTGGCGCTGCGGGAGCTGGGGCTGCCGCTCGCCGAGATCGCGGGCGCGCTGGAGAGCAGCGACGTCCGCGACACCTTACGCCGCCAGCTCGACCAGGTCGAACGTCACCTGGCCAGCCAGCGCGCCCTGCACCGGCGGCTTCTCGGCGTGGCCGAAGCCCTCGACGCGTCCGAGGAGCCGTCGATCGACCAGCTCATCAAGACCATGGAGGCCATGATGCAGGCCAGGCACTTCACCCCCGAACAGCTCGCCCGCTTCGAGCAGCGGCACCGCGAGCTCGGCCAGGACGGCGTCACCTCCTGGTTGCGCCGGCTCACCGGGCTCGCCGCGGAGGCGGCCGAGCACGCCGAACGCGGCACCGACCCGGCGGAACCGGCCGTCCAGGACCTCGCGGGCCGGTGGAGCGAGGCGGTGGAGGGGCTGGTGGGTGGCGATCGGCAGGCTATGTCGGCCCTGTACGGGAAGATCGAGGCGGAGGGAGCGGAGACGGCCACCAAGGGGCTCTTGAGCGAGCCGGCCTGGCACTACCTGAAGGTGGCCTTCGCGGTCGGGTTCGGGGCTGAGCCACGCCACTGAACCGGGCGGGCGGGCATGCAGCGGGCAGGCGTGCGGCAGGCGGGCGTGCAGCGGGTGCGCATGCGGCAGGCAGGCGTGCAGCGGGTACGCATGCGGCAGGCGGGCGGGCGTGCGGCGGGCGAGGCTGCTGGCGGCGGCCGTCACGCGAGCGCGTCCGACAGGCGGCGGGCCTCGTCGGCCCACCGGGCGAGAAACATCATGGCGGCCCCGCGCTCCCGGTAGAGGCGGGCGGCCTCGACGGGGGCCTGGCCGCCGTAGCCCACGGGCTGCCGGTCGAGGTGCTGCAGCATGCGCGGCACCAGCCAGTCGTACTTGACGGCGGAGGCGCAGACGGCCAGCCGCACCAGGCGTTCGTCGCCGCGCCAGCCGGCCTCGCGCAGCCCCCTGACGTACCCGCCGTACATGGCCGCGTCGAGCTCCGGCAGGTGTGCGGCCGGGACGTACAGGTCGAAGACGCTGTCCGGGATGTGGTTGCCGATGTCCTCGCCGAGCGCGCCGTCGCCCGCGAACGCCCAGTCGATGAGCACGCTCTCGCCGCCGGCGTCGAGGGCGTTGCTGGGCCACAGGTCGAGGTGGCACAGCGTGCGCGGCAGCGACTCCATGACGTTCAGGAGCCACTCGCGGTCGCGGTGCAGGCGCAGCAGCTCGCCGCGCAGGCCCGGCGGGAGGTTCTCGCCGACGAGCGGGTGCCGCCAGGTGGTGTCGTCCTCCAGCAGTTCGTACGGCACCCGCTTCGAGCCCACGTAGTCCCGCAGGAACGACCGGCTCGTCCACGGCTGTTCGACCGGCCCCGCGCCGCCCTGCGCCAGCCCGAGCTGGTGGCCGAGCAGGGTGTGGCGGGCGAGCGGCCAGGTGGTGGCGGGGGTGCCGGTGACGTCCTCGAGCCAGAGGGCGAGGTCGCCGTCGTCGCGTTCGACGAGCCGCAGCAGGTGCGGCGCGCGCACGCCTGCGCCCGACCACAGGGCGGGCAGGCCGGTGGAGTAGACGTCGGCCTCGCGCCGCCAGTAGTTCCAGTGCCGCGGGTCGGTGGCGCTCTCCCAGCCCGCGCCGGCCTCCTTCCGCCTGGTCAGCACCTTGACGATGGCCGAACGACGGCCGGTGCGGACCCGCCAGATGCCCGCCGTCACGCCGTTCATCGCGTTGTGCGTGAGCGGTTCGACGGCGGTGGCCGGGGCGCCGAGCACCCGGACGGTCTCCTCCTTCACGTGCGTCAGCGGCTCGATCGCGATGGCCGACGCGCCGAGCGCCTGGACGATCTCCTGCTCCACGCCGGCGCGCTCAGAGCTGGAGGGCGTGGTCGAGCAGTGACTGCAACGTCACGGCTCCCACCAGCCGCTCGTCGTCCACCACCGCCACGAGCGGGCTGCGCGTGCGGGCCATCAGCGCCGCCAGCTCCAGCACCGTCGCCTTGGAGTCGGTCACGGGCAGCTCGCGCGGCTGCTCCGGCAGGCACTCCCGCACGCTCTTGCCGCCGAGCCGGTGCAGGAACCGGTCCGCGTGCGCCTCGTCCACCACCCGTGCGAGCGCGGGGTCGTCCTGGCAGTACGCCGGGACCGCCAGCCGCAGCACCTGCGTGCCGGGCAGGATGCTGAGCGGCCGCCCGCCCTCGTCGACCAGGATGAGCCCGGGCAGGTCGCGGTCGGCCAGCAGCCTGGCCGCCTCCAGCGCCGGGGTGTCCAGGGTGACCGTCGGGAAGTCGACGGCCAGATCGCGTGCGCGCATCGATCGCCTCCGATCTCCAGCGTAGCCGCCGGGGGCGGCGGGGGCGCGCGACGCGGGCGTCCCGAATGGCCGGTGCCCTTGCCAGGGGGTGCGGGGGCGGCGTCGTAGGGTGGGGTCATGGTGAAGGCCGCGGCACGACAGCCCGTTCCCGCCCGTCGCGCGGACGCCGAGCGTAACATCGCCGCGATCCTCGAGGCCGGGACGCGGCTGCTCAGCGCGGACCCCGCCGCCAGCGTGGCCGACATCGCCAAGGCGGCCGGGGTGGGGCGGGTCACGCTGTACGGGCATTTCCCGTCGCGTGAGGCGCTGGTGGACGCCGTGCTCGATCACGCGGTGAGCATCGCGGACGGCGTGCTGGAGGACGAGTCGATCGACACGGCGCCGGCGCCCGAGGCCATGGCGGGGCTGCTGCGCTCGGCGTGGGAGATCCTCGACCGGCACCGGCGGTTGTTCCTCGCGGCCGATCGGGTGCTGGCCACCGAACGCATCAGGGAGCACCACGAGGCGCCGCTGCGGCGGGTCGGGCGGCTCATCGCGCGCGGGCAGCGCGACGGTGACTTCCGCGACGACCTGCCGTTGCCGTGGCTGGTGACGGCGTTCTTCTCGATCATTCACAGTGCCGCGCAGGAGCGGGAGGCGGGCCGGCTCGCCCCTGAGGAGGTGGCGGACGTGCTGATCAAGACGATGTTGTCGCTGCTCGCTCCGCCTGCCGCCCGGCCGGCCAGGGGGCCCGCGAAGGGCGAGTAAGGGCGGGCGAGGCCGGTCGTCCACCCGCGAGCCGCTGTCTTAGCGTGCGGCTTCGCTGGTTCGGGCGCGTGTGAAACGCGCGATGCCGCTTGTCCGGCATGCCATCCGACGGGACTCATATCTCCCAGCAACACGGTACCGGGGTACCGTTCCGGCATGCTAACTTGAACATCAGTGTTCAAGTTAAGGAGTGGCGGATGGCTCATCATGACAACACGGCGGCGCATGGCGGCAGTGGCTGGGCGGTGCTGGTGCTGTTGTGCCTGGCGCAGTTCATGCTGATCGTCGACATCACGGTGGTGCAGGTCGCGCTGCCGACCATAGGCGCCGACCTGGGGCTCGACCGGGAGTCGCTGACCTGGGTGGTGACCACGTACACGCTCTGCTTCGGCGGGCTCATGGTGCTCGGCGGGCGGCTGGCGGACGCGTTCGGCGCGCGCGGGACGCTGCTGGCCGGGCTCGGGCTGTTCACGGCGGCGTCGCTGGTGTGCGGGCTGGCCGGGAGCGGGATGGCGCTCATCGCCGGGCGGGCGTTCCAAGGGGTCGGGGCGGCGCTGCTGTCGCCTGCCGCGCTGGCCGTGATCACCGGTACCTTCCACGGCGAGCGGCGGGCACGCGCGCTCGGCGTGTGGGCCGCGATCGGCGGGACGGGGGCGGCGCTGGGCGTGCTCGTCGGCGGGCTGCTGACCGCCGGGCCCGGGTGGGCGTGGGTGTTCTTCGTCAACGTGCCGATCGGGCTGATCGTGCTGGCCGCCGTGCCCGCCGTGGTGCCAGTGAGGGGGCCGAAGGCGGGGGCGGCCGCTGCGAGGACGGGCGCGGGCGCCGGTGGGCGGCGGGAGCCGGTGGATGTGCCCGGCGCGCTGATCGTCACGCTGGCGACGGCGCTGCTGATCTACGGGCTGGTCACGGCGGGCGACGCCGGATGGGCGGCGGCGGGCACGGTGCTGCCGCTGGCCGGAGCGGCGCTGCTGTACGTGGCGTTCGTGCTCGTCGAGCGGTCCATGCGGTCGCCGCTCATGCGCGCCTCGACCCTCGCGCGGCGGCCGGTGATCTCGGGCACGTTCGTGATGCTGGTGGCCACCGGGCTGATGCTGGGGCTGTTCTTCCTCAGCACCCTCTACCTGCAGCACGTGCTCGGGTTCAGCGCCCTGGAGACCGGGCTGGTCTTCCTGCCGGCGGCCGTCGCGATCACGATCGGGGCGCAGGCCGGCGGCCATCTCATCGGGCGGGTGGGTGGCCGGCCGGTGGCGGTGGCGGCGTTCGTGGTGACGGCGGCGGGGGCGGCGCTGATGGCGCGCAGCTCTCCGGAGACCAGCGTCTACACGACGTTGCTGCCCGGGTTCGTGCTGGCCTCGCTGGGCATCGGGCCGGCGTTCGTGACGGCGACCACCACGACCATGGCGAACATCCCTCCCGGCGAGAACGGCGTCGCCTCCGGCGTCATCAACACCTTCCACGAGCTCGGCGGCTCGATCGGGGTGGCCGTCGTGTCCACGGTGGCCGCCGCGAGCCTCGTGCCGGGGGCGGGGGCCGGCGGGTTCGTGGCCGGGTTCGTGTGGTGTGCCGTGGTGGCGGGGGTGGCCGGGGTCGTGGCGCTCGGGCTGGTGCCCGGCGGCAAGCCCGCGGCGGCGTTCGTGGGCCATGGTCACGGCCACGGCTAGCAGGACGGGCGCCAGAGCACCGCTCCCGCCTCCCAAGCACCAGATCTTGCCATCGCACCAGGAAAAACCGGGATATCGCCAACGACCGCAGCGGATTATCCTTCATTGATGGTCAAGTTCCGCCGGCGAAAGCGGTGACTCCGCAGATGCCGTCATTGACGCTGGCGCACCAGCACCTGTCCGGGGTGACCGTGGTCGCCGTGACCGGCGAGATGGACGCCACCAACCGGGCCGACCTCGACGCCTACCTCAAGGAGGTCAGGGCCGCCCCCACCGAACGGCTGGTGTTCGACCTGTCCGGGGTGCCGTTCATGGACAGCTCGGGCCTGCACGTCCTGCTGAAGTGCGCCACCGACTGCCTCAAGGCGGGCGGGGTCGTGCATCTGGCGGGGGTGCAGCCGTTGCCGGCGCGGTTGTTCGAGATCACGGGCGTGGTGGCGCACCTGCCGGTGCACGAGCGGGTCGAGGACGCGATCGCCGCCGCGCTCGACTCGTCGGAACGCTCCAGTTGAGCGACGCGGCGGCCCCGCCTGGCCGACCAACGGTCACTGCGGACTGACCCCGGTGATGGCCAGGCCGAGCAGGCGCTCGGCCTCGGCGGCGGGGTCGGGGTGGTGCTCGGCGGCCAGGGCGATGCCGGTGACGAGGGTGAGCAGGTCGTCGGTGGTGACGCCGGGGGTGAGGGCGCCGGCCGCGCGGCGTACCAGAGGGTCGCCGGCCTCGGTGAGCTGCACCGAGCAGCAGGGGGCGCCGGCCGTGTCGGCGTTGAGGGCCCGCTCGCGGGCCAGCGCGACGGCCAGCCCCCGGATGGTCGTGGCGGCGGCGGTGACGGCGTGCAGCCATTCCAGCAGGGCCGCCCGGGTGTCGGGGTGGGCGGTGAGGTCGCGGGCGCGGGCGCACAGGGTCTCGACCTCCTCGCGGAAGACCGCTTCCAGCAGCGCCTGGCGGGTGGGGAAGTGGCGGCGCAGGGTGGCGGACCCGACCCCGGCGGTGCGGGCCATCTGCTCCAGGGACGCGTCGGGCCCGTGCTCGGCGATCGCCTCCTTGGCCACGTCGAGCAGGAGCGCGTAGTTGCGCCGGGCGTCCGCGCGCCGGCCGGTCATGGCGTCACCTCACATTTGCTAAACGGCGGGGTCCGCCATATGTTACCTGAACAGAAACGGCGGGGTCCGCCGTTTTGCTGAACAGGAGACCCTCATGAGCAACGCACCCGTCCTCGTCACCGGCGCCACCGGGCAGCAGGGCGGCGCCACCGCCCGCGCCCTCCTGGCGGCCGGCGTCCCCGTGCGAGCGCTGGTCCGCGACCCCGGCACCGGCCGGGCCAAGGCGATCGAGGCGCTCGGCGCCGAGCTGGTCACCGGCGATCTCGACGACCGCGACTCCGTGACCAGGGCCGCACAGGGCGCCCGGGCGGTCTTCTCGGTGCAGATGCCCCCGTTCAGGGACGGCGCCTTCGACTTCGGCGGCGAGCTGACCCAGGCCGTCAACCTCGTCGAGGGCGCGCGGGCGGCGGGCGTGCCGCAGTTCGTGCACACGTCCGTCTCCGGCGCGGGGCAGCACACCGAAGCTCCCGGCTGGGCCGAAGGCCGCTGGGCGGCGATGGAGCCGGTGCAGGCCGCCAAGGCCGGGGCACAGGACCGCGTGCGCGAAGCCGGCTTCGAGCACTGGACGATCATCAAGCCGGGCTTCTTCATGGAGAACTTCCTCCCGTCCGTCGCCTACCTGTTCCCGCGCGGCGTCGAGGGCGGGCTGGTGACCGTGCTCAGGCCCGGCACGCACCTCTCCCTCGTCGCGGTCGACGACATCGGCACGACGGCCGCGGCCGCCTTCGCCGACCCCGAGCGCTTCCACCAGGTGGAGCTGGAGCTGGCCGGCGACTACCTGCCCATGACGGAGATCGCCGCCGTCCTCTCCCGAGCCCTGGGCGTGGAGGTGTCCGCGCCGGACCTGACGATGGAGGAGGCGATCGCCGCCGGCATGCCGGGGCCGGGCGTCATGTCGCACGAGTTCATCAACGTGGCCGGCCAGCCCGCCCGGCCCGAGTACGCGCGGGCCCTCGGCCTGCCGCTCACCACGTTCGAGGAGTGGGCGCACCGGCACCTCGCCGCCCGCTAGCGACCCGGCCGGGCGGAGCCGATCAAGGGCATCCCGCCTAGGCTGGAACGGTGTTCGAGACGCGCGACTTCGACCTGGCACCGTACGCGGAGACCGACCCGAGCGGATATGTCCGGCACACCTACTGCAGCTGGCACGACGCGGGCTGGCGGTCGCTGCTGGTGCAGTCCTTCACGCATGCCCCCGAGGCGGAGGAGCTGCCGCTGCCGGGCACGTCCGACCTGCACCTGGTGCTCTGCACGGCCGGTAACGCGATCATGCGGACGCACGCGGGCGGCAGGCCGGCGCGGCGCCGCTACGTCCCCGGCCGCATGGAGCTGATGGTCCCGGGCCGCTCGACGGTCCGCAGCTACCGGGCGTCCGCGCCGCTCAACACCGTGCAGGTGCACATCCCGCGCGCCACCGTCGATCGGACGGCGGCCGAGCTGGGCGGCCCGGAGCCGGACTTCGAGGCGCTGTCGGCCGCGCTGGGGGCGGGCGACCCGGTGGTGGAGCAGGTCGTGCGGTCGCTGCCCGCCGCCGGTCAGGCCGGCGACCTGTACGCGCAGTCCGCCGCCGCGTTCCTCACCACGCACCTGCTGTCGCGGGGCCGCGACGACGGCGGGCCGGGCGGCGGGCGCGAGGCCGTCCGCCGGGCCGCGGCCGTGATGCGGGAGCGGCTGGCGGAGCCGCTGACGCTCGCCGACCTGGCCGCGCAGGCGCACCTCAGCGTCTACCACTTCGTCCGCGTCTTCCGCGAGGACACCGGCGAGACGCCGTTCCGGTATCTCACGCGGCTGCGGATCGAGCACGCGCGCTCGCTGCTGTCGGGCACGACGCTCACCGTCGCGCAGATCGCCGAGCGGTGCGGCTTCGGCAGCCCGGGCGCGCTGTCGGCGGCGTTCCTGAGCCACGTCGGCGTCCGCCCGTCGGCCTACCGCAAGGCACGGTCGTAAGCCAGGTCGTCCTGAGCCTGGGCCGGCCGCCCGCAACGCCCGGTCGATGGTCGCGCAATCTCCCGCATTCTCCGGGCGTGCGGCGCCGCCTAGTTTCGGACGGTGCCCTACACCTACACCGTCACCTCACGTTCCTCCGCCGACCCCGCGGCGGTCTTCGAGGCGCTCACCCGCGCCGCCACCTGGCCCTCCTGGTCGCCGATCGACGCGGCCGAGATCGAGGGCGGCGCCGACCCGCGCGACCGGCAGCGGGCCGGCGACACCCGGATCTTCCGCACCGGGCGCAACGTCTCGCGGGAGCGCATCGTCGAGCTGGTCGCCGACCGCCGGTTCGTCTACGACAACCTGGGCGGCCCGTTCCGCTCCTACCGGGGCACGGTGGAGCTGACGGCGGCGCCGGGCGGCGGCACGGAGATCGTCTGGAGGGGCGTCTTCGAGGCGAAGCCGCGGTTCGCGGGCCGTTTCTGGCAGTGGTACCTGACCCGGTTCATGCAGCGGATGGCGGACGGCCTGGCGGCGTACGCGGGCAAGGACTGAACGCCTATACACCGCGTATATACCCCTGGTGTATAGTCGCCGGGCATGAGCGTCCCCCTTGCGCTGCTCGGCCTGCTGGAGCGGGAGCCGAGCCACGGCTACGACCTGAAGCGCGACTACGACACCTTCTTCGGCCGCGGCAAGCCGCTCCCGTTCGGCCAGGTCTACTCCACGCTCGGCCGCCTGGCCAGGGATGGCAAGGTGACGGCCGGGCAGAGCGAGCCGGGCGACGGGCCCGACCGCAAGCGTTACGCCATCACCCCGCTCGGCACGCGGGAGGTGGAGGCGTGGCTGGCCGAGCCGGTGGCGGCGGAGCCGTACCTGCAGACGGTGCTGTTCACGAAGGTCGTGCTGGCGCTGATGCTGGGCCGCGACGCGGCGGGCTACCTCGACCTGCAGCGGGCCACGCACCTGCGGCGCATGCGGGAGTTCACCCAGATCAAGCAGAACGGCTCGCTGACCGACGCGCTGCTCGCCGACCACGGCATGTTCCACCTCGAGGCGGATCTGCGCTGGATCGACGTGACGCAGGCGCGGCTGGGCGCGCTGGCGGCCATGGTGCGCGACTCATGATCATCGAAGCGCGCGAGCTCAGCCGCTCCTACGGCAACACCCCCGCGCTGCGCGAGGCGAACCTGGCGGTGCGCGCCGGGGAGATCCTGGCCGTGATGGGGCCCAGCGGCTCGGGCAAGTCGACGCTGCTGCACTGCCTGGCCGGGATCTTCACGCCCGACAGCGGCGAGGTGTGGTTCGGCGGCCGGCGGCTCGACACAATGAGCGACGCCAGGCGCACGGAGCTGCGGCGCACCTCCTTCGGGTTCGTCTTCCAGTTCGGGCAGCTCGTGCCGGAGCTGACCGTGGCCGACAACGTCGCCCTGCCGATGCTGCTGGGCCGCACCCGGCGCAGGGACGCCTACCGGCGGGCCGGCGAGTGGCTGGAGCGGCTGGGGCTGGCGGAGCTGGGCGGCCGGCGCACCGGCGAGCTGTCGGGCGGGCAGGCGCAGCGGGTGGCGATCGCCCGGGCGCTGGTGACGGGGCCGCGGGTGCTGTTCGCCGACGAGCCGACCGGCGCGCTCGACTCACTCACCGGCGAGCACGTCATGGAGCTGCTGGTCGGGCTGGCCCGCGAGGAGGGCACGACGGTGATCGTGGTGACGCACGACGCCCGGGTGGCCGCGTACGCCGACCGGGAGGTCATCGTCCGCGACGGCCGCGTCACCGACCCGTTCGCCGGGCAGGTCGCGCGATGATCGGCCTGGGGCTGCGGCTGTCGCTGCGCGGCGGCGGGGAGGCGGCGGCCAGGCTGGCGCTGATCGTGGCCGGCGTGGCGGCCGGCGTCATGGTGCTGCTGACCACGCTGTCCCTGTTCAACGCCTTCCAGACGACCACCGGCCGGCCCTGCTGGGAGTGCACCACGGGCGCCGCGCCGAGCGGCTGGGCCCTCGACGCCACCGCCGCCGGCGCGTTGTGGAGCTACCGGGAGGACTACTACGCCGGCCGGACGATCAAGCGGCTGGACGCCGCCGCGCTCGGCGGGCAGGCCCCGGCGATCCCCGGGCTGGCCCGCATGCCGGGCCCCGGGCAGTACGCCGTCTCCCCCGCGCTGGGCAGGCTGCTCGACACGGTGCCGCGCGAGCGGCTGGCCGACCGCTTCCCCGGCACCCGCGCGGCAACGATCGGCCGGGCCGCGCTGTCCGGCCCGGACGACCTGGTCGTCGTGGTGGGGCGGACCCCGCAGGAGGTCGCCGCCATGCCCGGGGCACGGCAGGTGGACTCGAAGGAGGCGGTGGAGACCGCGCCCTTCGCGGCGCTGCGCAACGACGACAGCGACCTCTACCGCATCGGTTTCGCCGTGGCCGCGATCGGCTTGTTCGTCCCGCTGCTCGTGCTGGTGAACGCGGCCACCCGGCTGGCCGCCGCCCGCCGCGAGGCGCGCTTCGCCGCGTTCCGGCTGGCCGGCGCGACCGCCGGTCAGGTGAACGTGCTGGCCGCCGTCGAGGCCGCGCTCGGCGCGCTGCTGGGTGCGCTGCTCGGCGTCGCGCTCTTCCAGCTCGTACGCCCGGCCGTGGCCCTGATCCGCGTCACCGGTTCCCGCTTCTTCCCCGACCTGGTCGCCCCGGCCCCCTGGCAGTACGCGGCCGTGCTCGCCGGCGTCCCCGTCCTGGCGGGCTGCACGGCGCTCTGGTCGCTGCGCCGCGTCCGGATCTCGCCGCTCGGCGCCGCCAGGAAGGCCGCCGCCCCGCGCCCGCCGCGCGCCTGGCGGGTGATCCCGCTGCTGGCCGGGCTGGCACTGGTCGCCGGGCCGGTCTTCCAGGGAGGCGCGCGCGAGCCGGACCCGCTGCTCGCCGCTGCGGCGCTCGCGCTCGTGATGGCCGGGCTGGTCCTGGCGGGCCCGTGGCTGACGATGCTGGCCGCCCGGCTCGCCGCCCGCGTGACCAGGGGCGCGGCGACCCTGCTGGCCGCGCAGCGGCTGGCCGCCGCCCCCGCGACGGCTTTCCGCTCGGTGAGCGGGCTCGTGCTGGCCGTGTTCATGGGCACGGCGATCGCCGGGATCGTCCCGGCCGTGATCTCCGGGCAGCAGGCGGTGGCCGGCGGCACGCTCTCGGGGGTGCTGCGCGCCCCGCTCGCCCCCTACCCGGGCGCGACCGGGCTGGCGCCGCAGGCCGGCGCCGAACTGCTCGCCGAGCTGCGCGCCCGGCCCGGTGTCGGCGTGCTGCCCATCTACGCCCTGCCGGACACCGGCCGGGCCGGGCCCGTGCCCGGCGACGGGCCGCCGCCGCCCGCCACCGCCGCCGACTGCGCGGGCCTGGCCCGCTACCCGGCGCTCGGCCGCTGCCCGGCCGGCGCGCAGGCCGTGACCGGCTACTTCGAGCGGGTCGTCGAGGCCGACAACCCGCTGTCCATCGACCGGCTGCTCCCCGTCGCCGGGCCGGCGAGCCGGGCCGTCTCCACCGACGGTCTCGGCCTGGCGGCCGTGCTGGTCAGCATGGACGACCCGGGCACGCTGGAGGAGCTGCGCACGCTGCTCGCCCGGTACGGCGCAGGCCCGCCGATGACGTTCGCCGAGGTCGCCCAGGCCAGGGCGACGGTGTTCACGCAGGCCGAGAACATCGCGCTGGCCATGGTCGCGCTGACCCTGCTCGCCGGCGGGTGCAGCCTCGTGGTGGCGGTCGGCGGCGGGCTGATGGAGCGCCGGCAGCCGTTCACCCTGCTGCGGCTGGCGGGCACGCCGGCCCGCACGCTGGCCGCGGTGGTGCTGCTGGAGTCGGCGCTGCCGCTCGTCCTGGCCGCCGCCGTCGCCGCCTGCGCCGGGTTCGGGGTGGCGGGGCCGTTCGTCGACCGGCTCGCGATGAAGGGCGCCTCCATGGCCGTGCCCGGGCCGGTCTACTTCGCGACCGTCGGGGGCGGGCTGGCCGCGTCCCTGCTGGTGATCCTCATGGCCGTGCCGCTGCTGCGGCACCTGACCGCGCCGGACAACGCGCGTTTCGAGTAGGAGCCCCATGAAACTGCTGTCCATGGTGACGGCGCTGTCCCTGGCGGCGACGTCCCTGGTGAACGCCCCGACCGCCGCCACCCGTTACACGGCCGAGATCCGCCGCACCGAGTACGGCATCCCGCACGTGACCGCCAGGGACCACGGCGGCCTCGGGTTCGGCTACGGTTACGCCTTCGCCCAGGACAACCTGTGCGTCCTGGCCTCCTGGGTGATCACGTTACGCGGTGAGCGCTCGCGCACCTTCGGGCCGGAGGAGCGGTCGGACGACGCCGTCCGCCCGGTCGACAACCTCACCAGCGACGTCTACTACCGTAGCGTCGCCGCCTCCGGCGTGATCCGGCGCGTGCTGGCCCAGCCGCCCCCGCTGGGCCCGAGCGCCGAGCTGCGCGAGCTGGTGGCCGGTTACGTGGCCGGCTACAACCGCTACCTGGAGGAGACGGGCGTGGCGAACCTGCCCGACCCGGCCTGCCGGGGCAGGTCGTGGGTCGGCCCGATCACCGCCGACGACATCTGGGCCAACCTCCTCGACCTCAACCGCATGGCGGGCAGCTCCCCGCTCAAGGAGGCGATAGCCGGCGGCGAGGAGCCGGAGAAGAACGAGGCGCCGGAAAAGACCGGGCCGCCGGAAAAGACCGGGCCGCCGGAAAAGACCGGGGAGGAGGCCGCCGCGCCCGCGCCGGGCAGCAACGGCTGGGCGCTGGGCCGCCGGGCGACGCGGAGCGGCCACGGCATGCTCCTGGCCGACCCGCACTTCCCGTGGACCGGGATCCGCCGCTTCTACCAGGTGCAGCTCACCATCCCCGGCGTGCTCGACGTCTCCGGCGGCAGCCTGTACGGCACCCCGGTCGTCCAGATCGGCCACAACGCGCGCGTCGCCTGGACCCACACCGTCTCCCACGCCCAGCGCTACACCCTCTACCGGCTGAGGCTCGCCGGCGACGGCGCCCACCTGGTGGACGGCCGGGCCGAGCCGATCGGCCGCCAGGTGGTCGAGGTGCCGCTCCAGGACGGCACCGTGGCCCGCCGCACCCTCTACACCTCCCGCTACGGCCCCGTCCTGGCCGCGGGCCGCGGCGACGGGTACGCGTACGCGCTGGCCGACGTCAACGCCGCGAACCTGCGCTCGGCCGACGAGTGGCTGGCCATGGGCAAGGCCCGCGACGTGGCGGGGCTGCGTGCCGCCCAGGACGCCCACCAGGGCATGGCGTTCGTCTACACGCTGGCCACCGACGTGAGCGGGAGCGCGACGTTCGCCGACGCCTCGGCCGTCCCGCACGTCACCGACGCCCAGGCGGGCCGCTGCGCCGTGCCGTCGCCGGATCCGTCGCTGGAGGCGTACGTGCTGGACGGCTCCACCTCCGCCTGCCTGTGGGGCAGGGACCGCGACGCCGTCGTGCCGGGCATCTTCGGGCCGGCCGCCCAGCCGAGGCTGACGCGGGCGGACTACGTGGCCAACTCCAACAACAGCCCCTGGATGACGAACCCGGCGGCGCCGCTCACCTCGTACGCCAAGGTGTGGGGATCGAGCAGGACGGACGTGGAGCCGCGCCCGCGCGTCGGCCTGGACATGATCGCCCGGCGGCTGTCCGGCGCGGACGGGCTCGGGGCGCCGGGGTTCACGCTGGAGACGTTGCAGGCCACCGCGCAGGGCAAGCGGAACCTCACGTTCGAGATGATGCGCGCGGACGTGGCGGCGGTGTGCCGCGCCCATCCGTCGGCGACCGCGTCCGACGGGCGGCGGGTGGACCTGCGGGAGGCGTGCCGGACCCTGGCGGCCTGGGACGGGCGCGCCACGCTGGACGGTGCAGGGGCGATCCTGTGGCGCGAGTTCTACACCGGCCTGGAGCGCCCCCACAAGCCGGGCGAGCCCTTCCAGCAGTGGTGGAAGGTGCCGTTCGATCCGGAGCACCCGCTGACCACGCCGCGCGGGCTCAAGCGCGACGACCCGTACGTGCTGCGCTCGCTGGCGGACGTCGTGCAGCGGTTCGCGTCGGACGCCATCCCGCTGGCCCTCACGCCGGGCCAGGCCCAGCGGTACGCGTCGGTGGCGATCCCGGGCTGCACCGAGGCGGAGGGCTGCTTCGACCGGATCCGGTCGCGCGGCCGGCTCGGCGCGGACGGGCGTTACCCGGACGTGGACACCGGCTCCAGCTTCATGATGGCCGTGGAGCTCACCCCGTCGGGCCCGCGCACCCGCACGATCCTGACCTACTCCCTGTCCGCGAACGCGTCCTCGCCGCACCACGCCGACCAGACGGCGCTGTTCTCGCGCGGGCAGTGGGTGACGGAGCGGTTCACCGAGGCGGAGATCAGGGCGGACCCGCGCCTGCGCGTCACCACCGTGCGTGGCTGAGCAGGACTGTTAGCGTTTGAGCATGTCAGAGGGGGCGGAGCGCGGCGCGCCGCCCCCTCGCGGGCGCGGCGCGTGGCGGCGCGTGCTCGTGGTCATCGGCGTGATCGTGTTGTACGCGACCCTGCTGGCGACCGGCGTGCTGTCGTTCCTCCTGGTGGACGCGACCGTCAGGTGAGCCGTCAGCGGTCCGCCTGGCGGCGGTGATGGGCGAACCAGGTGAGCGCCCACAGGACCAGCCCGATCGCCAGGAGCACGCCCGCGATCTCGTACTGGCCGGCCGGGCGCCCCGACGACCAGGGCAGCACGAGGTAGAGGCACGTGATGGTGCCGAGCACGGGCAGGACGCGGCCCGCGCTGAAGTGCTTGAAGCCGGCGCGGTCCCGGCGCAGGACGAGGACGGACAGGTTGACGGCGGCGAAGACGGCGAGCAGGAGCAGCGAGGTGGTGCCGCCCAGCAGCGCCACGACCGGGCTCTCGGGGTCGAGCGAGACGAAGGTGATCAGCCCCAGGGCGATGACGGTGGTGAACACGATCGAGGTCTCCGGCGTGCGCCGCGTGGGGTGCACCTTCGACAGGAAGCCGGGCAGCACCCCCTGCTTGCTCATCCCGTACAGCAGCCGGCTGGCCATCAGCATGTTGATCAGCGCGGAGTTCGCGACGGCGAACATCGAGATGAACGGCAGCAGGTCGGCGATCGGGAAGCCGGGGGTGGCCGTCTGCACCACGGTGGCCAGCGGCGTCTCGCTGTCGGCGAGCCGGCCGACGGGCACCACGGCGACGGCGCAGATGGACACCAGGACGTAGATCAGCCCGGTGATGCCGAGCCCGGTGAGCATGATGCGCGGGAAGATCCGCGAGGGGTCCTTGGTCTCCTCGGCCATGTTCACGGAGTCCTCGAAGCCGACCATGGCGAAGAAGGCCAGCGACGTCGCGGTGCTCACGGCCAGGAACACGCTCTTGTCGGCCGCGGTCTCGAAGGCGACGACGCGGGAGAAGTCGGCGTTGCCGCCGGCGATGAACCACAGGCTGAGCAGGATGACGAGCAGCAGGCCGGACAGCTCGATCGCGGTCAGCACGACGTTGATCTTGACGCTCTCGCCGACGCCGCGCAGGTTCACGGCCAGGACCAGCAGCATGAAGCCCAGGGCGATGGCCAGGATGACGCCGTTGCCGACGTCGAGGCCGAAGCCGGCGGCGAGGTTCGCGGCGAAGGCGCGCGAGGCCGCCGAGGCGGAGGTGATGCCGGAGCACATCACGGTGAAGCACACGAGGAAGGTGACGATGTGCAGGCGGAACGCCTTATGCACGTAGAGCGCGGCGCCCGCCGCCTGCGGGTACTTCGTGACCAGCTCAAGGTAGGAGCAGGCGGTGATCGCGGCGACCACGAAGGCGATGGCGAACGGCAGCCAGGCCGCTCCCCCGACCTCGCCGGCGACCTGGCCCGTCAGGGCGTAGATGCCGGTGCCGAGGATGTCGCCGATGATGAAGAACAGCAGCAGGCCGGGGCCCATCACCCGCTTGAGGCTGGGATGCCCGTCGTGCGCCTGGGCGGTGCCCGCGGGGTTGATCTCGGAGGGGGCGTCCATGTGCTCGTTCCTGTCCCTCCTGCGGCCGGATTATGCACGCGCGGGCCGGAAAAGCCACTGGAAAGGCCGCCGGAGGCGGCTCCCCTGCTGTGACATATAGCACTTCAGACGCTGAAACATTGCAGACCCTGAAATTTTCCCTCTAGCCTTAGCATTGTGACCATCGTGGACAGCGCAGAGGAGCTCGGCCGCAGGGATCGCAAGAAGCTCGAGACCCGCGCGGCGCTGGAGCACGCTGCCCTGACCCTGGTCGCCGAGCGCGGCCTCGCGGCGGTCACGGTGGAGGACATCGCGGAGGCGGTGGACGTCTCCTCCCGGACGTTCTTCAACTACTTCCCGTCCAAGGAGGACGCGCTCATCGGCTCGCACCAGGCGTCCGCGGCCGAGCTGTGCGCACGGCTGGACGCCGTCCCCGCGCGGGTGCCCGTCCTGGAGGCGCTGCGCCTGATGGCCCGCGCCGAGGCCGAGCGCGTGCAGGAGCAGCGCGAGCGCTGGCTGCTCCGGCTGAAGGTGTTCGAGCAGAACCCGTCGCTGCTCCCCCGGCTCGTCGCCAGCGGCAGCGAGACCGAGCGGGCCGTGACGGCCGCCGTCGCCCGCCGCGCCGGCGTCGCGCCGGGCACGAGCGGCTATCCCGAGCTGGCCACCGCGGCCGCCATGGCGGCCTTCCGGGTGGCGATGCTGCGCTGGAGCGCCGCCGGCGGGCGCCCGTCACTGCCGGGCCTGGTGGACGAGGCGTTCGGCCAGCTCGCCGCCGGCCTGCCCAATCCCTGACCGGCCCGGTCACCCACCCCCTTCTGACCCTTCCGCAGGGCGTGCACGTCTCCGTCCTGCCGGTGTTCGCAGGAGCCTCGCGCCGCGGGGCCCCCTCCTGCCCGAGAGATCGAGGAAAGATGACAGCCACCAGCGCGCAGCCCGAGCCCGCGGCCGCTGCGCCCACGTCCAGAAGAAAAGTCCTTCAGGCACTGTCAGGGCTGATGGTGGGCATGTTCGTGTCCATCCTGGCCTCGACCGTCGTGGCCAACGCCCTGCCCCGCATCATCACCGACCTGCACGGCACGCAGACCGTCTACACCTGGATCGTCACCACGGAGCTGCTGGCCATGACGGCCACCGTGCCGCTCTGGGGCAAGATGGCCGACCTCTACAGCAAGAAGCTGCTGATCCAGCTCTCTCTGGGGCTGTTCGTGGCCGGCTCGCTGATCGCGGGCCTGACGCCGAACGTGGAGATCCTCATCGTCAGCCGCGCCGTCCAGGGCGTCGGCGCGGGCGGCATGACCGCGCTGTCGATGGTCGTGATGGCGGCCATGATCCCGCCGCGCGAGCTGGGCCGCTACTCCGGAATCTTCGGCGCCGTGTTCGGCATCGGCACCGTGGCCGGGCCGCTCATCGGCGGCGTGCTCGTCGACACCTCCTGGCTCGGCTGGCGCTGGTGCTTCCTGCTCGGCGTGCCGTTCACGATCGTGGCCATCATCCTGCTGCAGCGCACCCTCGACCTGCCGGTGGTGCGCAAGGAGGTCAAGGTCGACTACCTGGGCGCCCTGCTGATCACGGTGGGCGTCTCCACGCTACTGATCTGGTCGTCGCTGGCGGGCAACCAGTTCGCGTGGGGCTCCTGGTGGACGGCCGGCCTCGTCGGCGGCGGCCTGATCGTCCTCGCGCTGGCCGTCTGGGTCGAGTCGCGGGCCGCCGAGCCGATCATCCCTCTCGGCATCTTCAGGAACCGCACCGTCGCCCTCGCCACCATCGCCAGCGCGCTGGTCGGTGTGGCCATGTTCGGCGGCACCGTCTTCCTGTCGCAGTACTTCCAGGTGGCGCTCGGCAAGTCGCCGACGGTGGCCGGCCTGATGAGCCTGCCGATGGTGTTCGGCCTGCTGGTCTCCTCGACCGTGGCCGGCCAGCTCATCACCAGGACGGGCCGCTGGAAGGGCTTCCTGGTGGCCGGCGGCGTCGTCATGCTCGGCGGCATGGGCCTGCTCGCCACCATCGACGGCGGGACCGGCACCGTGCTGCTCGGCGTCTACATGGCGGTGCTCGGCATCGGCGTGGGCATGCTCATGCAGAACCTGGTGCTGGCCGCCCAGAACGACGTGCCCGCCCAGGACCTGGGCTCCACCACCTCCGTGCTGACGTTCTTCCGCAGCATGGGCGGCACGATCGGCGTCAGCGCCCTCGGCGCGGTGCTGGCCAACCGGGTCACGACGCTCCTGACGGAGAAGCTCGGCCCGATGGCCGGCGCCGGCGGCTCCGGCGCCGACACGCACGCCGTGCCCGACATCTCGAAGCTGCCCGCGCCCGTCGTCCGCATCATCCAGGACGTGTACGCGACCGCCACGGCGGAGCTGTTCCTCATCGGCGTGCCGCTCACCGTGCTGGCCCTGGTGGCGGTGCTGTTCATCAAGGAGAAGCCGCTGGCCACGCTGTCGGGCGAGGAGCGGCTGGCCCGCGAGCGCGCCGCCGCCTCCTCCTCCGGCCACTGACCACGCCGTCACACGACGGCGACCGCGTCGACCTCGACGAGGCATCCGGGATTGAGGCCGGCCACGACGTGCACCGTGATGGCGGGCGGCGGGTCGGCCCGGTTCCACACCTCCTGGAAGGCGGCCACACCTTCGTCGAAGGTGTGGCCGTCCACGACGGCGATGCGCCAGTGCACGATGTCGGCCAGGCTCGCCCCCTCGCTCTCCAGGATGGTCGCCAGGTTGCGGAACACCTGCCTGGCCTGCTCCCCGACGGTGGGGCCGACGACCTTGCCGTCGGGGCCGACGCCGTTCTGCCCGCCGACGTAGATGGTCTTCGCGGGCTGCTCGACCACGACGGCCTGGCTGAAGGCCGGGCTGCGGTGAAGTCCCTCGGGGTTGATGTGCCGTACGGGCATGCGCTGTCTCCTCGGTTGGTGAAACCGGTAAAAGCGGTTTCGCTGCGACACCAGTTATACTGGTTTCATGCGAGCGAGGACAACCGGGCGGCTCCTGCACGATCCCAAGGGCGGGTCTTTCTGGTTCGACGCCGGTGCCCTGTGCCTGGACTTCGCGCACACCGGCGGCGAGGGCCCCTACGCGGTGTTCGAGAGCCTGCACGAGCCCGCCGACCTCGCCGCGTGGCTGGCCCAGCCGCCGCCGGGCGCCGTCGTGACGGCGCCCGTGACCGAGAGCGAGCTGGCCGCGGCCAAGGCGTTGCGGCAGGCGATCTGGGTGGCCGCGCACGCCCGGGCGGCCGATCGCCCCGTCCCGGCCGCCGCGATCGCGGCGATCAACCGGGCCGCCGCCGAGGCGCCGCTCGTCCCCGGGCTCGGCGCCGACGGCACCAGCACCGCGTGGCAGCCGCCCGTGCGGGCGGCGCAGGCGCTGTCCACCATGGCCAGGGAGATGATCGAGCTGCTGTCCGGGCCGTTCGCCGGGCGCATCCGCGAGTGCGCGAGCGACGACTGCCCCCTGGTGTTCGTCGACACCTCCCGCCCCGGTGCCCGCCGCTGGTGCTCCATGGAACGTTGCGGCAACCGCCACAAGCTCCGCGCCCTGCGCGCCCGGCGAGCCACGGACGAGTGACGGGCCGGCGGTGGCCGGGCCCGTGCGGGATTCGCTCACCTCACATATACGTCCTGTGATAGATAGATGACAACCTGGGGTTAGCGCGCACCGCGGACAGTTCCGGCTAATGTCTCCGCTACCTGAGGAAGCCCGGGCGACTACGGAGGACCGGTCATGGGCGACTCCACCGTCGGCACGTCCCATTCGTCCGCGCGTGGAAAGCGCGCCCGAGGCCCGGGAGACGCGGGTGAGGAGCCGGAGCTGCGCCGGCTGCTGGCGGGGCTGACCGCCGTCAGGGACGGCGACTTCCGCACCAGGCTCCCCGACGACGCCGACGGGCTGCTCGGCGAGATCGCCTCCGTCTTCAACGGCATGGTGGACCAGCTGTCCCTGTTCACCTCCGAGGTGACGCGGGTGGCCCGCGAGGTCGGCACCGAGGGGCGGCTGGGCGGCCAGGCCGAGGTGCCCGGCGTCTCCGGCACCTGGAAGGACCTCACCGAGTCCGTCAACGCGATGGCGGGCAACCTCACCGACCAGGTACGCAGCATCGCCCAGGTCACCACGGCCGTGGCGCGCGGCGACCTGTCGCAGAAGATCACCGTGCACGCGCGCGGCGAGATCCTGGAGCTGAAGAACACCGTCAACACGATGGTCGACCAGCTCTCCTCCTTCGCCGCCGAGGTCACGAGGGTGGCCCGCGAGGTCGGCACCGACGGCCGGCTCGGCGGCCAGGCCGACGTCAAGGGCGTGGCCGGCACCTGGCGGGCGCTGACCGACTCGGTGAACTTCATGGCCGGCAACCTGACCGACCAGGTGCGCAACATTTCCCAGGTCGCCACCGCCGTGGCCAGGGGCGACCTGTCGCAGCGCATCACGGTCTCGGCCCGCGGCGAGATCCTGGAGCTGAAGAACACCCTGAACACGATGGTGGACCAGCTCTCCTCCTTCGCCGACGAGGTGACGAGGGTGGCCGGCGAGGTCGGCACCGAGGGCAACCTGGGCGGCCAGGCGACGGTCCGGGGCGTCTCCGGCACCTGGAAGGACCTGACGGAGAACGTCAACGTCATGGCCTCCAACCTGACCAACCAGGTGCGCAGCATCGCCCAGGTGGCCACCGCCGTCGCGCGCGGCGACCTGTCGCAGAAGATCACCGTCGAGGCCAAGGGCGAGGTGGCGGCCCTGGCACAGACGATCAACACGATGGTCGACACGCTGAGCGCGTTCGCCGACGAGGTCACGCGCGTGGCCCGCGAGGTCGGCACGGAGGGCCAGCTCGGCGGGCAGGCCCGGGTCCCGAACGTGGCCGGTACCTGGAAGAACCTCACCGACAACGTCAACTCCATGGCCGACAACCTGACCAACCAGGTGCGCAGCATCGCCCAGGTCACCACGGCCGTGGCGCGCGGCGACCTGACCCGCAAGATCGACGTGGACGCCCGGGGCGAGATCCTGGAGCTGAAGACGACGATCAACACGATGGTCGACCAGCTCTCGTCGTTCGCCGCCGAGGTGACCAGGGTCGCCCGCGAGGTGGGCAGCGAGGGCAGGCTCGGCGGCCAGGCCGAGGTCGAGGGCGTCTCCGGCACGTGGAAGCGGCTGACGGAGAACGTCAACGAGCTGGCCGGCAACCTCACCCGGCAGGTCCGCGCGATCGCCGAGGTGACCAGCGCGGTCACCTCCGGCGACCTGACCCGGTCGATCACGGTGGACGCCGAGGGCGAGCTGGCCGACCTCAAGGACAACATCAACTCGATGGTCAAGTCGCTGCGCGAGACGACCAACGCCAACGAACAGCAGGACTGGCTGAAGTCCAACCTGGCCCGCATGTCGGGCCTCATGCAGGGACACCGCGACCTGGCCACCGTCGCCGAGCTGGTGATGAACGAGCTGGCGCCGCTGGTCTCGGCCCAGTACGGCGCGTTCTTCCTGGCCGAGGAGAGCGAGCTGAAGCTCATCAGCGCCTACGGCTACCCCGCCGACCCGGAGCGGCCCACCCGGTTCAGGATCGGCGAGGCCCTGGTCGGGCAGGCGGCGCGCAGCCGCAGGACGATCGCGATGACCGACCTGCCGGCCGGCTACATCACGATCTCCTCCGGGCTCGGCAGGACCGACCCCACGTCGGTGATCGTGCTGCCCATCGTGGTCGAGGAGCAGGTGCTCGGCGTGATCGAGCTGGCCTCGGTGCAGGCGTTCACGCCGGTGCACCGCGCCTTCCTCGACCAGCTCATGGAGACCATCGGGGTCAACCTGAACACGATCGTGGCCAACGCGCGTACCGACGAGCTGCTCAAGGAGTCGCAGCGGCTGGCCGTGGAGCTGCAGGCCCGCTCGGAGGAGCTGCAACAGCAGCAGGAGGAGCTGCAACGCTCCAACGCCGAGCTGGAGGAGAAGGCGACGCTGCTGGCCCGCCAGAACCAGGACATCGAGACCAAGAACCTGGAGATCGAGCAGGCCCGCCAGGAGCTGGAGGCGCGCGCCCACCAGCTCTCGCTGGCCTCCACCTACAAGAGCGAGTTCCTCGCCAACATGAGCCACGAGCTGCGCACGCCGCTCAACTCGCTGCTGATCCTGGCCCAGCTCCTCGCCCAGAACCACACCCGCAACCTGACGCCCAAGCAGGTCGAGTACGCCGGGATCATCCACTCCGCCGGCTCCGACCTGCTGCAGCTCATCAACGACATCCTCGACCTGTCGAAGGTCGAGGCCGGCAAGATGGACATCAACCCCGAATGGGTGCAGCTGCGCAAGCTGCTCGACTACGTCGAGGCCACCTTCCGCCCGATGACCGGGCAGAAGGGTCTCGCCTTCCGCGTCACCACCGCGCCGGGCGTGCCCGCCGAGCTGCTCACCGACGACTCGCGGCTGCGGCAGGTGCTGCGCAACCTGCTCTCGAACGCGGTCAAGTTCACCGAGACCGGCAGCGTGGAGCTGCGCATCGAGCCGGCCTCGCCGTCCGAGCTGCCCGTCTCCGTACGCCCGAACGGCCCCGCCATCGCGCTGCGCGTCGTCGACACCGGCGTCGGCATCCCCGAGCAGCAGCTCGAAGTGATCTTCGGAGCGTTCCAGCAGGCCGACGGCACCACCAGCCGCAAGTACGGCGGCACCGGACTCGGCCTGTCCATCTGCCGCGAGATCGCCTACCTGCTGGGCGGCGCCATCACCGTGCAGAGCACGCCGGGGCAGGGCAGCGTGTTCACGCTGTTCCTGCCGGTGGCGCGGCCCGGGTTCGAGGTCGTGCCGGCGGAGGGCGGGGAGCCCGCGCAGCCGGCGGAGCGGGCGCCGGTGTCGGCGCGGCGGCTGCTCGTCATCGAGGAGCGGCCCCACGGGCTGCTGTCGCTGGTCTCCGAGAGCGTCGTCGGCGACCTGGCCGGCGCCCGCGACCAGGACGGGACGATGGAGGTCGTCACGGCGGCCGGCGCCGAGGAGGCGGCCGTCATGCTCACCGGCGAGCCGTGCCACTGCATCGTGCTCGATCTCAGCCTGCCCGACCTGTCCGCCTACCACCTGCTGGACATCATGGACCGCGAGCCGCGGCTGCACGGGGTGCCGGTGCTGGCGTACAACAGCTGGCGCTCGCACTCCCAGCAGGAGGTGAGCCTGGCGCACCAGCCGCTGGAGCTGCTGTCCAGCCTCGACGAGCTGCGCGAGCGCATCGCGCTGCACCTGACCGCCGACCAGCCGGGCGACGTGCTGCCCCTGGTCAGGACCGGCACCGTGAACGCGGCGGCGGCCCGCGAGATCGACAACACGCTCGCCGGGCGCACCGTCCTGGTCGTGGACGACGACGCCCGCAACCTGTACGCGCTGACGAGCATGCTGGAGATCCACGGCATCAACGTGCTGCACGCCGAGAACGGCCGCAAGGGCATCGACACGCTGACCGCCCACGAGGAGACCGACCTGATCCTGATGGACGTGATGATGCCCGAGATGGACGGCTACACGGCCACGGAGACGATCAGGGCCATGCCGCAGTACGCCGACCTGCCGATCATCGCGGTCACCGCCAAGGCGATGCCGGGCGATCAGGAGAAGAGCCTGGCGGCGGGGGCCAGCGACTACGTGACCAAGCCGGTGGACGCCGACCATCTCATCGAACGCATCCAGCACTGGATGGACCCGTCCTGACGACCTTCCGAGGAGCGGCGACGTGCACTTCCCTTCCAGCCACGACGACCAGGCGCCTCCTCCCCCCGTCCCTTCGGCCCCCTTGAGCTCGGCCGACATCACCGACCTGCCGGACCCGCCCGCCTGGCAGGACGCCGCGCCCGAGCCGCAGGACGGCGCGCCCGAGCCGCAGGGCGGTGCGGGCAAATCGCATGAGGGCGAATCGTATGAGGGCGGGGGCGAGTCCCAAGGCGGCGAGGGGGAGGGGGAGATCGCGAGGCTGGCCGCGACCGTCGAGCGGTTGCGGCGCGAGATCGAGCGGGTGCGGCGCGCCGCCGACGACCGCGCCCTGATCGAGCTGGCCAAGGGCGTGCTGGTCGAGCGCCTGCACTGCGCCCCCGCGCAGGCCGCCGAGCAGCTCGCCACGCTCGCCTCCAAGGCCGGCGTGTCCCGCCTGGAGCTGGCCGCCGACATCGTCAACGAGGTCGCCGGCGACCGCATCGGCGCGGCGGCCGAGTCCGACCCGGAGGTGTCGGTACGCCTGCGCGCCGCCGAGAGCGCCGCACTCGGGGCCCGCGACACGCAGGTGGTGGCCATGGCGCTGCTGGAGCACGCGCTGGCCCCGCTGGGCGCCACGGCGGTCGCGGTGTGGGTGGCCGAGCCGGGCGCCGCGCTCAGCCTGGCCGGTTACGCCGGTTTCGGCCCGGAGGAGGCCAGGCGGTGGCGGCACGTGCCGCCCGGCGTGCTCACCCCGGCCGGCCGGGCGCTGGCGGAGCGGCGCATCATCTGGCACGCCGACGCGAGCCTGCCCACCATCGGCCGCCTGGTCGCGGGCGGCGGCCGGGTGACGGTGCCGATGACGATGGGCGGCCGGATCCTCGGCGTGCTGGAGATCTGCTGGCCGCACGCCCTGCCCCCGCACCCGCCCCGGCTCGAACGGCAGATCGAGGCCATGGCGGAGCTGTGCGCGCACACGCTGGACGCGCCGTTCGTGCCGCTGGCGCCGCCCACCGGCGCGCTGTCGGAGGTGGTGGACCTGGCCGACGCGCTGCCCGACCCGGCGCTCGTGCTGCGGGCGCACCTGGACTCGCGGGGCGAGCCGGCCGACTTCCGCATCCGGCACGTCAATGACCGCCTCGCCGGCGGCGACGGGCTGCTGCTGGAGGCGTACCCGCTGGTGCCGGGCGCGCTGCTGCTGGAGGCGTACCCGCGGGCGGCGGGCGGCCTGTTCGGGCGGCTGCTGCACGTGCACGCCACGGGCGAGCCGTTCCGCGCCGAACGGATGGCGCTCGGCCTGAGCACGACGGGCGTGGCGGACGTCAGCCTCACCCGGCACGGCGACAGCGTCCTGATGGTGTGGCGCGACCACGACGAGGACGCCCGCCTGGCCGGCCTGCTGGAGCACGCCCAGCGGCTGGGCCGCATCGGCGGCTTCGAGGAGAGCGCGGTCACCGGCCAGATCACCTGGAACGCCCAGCTCTACTCCCTGTACGGGATGAAGCCCGGCGACCAGCCGATCCCGCTGGAGCGGCTGCGCGACCACGCCCACCCCGACGACGAGATCGCCATCGGCCGGTTCCTGCGCACGGTGCTGCACCACCGCCGGTTCGCGGCCGTGGCGTTCCGGCTGGTGCGCCCCGACGGGATCACCCGGCACATGCGGGTGGTGGCCGAGCCGGTGTTCGGGCCGGAGGGGCGGCTCATGGCGGTGCGGGGGGCGTACCAGGACATCTCCTCCCAGCACTGGACGGAGGTGGCGCTGGCGGTCACCCGCGACCAGCTCGCCGACACCGAGGAGCGCTCGGCCGCGAGCAACCGCCTGGCGCTGCAGCTCCAGCAGGCGATCATGCCACCCTCGCACGCCACGATGGACTCCTTGGGCCTGCACATCGCCGTCCGCTACCGGCCGGCGCAGAAGGAGGATCTGGTCGGCGGCGACTGGTACGACGCGGTGGCGCTGCCGTCGCAGCGGGTGCTGCTGTCGGTGGGTGACGTGGCGGGGCACGGCGTGCAGGCGGCCACCGGCATGGTGGTCCTGCGCAACGCGCTGCGCGGCCTGGCCACGACCGGCGCCGGCCCCGCGCAGATCATGGACTGGCTGAACCAGGTCGCCCACCACCTCGCCGATCGCATGACCGCGACCGCCGTGTGCGCCCTGTACGACCCGCCGACGCGCGTCCTGCGCTGGGCGCGGGCCGGCCACCTGCCGCCGATCCTGCTGCGCGACGGGAACGGCTCGGAGCTGCCGATGGTCAAGGGGCCGCTGCTGGGCGCGTTCACCGACGCCCGCTACGAGGAGGGGCAGCTCCAGCTGCGGGCCGGGGACACGCTGCTCATGTACACCGACGGCCTCATCGAGCGGCGCGACCACAACATGCGCCACGCCCAGGACCAGCTCCTCGCCATCGCCGAGCGGGCCGCCACGACGCTCGACCACCGCCTCGACGACCTGCTCACCCACTGCAACTCCGACACCGACGACGACACCTGCCTCATCGGCGTGCGCCTGAGCTGAGGCGCCGCACTCCCGGGCCCTGGGACACCGGCGCTCTCAGCCTGCGCCGAAGCAGACGAACGTGCACGCGGGCTCCCCCTCGGCGGCCGCGGCGAGCGCGTCGGCCGGGGACGCGCCGACGGACACCCCGCGGTGGTAGGCCGTCATGACCCGCTCGGCCACCGCGTCCGGCACCCGCGTGAGGCTGGAGATGACCGTGGACGTGCCCAGATGCAGCAGGGCCGCGGTGAAGCCCAGCAGCTCGTCGCCCGCCCTGACCACCGCCTGCCCCACGTCGCACGCCGACAGCACGACGTGGCCCGGCGTCCGGTCCAGGCGTTGCAGGTCGTGGGCCATGAGGGGGCCGTCGGCCAGGACCAGGCGGGAGAAGAGCACGTTCTCGCGCTCGTGGTGGCCGTGGGCGGCGAAGTGCGCGAACGACGCGCCGTCGAGCGCCGACAGGGTGGCCGACACGGTGGCCAGGCCGCCCGTGAGCCGGCGCGCCTTCGGATGCACGGCGCCCAGCCGCTCGATCTCCCGCTCGGCGTGCTCCAGGTCCGGCCCCGCGACCAGCACGGAGGAGCTGCCGTCCCGTACGAACGGCTCCGCGGCGCGCCTGGCCGCCAGCCACACCAGCGCGGACGGCGCCACCGACAGCGGCCGGCCGCGCACCTGCGGCAGCAGGCCCCACGGCACGGCCGACAGGCCCATGGTGGGGACCAGCACGATCCCCCGCGCGCCGGACAGCGCCTGCCGCAGCGGCGCCTCCAGCGCGCCGGCGATCACGCCGAGCTGCCGCCGCACCGACGCCTCGATCACCGCCTTCATCGCGGGCCGCAGGTTGCGTCCCGCCTGCGCGTTCAGGTCACCCGCCAGGCGCCGCGCCGCCTCCGCCACCGGCTCGTACGCGCTCAGCCGGTGCAGGTGGCAGCGGCCGTTCACGAGCACGACGGCGAGCAGCCCGCCGCCCACGTTGAGCAGGCTGACCATGGCCAGGTCGTCCTCGGCCAGCGCCTCCCGCACCGCCGCGACCGGCGCCGGGGCCAGCCGCTCGCCGACGCCGGGCAGCTGCCAGCCGCGCTCCCTGATCACCTGCTCCAGCTCCAGGCAGCGCCTGCGCAGCGCGGGGCGGCGGTGCCCGGCGGCCTCGTCGGCGTGCATCTGCTGGGCGAGCTGGCGCAGCTCGGCCAGCGCCTCGGCGGTCCGCTCGTCCTCGGGCGCCCGCGTCGGCCGGAACCTGAACGCCTGCGCCCGGCACCGCTCCGACCAGGCGAACACCTGCCGCGGCGAACCGCCCGCCAGCGCCGCCCGCAACCCGTGCGCCGCCAGGTCGGCGCCCAGGGCCGCGACGCCGGTCAGCAGGTCGAGGCTGCCCAGCCTGCCGCGGTGGGAGTCGATGAGCGCCAGCCCGTCCCGCACCTTCCGCAACGCCTGTCCCCGCCGCCCCTGCGCCCCGGCCAGCTCGGCCTCGGCGAGGTGCCGCATCAACCGCACGTCGAGCGGCTCGCCCCTCCCCCGCTTACCGGCCCGCCCTTCACCGACCGGCCCCTGCCCAGGCACCTGCACCGCACCGACCCCCGCCTCGCGGCCGGCCTGCGCCTCACCGCTGACCCGCCTCTCGCCGCCGCCCGGCACCTCACCGCCCGCCGGCGCCTCACCGGACGACGGCCGTCCGGCGGCGGGCGCCTCCGCCGCGCCCGGTGCCCCGGTCGGCGGCGGCACGTCCTGCCGTGTCATGGCCGGTGCGACGCCCGCAGGGGGCGGGGGCGCATCCGCAGGGGGCGGGGGTGCGCATGGGGCGGTGGCGGTGACGGTGGCGGCGGGCAGGCGGCCGGCGGCGAGGAGGGCGCGTACCGAGACCAGGCGGGCCATCTCGGCGTCGTCAGGCATGCCGAGCCCGGTGAAACGGCCCGCCAGCTCCCACGCGCGCCTGGCCACCGACCGTGGGGCGGCGCCGCGAGCCAGGTCGGCGCGCAGCCGCATGAGCTCGGCCCGCCGCGCCCAGGCCGCGCTGCCCCGGCGGCGGAAGTGGGTCTCGGCGCGCCGGGCCCAGGCGCGGGCCTCGTCGTGCCGGCCGGCGTCCAGCGCGCACTGGGCCCTGGCCAGCTCGGCCTCCGCGTAGTCCTGCATCAGGCGCTGCCGGCGGAAGCCGTCAATGGCGCGGTCGAGGGTGTGCCCGGCCTCGTCGGTCAGGCCGACGGTGAGCAGCGCGCGGGCCCGGTCGAGGGCGAGCACGGGCAGGAAGCCAGGGTTGTCGTCCTGGTAGAGCCGCTCCACCCGGGCGAACACGCTGAGCGCGGCCGGCACGTCGCCGAGCAGCAGGTCACAGTAGCCGTCGTTGTGCAGGGCCTTGGCGGCGATGACGGGGTGGTGCTGCGCCTGCGCGATCTGGGCGCTCCTGCGGGCGTCGTCCCTGGCCTGGCGGACGTGGCCGGTCGCGATGTGGATGACGGAGCGGTTGAGCAGGACTCTGGCCAGCTCGACGGGGTCGCCGTCCTGGAGCATGGGGGCGGCAAGGTCCAGCTCGCGCAGCGCCTCGGTGCTGGAGCCCATGCGCAGGTGCATGAGGCCGCGCTGGGCGTGCACGATGGCCAGCCCGGCGGGGGTGGCGTGGCGCTGGGCCTGGTCGAGCAGGGCCATGCCGAGCTCAGTGCGGCCCTGCTCGGCCTCGGCGTGCGCGAGGCTGGTCAGCAGCCGCGCGACCAGGTCGTCGTGACCGGCGTCGTGACCGGCGTCGTGACCGGCGTCGTGACCGGCGTCGTGACCGGAGGCGTCCCCGGAGGCGTCCCCGGAGGCGTCGGGCTCCTGGGGGTTCCGGCCGAGCAGGGTGAGGGCCTGGCGGAGCCGGCGGGCGGCAAGGGCCGGGCGGCCGTTGTCGGTCGCCTCGACGCTGAGCCTGTGCAGGCGCTCCGCCTGCTGGCGGAGCGTGGCCGCACGCCCGTGGTCGCGCATCCGGCCTCGCAGTCGGGGGGGCGGTGGTCAGAGGATGAGTGAGGGCGTCACCGCCAGTATCGCCGCCTGCGCCGGATCATCAACCCCTTGGCGTACGACGAGCTGCGACAGCCCGCGCGGCACCACGTCGAGCACGAACCGTCCTTGGTCGTCGGCCCGCACGACGTGGGCGCCGGCGCCGCAGCGCAGCTCGACGAGGTGGTCGCCGGGCGGGGCGAGCCAGCCGTCGACGCGGACGGCGTGCTCGTCGCGCGCGCTGACGCTGATCATGATGGTGAGGATCTCGCTGTCGAACGTGATCGTCCGGCTGTCCTCGCCGCCGCGCACGCCGGCGGGCAGCACGTCCTCCTCCTGCGGGCGCAGCACCTCGAACCCGGGCGACCCGAACTCGGGCGATTCGAACTCGGGTGATTCGAGGGCGAGGGCGAACTGCAGGCGGGCGACGAGCGTGGCGGGCACGGGATCGACGACGCGGTAGACGTTCGCGATCTCGTCGGCGAGGTGCTGGTCCTCGGGGCTGAAGGCGGGGAAATCCCCTTGGGCCGTGTTCATCAGGAGCTCCAATCCGGGTCCTTCGCGAGCAGGAGGCGCAGTTTCGCGAAGCACCGGCCGCGCGTGGGCCCGAT
Organism: Nonomuraea composti; assembly: GCF_012034275.1. Lineage (NCBI taxonomy): Bacteria > Bacillati > Actinomycetota > Actinomycetes > Streptosporangiales > Streptosporangiaceae > Nonomuraea > Nonomuraea composti. Next base: position 456,497 of record NZ_JAATEP010000001.1, on the reverse strand, counting down.
GCTGCCCAGCGGCATGTTCAGGGCGGCGGCCACCGCGTCGTAGTGGGGGCGGGGCACGAAGGCGATGATCCGCAGCAGCTCGGCGCACCTCTTGGGCAGGCTCTCGACCGCGTGCCAGAGCGCGCGCCGCCGCTCGTCGTCCACGAGCAGCTCGTCGGGGGTGAGCACGGGGTCGGGCAGGTCGTCGAACGTGTCGTCGCCGGGCAGGTCGTCCTTGCGGGAGGCGCGGCTGACCCGCCACGCCTCGCGGCGGGCGGTGGTGACGAGCCATTCGATGAGCGCGCCGGGCACGGAGATGGCGTGCAGGTGACGCAGCAGGGTGAGCCAGGTGGTCTGGATGACGTCCTCGGCGGCCTGCCGGCTCAGGCCCTGGTTCCTGGCGGTGTGCCAGAGCACGGGAGTGAGCTCGGCGACGATGGCGTCGAGCGCGTCGCGGTCGCCTTGACGGGCCTCGACGAGCAGGGCCGCGAGCCGATCGCGGCGCTGGGCGCGCGGGGTGGGCGCCCGCCGCGGCGCGGGATCCGCTGCGGGGTCGAGCCCGGCGTCGCGGGCCGGGTCGAGGGCCGGGTCGAGGGCCGGGTCGCCGGTCATCAGATCGGTACGACTTCCGGGCGCGCGACCTTGTCGTCCATCATCGCGTCGACGACGGCCTTGGCCCGGGCGACGCGATCGACCCCCACCTGCTGCACGGTCTTGGTCAGCTCGGCGGCGACGGCGCCGGCCACGATCGGCGCCGCGAACGACGTGCCGCTCCAGGCGCAGTGCGTGCCCATGGCGTCGCAGTCGAGGGAGGCGCGCTCGCCGGTGGTGAGCGTGGCGTTCTGGGCGCCGCGGAACTGGGGCGGGAAGGTGCTGACGACCATGGCGCCGGGGGCCCGCCACCGTACGGCGGGGTGCTCGTTGCTGAAGATGGCGATGGTGCCGTCGGGGTTCTTGGCGGCGACGCCGAGCATGGGGGCGAGCGGCGGCCCCTGCACGGGGGTCTCGGAGAGGGCGGCGAGGTAGAAGGGCCGGGTGGTGGCGTAGTTGCCGGCGGCGTTGACGACGATGACGCCGCGCGCCCGCAGCTGGTTGACCTTGTCGAACAGGGCTTGCATGGCCGCGTCGCCGGTCTCGGCGAAGCCGCCGAAGGAGCAGCACAGCACGTCCACGGCCGGCCCGGCGTCGAGCAGCGCGACGAGGCGGTCGAGCGCGGCGTGCAGGGCCTCGCCGGGGACGACGCCGTCGCTGTGCATGACCTTGTACGACAGGACGCGGGCGTCGGGGGCGATCTGCGCGATGAGCCCGGCCAGCATGAGGCCGTGGCCGGTGTGGGAGTTGAGCGTGCCGATGAGGGGGTTGGGCAGGTGGCCGAGGTCCTCGTACCCGACGAGCTTGGCGATGTCGCGGCCCTGGTAGGCGGGGTGGGTGTCCTCGATGAGCTGCTGTCCGGCCGGGTCGACGGTGAGGAAGGCGTCGGGGTCGGTGACGGGCTTGAACCAGGGGTGGGCGGTCACGCCGGTGTCGAGGATGGCCACGGTGACGCGGGGCCCGCCGAGCTCCTGGAGGGTGCGGCGGCGGGGCGGCCCGGCGACGACGGTGACGGGGGTGCGGCCGTAGCCGGGGCGGCTGCCTCCGCCGGGCTCCTCGGTGACGGCGTGGCCGCTGGTGGCGGGCTCGCCGCCGAGGTCGAGCGAGCCGATCCCGCTGGTGGCGGAGCCGACGAACAGGTGGTCCAGGGAGATCTTGGCCAGGTCGTCGCGTCCGGCGAGGGTGGCGGGCGCCGCGCGCAGGGCCCGGCGGACGGCGCGCAGGGCGGGCCAGGCGTCCGCTTTGACGTCGCGCCCGCCTTCTGCGACGGTCAGGACGGCGGGCATCCAGACGGTCTCGTGGTCGTACTCCCTGCGGTGGGCGCGCTCGATGCTCTCCTGCGAGAGTCTGAGCCCGACCTCGCCGAGTGCCGCGTCGATCCATTCCGTGGCGGCCCGGTCGATGAGCAGGTGGCCGGGTACGAGGAGCACGTCCGCGCGGTAGACCGTGGAGTCGGGCCTGGTCTCGCCGTCGTCGAGGCCGACGGCCCACGGGTCGAGGATCTTGGCGCCGTGCCGGTCTAGGAGCTCCCGAGGAAGGGTGAGGCCCTGCCACGGCGGCCCGAATCTCTCGGTCTCGCCGTGCCGGGGAGCTTCGCGGATGTAGTCGATGGTCATTCGCCGCCTCCGTTCATCCCTCTGTGGCCTACGAGAGCGGATCAGGGGCGCCGATACGCACGGAAGATAACGGAACGGTCACGATCCCAGCCGTCCTGCATCCTCGCAGAGAATTCCCGCTGGCGGCCGTCCTCATGGGCATCGACGCGGCGCAGGCCGCCCCCAAGGCGACCGGGACGTGATCGCCAACCTGTGGAGCTGGAACTGGACCTCCGTGGCAAGGGAGTGCACCGCCCACCTCGGCCCGGCCGGCTACCGCGGCGTGCAGGTCGCGCCCCGCAGGACTCCCTCACCACGGGCGGCGCCGTCTGGTGGGACGTCTACCAGCCCGCCGATCACCGGCCGCCACGATCGACGCCACGTGGAAGTGATCAGGCGCCTATCGCCGCGCGTAACATCGGCAGGGCCCGTTCCAGCGCCCGCTCCCAGTAGGGCCAGGTGTGCGTGCCCGCGCCGTAGAAGTCGGTGGTGAGCTCGGCGCCCGCCGCCCGCGCCCGCCCGGCGAAGACCTTCGCCTGGCGCAGCAGCGCGCCCTCGTAGTCGCCGGTCGCGCCCGGCGGGTCCAGCGGCCCCGGCCGCCCGTCGCCGCAGGAGACGTAGAGCGGCATCCCGCCCAGCCGCGCGGCGAGGCGGGCGGGGTTGTGCGCGTTCCACTCGGGGCCGTCGGGCTCGCCCCAGAGCGCGTCGGGGTCCTCGCCGTTCTCGCCGACCAGCCGCCGCACGCCCGAGCGGTCGCCGGTGGTGTCGAGGACGCCGGAGAACGACGCGGCGGCGCGGAACAGGCCGGGGTGGCGGGCGGCGTACACCATGGCGCCCAGCCCGCCCATCGACAGCCCCGCGATCGCCCGGTCGGGCCCGGCCCCGAACTCGGCCTCGATCAGCGGAATCAGCTCCTCGATGTGGAAGGTCTCCCACTTCGGGCCGCGTACCCAGTCGGAGTAGAACCCGACCCGGCCGCCCTCCGGCACCACGACGACGGCGGGCAGCCGGTCGGTGAGCCGCTCGGCGCCGCCCTCGTCGATCCAGCCGAGATGCCCGGCGCCGCAGCAGCCGTGCAGCAGGTAGAGCACCGGCCAGGGCCCGGAGCCGCGGGTCCAGCCGGGCGGGAGCAGCACGCGTACCGGGGTCCGGCGGCCGAGCGCGCGGGAGTGGACGCTGAGCGCCTGGCCGCGCGCGCCCACCGGCTTCCGCTCGACGATCCGCACGCCGTCCACGTGGGTCTCGGGCAGCGTCGGCGCGGGCGCGCAACCGAGCGCCAGCGCCGCCAGCACCGTGGCGACGAGCCCGGCGCGGGCCCTCATGGTCCGGTCAGGGGGTCGAAGCCGCGCAGCATCATGCCCTGCCCCCGCGAGGGGTGCACGTCGTCGGCGGGCCGGTCCTGCGGGTCGCGGAACTGGATGAGCAGCGTCGTACGGGCCTCGTCCGAGCGGTTGACCCCGGACCCGTGCACGGTCAGATAGCTGAGGAAGAGCACGTCACCCGCCTCCGCCTCGACCGGCACCGCCTCCTCCAGCGGCCACCGCTCCGGCGGCAGGTGCCAGCCGCCCTCCTCGACGTGCGGCAGCGGCCCGTGCCGGTGGCTGCCCGGCACGACCCGCACGCACCCCTTCTCCTCGGGCGCGTCGTCGAAGTGGAAGATGGCCGCGCCGACCGTGTGGCGGGTGTGCGGGAAGTGCGCGGCGTCCTGGTGCAGGGGAAACGGCGAGCCCTTCTCCGCCGGCTTGACGAAGATCTTGGTGTGGTGGAGCTGGAGGTTCTCCGACCCGATCAGGGCCGCCGCGACGCCGGTGAAGCGCGGGTCGAGCATGAGCCGGCCGAACGCGGCCGAGTGGAACTGCACGTCGTGGCAGTGGCGCAGCTCGGTGGCGAACCCGGCCAGCCGCCTCGCGCTGCCCCAGGTGGGGTCGTACGGGCGTAACCGGGACAGCAGCGCGTGGCACTCCTCGCGGTACGCCCGCGCCTCGTCCTTGCCGATCAGCCCTTTGACCAGCACATAACCGTGCTCCCGGTAGAACCGGGTCATCGAAGAATCGGCCATGCACACTCCCGGCGCCGCGCGGTCCTTCCCACTGTGTGCCCGGGAAGCGGCCGGGGGAAGAGCCGTTTCTCCCCCCGGTGCGCTACCGGCAGGTCACCGGATACACCGCCCGCATGGACGGCTTGTCATGGTTGAGCACCTCCAGGACGACGGTGCCGTCCTTGCGCTCGGGACGGTCCCAGTAGGCCGCCTGCACCTCCAGGATGCCGCTCTCCCCCACCTTGTGGGTGTAGGACCCGGTGGGGTTGCCGTCGGCGACCCAGCGGTAGGTGATCTCGGTGCCGGGGGTGGCGGTGAACGTGCCGTGCGCGGTCACGTAGGGGGCGTCCACGCAGTCGCCGTAGTAGGCGTCCGGCCGCAGCTCGACGATCTTCACGGTGCCCGGCGCCGGGTCCTTGTCCCTGCACTCCCAGGTGTAGGGCTCCTGCATGAACGGCCGGTTGTGGTTGAGCACCTCCAGGCGGACGACGCCGGTGCCGCTGCTGCGGGCCGAGCCGTACCAGAAGTCGCCGATCTTGCTCTTGATGCCGGGTCTGAGGACCTCGCTCCTGACCGGGCCGGGCTTGCCGTCGACGACGAGGCGGTACTTGACCTCGGCCTCGCGGTCGGTCATCACCAGGCCGTCGGCGCGCAGCCCGTACGAGCCGTCGCACACGCCGTGGAAGACCGGGGTGAGCAGGTAGCGGAAGGTGAGCCGCGCGTCGCCGGGCTGGTCGGTGCAGGTGAAGCCGAACGCGCGCGTCACCGGCTCCGCCGGGCCGCCCTCGGTCATCAGGCCGAGCGTGTGCCGCCCGGCCCCGGTGCGGTCCAGGCTCCAGGACGCGGTGACGTCCTGGGTGCGGGGCCGGTCGGAGGCGGCGAAGTCGAGCACCTGCTGCTGCCACTTGCTCCCGTCCAGGATCCACCAGTACGTGACCTTCGCCGCCGGGCCGGCCGGGAGCGCGATGCGGCCGGTGGCCTGATAGGTGACCGGTTCGAGGCATTCGCCCGCGTAGTCGCCGGGGGTGAGCGCGGCGATGCTCGGTTGCGGCTTCTGCGCCGGCGGGGTCGTCGGGGGCGGGCTCGTCGGCGGCGGGCTGGTGGGCGGAGGTGACGTCGGCGGAGGTGACGTCGGCGGAGGTGACGTCGGCGGCGTGGACGTGCAGGTCACCTCGTAGGCGGCCCGCGTGGAGTGCTGCCCCGGCGTGATCAGCCGGATCGCCTTCCACCCGCTGCCGGAGCTGCCCACCGCCATCGGCAGCACGACCTGCCGGCTGCGCGGCCCGTTCGCGGCGAAGGAGAGCACCTGCACCGGCCCCTCGCCCGTGGCATCGTCGACCCACTGGTAGCGCACGTCGGCCGGGGTGCGCGACACCTGGATCGTGCCGGTGAACCGCACGGTCGTGGGGCACGCCCCGCCGTACGAGGGCGGGTCGGCCGTCACGGACGCGGCGGCGGTCAGCGGCTTGCCGGGCCGGGCGGGCAGGGGGCGGTGGTCGTTCCAGACGACGACCGGCCCCGGGCAGGTGACGCTGAACCTCGCCTTGGCCGACAGGCCCTTCCTGCCCAGGATCTCGACCGCCTGCCAGCCGGAGGTGCTGCGGTCGAACGTCTGGCGGTCCCGCACGACCACCTTGCGCGGGCCGCTCACGCGCAGGCTCCTGACGGCGCTCCTGCTGCCGTCGCCGCGCACCCAGCGGTACCGTACGGCGCCCGCGCCCTTGGCCGTCACCACGGCCGAGAAGCCGACGGTGGCGGGGCAGGCGCCGGACTGCCGGGCGGGGCTCGCCTTGACCTGGGCCACCTTCACGGCGGCCGGCGCCACGGCGAGCGCGGGTGTCGGGGCGGCCAGCAGACCGCTGAGCAGTGCGGCGCCCAGCAGCAACGCTGTCCTTCTCATGTCCTGGGGTCCCTTTCTCTGCTTGTGCGGGGCCCATGATCCTCAGCCGGTCTTGTACGTCACTTGGATCCCTCTTGTGACGCGACATTTGAAGCATTTTCGAAGCGAGCGGGGGTGTTGCTAGCGTGGCCGCCTTGTCAGCGAGGCGGACGTGACGGGAGGGCCGGATGACGCAGTGGCCGGGAGGACCGAACCACCAGCACGACCCTTGGCCCCCGCCCCCGCCGCCCAGGAAGAGCGGCGGGAAGGCGCTGCTCGCGGCCGTGATCTCGTTCGCCGTGGTGCTCGTGCTCGGCGGCGCCGGGCTGATGGCGTGGCGGCAGCTCGCCGGCGGCGGCGACGCGGGCTCGGACGCGGGCGAGGTGGACGCCTCCAGCCTGGAGGTGCTGCGGAAGGGCAGGCTGACGGAACAGGACGTGGCGCGCCTCGATCGCACCGCGTTGTTCTACGCGAGCTGGAAGGCGACGGTCACGCAGCCCGTCATGCACATCACGCAGGCGTCGTACACGAAGAGGGCGGACTTCGACAGGAACCGGCCCGACTTCGTGTGGGAGAGCGGCTACGACTACCGGACGAAGGAGTGGCAGCTCGCCTGGGGGGCGGGCGAGGCGGACGCGCCCGTGTCGTTCTGCGACAACGGCCGGTCGTTGCTCTACAGCTATTACCTGAAGAAGTGGAGCGAGGGCACCCAGGCCGACACGATGTGCGCGCCCAAGAGGGCGTACCGCTACATCAGCGACAACCTGTCCACCGGCGGCCTGACGGCGGAGCAGGCCGACGTGTGGGTGCGGGCACTGCGGACCGACTACAAGGGGCTGGTCAACCCAAGCGAGCTGAAGCTGGCCGAGGTGGGCGGCAAGCAGTACCTGCGGCTGACGGTGGACTTCACGCCGGTGCGGCGGGCCGACGGGCTCTACTACGGCGGGCAGTTGCTCATGTGGTCGTTCAAGGAGACGAAGCTGGACCCGCAGACGCACCCGTACAGCTACGTCGGCTCGATGGGCACCGGGTACCACGCCGAGTACCACCTCGATCCGAGGACGCTGCTGCCCGCCTTCTCCGAGATCGAGGAGACGCCCGCGCCCGGCAGGGACGGCCGGCCGCGCGCGGACGCCGGCTTCTACGCCTGGCGGGTGCGCTACCACCTGCCGGGCAGGATGCCCGAGCTGCGCACCTCGGGCAAGCCCGACCGGCCGGCGCTCGACTGGCCGGTGGGCAAGCGCTAGAGCCGGGGGGTCATGGAGAGCGGCCGAGCCGGAGCCGGGCCGGGTCAGGGCTGGGTGGCCGGCTCCGGGGTGCGGGAGCGGTCGCGGAGCCAGGCGTACGCGCTCACGCCGATGCCCGCCACCGTGACCGCCGCCCCCACCAGGTAGAGGGAGCGCAGCCCGAGGCCGCCGTCGATGACCCGCCCGCCCAGCCAGGCGGCGAAGGCGGCGGCGAGCTGGTAGGCGGAGGCGTTCACGGCCATGGCCAGGGTGGGCGCCCCGGCAGCGGTGGCGAGGACGCGCGCCTGCATGCCGGGGATCACCGAGAAGCCGAGCGCGCCGATCACGAACACCATGACGGCGGTGGCCGCCATGGTGCCGCTGAGCGCCCACATGGCGACCAGCGCCGCCGCGAGCGCCGCCAGCAGGCCGAGCTGGGCGGCCATCGGGGCCCGGTCCGAGAGGCGGCCGCCGGCGAAGTTGCCGGCCGTCGCGCCGACGCCGTACACCAGGAGCAGCACGGCGACCGCGCCGGCGGCGAACCCGCTGATCTCGGTGACGAGGGAGGCGAAGAAGGTGAACACCATGAGCAGCCCGGCGTTCGCGACGGCGGTCACCGCGATCGCGAGCAGCACGTCGCCGCGGCGGAAGACGCGCAGCTCGGCGACGGCGGAGGTGGCGGGGGTGGCGTCGCGGACGTCCGGCACGAGCCGGGTCACGAGCAGGAGGCCGACCGCGCAGCAGGCGGCGATGGCGAGGAACGGGGCCCGCCAGCCGTACCCGGAGCCGAGGAACGTGCCGATGGGGGCGCCGAGGATCATGGCCAGGTTCATGCCGAAGACGAGCTTGGAGACCGTGGACGCCTGCCTGCCCGGGCCGGCGGTGGAGACGGCGATGACGATGGCGTTGGCGAAGAACGTGGAGGTCACCAGGGCGGTGACGACGCGGGCCGCGAAGAGCACGGGGTAGGCGGGGGCGAGCGCGGAGGCGAGGTTGCCCGCGATCGTGATGGCGAGCAGGGTCATGATGAGGGGTTTGCGCGGGTAGCGGGCGGTCAGCGCGGTCAGCACGGGGCCGCCGACGATCATGCCGATGGCGTACGCGGTGACGAGCAGGCCGGCGGCGGGGATGGAGACGGCCAGGTCGCGGGCGACGTCGGGGAGGATGCCGGCGATGACGAACTCGCCGGTCGTGATGCCGAAGACGCACAGCATCAGGGACGGCACGGTGGCCTTGGAGACCGAGGACACGATCAATTCCATTCTTTACAGATGGGTACAGAAATGGGGCGGCAAAAACGTTCCACTTACTGGGGGGTGTCTACAGGGCCGCGATGGCCCCCTCGACGACGTCGAGGAGCGCGGCGCGGTCGTCGGTGACCTTGGCGAGCACGCGCAGCCCGTAATAGGCGCTCTGGAAGGCCCGCGTCACCTGGAGCGCCGGCCGTTCGGACGACAGCTCGCCCGACGCCTGGCCGACCAGCACCAGCCGGTGGATGGCCTGCTCCAGGTCGTCGAACTGCCGCCGCACCAGGCCGGCGACGGCGCCGGTGCGGCCGCTGGCCTCGCCGGCGGCGTTCAGCGCCAGGCAGCCGCGGCGGCCCGGGTCGGCCATGTCGGCGTCGATGACGCCCAGCATGAGGTCGCGCAGGCGGTCCTTGACGGGGCCGGGCTCGTCCAGCATGCGCAGCTGCGCCTCGGCCTTGGTGGCGGCGTAGTGGCGCAGCGCCTGCTCGTACAGGGCGTGCTTGCTGCCGAAGGCGTTGTAGAGGCTGCCGCGGCCGAGGCCGGTGCGCTCGCACAGGTCCTGGGTGGTGGCGGCCTCGTAGCCCTTCTCCCAAAACACCTGCATGGCCGCCTCGACGGCCGCCTCGTCCCTGAACTCGCGTGGCCTTCCCATGGGACAAGGAGGCTAGCCCATTCTGTACAGCTCAGTAAAGAACGAGAGGCGGAGAAGATGATTGACTAAGGGTCGTAAAACGTTTCATCGCGATCTTTGCGGAAGGTCTTCCTTGGACTACGAACGCCAGCCGTACAGAAGGTGCGGCCGCAGCGGACTCCTCCTCCCCGCCGTGTCGCTCGGCCTGTGGCACAACTTCGGCGAGGGCAAGCCACTCGAGAGCCAGCGCGCGATCCTGCACAAGGCCTTCGACCTCGGCATCACCCACTTCGACATCGCCGACCGCTACGGCCCGCCCGTCGGCGCCGCCGAGTCGGCCTTCGGCCGCCTGTTCCCCAAGTCGCTGCGCGACGAGGTCGTGGTCACCACCAAGGGCTACAACCCCATGTGGGACGGCCCGTACGGCTACGGCGGCTCCCGCAAGCACCTGCTGGCCACCCTCGACCGCTCGCTGGCCCGGCTCGGCCTCGACTACGTCGACATCTTCTACCTGCACCGCGACGGCGAGGAGACGCCGCTGGAGGAGCAGGTCGCCACGCTGGACCACATGGTCCGCACCGGCCGCACCCTCTACGTCGGCGTCTCCAACTTCTCCCCCGAACGCACCGCCCAGGCCGCCCGCCTGCTGCGCTCGCTCGGCACCCCGCTGCTGGTGCACCAGCCGCCGTACTCGATGCTGAACCGGCGCATCGAGGACGCGCTGCTGGGCGTGCTGGAGGAGGAGGGCATCGGGTGCGTGGTGTACTCGCCGCTCGCCCAGGGCCTGCTCACCGACCGGTACCTGAACGGCATCCCGGCCGACTCGAGGGCGGCCGAAGGCCGGTTCCTGACGCCTGACCGGGTGACGCCCGAGGTGCTGGCGTTCGTCCGGGCGCTGTCGGAGCTGGCGAGCTCGCGGGGCCAGACCGTGGCGCAGCTCGCGCTCGCGTGGGCGCTGCGCGACCCGCGCATCACCTCCGTGCTCGTGGGCGCCTCCAGCCCCGAGCAGCTGGAGGCGAACGTGGCGGCCGTGGACCGGCTCGACTTCACCGACGACGAGCTGGCCGCCATCGACCGTGCCGCCAAGGAGGCCGGCGTCCAGGCGTGACGCCCTCGGGGGCGGGCGGCGGCCGTCCGGCGACCACGAGGACACCGGCCGGCACCGAGCCGCCCGCCCCTACGTGCCCGCTCAGGGCGTCCCACTCCCCTGTCTGGATAGGCGGGCGAGGGCGGCGGCCAGGGTGTCGGGAAGGGTGGCGCGTACGACCTCGCCCGGCCGGGCCAGGCGCGTCTGCCAGTGCACGTCCGCCACCCGCGGATACCCCGGGTCCGCCCCCACCACGATCCCCCGCGCCGGATTGTCCAGCGCCGCCCCCAGCTCCAGCAGCGCGATCGGCTGCGTGCTGCCGCCCGCCGGGAACCAGAACAGGGTCAGCACCCCGGGCAGATGCAGGTGGCGATGCTCCCAGGCGATCTGCACCGGCGTCTGCCCGGGATCCCCGATCGGGAAGTCGCGCCGGCGCGGGTTGAGCACGATCGCGCCGGCCCGTCCGAGCGCGCGCGCCGCCTCCCGCTGCCAGTCGGCCACCCCCGTGATCCCGCCGGCCAGGAACACCGCGGGCGGGTCGCCGGGCGCGGGCTCGTAGGGGTCGGGCGCTTCGTAGTACGTCTTCACACCGGCTCCTCGCGCCTGCGTACATCCATCGATGTACGGCCGATCTCGCTCTCCTGGACGATCAATGCCGGTCCGCGCGCCAGCACAGTGGGAAGCGTGGACAGACGCATCGACGCCCTCGACGTGCTGCGCGGCGTGGCCATCCTCGGCACGCTCGGCACGAACATCTGGATCTTCACCGACCCGGCCGGCCCGCTCGGCATCCTGAGCTTCGGCGGGGAGCCGGGGGTGGCGGAGACGTTCCTGCGGTTCCTGTCGAACGGCAAGTTCCTCGGCCTGCTCACGCTGCTGTTCGGGGTGGGGCTGGAGCTGCAGTACCGCAGCGCGGCGCGCAAGGGCGCGCGGTGGCCGGGCCGCTACCTGTGGCGGGCGGCGCTGCTGCTGGCGGAGGGTGCGGTGCACTTCGTCCTGATCTTCGAGTTCGACGTGCTGATGGGGTACGCGCTCACCTCGATGATCGTCGCATACCTGATCGGCCGCAGCCGGCGCGTCGTCACGGCCTGGATGGTCGCGGCGGGCACCCTGCACGTGGCCATGGTGGGCCTGCTCACCCTGGCCCTGCTGACGGCATCGCCGAGCGGCGGGACGGGATCGCCGGGCGGTGGGGCGGGGTCGCCGGGCGGTGGGGCGGCGGCGGTCGCGTACCCGGGCGGCTGGCTGGACCAGGTGCGGCTCCGGCTGGACAACCTGGTGCTGTTCCGCGCGGAGCTGGTCTTCATCGTGCCACTGGGCATCGTGCTGTTCCTGCTCGGCGCCCGCCTGATGCGGGCCGGGCTCTTCGAGGAGCGGGGCGCGCGGCTGCGCTCCCGGCTGATGGCCGCCGGGCTCGGCGCCGGCGTGCCGCTGAACCTGATCACCTCCTTCGCCGGCCCCGCCTGGTTCATGGTGGACCGCTACCTCGTGGCGCCGCTGGTCGCGCTGGGCCTGCTGGCGCTGATCGCCTCGATCGTGCTCGGCCTGCGGGGCGAGCCCGGCGTGCTGCGGCGCGGGCTCACCGCCGTCGGGCGCACGGCGCTGTCCTGCTACGTGTTCCAGAACGTGGCCGCGAGCGTGCTCTGCTACGGCTGGGGCCTCGGGCTGGCCGGCCGGCTCGACGGGCTGCGGCCCTGGTGGGTGCCGGTGGCCTGGGCCGGGATCTGCCTGCTGTTCATGGTGCTGGCGTCGCTGTGGCTGCGCCGGTTCGAGCGCGGGCCGCTCGAACTCGCCTGGCAGTGGGCGTACCAGGCGCCGTTCAGAACGCGAGCCCCCGCCCAAAGGTAGCCGTCTCTCGCACCCCGGGTCCGCGCCGGTCACGCGAACGTGTTTCAATGCACCGACATGGAACTCGATGGGACCGAACCGGGCGGCGGGGCCGCCGCGCAGGAGCGCGCGCGGTGACCGGCCGCGCGCTCGACTGGCTGCTGGCGATCGCGGGCGGCGTGCTGCTCACGCTGATGACCCAGACCAACGCCGTGCTCGCCCGCCACACCGACGCCCTCTACGCCTCCTGGGCCGCGCACGCCATCGGCGCCGTGGTCGCGCTGCTCCTCGTGCTGGCGATCGGCCGGCGCAGACCGCCGCCGCGAACAGGAACCGACAGCCCGAACAGGACGCCGCGCTGGTACTACCTGGGCGGCATCCCCGGCGCGCTCGTCGTCGTCCTGTCGGCCGTGGCCGTCAACAGCGAGCTGGCCCTGGCCGGGACCATCGCGCTGATGCTCACCGGCCAGGTGGTGTTCGGCACCGCCGCCGACCGGCTGGGCCTGCTGCACACCCCCAGGCGCCGCGTCACGGCCATGGACCTGGCGGTCGCCGGGTGCGTGCTCGCGGGCAGCGTGCTCATCGTGCTCGGCGGAGCGTGACCCGTGCTCTTCTTCATCGTGCTGGCGCTGCTCAACGGCGTGCTCATCGGTGCCAGCCGGACCATCAACGGCCAGCTCAGCACCCGGGCGGGCGCGTTCAGGGCCTCGGTGTGGAACCACGTGGTGGGTTTCGTCTTCCTGAGCGCGGTGCTGCTCGTCCTGCGTACGTGGCCGGACCTCACGGACGTGCCGGTCGCGGCGTACGCGGGCGGGGTGTTCGGGGCGCTGTTCGTGGCCGTGAACAGTCACGTGTTCCCGAGGCTGGGCGCGATGAGCGCGTCCGTGCTGGTGATCAGCGGGCAGGTGCTGTCGGCCGTGGTGATCGACTGCGTCCAGCAGGGGAGGCTGCCCTCGCTCGTCCGGCTCGCCGGGGTGGCGCTCGTCCTGCTGGGGCTCGGCCTGCCGCTCCTGACGGCGCGCCGCCGGCGCAGGGAGGCCGAGGGCCGGCTCAGCGACGACCCGCCGCAGAGCCCCGGCGGCGCAGCGCCATAGCGGTGAGCGCGCCCACCAGGAGCACGACGCCCGCGCCGCCGGCGGCCCACCCCCAGACGTCGCCGGCACCTGCGGCGCCCCGCTCCGCGACCGCGTCGCCATCCGCCCGCAGCGGCCCAGCGGTGCCGGTCTCCACGGCCGCCGCCGGCGGCTGAGGCGTGCCGAGCGCCTGGACGAACTCGGCGTCCACGGGCCCGGCCAGGCTCTCGTGCCCGGCCTTGCGCTCGTCGCCGGGCCGCAGCGGCCCCGTGCCCCGGTCGACCGGCACGTTCCCCGAGCACATGCCGGACGACAGCTCGACCCCTTCGACCGCGGGCCCGCTGGAGCTGACGGCCGCGAACACGAGGTAACGCCCGTCCCGCTGGAACGGGTACCCGCAGGAGGCGCTGTCGGCGTTGCTCGTGAGCGTGATCCTGGCGGCCGGCGTCCCCTTGTAAACCTGGTCGGCCAGGAACGTGTAGACGCGGGGCCGGCCCGGTCTGTCCTCCTCGCGTACGTTCGTCACGGTGCCGGTGAAGACGGCGTCCGCCTCCCGCACGGCGAGCGCGGGCGTCAGGTCCGCGCAGCTGCAGGCGTGGGCGGCCGTGGGCAGCCCGACGAGGAGCGCGGCGGCGAGGGCGAGGAGGGCGAGCATGCGTGACACCATGCCCTCATCACGTACGGCGGGTGGTGATCCGTTCAATCCCGTCCCGGCTTCCTCGTTCGCCTGGCGGACCATCCACGTTCACAATCCCGCCCAAACCACCCCATAAATTGCCATTTCATGACTTTTAACGCTGTTTCCCGACGTTCCTTGCTCACTGGCGCCCTCGCAGGGGCCGGGCTCACCGTGCTGGGCGGCACCTCCGCCCGGGCCATGATCAGGCCCGCCCCGCGCGTCCTGATCGCCACGAACGAGCCGTGGGGCACCTACCACGCGGCCCCGCTGCTGCCCGAGGCGCGCCGGCTGGGATGGGACCTGGCGCAGCTCGTGCCCGACCGGTCGGGGATCAAGCCCGGCGACCCGGTGCCGGTCGTGCTGCCCGGCGAGGTGGGCGAGGCCGACCTGCTCGTGGTGACCGGCGCCGGCGACTGGCCGGCCGACTGCGCGGCGCGGCTGCGCCGGGTGCCGCTGGTGGCGAGCTCGCTGGCGTACCAGCTGCCGGTGGAGGCGCCGAGGGCCAAGGAGTTCAGGGGGCGGCTGCGGGCCGTCACGGCGTCGTCGCCGGCGGAGGCCGCGGTGTTCGACGACTACCTCGGCACCCGGCGTCCCATCGAGGTGGTGGGCACGCCGCAGACCGACGACCTGCCCCGGCACGCGCCCGAGGCGGGCACCGTCCTGGTGCTGACCAGCGTCACCAGGTCCAGCGAGAGCGGCGGCTCGGCGCCGGGCACCGAGCTGCTGCTCGCCGCGGCCGAGCGGCTCGCGGCGGCAGGTAAGCACATCCTGGTGGGCCTGCACCCGCGCGAGGACCGCTCGCTCTGGGAGCGGTACGAGATCAGCACCGTCCCTTCGGTCCAGGCGTCGGCCCGCGCCGAGGTCGCGATCGGCATCCCCGGGACGGTGTTCCCCGTCGTCGCCGCCGTCGGCGTGCCGCTGGTGGGCTGCACGGATCCGGCCCTGCGGATCCCGGACTACCTGCTGAGCGTCTGCTCCAGCACGATCACCTCGGCAGACGACGCGGTCACCGCCGTCCAGACGGCCCGGCCGGTCTCCCGCAAGGTCCTCTACGAGGCGGTCGGCCCGGTGGGCGGCTCGGCCAGGCGCCTGTTCAAGGTGTGGCGGAAGGCGGGCCTGCGCGCCCACGCGGCCTGAGCGAGGGGCCCGCGCGTCCTTGACGCGGGGCGGCGGGTGTTGACGTGGCGTCCGCGAACGCTTACGGTTCCGGCAATCGGTGAAACTATCGACACAATTCCGAAACTTTCGGAGCCCGTGTCGTCGCCCCCAGCCACCCCCACCGCGCCGGAGGTCATTCGGTGAAGCCATTGATCATCGCCCTCGCGCTCGTCCTCGCCGCCCCGCTCCCCGCCGCCGCTTCCGCCCACCCGCGCCCGCCCCGCGACCTGCGCCAGCTCGCCCAGCAGAACGGCATCAACATCGGCTCCGCGGTGGACGTCGCCGTGCTGCGCGACGAGGCCGACTACCGCAAGGTGCTCAACCGCGAGTTCAACCAGGTCACCGCCGAGAACGCGATGAAGTGGGAGTCGGTGGAGCCGCAGCGCGGCGTGTACACCTGGGACGACGCCGACGCCCTGGTCGAGAGCGCGCGCCGCAACCACCAGCAGGTCCGCGGCCACACCCTCGTCTGGCACAACCAGCTCCCCGCCTGGCTCACCACGGGCGTCGAGGACGGCTCCATCGACGCCACCGAGCTGCGCGCCATCCTGCGCGACCACATCACCACGCAGGTGCGCCGCTACAAGGGCAAGATCCGGGCCTGGGACGTGGTCAACGAGGTCGTGGAAGAGGACGGCACGATGCGCCAGAGCATCTGGCTCAAGCACCTCGGCCCCGGCTACATCGCCGACGCCTTCCGCTGGGCGCACCGCGCCGACCCGCACGCCAAGCTCTTCATCAACGACTACAACCTCGAATGGAACGCCCCCAAGATCGAGACCACGCTGTCGATCGTCAAGGACCTCCAGGCGCGGGGCGTGCCGATCCACGGCATCGGCTTCCAGGGCCACCTCGGCATCCAGTACGACTACCCGGCCGACTGGGCGAACGTCATGCGCCGCTTCGCCGACCTCGGCCTGGAGGTCGCGATCACCGAGCTGGACGTGCGGATGGTGCTGCCGGTGACCCCGGAGAAGCTGGCCACCCAGGCCACGTACTACAGCCGGGCCCTGACCGACTGCCTCAGCGTCAAGGCGTGCCGCGAGATGACCGTCTGGGGCTTCACCGACCGGCACTCGTGGGTGCCCGGCTGGTTCGAGGGGGAGGGCGCGGCGTGCCTGCTCGACGAGAACCTGGCGCCCAAGCCCGCCTACCAGGCGCTGCTGACGGTCAAGCGCCCCCGATGACCCCGGCCTTGAAGCTCGGGAAAGCAGGCTGACGCGGCGTTCCCGAAAGGCCGGGCGCCTTCCGCCGACGGCGCCCGGCCGCCGCCCAGGTCCTCACGATCCACACACCCGCGTGAGGACCTGGGCCCATCGTCCGTCGCTCAGCCAGGCCCGGACGGCGCCCGGCCCCTGCTCAGTCAGGCATGGACGGCGCCCGGTCGAGGCGCTGGAAGAGGCCGTAGACGAAGCGGGCGCGATGCGTGCGCCCGCCGTGGGGGAGGTCGATCGTCCAGTGGTGCGGCGCGGGCCCGTCGATCTGCACGGCGCCGGGGAAGCTCGCCGCGACGTCGGCCACCACGCAGGCCCAGGGCACCAGGCCGGCGAAGCTCAGCGTGACGGGGCCGGAGGGCCGGACGAACCACTGGTTCCACAGCTCGCCGCCGGGGCCGACCAGCGCCTCGTACTCCAGGCCCGGCCAGGACGGCAGCGGCCAGCGCAGGACCTCACAGGTGAGGCTCCCGGCGGGCCTGCGCCCTCGAAACGGCGGCGGGCCGAGCGCCATCCGCAGCGCCGCGGCCCCCTTGGGTGCCCTCGGGGCGTGCGCCAGCCTCGTCCAGTGGGCGTGCGCCTCGCGCAGCTCGGCGCGCGAGGCGCCGGCGCGGCCGAGCGCCTCCTCCACCTTCTGCGCGTTGACGTCGCGCATGCGGTGCATCAGCGCCAGCTCGAACTCGCGTACCCCGAAAGCCACCGCCCCAGCTTGCCACCCGCCTACGACATTCCGCGGCCGGCATCGCTCGGGACGTCCCGCCCGTTCCCGGATGAGCGGTCTCGCTCTCGCTCGCGATCCCGGTCGCGGTCGAGGTCGAGGTGTCGGTCTCGGGAGGCGATGACGTCCGCCAGGGTGATCTCGCTGAGCAGCGCGTCCTCCTGGCTGCGCAGCCGGTCCCAGATCTCGGCGAGCGGGGCGGCGGCCGGGGAGAACGGGCGCAGGGCCTGCTCGGCCCCTTCCGTGACGCGGATGACGTCGGCGAGCGCGATCTCCCCGGGCGGCCGGGCCAGCCAGTAACCGCCGTCGGGGCCGCGCTGACTGCGGATGAGGCCGGCCCGGCGCAGCTGGAGCAGGATGTTGTCGCAGAAGCGACGAGGGATGTCCTGCGTGACGGCGATCTTCTCAGCGTGCACCGGGCTGTCGGCGACGGCCAGGGCGAGCATGGCGCCCAGGGCGTATTGCGTACGGGCGGAGATTCTCATGGGCCGGCTCAGGCGGAGGCCGTCTCCTCCTCCGTCGGCGTACGCCGGCTCAGCTCGCTCTCCACCGCCTCGACCGACTCGTTGGCCTTGTCGCGGCGGTACTCGCGCACCGAGTAGGCGATCGCGGCGGCCCAGATGACGGCGATGACGATGTACGCCACCGTCTGGACGCCGCTGGAGGCGTCGATCCAGTCGCTGCGCAGCAGCGTGCGCACGTTCGTCAGGACGATCACGCCGCCGACGGCCGAGCCGAGGATGCGCGGCGGGATGTGCCGGACGAGCCAGGCGGCGATCGGCGCGGCGATCACACCGCCGAGCAGCAGGACGGCGACCCAGGCGAAGTTGATGTTCTCGGAGCCGATGCCGACGAAGAAGCCGACGCTGGCGGCGATCGCGACGAGGAACTCGCTGGCGTCGATCGAGCCGATCACCTTGCGCGGGGCCAGCCGGCCGCTGGCCAGGATGGCGGGCGTGCCCACCGGCCCCCAGCCGCCACCGCCGGTGGCGTCCACGAACCCGGCCAGCAGCCCCAGCGGCGCCAGGAACCGCCGGCGCAGCGGCTTGCCCAGGTTCCCGCGCGGCAGGCCGAACGCGGTGAAGCGGATCAGGATGTAGACGCCGAGGGCGAGCAGGATGAGCGACATGACCGGGGCGGCGACCTCGGTGGACAGGCTCGACAGGAACGTCGCCCCCGCGAACGCGCCGACCGCGCCCGGCAGGCCGATCTTCGCGACGACCTTCCAGTCGACGTTCCCGAAACGCCAGTGGGAGATGCCCGAGGCGAGCGTGGTGCCGATCTCGGCGAGATGGACGGTGGCGGAGGCAGCCGCCGCGTTGGTGCCGATGGCCAGCAGCAGCGTGGTCGACGTGACGCCATAGGCCATGCCGAGGCTGCCGTCCACCAGCTGGGCTGCGAGACCGACCAGCCCGAGCAGGATGAGAGCTCGCACGATCTCCCCTTCCCTATCATTCCTACTATACAAGTAGGAATAATCATCAACCGCGTCCTGCGCACTGTCAACCCTCGTCCAGGACACGGAACGGTGACGACCGCCCACTGCTCGCGCCCACCGGTGCGGCGGGGGACGGGGCGCCGGACGCGTCAGCGCAGCCCGCCACGGCGGCCCCCGTGGGAGCACACCGGCGCGGCACGGTGCGGCACGGTGCGGCACGGCACATCGACGCCGCCTGACGCACCGACACGGCCAACGCGACCGACGCGCTGACGCGGCCGATCCGGCGATGCGGCGATGCGGCGATGCGGGCAGCAGGCTGGCTGGGTGCAGCACGCTGCCTGCATCGGCGCACATGGGGCTCGGCTCCCTGCGCCCTGTGCGCACCCGCGGCGCGGCATGCGGAGCGGTGCGCGGCCTGACGCCGCAAGGCGCGGAGGCCAAAAAGCGCGGAGGCCGCGCACGGCCGCGCCAACGTACCGGTGCTAGTCGGTGATCAGGGCCTTGACGGCGAGTTGTTCCTCGCCAGCCGGCCCGTCGAGGCGGATCGACAGCTCCCAGACGCCGCTCATCGAGAACAGCTCGCCCTCGGCCACGAAGCGGCCAGGTTGCCGCTCCGTGGCCGTGACCTCGGGGGTGGAGTGCCCCATGTCGGCCATCACCGCGGACAGGGCGACGCTGTCGGCGTCGCCCTTGCCCACCTCGACCTGGACGGCGACCCGCCCCGGGTGCGGGTCCTCGATCAGGACGGTGGCGGCGTAATGGGTGCCGGTGGTGGTGACGTTGATGGGGTCGGCCGAGGCGCTCCTGCCGACCACGAACACGACCGCCCCGGCCACCACGAGCACCCCGGCCGCCAGGACCGCTTTCATTCTCATCGCCTGACCTCCGATGCCGTCACGTCCACGGTGAAGGGGGTGGTCACGATGCGGTCGGCGGTGGCGTACTGGATCCAGGCGAGGTAGCGGCCGGGCGCGGGGAAGCTGAAGGTGAAGCGCAGCCGGGCGCCGGGGGTGCCCATCTCGTGCACGTGGCCGAGGAAGTCGCCGTCCTGGTTGCGTACGAGCAGGTGCCCGGTCATGCCGAGCCACGGCCGTACCCCGGCGGGAGTGTCCAGCTCGATCGTGGCGGGCCGGCCCGCGACGGGCACGCCGGGCCGCAGGCGCGGCACCCCGCTCCCGCCCGCCACCCCAGCCGGATCACCCGCCCCACCGGACGCCTCACCAGCCGGATCGCCCGCCCCACCGGACGCCTCACCAGCCGGATCGCCCGCCCCACCCGACGCGCCGGCCGGATCGCCCGTGCCGGTCTTCGCGACGGCCGGGGCCTCTCCCCCGACCTCGAACCCGGTCGTGAGGAGCTGGCCGCCCGAGTCCTCCCGTTCCAGCTCGGTATGGGCCAGGTAGCGGCCCGGGCGGTCGGCGCGCAGGCGGACCTCCAGGCGGCCGGGCGCGGTGCGCAGGGGGTGGACGTGCCGGAAGTAGCGGCCGTCCGCGCTGGTGACGACCACGTGGGCGAGCGCCTCGTGGTGCACGGTGAGGTCGTCGACGGGCCGTCCGGTGGAGCCGTCGATGAGGTCGAGGCGCAGCGTGAACTCCGCGCCCGCCTCCGGCCGCGCGGGCACGGTCTCCACCCGGGCCTGCGCGTACGGCCGCCCGCCCGCCGCGAGGGCTCCTGCGGTGGGGGCGATGGTGGGGGCGGCGCCGTCGGGCGCGGGCGGGGGCAGTTGCGGCTCGAACACGACGACCATGGCAGCGACGGTCACCCCGGCCGCGGCCCCGGCCGCCAGCGCCATCGCCCTGCCGGGCCGGGCCGTGGCGCCGGTGAGCAGGCCGCCGACCAGCAGCAGCGCGGCCACGAACAGGCCGCCGTAGATGAGGAAGTCGCCCGTCCCGCCGCGCTCGACGAGCACGCGGAACGGGATCACGGCGCTCTCGCCCCCGGCGCTGAGTTTCAGCTCGTGCGGCCCCGTCCGTTCCACTTGGAGCTGGGCGTAGGCAGGGTCGGCCGCCGCCTGGGCGGTGCCCGTCACGGTGCGGCCGTCCTCGACGGAACGGACCTCCAGGGCGACGGGCATGCCCGAGACCGGCTGGTAGGCGATGACGCCGACCCGCAGCGGCCCCGGCACCCGGGTCGTCCCCTTGACCACCACCGTGACCTCGGCCCCGCCGATCGTCTGCGCGATCCGCAGGTCCGCCCCCGCCGTGACGTTGTGCGCCCCGGCGGGGCCGGCCAGCGCCAGCACGAGGACGGCGGCGAGGCACAGGGCTCGTACGATCATGCGCGCTCGGCGTCGCCCACGCCGGGCGCGACCTTCTCTTCGCGAGCCGCCACGGACGCCTCGCCGGACGGACCAGGGGCGGCGGCGGCCGCGTTGGGCAGGAACAGCGCGCCGAGCGCGAGCCCGATGAGCCCCGCGATGATCGGTGCCCCCGTCCACAGCTCGGGCACGGCGGGCAGCCCGCCGCCCGCGATCGACGCGATCACGATGTACAGCGTCCACGTGGCGAACGCCGACAGCCCGGCGAAGGCCCAGTAGGCGCCGCGCCGCTGCCCGGACGGCCGCAGCCACCGGATCAGCAGATCACTGGCGAGCCCGGCGGCCACGAACGACAGCAGCACGGACACGTTCTGGAACTCCGTCTGCGCGCCCGGCATGAGCACGGCGATCGTGTACATGACGGTCACCGACCCGAACGGCAGCGCCCAGCGGCGCACCAGCAGCAGCACGGGGCTGAGCAGGACGACGTTGGTGACGACCATGGCGAGCGCGAGCCGGTCGGCGCCGGGGTCCTCCACGGAGGAGAACGCCTCGACGATGCGCGCGGCGCGGTACTGCATGGCGTCGCCGTACGACAGGAAGAGGGACACGAGCGTGGTGGCGAACGCGAGCCCGATGAGGGCGGGCAGCAGGCGCCCGAGCGTCGGCCGGGTGCCGACGTCGGGGGCGTTCCACGCCGAGCGCAGCGGCGTGGTGATGATGAGGAGCATCGTCACGATGAGCCCCAGATGTGAGGGGCTGAAAAGAATGTCGAGGCTCGTCTCGATGCCCAGAATGGTGTGCCACATCATGTCGGCGAACCCGAACGCGGCGAATGCCGGCACCGCCACCAGCCCGGCGAGATATCCCGTCGGCACCGCCGCCAGCCCTTGCCTTCCGGCGCGTACGTTGCGCCACACCTGCCACAGGATCCAGCCGGAGACCGCGGCGAACCCGGAGTAGAACACCGCGTGCCACGGGGTGAAGAACGTCTCCAGCGCCGTCAGATTGGTGTGCGCCCAGGCGTCGATCATCAGCCCGACCCCGAACCACACTCCGAGCAGCGCCGTCACCAGGTCGGTCCTGGGGGACACCCAGCCTCTGGGCTCCCCCGAATCCACCAGTAATCGCCGTATGCCGGCGTCGGCCAATGCCACCTGCGGGCTCCTTTCCGTCACGTCGAATCTATCCATCCTGAGCTTAGAGAAGGTGCCGATAAACAACTCGTTACTTTCACCGTGCGTACCGGCGCGAACACGTTTCAGCCGATGGCCCGGCATAATCCGCCATATACCCTGGGCGGGATTTCAGGTAATCGCGCATACCGGATGTCCCGGGCTCCCGGGTTGAGAACGACGGGTTTCCTGCGCGATGCTGGTACGTCGGAAGACGTTCACTCGGGGGTCGGATGAGGTCGCTGCGAATCCTGCGTTGGCTGCCCTTCGTCGTCATGCTGGGTGTCGTCCTGACCGACCTGCTGGCCGGCGAGAACCTCGTCTTCCTGCCGCTGCTCACCCTCGGCCCGGCCTTCGCGTCGGTGTCGGGCGGCGTGCGCCGCACGGCGGCGGTGGGGGCGGTGGGGCTGGCGTTGTGCGTGCTGATGGCCGTCTACAACGACCTGCTGTTCACGTTCGAGAACAACCTGACGGTCGTCAGCATCGTGGGCGTGACGGCGGCGAGCATGCTGGCCAGCCGCCTGCGCCTGCGGCGGGAGCGCGAGCTGGCCAGCGTCCGCCAGGTCGCGGAGGCGGCTCAGCGCGTCCTGCTGCGCCCGGTGCCCCGGCGGGCGGGTGACCTCCAGGTGGCGCTGTCCTACACCTCGGCGGCGGCGGAGGCGCAGATCGGCGGCGACCTGTACGAGATCGTCACGACCCCGCACGGGGTGCGGCTGCTGATCGGGGACGTGCAGGGCAAGGGCCTGGCGGCGGTCGAGACGGCGGCGTGGGTGCTGGGGGCGTTCAGGGAGGCGGCCTACGACGAGGCCGATCCGGCCGACATCGGCGAGCGGCTGGAGGCGAGCCTGGCCCGGCATCTGGGCGGGGAGCAGTTCGTGACCGCGATCGTCGCCGAGATCCACGAGACCGAGATGGCGCTGGTGAACTTCGGGCACCCTGCGCCCCTGCTGATCCGGGCCGACGGCACGCTGAGCACCGCCGAGCCGCCCGACCCTGGCCTGCCGCTGGGGCTGGGGGCGCTGGAGTCGGCGGCGGTCAAGACGCACCGGGTGCCGTTCGGGAGCGGTGACCGCATCCTGTTCTTCACCGACGGGGTGATCGAGGCGCGCAACGGGCGCGGGGAGTTCTACCCGCTGGAGGCGCGGGCCTGGCTGCTGCGCCGCGACGACCCGCAGGCCGGGCTCGACGCGTTGCGGGCGGATCTGGTGCAGCACACCGGCGGCCCGCTCCTGGACGACGCGGCGATGCTCCTGCTGCACCGCCCGTCCGAATGAGCCTTCCCGAGAGCAGTCAGGCCGGCAGCAGCGGGACCGTCGTCGACTCCCTGACCACCAGGTGGCAGGGCCGGGCGTGCCGGCCGGGCGACGGGGTGCCGTTGATGGCGGCGAGCAGCATCTCGGCGGCCGTCCTGCCGAGCCCTTCCAGGTTCATGTCCACGCTGGTCAGCGGCGGCTGGCTGGCCTGCGCCATCACGTCCCAGTTGTCGTAGCCGACCAGCGCCACCTCCTCGGGCACGCGCCGCCCCACGGCGCGCAGCGCGTCGGCGACGCCGCGCGCGATCTGGTCGCTGCCGCAGAAGACGGCGTCGAACGTGGTGCCGCCGGCCAGCAGCATGCCGACGGCCTGCCGCCCCCACGCCTCGCTCCACGCCCCGAACAGCGGCGGCCCCGCCAAGGAGAGGCCCGCCTCGGCGAGCCGGGCGACGGTGGCGGCCGAGCGGACGCGGGCGGAGTGGTGGTGCTCGGGCCCGGTCACGTGCGCCACGCGGGTGCGGCCGATGGCCAGCAGGTGCTCCACCGCCTTGCGCGCCCCGCCCTCCTCGTCCGGCACGACGGAGCAGTCGTCGGGGTCGGTCGAGCTGATGAAGGCGTAGACGACGGGCACGGGCAGCGCGGGGGCGATGGGCGCGCGGGCCTCGGTGCG
The DNA here is from genome assembly GCF_012034275.1 of Nonomuraea composti. NCBI lineage: Bacteria > Bacillati > Actinomycetota > Actinomycetes > Streptosporangiales > Streptosporangiaceae > Nonomuraea > Nonomuraea composti. Next base: position 432,759 of record NZ_JAATEP010000001.1, on the reverse strand, counting down.
CCGGCCGGTGACGATGATGCCGTCGACGCGCCGGCTGAGCAGCGTCTTGACGTGGTACCGCTCCCTGATCGGGTCGTCGCGCCCGTCGCACAGGAACACCGACATCTGGCCGGCGCCGAGCGCGTCCTCGGCGCCCATGAGGACGGGGATGCTGAACCGGCCGATGGTGTCGGTGGTGATCATGCCCACGGTGTAGGTGCGGCCGGAGTGCAGGCTGCGCGCCCCCGCGTTGACCTCGAAGCCGAGCTGCCTGGCGGCCTCCTTGACGCGCGTGCGGGTCTCCTCGCGCAGGGAGCCGCGCCCGTTGAGCGCCTTGGAGGCCGTGCCCACCGACACCCCGGCCAGCGCCGCGACGTCGGTGATCGTGGCGTGACGCGCCAGCTTCCGCATGCTTTCCCCTGATTTCCGGCCACCTTACCCTCGGTCACTCTACCTCCGGCGGCTCCAGCGGCAGGACGGCGCGAGCGGCCGCGGCAACCGTTTTCCCGCCTTTCCACCGATCAGTCGAGCCACACCCCCGACAGCGCCCGCGTCACGACCGCGCTCAGCACCCTGATCCCCCGCACCGACGACGGGTCGAGGCCGGTCACCCGCCGCGCCCGCTGGAGGCGGTAGTCGAGCGTGCGCGGATGGATGTGCAGGGCGGCGGCGGTCCGGATCCGGTGCAGGTCGTTGCGGTAGTACGCGTCCAGCGTGACGACCAGGTCGGGCCCGTTCGCGAGCCGCTCGGCGATCGTGCTCAGCCACTCGTCAATCGGCGGCGTGCCCGCGACCCCGAACTCGACGAACACGTCGGCGAGCTGGTGGACGGCGTCGGTGACCGTGCTGTCCGTGACGGCGCGGACGGGTGCCACCCGGCTGATCTGCCGCGCCTGGTCGAACGCCTCGGCCAGCCGCCCCCGCCGACCGGCCGCCACCCCGGCCGCGCACTGGAGCCCGGTCAGCTCGCCGAGCCGCCTGGTCAGCGCCACCGCCCGGGCCCGCGCCTTGGCCCCGACGCCGGCCCCGTCCACGTCGGGCTGCGGGATGAGCGCCACGAACTCGCCCGGCCCGGTGAAGCACATCGGCACCTGCCCGGCCGTCAGCAACTCGCGCACGATCTCGGCCTGCGCCTCCTCGGGGAGCACGGGCTGCCGGTCGCCGATCCTGACGACCGTGACCAGGTAGCCGTCATGCAGGGGCAGCCGCAGGCCGACGGCGTGGTCGGCGGCGGCGGGGTCGTTGCCGAGCAGCGCCTCGGCGAGCTGCCCGAGGCGCAGCCCGACCGGCAGGACGGCGTCGCGGGCGTCCATGAACGCCTGCGTGTAGACCTGCTGGCCGGCCTCCCCCCGCGTCGTGACCCAGGCGATCAGCCGCCTGATCTCCTCCAGGTCGTGCGGCCCGCTCAGCTCGGAGATCTCCCGCAGCGTCAGCGACGTGTGCAGCGTCAGGGCGTGACGGTGGGCGGGCAGCGTGAGGCCGCCCGCGCCGCGCAGGCGGCCCATCTCGGCCATGACGCCGAGGTCGTCGGAGGTGAACGGACGATCCTGCGCGGACAGCTCGGCGACCCGCCGCCGCAGGAAAATCATGAAGTCGAGCAGCTCGGACCGGATTTCCCGGTCGCCGGCGATCCTGGCATATTCGGGTATGCGCGCGGCGTACGTGTCCACCGCTCTGCGCGCGTTGCTTTCCGCCTTCTGGTGCCAAAGCGAAAAAAGGCTTCCCATGTGGACTTCCCCCGGTACGGCATGCGCGATTCCGCGACTCCCAGACCCTATACGTACGGCGCCGCCCGGCCGGATGTGCGCACCATGTAAAAAGCCGCAGACCCCGAATTCGGAGCCTGCGGCAAAAAGGAAAACATGACCGACCGGAAATGGTCAGGTGATGACGGCAAGCGCTTTCTTGTCGACCTTCCCGTTCTGGTTGAGCGGCAGTTCGTCCACGACCACGCACCGTTTGGGCACCTTGAACGGTTCGAGCCGGTGCGCGAGCCCCGCCCGTACGCGTGCGGGCTCGGTGTCCCCGACCACGACGAGCACGGCGCTCTCGTCGCCGTCCCTCGGCGGCAGCACGACGGCCATGCGCACGCCGGGCAGCTCCAGCGCGGCGGCCTCCACCTCGGTCGCGCTGACGCGGAAGCCGCTCTGCTTGTAGACGTCGTCGCGGCGGCCCTCGACGTACAGGTAGCCGTCGCGGTCGAGGTGGCCGAAGTCCCCCGTCCGCAGGCCGGACGGCCGGAACCGGTCGGCGGTCAGTTCCTCCTGGTTCCAGTAGCCGCTCATCACGTGCGGGCCGTTGACCACGATCTCGCCGACCTCCCCCGGCGGCAGTGGCCGGCCCGCGGCGTCGACGATCGTGACCTGCGTGCCCGGCAGCGGCAGGCCGGACGATCCCGGCCGTTCGAGGTCGCCGTCCACCGGCATGATGGAGACCCGCTTGCACTCCGTCAGCCCGTACATCAGCTGGACGCGCAGGCCCGGCAGCCGCGCCCGCAGCGCGGCGAGCACCCCCGCGGGCATGGCCGCGCCGGTGTTGGTGAGCAGCCGCAGGCGGGGCACCGGCACCGGCTCCGCGCTCTTGGCCAGGCCGACGGCCAGCGCCTGCGCGACGGCCGGCACCGTCGGCAGCACGGTCGCCCCCGACTCCCGCAGCTCAGGGACGATGCGCAGGCTCGCGCCGAGCTGCCCCGGCAGCCACACCTGCGCGCCGGCCAGCGCCGCGAGGAAGATCTGGTAGAGGCCGACGTCGAACGAGAACGGCTGCGTGGTGTAGACGACGTCGCCCGGCCGGTACCGCAGCCGCGACTGGATGGCCCGCGCCACGAACGTCATCTGCGCGTGCGTGGAGACGATCGCCTTGGGCCGGGAGGTGCTGCCCGAGGTGTAGATCATGCAGGCGGGGGCGTCCGCGCCGACCCTGGCGTACCGGTGCGGCGCGACCCCGGCCGGCCCGGCGTCGGGCCCGGCGGCCGGCACCCCGTGCGCGACCGCCTGCCCGAGCACCTTGCGGCTGTCGGAGACCACCAGCGCCGGCGCGGCGTCGTCGAGCACGTAGTCCAGCGCCGGCCCGGCCACCTGCTCGTGCAGCACGCAGAACACCGCGCCCGCCACCGAGCACGCGTACACCCACGCCGGCGTGTCCAGCGCCCGCGCCCTGGTCAGCGACAGGAGCACCCGGTCGCCCGGGCCGACGCCCTGCTCGCCCAGCCAGGCGGCGATGCGCGTGCCGGCCTCCGTGACGTCCCGGTACCGCACCGGGTGCCCGCGCTCGGCGATCGCGACGGCGCCGGCGGGCGCGGCGTCCAGCAGGTCGTGCAGCAGCTCACTGTTCATCCAGGCGGCTCCTGACGTACGCGGTGAGCGAGTCGACCGTGGCGAAGTGGGCGAGCGTCAGCGCCTCCGGATCCACCACGATCTTGAACTCGTCCTCCAGCCTGGCCACCAGCTCGACCATCGACAGCGAGTCGAGGTGCAGGTCGTCGTGCAGCCGGCTGTCGGTGCCGAGCTCGCTCACCTCGCGGCCCAGCACGTCGGCGATCGCCGGCCGGATGTCCACCCGCCCGTCCCCACCCCCGCCTCCGCCTTCGGCGAAGTCCACCAGCCGCTGCTTGCGCAGCAGGTCGTCGGGGGTGTCGCGCTCGCGTACGAGGTGGGCCACGCCGTCCACGACCAGGATCTCCGCCGGGTAGCCCTGCCCGTTCATGTACGCGATGGACGCGGTCGGCCCGTACGCGCCCATCCGCAGGATGCCCACCAGGTCACCGGGGCGCAGCTCCGGCAGCTCGGCCTGCTTGGTCAGCACGTCGGTGGGGGTCAGCAGCGGCCCGGTCACCGACCACTTGCCGTCCAGCGGACGCTCGTCCGACAGCAGCACCGTCGGGAAGTTCCGCTTGACGTAGGTGCCCAGGCCGATGGCCGACATGTTCATGTTCGAGCCGCCGTCGGTGACGGCGTAACGCTGGCCGCGCGACTCCTTGACGTACCGTACGCGCAGCACGCACACGCCGGCCGTGCCGACCAGGTAGCGGCCGGGCTCCATCGCGATGATCGCGTCCGGGTGGGCCTCCAGGAACCGCCTGGCCGCCCGGTTGATGCCGGACACGAACACCTCCTCATCGGGGTCGCTCTCGCCCTCGAAGTACGCCAGCCCGATCCCGCCGCCCAGATCCACCATCCGGACGTGGATGCCCAGCTTCGTGGCGACCTTCGCGGCCAGGTCGAGCGCCCGCTCGGTGTTGCCCACGATCACCTCGGCGTCGAGGATCCTGGTGCCGGTGTAGATCTGCACGCCGACGATGTCGAGGTGCGGATGGTCCGCCACGGTCGTGGTGGCCTCCAGCACGAGATCCTCGTCGATCCCGAACTGCCGGGGCCGCCCGGCCATCGTCAGCCTGCCGCCCTCCACACCGTGCGCCGGGTTGACCCGCAGCATCACCTTCGGCCGCTTGCCGAGCCGCTCCGCGATCTCGTCGATGGTCCGCAGCTCGGCGAACGACTCGCAGATGATCGCCCGCACGTCCCGCGTCACCAGCTCCGTGAGCTCCTCGACGCTCTTGCCCGGCCCCGTCATCAGGATCCGGTCGGCCGGCACGCCCGCCGCGAGCGCCGAGCGCAGCTCGCCCAGCGAGCACACCTCCGCCCCCGCGCCGAGACTGCCCAGCAGGCCGACGACGCTGATGTTGGGATTGGGCTTGAGCGAATAGAACAGCTGGATCCGCTCGTCGAACGCACCCCGCAACCGCCGGTACGTCGCCGTGATCTCATCGGCGTCATAGACGTAGGCCGGGGTGCCGAACTGCTCGGCGATATCGGTGAAGGACAAACCTTGGATTTCCTGCATCGCGCATTGCTCCATTTCATGGGGAACGCCGCGAATTCGGCCCCGCCTTCTTCCCGCCGGCGAGCAGCCTGGCGCGGGGCACGACATTCACGTGGATCCAGTGTCCTTCTGGCGCGCGGACGGGGTCATCGTGATCGTGCGATAAAGCAGGGTGATGGTTTGGGGGCCCTTGTTGTGAGATCGCGTAAGGCCAGTTCTCAGCGGAACGGCATGTGGTTACAGTGTGTAATTATTAGGGTACAGAACGTATAAGAAGCGAACCAAGGAGATCAAGATGCCCAACTCCCCCCGACTCACTCGTGACGAAGTACGCCAAGCCCTCGCGGAGGCGACAGCCCAGGACGACCTCGCCATCCTCCCCGGAGTCCAGGAGAAACTCTCCACGCCCTTGACGGAGAAACTCAACCGGATCCTGGAGGACAAAGGGTAAGCGGGCCGCGCGCGGCGCTCAGCGGACGGGCAGGCCGGTCACCGCGCGGCCGATGATCAGCCGCTGGATCTCGGAGGTGCCCTCGAAGATGGTGTAGATCTTGGCGTCGCGGTGGAAGCGCTCCACCGGATGCTCCCTGGTGTAGCCGGCGCCGCCCAGGATCTGGATCGCCTGCTCCGTCACCCACACCGCCGTCTCCCCCGCCACCAGCTTCGACATCGAGCCCTCCGCCTGCTCGAACTGCCGGCCGGTGCGGGCCATCCACGCGGCCCGCCAGGTGAGCAGGCGGGCGACGTCCACGCGGGTGGCCATGTCGGCGAGCAGGAAGGCGACGGCCTGGTTCTCGCCGATCCTGCGGCCGAACTGCTCGCGTTCGCGGGCGTAGTCCCGGGCGTACTCGAAGGCGGCACGGGCGATGCCCACCGCCATGGCGGCCACGGACGGGCGGGTGGTCTCGAAGGTGCGCAGCGCCGCCTGCTCCCCCGCGCGCTCTCCCTTGCGTACGCGCGCCAGCCGGGCCTCCAGCTTCTCCTTGCCGCCGAGCAGGCACGAGCCGGGCACCCGGACGTCCTCCAGGACCACCTCGGCCGTGTGCGAGGCGCGGATGCCGTGCTTGCGGAACTTCTGCCCCATCGACAGGCCGGGCGTGCCCGGCGGGATGACGAACGACGCCTGGCCCCTGGTGCCGAGCGCCGGGTCGACGGAGGCGACGACGACGTGGACGTTCGCGATGCCGCCGTTCGTGGCCCAGGTCTTGACGCCATTGAGCACCCAGTCGTCGCCGTCGGGGACGGCGCGGGTGCGGATGGCGCCGACGTCGGAGCCGGCGTCAGGCTCGGAGGCGCAGAACGCGCCCAGCTTGACGTCGTTCTCCGTGCCGAACATCTGCGGCAGCCACTCCCCCATTTGCTCGGGGGTGCCGTTGGCGGCCAGGGCGGCGGCGGCCAGGCCGGTGCCGGTGATCGACAGGCCGATGCCGGCGTCGCCCCAGAAGATCTCCTCGAACGCCACCGGCAGCGCCAGCCCGCTCTCTTCGAACCACTGGGTGGCGAAGAAGTCGAGCGAGTACAGCCCGATCTTGGCCGCTTCCTGGATGACGGGCCAGGGGGTCTGCTCGCGTTCGTCCCATTCGGCGCCCGCGGGGCGGATCACGTCGCGGGCGAACGTGTGCACCCAGTCGCGTACCTGGACGACGTCGTCGCTCGGCTCCGGACAGAACCCCGCCATGCGCTCCCCCTCAAAGTTACCGGCGGTAACACCTTACCGGGCGGTAGCCCGCCACCGGAATGCCCATCCGCGAACCTTCGGCGGGGGCTATCGCTTTCCTGCCGTCCAGGTGGAGACCAGGACGAGCAGGGCGGCCAGGGCCATGCCGGTCGCGAGGCCGTACATCAGCGGGGTGAAACCGCCGAACGCGGCGGCCACCTGCGGGCCGACGCTGCCGCCCACCGCGAGGGCCGCCGAGAACAGGGCCAGCGCCGTGCCCCGGGCGCCGCCGGCCTCGGCGGAGATCGACTCGTTCATGCTGGGCAGGCCGCCGGTGATGGCGGCGACGTACAGGGCGAGCAGGAGCACCAGCACGGCGGTGCCGGTGAGACCGACGGCGGCGAGCGTGAGCGCGGCGACCGCCAGGAACGCGACCGCCCTGGTCGTCATGCGGACCCTGGCCAGCCAGGGCATGAGGAGCGGCATCAGCACGATCGACGGCAGCCCCGCCGCGCGCAGCGCGAGCAGCTCGGCGGGTGAGGTGCCGCCGTAGATCTGCAGGCCGGTGTAGACGGCCACGAAGCTCACCATCAGCATGACCGTGGCCAGGTAACGCAGGCTCAGCACCCGGTGGAACAGCAGGCCCGGCAGCGGCCGGTAGGCCGACAGCAGGGATCCGGCGGCGCTGTGGTGCGAGGCGCCGCCCGCCTGCGCGGAGTCGCCCGCCTGCGCGAGGCCGCCCGCTCGGGCGGGGCCTGCGGTTTCCCGGGGCGGGTCGGGGAGCATGACCGCGCGCAGGCCCAGCGCGGCGAGCACGAACCCGGCCGCCGAGAGCGCGAACAGCCCGCGCCAGCCGATCACGTCCACCAGGAGCTGGGCCGCGACCTGCAGCAGCACGGCGGAGGCGAGGAACGCGCCGGTCACCGCCGCGATGGCGACCACGCGGCGGCGCGGCTCCAGCCGCTCCCCCAGGTACGCCATCCCGGCGGGCGGGAACATCGCCACCGCCACGCCCTGGACCGCCCGCAACCCCATCGCCACCTCAGGGGACGGGCTCAACGCGACCAGCGCCGTCGTCAACGCGGCCAGCGGCAGTCCGATCATCAGCAACCGGCGGCGGCCGTACCGGTCGGAAAGCGGGCCGAACGCCAGGAATCCGATGCCGTAGCCGATGCCGAACGCGGTCACCAGCCACGTCAGGCCGCCGGGCGAGGCGCCCCAGCCGGTGGCCATGTCGTGCAGGAGGGGGATCACGACGTACAACTGGCCGCTGACCAGGATCGCGGTGAGCGTGAACGCCGTCAGCGTGCTGGCGAAGGGGGCCGTGGCGGGGGTCGGCGGCCGGAGCCGGGGGGTCGGGGAAACAGTGAGTGTCATGGCGTCGGACGCTAGCCAACCAACTGGTTGGATGTCAACTAGACAGTTGGTTTGCAACCAACTGGTTGGTGGCTAAGATGTCGCCATGACACCCAAGGTCTCGACCGCCGCCACCCGCGCCGCCCTGCTGGAGGCCGCGCGGGAGGAGTTCGCCGCGTACGGCGTGGCGGGCGCGCGCGTCGATCGCATCGCCGAGCGGGCCGGCGTCAACAAGGAGCGCATCTACGGGCACTTCGGCAGCAAGGAGAAGCTGTTCGACGCGGTCATCACGGAGGCGCTCGACGACCTGACCGCCCAGATCGCCCTGCCCGGCGCCGACCCCGCCGACTACGTGGCCAAGCTCACCGACTACTACCACCGCCATCCCGACCTGGTACGCCTGCTGATGTGGGAGGCGCTCAACTACCGGGGGCAGGAGCTGCTGGAAGGGCAGGAGGCGCGGGTGCAGCGCTGCGGGCGCAAGACGGCGTCGCTGGCGGCGGCGCGCGGGGAGCGGGAGCCTTCGGTGGCCACGGCGCGCACGTTGTTCATGCTGACGGGGCTGGCGTTGCTGCCTTCCATGATGCCGCAGCTCGCGCGGATCATTCTGGGCGACGCGGCCGAGGATCACGAGGGCATGCGCGACCAGATCGCCGCCTTCGTCGCCACGGCACTCAAGTGACCTCCTCGCCTCGCCGCCACGAGTGGTGAGGCGAGACCGACGACCCGGGCGGGTGGTCGCGGGGTGGGCAGCGGGGTCAGGCTTCGATGGTGAGCATCGGCGGGCGTTCGCCGATCCCGACGTCCCTGACCAGCACGTCGTGCCCCTCCTGCCCCCGCCGGAACTGGGCGAGCCGCACCGACGGCTCATGGAACGCCCGGATCTTCCCTTGGCGTTCCAGCCGCGACCAGGCGGCGAGCATGATCTGCCCCGCCATCCCGCCGAGCGCCTCCGTGGACTGCGGCGCGTGCTCGCGCGCCCCCAGATCCACCTGGGCGAACGCGTCCAGCCCCGCCAGCTCCAGCAGATCGATCAGGAGCCCCAGCTCGACCCCGTATCCGGTCACGAACGGCACCCGTTCCAGGGCGGAGCGGCGCCCGGCGTACTCCCCGGCCAGCGGTTGCACGAAACCGGCCAGTTCGGGCCAGTGCAGGTTGATCAGCGGGCGGGCGACGAGCTCCGTGACGCGCCCGCCGCCGTTGCCGGCCGCGTCGATCGCGCGGTCATAGCAGCCCTTGGCGTACGCCACGGTCGGGTCGCCCAGCAGCGGCCCGAGCACCCCAAGCACCAAGGAAGAGCGAAATTTCCGGATATCGGCGTCGACGAACACCAGCACGTCCCCCGACGTGACCGCCAGCGACTTCCACAGCGCCTCGCCCTTGCCGTCGAGCGGCTTGAGCTGCGGCAGGATCTCGTCCTGAGCGTGCACCCGGGCCCCCGCCCGCGCCGCCACCAGCGCGGTGTCGTCGGTGGAGCGGGAGTCGATGACGACGAGCTCGTCCACGAGCCCGCCCAGCTCCCGCCGGATCACGCCGACGATCTCCCCGACGGTCTCCCGCTCGTCGCGCGCCGGGAGCACCACGCTGACCGTGGTCTCCCCCTTGGCCGCCAGCAGGTCCCGCAGCGGCCAGTCCCCGGCGGACGACGTACGGCGCCGCAACCATCCACGCACTTCTGGGAGCATGCGACACCTCCCCCCGATTCCCCATATTTCGGCCTTCGTACGGTGTCGCTCCCCCTCCTTCTACCCTGGCGCCCCGCTCACCTGCGTGAACGCGTCCAACGCCCAGTCCTGCCCACCGATCGGAGCAGCTCACCACCCCGGCTCGCCGCACCCGGCTCGCCGCACCCGCGAGGGGCAGCAGCCCGAGGAACTACCATCAGTCCCCGACGGGCAGGGTCACGACGTCCACGCCCCGGGCCACGAAGGGCTCCAGCGCCTCCCGGGTGGCGCTCGCGTCGGTCACGAGGGTCCACGTGTCGGGCATGCGGGCCCACGCGTGGAACGGCCCCCGCCCCAGCTTGGCCGCGTGCACCAGCAGGTAGACGTGCCGGGAGCGGCCCATCATGAGTTCCTTCATGCGTGTCTGCCGCAGGCTGGCCTCGCAGATGCCGTCCTCCGCCGTCACCCCGTCGGCCCCCAGGAACACCCGGTCGAACGTCACCCGGCTGAGCGCCGCCTCCGCGAGCGGGGCCGACGAAGCCCTGGCTCACCTGCCGGAGCGTGCCGCCGAGGCATTCGACGTGCACGCCGGTGGCGCCGACCAGCTCCTGGAGGGCGTTGAGCCCGGTGGTGGCGATCGTCAGGTCCGTGGCATGCCGCAGCTCGTGGGCCAAGGCGCCGGTCGTCGAGCCCGCGTCGAGCAGAATCGTCTCGCCGGGACGGATCTGCCCGGCCGCCCACGCGGCGATGGCCCGCTTGGCCTCGAACGCCTCCCCGATGCGCTGCCGCCGCAGCGACGCCTCCGGGTGCCTGACCACGGCCATCGCGCCGCCGTACGTGCGGGCCGGCGGGCCCGCCTCCTTCAGGCGGGCGAGGTCGCGGACCGGCCGGGCACCATGAGCGCGGCGGGCGTCTCCGCTGCCCCTGAGAGATCATCGGCCAGGGCGAGCACGAACCGGGCCCCACGCCGCCACCTCCGGCCCCATGGACCTGCGCAAGACGCGCGATGAGTATTGCACGAAATGCGCAATATCCGCTGGGTCTCGCGCTCGACGCGGGCGTCACCGGCCGAGGACGCGGCGCGCGCGGCGTCGGCGGCCCGCTACCCACCTGGAGCAGGCCGCCGCCCATCTCAAGACCGCCCGCGGCCGGTGACCTTCCCGGATGCGGAGGGTCAGCCGAAGTTGATCCAGGCCCGGGTGGCGCCCGTGCCCGGGGCGACGTCGAGGTAGTCGGCCCGGCCGTCGGCGTTCAGGTCGGCGAACTGGATCCGCGCGCCCTCGACGAGGACACCGCTCGCGACCTCACCGCCCGGCCACCAGTACCAGTCGCCGCCTTCTGGCGCGGGGCCGCCGTTCTGCCAGACCTGCACGGAGCTGTCGTAGGGCTGGGTGCCGGTGTGGTTGTCGTCGGAGCGGCCCATGAGGATGTAGTCGGCGGACCGGCTCCCGTAGAGCGGGGCGAACCGGACGCGGTGGCCGGGCTGGCCGACGCCGCTCGCGATCGTGCCCTGCGGGTACCACAACCAGTCAGCGCCCCCCGCCGGCTCCTTCGGGTTGGGGCCGCCGTTCAGCCACGCCTGCACCGAGCTGTCGTCATTGACCTTCGCATAGTCGGCCCGCCCGTCACCGTTCAGGTCCGCGAAACGGATGTGGCTGCCCGGCGCGCCGACACCGCTCGCGATCGTGCCCTGCGGGTACCACAACCAGTCAGCGCCCCCCGCCGGCTCCTTCGGGTTGGGGCCGCCGTTCAGCCACGCCTGCACCGAGCTGTCGTCATTGAGCTTCACGTAGTCGGCCCGCCCGTCACCGTTCAGGTCGGTGAAGCGGATGTTGGCCCCGGGCGCGCCGACACCGCTCGCGATCGTGCCCTGCGGGTACCACAACCAGTCAGCGCCCCCCGCCGGCTCCTTCGGGTTGGGGCCGCCGTTCAGCCACGCCTGCACCGAGCTGTTGGCGTTGACCTGGAGGTAGTCGGCTCTGCGGTCGCCGTTGACGTCGGCGTAGACGACTCTGCTGGTGTCCCCGCTGTAGGTGCCGGACGCGATCGTGCCCTGCGGGAACCAGCCCCTGATCGGGGCGGGAGCCGGGCTCCCGCCGCCGGGCGCGCCGATCCAGCCGGCCCGCCCCGCCTGCACCAGCCCCTGGTAGAACGCGCCGGCCATCTTCAGGTAGCCGGAGTCGTTCGGATGCAGGAGGTCTGCCAGGTCGGTCAGCGTCACCGTGGTCATGTTGACCATGTAGACGTGCTTGCCCGAGCCCCACCGCACCCCGACCTCCCACCGGACCGCCTCGTTGAACCGCAGGATCCGCTCCTGCGTCGGCCCCCAGTTCGACGGGACGATCGTCGAGACCAGCAGCGTCACGTCGGGGGCGGTGCGGAAGATCTGGTCGATGAGCGCGCCGAGCCTGGCCGGCGCGCCGCCCGGGTCGTCGTTGTTGTTCAGGTCGTTGGTGCCGATGTGCAGCAGCACCACATTCGGCCGGTACGTGCTCAGCGCCGCGTCCGTGATGCCGGCGACCTGGGAGATCGTCCACCCGGAACGCCCTTCGTGAGCGTCGGGCGCCGGGCCCGAGTGTTGCGAGCCGACGAACGTGACGTTGGCCCCGTCCTGCCTGAGCAGGTTGTTGAGCGTCGGCCGGTAGCCGCCGCCGTCCGAGCTGCCCGCGCCATAGGTGATCGAGTCGCCCAGCGGCAGGATGCGCAGGTCGCGCTGCAGGTTCGACTCGACGCCGGCCCAGGCCGCCGTCTCCTCGGCGATGAGCTCCTCCAGCTCCTCGAAGCGCCAGCCGAGATTCTCCACCCGCTCGGCGGTCACGCCGCCGAACCACCGGTTGAGCCACGGCACCTGGTTCCTGATCCAGCCGCCAGCCTTCTTGATGGACGAGGCGAGCTGCGCCTTCGCCCACGGCGCGAGATACCTCTCCCACAGGTAGCCGCCCGCGAGCCCGAGGATGCCCGCGATGATGATGTCCCTGGTCGCTTCAATGGTGCCCAGCGTCCCCGCGAACGCGTGCGTCATGAGCGCCGCCATGATGCCGGTGACGGTGGTCTGGAGCGGCGTGCACACCAGCGGGATGATCGCCGCGCCCACACCGCTGGACGTCAGGAAGCCGATGCACAACATCCTGAGCCCGTAGCCGACGATCCAGCCGATGGCCGTGGCGGCGATGTCCTGCCAGAACGAGGAGCTGGTGATCTCCCCGGCCGGGATGGTGAGCACCAGCCCGCCGCCGTTGCCCGTCAGGTTCACCGTGCCGGTGAAGTTGGGCCACACGGAGGTGTCGACCCGCTCGTGCATCGGGGCCGAGCCGTCCGCGACGGCCTGCTTGAGCGCGCCGCCGAGCCCGCCGTGCTCCCTGATCTCCGCCTGCATCTCAGGGACGATGTCCCGCAGGACGGCGGTGCTCAGGCCGAGGTCGGAGGCGTTGAGGGTGATGGTGACGTCCTGGTCGGCCGCGCTCGCCGGCAGGGCGGGGGCCAGGCACACCACCATCATGAGGGACAGCAGCGGGATCAGGAGACGACGGATGAATGCCGATTTACCGTGCGCTTGTAACATCTTCCACCTGTTTGTGGGGGTGCCGCGGAAAAGGGCCTTGCGACTTCTCCAGGAACGAGGGGCCGCTGCCCGAACGTACCGACGGCGGAATGATGATGATCAAGAGGCGGATGGCGTGAGGGTGAACGCCGCATGACACGTCCCACCTCCATTGATCAGAACGGAAGCGACAGGTAGCCTCTTTGCTTGGCGGCGATCATATGTTCGAAACCGCCAGGGCCTGCCCCCCACATGGAGAAGAATCGCATGAGAAATCGAACAACAGGCGCATTAACCATCACTCTCCTGGCCTCCCTCATCGTGGCCGCCCCGGCCACCACTGCCGGCGCGACGAGCGAACCGCTCACCACAGCAGCCGCCAACGTGATCAGCAAGCCACTCGCCGCCACGCAGCCGGCCGCCGCCGAGATCGCGACGTTCTGGCTCGCCGACGGCGGCGCCAACCTCACCGCCGCCACCCCGTACAACGTCCGGACCTCCACCAGCAAGCTCCTCGACGGCGGCGGCGCCACCCCCGACACCAAGCCCGGCACCATCCCCCCATCCCTCCCCGCCACCACCTCGACCGCGGCGGCCGTCACGCCCGCGACCTCGGGCAAGGTGTTCTTCCTCGGCGCCGACGGCCTGCCGCACTGGTGCACCGGCACCGCCGTCCACTCCCAGTACCGCAACGTCGTGGCGACGGCGGCGCACTGCGGGTTCGACATCCAGCGCACCGGTTACGCCCTCGACAAGTGGGCCTTCGTGCCCGCCTACACCAACGGCACCGCTCCCCTGGGCCTCTACGTCGGCCGGCAGCTCTACGGGCACTACGACTTCGACGCCTACGGCGACTTCGACCGCGGTTACGCCTTCATCACCGTGTACGAGGGCGTCGCCCCCTCCGCCACCGGCGAGCCGGTCAACTTCGGCAGGCTCGGCGACAACGCCGGCGGCCAGGGCCTGGCCTGGAACCAGCCGGTGGACTCCGCCACCGACGTCTTCGGCTACCCGGCCGGCCCGCACCCCGACGGCACCCTGCCGTACACGGGCGACACGCTCGAAAGCTCCAGCGGCCGCCCCACCTCCGTGCAGGTCCCCAGCCTCAAAGGCGAGGAACTGCTCGGCGTCGGCTCCCCCTTCACCGGCGAAGGCGCCCTCGGCTCCTCCTGGCTCCTGCGCTACGACAAGGCCACCGGCCAGGGTTACCTCAACGGCGTGACGATCAGCGTCACCGACCGCGATGCCGACCTGCGCTTCGACACGAGCATGTCCCCGTACTTCGACGGCGAGACCCGATCCGTCTACACCGCCGCCGCCACCCAGTGGACCGGCGCAGTCCTCCCCACCTGACCAACGCCACCCGGACGACTTCCCCCGAGCCGCCACGCGCCTCCGAAGTCGCCACCACCCGTCCTCCTCGCGGTGGGCGGCCCGCCCCCGATGCCACGAGCCTTCCTCCGCGGTGGGGCGCCCACCCGCCCCACCGCGGAGCCCTTGCCCCGCGGTCGGACGTCTGCCTCCACGGCCCTGCGAGCTCTTGCCCCGCCGTGAGACACCCGCCACCCCACCGTGAACCCTTGCCCTTCGGTGGGTGCCGCCTCAGCACACCGCAAGTTCTTGCCCCGCGGGCAGGACCGAGGCAGCGCCTCCGGCTGGGAGCGGACCGCCACCATGACCGGTCTCCTGGTGGTCAGCGCGACCGGCGCCCCGCGTCGGGCACGGAGACCGGGGCGGCGACCGGCATGGTGGGCTGCTCGGGCTCGGGCAGCCCGTGCCGGTCCCACCAGCGGGCCAGGGGGCGCGGGGCCCACCACGCCCAGGGGCCGAGAAGTTTCATGGAGGCCGGGACGAGGAGGCCGCGGACGATGGTCGCGTCGACGACGAGCGCCACCACCAGGCCGACGCCGATCATCTTCAGGACGGTGACGTTCGTGATGACGAACGCGCCCACCACCACCCCCAGCAGCAGCGCGGCGGCCGTCACGATGCGGGCCGTGTGCTGGACGCCGACCGCCACCGACTCCACCGGGTCGCGGGAGGCCAGGTAGTGCTCGCGGATCCGGGCCAGCATGAAAACCTCGTAGTCCATGGCCAGGCCGAACGCGATCGCCGCGATCATGACGGGCATGTTGGCGTCGATGAAGCCGGGCGCGGTGAAGCCGAGCAACCCCGACAGGAAGCCGTCCTGGAAGATCAGCACCATCGCGCCGAATGCCGCCGATAACGACAGCAGGTTCGTCAGCACGGTCTTGAGGGGCAGCGTGACCGAGCCGAACGCCAGGAACAGCACCACGAACGTGACCACCGAGGTGATGAGCAGCATCCACGGCAGCCCGTCGCCGATCATGGCCAGCATGTCGGCGATGGCCGCCGGCCGGTTGGCGAACAGGGCGGTGGCGCCCGGTGGTGGCGGCTCGGCACGCAGCTTCGCCACCACGTCCCTGATCTCCTGGCCGTAGGGGGACAGGGAGTAGCCCAGGGTGATGCGGGCGAGGTCGCCCTCGGTGCCGGTCACCCGCGCGCGCTCGACGCCGTCGATCCGCCCGAGCCGCTGGGCGAACGCGTCGAGCTGGGCCTTGGCCTCCGGCGTGCCGGCCGGGCCGGGCATGCGGACGACCGTGCTGATCACCTTGGTCGGGTCGTACGGGAACTCCTCGGCGAGCTGCCTGGTCACGATGACGCTGTCGGTGTCGGCGGGCAGCGCCCACTCGGCCGGGCGGGACCAGACCGCGCCCAGCAGCGGCGTCCCCAGCGCGCCCAGCGCGAGGGTGATGCCCAGCACGACGGTGACGGGGCGCCGCATGACGGCGTGCGCGGTGCGGTACCACCGCCGGCCCTCCGGCCTCGTACGGCGCCGCCCGACCAGCGGGACGCGCAGCGCGTCGATGCGGTGGCCGGCCACCCGCAGCAGCGCGGGCAGCACCGTGAGCGCGCTGATCACGGCGAACAGCACCACGCTGACCCCGGCGTAGGCGAGCGAGGTCAGGAACCGGGACGGGAAGACGAGCAGGCCGCCGAGCGTGACCGCGACCGTGATCCCGGAGACCGCGACCGTGCGGCCGGCCGTGGCGATCGCACGCACGACGGCATTCTCGATCGCGGCTGCATGTACGGCATCGTTCTCGATCGCGGTTCCGGACACGGCAGCGTCCCCGGCCTCAGGTGCGCGTGCGGCAGCGTTCTCGATCGCGGGCGCGCGTGCGGCGGCGTCCCCGGCCGCGGCCGGGCGGACGACACCGTTCTCGTCCACACGGCCGACGGCGAGCTCTTCCCGGAACCGGTTGACGATGAGGAGCGCGTAGTCGGTGGCGAGCCCCAGGCCGAGGATCACCACCACGTTGATCGCGGCGGTCGACAGGTCGACCAGGCCGCCGACGATGCGCAGCACCACGAGCGAGCCCACCGCCACCAGGACGGCGATGGCCAGGGGCAGTGCGGCCGCGACGAGGCTGCGGAAGACGACGAGCAGCAGGATGATCAGCAGCGGGAAGGACAGCAGCTCCGCCGTGGCCAGGTCGCGGTCGCTGATGGTGTTGAACTGGCGGCCCACGGCGGTCAGTCCGCCGAAGCGTTCGGTGAGGCCGGGGGCGTCGAGCAGCGGGAGGATGCGGTCGTGGACGGCGCCCTGCTCCTCCTCGACGGCGCCGGGGAGCTGCAGGGCGACGTAGGTCTTGTGCCGGTCGTGCGAGACGAAGTCGGCCGAGCCGGTGGAGTAGTAGCTCTCCACCCATTCATAGGAGTCTCGGAGCAGTCTGGCGACGGCCTGCTCGACCTGCCGCCTGAAGCGCGGGTCGTCGACGGACATGGTGTCGCTCTCGTACATGACCACGACGTCGGCGACGTGCCTGCCCAGGGTGCCCGCGAGCAGGCGGTTGGCCTGGGCCGACTCGCCGTGCGGGTGGTCGAGGCCGGCCCCGCCGCCGAGGACGCCGCCGGCCCCCGAGCCCCAGAAGCCGCCCAGGACGACGAACAGGATCGCGGCCACGAACACCCACGTTCGTCGCCTGACGGCGAAGCGGCCGATGGTGGCGAACATCATCTCTCCTTCGATGACGAGGCTCGGATTGAGAGTAGCACTTTCCACTATCCAGAATTGTCATGCTCGCTCCCCGAGGCGCGCGCGGGGGCTACGGGCGGCGGCGCAGGGCCGGGTCGAGCAGCTCGGGCGGGCGCCAGCCCGTGTCGGCGGGGTTGATCGTCAGGCCGGGCGGCACGATCTCGTCGATCGCGTCGAGCACGTCGGGCGTCAGCCGGACGTCGAGGGCCCGCAGGTGGCTGTCGAGGTGCTCGATCGTGCGCGGCCCGATGATGGCCGAGGTGACGGCCGGGTGCCGCATGACGAACTGCAGCGCGAGCTGCACCAGCGACATCCCCGCCTGCTCGGCCAGCACGGCCAGCCGCTCGGCGGCGGCGAGCTTGCGCCGGTTCGCCTCCAGCTCCATGTCGTAGCGGGCGGGCAGGAGCGCGGCGCGCCTGCTCCGGGGCAGCTCGGCGTCCTCGCGGTAGCGGCCCGACAGCCAGCCGCCCGCCAGCGGGCTCCACGCCAGCACGCCCATGCCGTACCGCTGACACACCGGCAGGAGGTCGGCCTCGACCGCGCGGGCCAGGATCGAGTAGGGAGGCTGCTCGCTGGCGAAGCGCTCCCGCTGCCGCCGCTCGGCCGCCCAGTGGGCCTCGACGACCTGGTGGGCGGGGAAGGTGGAGCAGCCGATGTAGCGCACCTTGCCGGCGCGTACGAGGTCGGTCAGGGCGCCCAGCGTCTCGTCGATGTCGACCGAGGGGTCGGGCCGGTGGATCTGGTAAAGGTCGATGTGGTCGGTACGAAGTCGCCGTAGGCTGTCGTCGACGGCCCGCATGATCCAGGCGCGGCTGTTGCCGCCGCGGTTGGGGCCCTCGCCCATCCGGCCGTGCACCTTCGTGGCCAGCACGACCTCGTCGCGCAGGCCGTTCTCGGCGAGGAAGCGCCCGATCAGCTCCTCCGACTCGCCCGCGGAGTAGACGTCGGCGGTGTCGATGACGTTGACGCCGGCGTCGAGGGCCCGCGTGATCAGCTTCGCCGTCTCGCCGGGGCCGTTGTCGCCCCACCGGCCGAACATCATCCCGCCGAGGCAGAGCGGGCTGACCTTGACGCCGGTCCGGCCGAGCGGTCGGTGGTCCATTACGATCAACTCCCGAGACTGGGTCGAAAAATGGATACGAGAACTGTCTACTATCCTTTTCGGCGGGTTGGCAAGGGCCGGCTCGTGGGTACGAGTTGGGCGGAAGGGGAGACCATGCGCATCGCGGAGCTGAGCCGCAGGGCCGACGTGCCCGTCCCGACGATCAAGTACTACCTGCGCGAAGGTCTCCTGTCCCCCGGCGAGCGCACCAGCTACAACCAGGCCCAGTACACCGAGGAGCACGTCCGCAGGCTGCGGCTGGTGCGGGCGCTGCTGGAGGTCGGCGGGCTGAGCGTCGCGGCGACCCGCGACGTCCTGGAGAAGATGGACGCGCCCGGCATGAGCGTCATCGACCAGGCCGGCAAGGCGCAGTTCGCCATGTCCGTCACTCCCAAGGTGGTCAAGGACGACGCCTGGCGGGCCGCCGAGGAGGAGACCGAGGCGCTGATCGAGCGGCTCGGCTGGAAGGTGCGCCCGTCCAACCCGGCCAGGCTGACGCTGGCCTCGGCGCTGGCCACCCTGCACCGGCTCGGCAAGACCGACCAGATCGAGCTGCTGGAGGTCTACGCCAAGGCGGCCCGCGAGGTCGCCGAGGCGGAGCTGGGCCGGCTCACCCGGGGCTCCGAGCCCGAGGCGATCCTGGAGACCGCCGTGGTGTGGACGGCGCTCGGCGACGTCGTCTTCAGCGCGCTGCGCAGGTTCGCCCACGAGGACGTCGCCTACAGCGACGCCCCCCTCGACTGATCCGCGCGACGCCCCAGGATGATCCCGGTCCAGGCGTATCCGGGCGCGCCGTGGGTAGCCAGGTTCGCATGCCCCCCACCGTGGCCGTCGTGGCACATCGCAAGAAGACGTTAGGCGCGGGCCTGGACGCGCTCCGCGTGCTCATCAGCGAGCAGGACGTCGGCGAGCTGCTCTGGTACGAGGTGTCCAAGAGCAAGAAGGCCGGCAAGAAGGTGCGCAGGGCGCTCGACGAGGGCGCCGAGCTGGTCTTCGTCTGGGGCGGCGACGGGATGGTGCAGCGCTGCGCCGACGCCATGGCCGGCTCGGGCGTGCCGATGGCCATCCTGCCCGCCGGCACCGCGAACCTGTTCGCCACCAACCTCGGCATCCCCGCCGACCTGGACGAGGCCGTGCGCATCGGCTTCCACGGGCGGCAGGAGAAGCTGGACCTCGGCATCGTAAACGGCGAGCACTTCGCGGTGATGGCCGGCGCCGGGTTCGAGGCCGAGATGATCGCCGACGTCGACGGCCGGGCCAAGCGGCGGCTCGGCAAGCTCAGCTACTTCAGGGCGGCGGTGCGGCACGTGAGCGGGCCGCGGGTGCCGATGAAGATCAAGCTGGACGGGGCGACCTGGTTCGAGGGCCGGGCGAGCTGCCTGCTGCTGGGCAACGTGAGCACGATCGCGGCCGGCGTCGAGGCGTTCGACGACGCCCGGCCGGACGACGGCTGGCTCGAAGTGGGCATCACCACCGCGAAGGGGCCGGTGCAGTGGGCGCGGGTGCTCGCCAGGATGGCCGCGGGCCGCTCCGACGGCTCGCCGCTCGTGCGGGTCTCACGCGCCAGGAAGGTCTCGGCCCGTTTCGGACGCCCGTTACGGTACGAGCTCGACGGCGGCGAGCGCGGGCTCACCGACCGGTTCAAGGCCGAGATCGCCGCGGGCGCGCTGACCCTCTGCCTCCCGCCCGAGCGCTGACCCCAAGAGCTGAGACCGAGCGCTGAGATCGAGCGCTGAGCCCAAGAGGGACGTGCCGGGCTCCCGGCCTCAGGTGGCGGTGGCGTGCCGTTCCAGGAACGTGTACACGTCGGCCTCGTCCACGCCGGGGAACGAGCCCGGCGGCAGCGCGGCCAGCACGTGCGAGTTGGCGCGGGCCGACGGCCAGGCGTACCCCTCCCAGCGCTCGGCCAGCTCGGCGGGCGGCCGGCGGCAGCAGTCGCCGTTCGGGCAGCCGGACTTGGTGCGGTGGGTGGTCTCCCGCCCCCTGAACCAGCGCGACTCCTTGTACGGCACCCCCAGCGTGATCGCGAAGTCCCGCTCGCGGGAGGGATCGACGTGCGCCACGCAGAAGTACGTGCCGGTGGGCGAGTCGGAGTACTGGTAGTAGACGGAGAACCGGTCGGGTGAGGCGAACACCTGCCGCCCCGACCACTGCAGGCACATCCGCTGCCCCTCGATCGCGCCCTGCTCGTCGGCGGGGAAGACGATGCCGTCGTTCTCGTACGCCTTGTAGATGGTGCCGCCGGCGTCGTTGCGCACGAAGTGGCAGACCAGCCCGAGGTGGTGGGTGGCGAGGTTGGTGAAGCGGTGCGCGGCCATCTCGTACGACACGGCGAAGACGTCCCGCAGGTCCTCCACCGACAGCGCCCGGTCGGACTTGGCCTCCTGGAGGTAGAGCGCGGCGGCCTTCTCGGGGACGAGGACGGCGGCGGCGAAGTAGTTGGCCTCGGTGCGCTGGCGCAGGAAGTCGGCGAAGTCGCGGGGCTTGTCGTGGCCGAGCGCGAGGTGCCCGAGCGTCTGGAGCAGGATCGTGCGCGGCGTGTGCATGCCGAGCTGCTCGTGCTTGACGTAGATGCGGCGGTTGCGCAGGTCGGTGATGGAACGGACGGAGCGCGGCAGGTCTTGTGCCGTGTGCACGGTGTAGCCGAAGTGGGTGACCAGGCTCTGGATCGTGCTCTGCGACAGGGCGCCGGTGCGGTAGCCGACCGCCTCCAGCGCCTGGGCGGCGGCCTTCTCGATGTCGGGGAAGTAGTTGCCCACCTCCCGTTGCCTGCGCCGCAGCTCGGCGTTGGCGACTCTGGCCTCCTCGGGGGTGGCGGTGCCGCGGGCCTGGCGGGCGCGCAGCTCGCCGTACAGGCCGAGCAGGTGCTCCAGGACGTCGTTCGGCACGCGGGCGGAGACCTTCAGCCGGGGCAGGCCGAGCCCGGCGTAGACGGGGTCGCGCTGGGCCTCTTCCAGCGCGATCTCCAGCTGGGCGCGGCGGTTGGGCGGCTGGCGGCGCAGCAGCTCCTCGACGGGGACGCCGAGGGCGGTCGCCAGCGACTTGAGGAGGGAGAGCTTGGGCTCGCGCTTGCCGTTCTCGAGCAGGGAGAGCTGGCTGGGCGCCCTGCCGACGCGCGAGCCGAGGTCCGACAGCGTCAGGCCGCGTTGTTTGCGCAGGTGGCGCAGGCGCTGGCCAAACGCGATCAGATCAAGCTCCTGCGTCAAAGACAGCGGTTCTTCGCCTAGCAAGGAGGCCATAGCAGGATCTTAGACAGAAATTCGGCCCATTTTCTAGCCTTCCGGCGCCACGGGTCCGTGTCCCGGGCGAGCCGCCGTGAGGGGCGTTCCGCGCACGAGATTGGTATAGGCCAACGGTAAAAGTTGCGATTTCTTCGCCTCTGAATACCCATCAGTAATGTACGCGAGCGGAAGATTCGCGATTCTTCTGACCACTTCGGGCTGTTTGGTGGTGGCGGCCAGGGCAGAGACTCGGCGTGAGCCCAGGGGACGACAAGGGAGTGAACAATGAACGATCGCCTCAAGGGAGCTGCCGAGCAGCTGCAGGACGAATGGGACAACGACCCTCGCTGGGAGGGCATCGAGCGCACGTACAGCGCCGAGGACGTGATCCGGTTGCGCGGCAGCGTCCAGGAGGAGCACACGCTGGCCCGGCTCGGCGCCGAGCGGCTGTGGCAGCTCCTGCACACCGAGGATTACGTCAACGCCCTCGGCGCGCTGACCGGCAACCAGGCGGTGCAGCAGGTGAAGGCCGGGCTGAAGGCCATCTACCTGTCCGGCTGGCAGGTGGCCGCGGATGCGAACCTGGGCGGCCACACCTACCCCGACCAGAGCCTTTACCCGGCCAACTCCGTGCCCGCCGTCGTGCGCCGCATCAACAACGCGCTGCTGCGCGCCGACCAGATCACCTGGTCCGAGGGTGACAGTGACGCCCCCCACTGGCTGGCGCCCATCGTGGCCGACGCGGAGGCCGGCTTCGGCGGCGTGCTCAACGCGTTTGAGCTGATGAAGGGCATGATCGCGGCCGGCGCCGCGGGCGTGCACTGGGAGGACCAGCTCGCCTCCGAGAAGAAGTGCGGCCACCTCGGCGGCAAGGTGCTCATCCCGACCGGCCAGCACATCAAGACCCTGAACGCCGCCCGCCTCGCCGCGGACGTCGCCGGAGTCCCCTCACTGATCATCGCGCGGACCGACGCCCAGGCCGCGACGCTCCTGACCAGCGACGTGGACCCGCGCGACCAGGCGTTCGTCACCGGCGACCGCACCGCCGAGGGCTTCTACCGGGTCAGGAACGGGCTGGAGGCGTGCGTCGCGCGCGGCCTGGCCTACGCGCCGTACTCCGACCTGCTCTGGATGGAGACCGGCACGCCCGACCTCGACGTGGCCCGCGCGTTCGCCGAGGCGATCAAGGCCGAGTATCCCGACCAGATGCTCGCCTACAACTGCTCGCCGTCGTTCAACTGGAAGAAGCACCTCGACGACTCCACCATCGCCAAGTTCCAGCGCGAGCTGGGGCACATGGGGTACAAGTTCCAGTTCATCACGCTCGCCGGGTTCCACTCGCTCAACTACTCGATGTTCGACCTCGCCCAGGGGTACGCCAGCGACGGGATGACCGCGTACGTGGACCTCCAGGAGCGCGAGTTCGCCGCCGAGTCGCGCGGCTACACCGCCACCCGGCACCAGCGCGAGGTCGGCACCGGCTACTTCGACCTCGTCTCCACCGCCGTCGCGCCCGACTCCTCGACGACGGCGCTCAAGGGCTCGACCGAGGAAGAGCAGTTCCACCACTGAGAACCGGTGAGATCCGCTGAGATCCGCTGAGGTTCGTCCGAGCTCGCCGGCCACCTCCAGGGCATGGGAAGGTTCCCCCGGCGAAAGCGGGCCGCGCCGGTAACCCAGCACCGGCGCGGCCCGCCCAACCCACGCACACCCAACCCACGCACACCCAACCCACGCACGCGACGCCACGCACGTCCGCCACCGCTCCGCCCACCCGCCCGTTTTCGGCGGAAGTGCCTGTCACCGAGGGCACAGCCTGCGGCGATGCCGCCGGGTCACACTGGCAGCAGCACCATCGCTCGTGTCAGGAGGCGCCTTGCGACACCTCGCTCCTCGTTGCCGTGCCCGCCCCGCCGCCCCGCCGACGGCCGTCCGGCTGACGGCCGTCCCGACCGCCGCCACCCGGCCGCCTACGAGGCCGGCGGCCGTCCGGGCGACGACCGCCCCGCCGGCGGCCGTCCGCGTGCGGGCCGCCGGAAGACCGTCCGCGTGCGCCGGCGGCTCCTTAGGTCCCGGCTGACGGCGGCCCCGCCACTCGAAGGAGCGCAGCGCTTCAGGGAGTGGCGGTGCCGGTCGTCGCCGGGGTGTCCGAGGGCGTGCCGGACGGGATCGGCGACTCCCCCGGCCCGTCCTGCGGGATCGGGCTGATCGTGCCCGTCGGCCGCGGGCAGTCGAGCCCGGCCGCGTTCCCCCGCCTGCGCCCCGCCGGGGTCACGCACCCCTCCCCGCCGCCGGGGCCGCTGCTCTCCGTGACGCGGGACGTGCCGCGCCGCTCCCCCGAAGGCGTCAGGACGACGACGGGCCCCTTCGTCCGCGTCCGCGTCACGAACACCGTGGGCCGCGCCGTCCTCGTGGCCAGCCGCACCGGAGGCGCGTTCCCACGGATGACGGCCGAGGGCCGCGCGGCGGACACGGCGGCACTGGACGAGGACCGCACGACGGACGGGTCCCCCGGCAGCAGCGACCCGCCGCTCGGCCCGTCCCCGCCCGAGGCGGCGACGACCGTGATGGCCGCGATGGAGACCGTGGCCAGGGCCGCGAAACTGGCCTGCGAAAGCTGCGCCCGCGACCTCGCCGGCGACCTCGCCCGGCCTTTCGCCCGCGCCCCCGCCGCACCATCCCCCCGGCCCTCCGCCCGCCTCCTCCTGCCCTTCCCCCGGCCCCGCCCGGCGGCCTCCTCCGTACGTACGAGACGGGCCAGGCCGCCCCCGGCCGGGTAGGGGACGGGCCTCCAGATCTCCCCCAGCACCTCCTCCACGGCCGGCCGCAACTCCCGAGGAGACCCGGCGCCGGCCGCCGCCAGCAGCGCCCGCAGCAGGTCGGCGGCCCAGGGCCGGTCGGCGGGGTTCTTGGCGAGGGCGGCCGAGACGGCGGCACGGAGCAGAGCGGGCACGCCCTCGATAGAAGGCGGGTCGAACAGGATCCGCCGCGTCAGCACGTCCGGCTCCCCGTCCCCGAACGGATGCCGCCCGGTGGCGGCGAAGGCCACGAGGCACCCCCAGGCGAAGACGTCGGAGGGGGGCAGCGCGGCCCCGCCGGTCAGCCGCTCGGGCGCCACCCACCCGGGGCTGCCCATGACCTGCCCGGCCTGGGTGTGGGCGGCGAGGGTGTCGACGTCGCGGGCGATGCCGAAGTCGATGACGCGCGGCCCGGAAGGGGACAGCAGCACGTTGCCCGGTTTGAGGTCGCGGTGCACGAGCCCGGCCTCGTGCACGGCCACCAGCGCCGCCGCGGCGCCGAGCGCGACGCCGTGGGCGAGGCGGGGCGGGAGCGGGCCGGTGGCCGCGACGACCTGGGAGAGCGCCGGCCCGGGGAGGTACTCGGTGACGAGGTAGGGCCGGTCCCCGTCGGTGCCGTCCTCGACGACCGCCGCCGTACAGAACGGGAGTATTCTTCGCGAGAAAGCCACTTCCTCTGCGAAGCGCGCCCGCAGCGTGGCATCGTGGAGATGCACCGCCTGCGGCGTCTTGAGCGCGACCAGGTCACCCTGAGGGTGCTCGGCCAGGTACACCACGCCCATCCCGCCCGTTCCGAGGCGGCCGAGGAGCGGGTAGCGGCCGATGACGGCCGGGTCCCCCACTGTGAGCGGCCGCACGCCGGGCGGCAGCTCGCTCGCACCACGCGCCATCCGGTCCCGCCCCTCCTGACAGTGTCATGGCAAGGCAACACTGTGAGGGCATCCAGGGCGGGCTTTCCGCATGTCTGACAAAAGGGGTATCGAAGGAAAGGGGGTCGTGCCTCCGCGGTAAGTCAGGACGCGATGGCGGCGGCTTCCTCCGCCTCGACCTGGCGGTTCCACTCGCCCTTGACCTGGCGCCACGTCTCGTCGTCGGCGCCGAGCCGCCAGTAGCCGGAGATGGACAGCCGGTCGAGGGGGACGCCCCGCTCCAGGCGCAGGTGGTGGCGCAGCTCCTTCACGAAGCCGGCCTCGCCGTGCACGAAGGCATGCACGTCGCCGTCGGGGAAGTCGAGCTCGCGGACGGCGGCCACGAGCCGCTCGCCGACGGGGCTGCCGCCCCGGTAGACCCACCTGATGTGGGCGTCGGCGGCCGTTTCGAGCTTCAGCTCGTCCTGCGGCCCGTCGATCTCGATGAGGACGCGGGCGGTCGCGCCGTCGGGCAGCGCCTCCAGGGAGGCCGCGATGGCGGGCAGCGCGCTCTCGTCGCCCACGAGCAGGTGCCAGT
Source organism: Nonomuraea composti (assembly GCF_012034275.1). Taxonomy (NCBI): domain Bacteria; kingdom Bacillati; phylum Actinomycetota; class Actinomycetes; order Streptosporangiales; family Streptosporangiaceae; genus Nonomuraea; species Nonomuraea composti. The sequence continues at coordinate 407,114 of NZ_JAATEP010000001.1, read as the reverse complement.
CCGCGTCGGGGTCGGGCGCGTAGCCGCCGCCGGGGCCGAGGATCAGCAGCTCGTCGCCGGGCCGGGCGTGCGCGGCCCACGGGCCGGCCAGGCCCTCGTCGCCGTGCACGACGAAGTCGAGGGTGAGCTCGTGGCTGTAGGGGTCCCAAGCTCGTACGGTATAGGTGCGCAGCTTGGGCCAGACCTCGCGCGGCAGCGTCTCACGGCAGGCTTTCACGCTGAACGGCTGCGGGTACTCGACCCCCTCGCACGGAAAGACCAGCTTCACGTAATGATCGGTGAGCCCCCTGGTGGCGAAGCCCGCCAGCCCGTCACCGCCCATGACCACCCGGACCATGTGGCGGGAGATGCGCTCGGTCCGCTGGACGACACCCCGGTGGTGATCCGCATGCTTGTCAGCCATGGAACAGTCCCCCTGAGTTAGGTATACCTAACCTTACACCTCCCGTTCCTCCTACCGTAAACCCATGCCCCTAAACGGGGCAGGTGAATTCACGCGGCGGCCGAGTCCCCCATCGACTCCGGTATAGCCGCCACCGCCCCGAGGAACTGCCGGATGTGCCGGAACGCCAGCCGCGCCTCGGGCACCACGTCGGCCAGGATCGGGAAGACGTGCGGCATGCGGGGCCACTCCTCGTAGCGCACCGGCACCCCCGCCAGCCGCGCCCGCTGCGCCACCCGCCAGGCCTCGTCGCGCAGCACCTCCGTCGAGCCGGTCACGATCATCAGCGGCGGCAGGCCGGTGAAGTCGCCGTGCACCGGCGAGACGAGCGGGTCCCACGGGTCCAGGCCGGAGGTCCACCGGCGGGCCAGCCAGCGCACCCGGCCGGCCGGCAGCATCGGGTCCTGCCAGCGGTTGGCCCGGCGCGGCACGTCGGTGAGGTCGGCCCACGGCGACAGGCAGATGGCCGCCGCCGGCAGCGGCAGGCCCCGGTCGCGCAGCGCCAGCAGGGTCGCCAGCGTGAGGTGGCCGCCCGCGGAGTCGCCCGCGAGGATCACGTCCTGGGGCTCGTGCCCGCGTCGCAGCAGGCAGTCGTAGGCGTCCAGCGCGTCGGCCAGCGAGTCGGCCAGCCGGTGCACCGGCCCCTGCCGGTAGTCGAGCGCGAGGACCGGCCGCCCGGCCGCCACCGACAGCCGCCACGTGATCGGCCGGTGGGTGCGCGGCGAGCACGAGAAGTAGCCGCCGCCGTGGAAGTACAGCACGACCTTGCGCTCGTCGAGCCCCTGCCCGCCGCGCACCCACTCGCCGCCGCACGCGGAGAAGGTCGCGGGCACCACCGCGACGTGCGCGGGCTGCGGCACGTTGACCAGCCGGGCGAGGTCTCCCAGGCGGGCGGCCCCGGCCAGGGCCAGCGGGTGGCGCAGCAGCAGGCTGGAGGCCGGTTTCACGGTGCCGCGCAAGAGGCCGGTCAGCGCCTTGGCCTGCCAGCTCAGGGGATACTCGGGTATCACGTCCCGATCGACTCGCATACCGCCCCCTTTCGGGTGATTCCTTCCCGCCACGCGCGATCCCTACCGGCCAGTAAGTAACTCATCCCTTGCGGGGATATTTCGGCACGGTGACGGGAGGGTGGCGGCGGGCGTTTATTGCGTTGCGCGGCGCCGGGCCCGCACCGGATAATCGCGTCTTTCCCGTCGGCAGACCCGTGCGCGGGTCCGGGCACGGTCCGTGACCGTGCCCTCACACCCTGGAGGTGCAAAACCTTTCCGCTCTATGCCCGGCTCGTCCGGTACGGCTTCCGAAAGCACGCCACCTACGTCCGTGGCGCGCTCGCCGGCGCGTTCACCAACAGCGTCTTCGGCATCCTGCGCGCATACACGCTCGTCGCGGTCTGGCAGGCCCGCCCCGGCCTGGCCGGCTACGACATCACCGACGCCATCACCTTCTGCTTCGTCACCCAGGCCTTCATCGGGCCGATGCAGCTCTTCGGCGGCGGCCTGACCATCCCCGAGCGCATCCGCAGCGGCGACATCGCGCTCGACCTGGTCCGCCCCGCCTCGCTGCAGCTGTGGACGCTCGCCGAGGACGTCGGCAGGGCCGCGTACCTGTTCCTGGTGCGCGGCATCCCGCCCATGCTGCTCGGCGCCCTGCTCTTCGGCATCAGCGTCCCCACCCGGCCCGGCCAGTGGGCGGCGTTCCTGACCGGCTTCGCGCTCGCCGTGATCGTCAGCTTCGGCTGGCGCTACCTGGTCGCGCTGTCGGTCTGCTGGCTGCTCGACGACCGGGGCGTCACCGTCCTGTCGATGGTCCTCAGCACGTTCTTCAGCGGCATGATGGTGCCGCTGCACCTGTTCCCCGGCTGGTTCGGCGACCTCGTCATGGTGCTGCCGTGGGCCGCCATGGTGCAGCTGCCCACCGACCTCTACCTCGGCACCGCGGCCGTGGCCGACACGCTCGCCGTCCAGGCGCTCTGGGCGGTGGTCCTGCTCGGCCTCGGCGCGCTCGGCACCAGGGCGATCCGCCACAAGGTGGTGATCCAGGGTGGCTAGGACGTACTTCCTGCTGCTGTGGACCTGGACCAGGGCCGCGGCGGCGTACCCGGTGTCGTTCGCGATGATGACCGTGCTCGGCTTCGCCATCGCCGCCATCGACGTGGCCGTCATCCTGATCATCTTCGCCAACACCACCACCCTGGCCGGCTTCTCCCGCGAGGAGGTGCTGTTCCTGTACGGGGCCGCCAACCTGGCCTTCACCATCTGCGACACCTTCGTCAGCAACCTCGACCGGGTCAGCACGCACATCAAGGCCGGCACCCTCGACACGTTCCTGATCCGGCCGGTCGGCGCGTGGATCCAGCTCGCCGCCGACCGCTTCATGGCCACCCGGATCGGGCGCATCCTCCAGGCCGGGCTCGTGCTCGGCTACGCCGTCTCCGCGCTCGGCATCGGCTGGGAGCGCGCGTGGATGATCCCGGTCATGGTGCTGACCGGCATCGTCATCTTCGCGTCGCTGTGGACGATCGCCGGGGCGCTGCAGTTCCTGCTGACCGACGCGCCGGAGGTGGTCAACACCCTGACGTACGGCGGCAGCCAGCTCACCCAGTACCCGTTCAGCGTCTACTCCCGCGACCTGGTCAAGGGCGTGACGTACGTGCTGCCGCTGGCGTTCGTCAACTGGCAGCCCGGCCTGTACGTGCTGGAGCGGGCCGACCCGTTCGGCACGCCCGGGTTCATGCGCTTCCTCGGACCGGCCGCCGCGCTGGTCCTCGCCCTGTCGGCCGCGCTCGTCTGGCGGCAGGGCCTCCGGCACTACCGATCCACGGGGAGTTGAGCAATGATCGAGCTTGACCGGGCGGGCCGCTCGTTCAAGGTGAAGCGGAGCGTCGTCCACGCCGTCCAGAACCTGTCGTTCACCGTGTCGGCGGGCGAGTTCGTCGGCTACCTCGGCCCCAACGGCGCCGGCAAGTCCACCACGATCAAGATGTTGTGCGGCATCCTGACCCCCACCTCGGGCACCGTCAGAGTGGCGGGCCTCGACCCCTCGCGCCGCCGCACGACGCTGGCGCGGCGCATCGGCGTCGTGTTCGGGCAGCGGACGACGCTGTGGTGGGACCTGCCGCTGCGCGACAGCTTCGAGCTGATCCGGCACCTCTACCGGATCGACCGCGCCGCCTTCGCCGCCCGGCTCGACGAGCTGACCGACACGCTCGACCTCGGCGCGTTCCTGCGCACGCCGGTGCGGCAGCTCAGCCTCGGCCAGCGCATGCGCGGCGACCTGGCGGCGGCGCTGCTGCACGCGCCCGACGTGCTGGTGCTCGACGAGCCGACGATCGGGCTCGACGTGGTCAGCAAGGCCAGCATCCGCGACTTCCTGCTGCGGGTGAACGCCGAGCGGGGCACCACCGTGCTGCTGACCACGCACGACCTCGGCGACATCGAGCGCCTGTGCCGCCGGGTCATGCTGATCGACCACGGGCGGCTGGCCTTCGACGGCACCCTCGACGACCTGATGGCCACGGCTCCCGAGCAGTCGTCGATCGAGGAGGTCGTCACCCGCCTCTACACGGGCAGCGCCTCGTAACGGCCCCGCCCGGCGGGCGCGTCAGCCGCGCTCGCCCGGCCGCCCCACGATCGTCGACGTCACCAGGGCGGTGAGCCACACCGAGCCCTTGGTGACGGCCGGCTCGGGATCGCCATCGAAGTACTGGTCGCGCAGCCAGACCGTCCTCTCACCCAGATAGCGGTACGTCCGCGGGTCGAGGATCCGGTACCTGCGGGTGATCTCGTCGCCGCGGCCGGTCTCGCGCCAGACGCCCAGCCCGCTGCGGCCGGCCGCGTCGGTGACGCCCTGCTCGATCCGGACGCCGGGGATCAGCGCCAGCGCCTCGAACAGGGCCGACTCCAGCTCGGGCGGCATGACGCCGTACCGGCTGAGGTACAGCATGATCACACCGTAGGCGCGGTCCGCGTCGGGGGCGACGACGTGCGGGACGCCCTCCTCCCTCGGGTAGTCGATCCAGTGCCGGTCCCTGGTCACCTTGGCCAGCAGCTTCTTCGGGTCGGTGGGCAGCTCGCGCAGCTTCTGGTCGTACTGCTGCGGCGACAGGTCGTCGTCGCCCGGGTCGGGCGGAACGTCGCTGATCACCAGGCGGCCGTCCTCGCCGAAGGCGGCCGTCTGCTTGCCGTCGTAGCGCATCCACTGCTCGCTGGCCCTGACCGTGTCGCCGTTCGGCTGCTTGTCCAGGCTCTTGGTGTACTGCCACTGCGTCGGCCGCGGCACCTCGGCGGCCTTGCGCCGGCCGACCGTGGCGGCCGCGCGGGCCAGCACCGCGTCCGCGTCGAGCTGGACGATCGGCGGCCCGCTCGACGGGGCGGGCGGCACCGGCTCCTGCGGCCTGACCACCACCAGCGCGACCGCCGCGGCCGTGCCCAGCGCGCCGGCCACCAGGAGCGCGCGGCCGAACCGGCGCCCGCGCCCGTGCCCGCGCATCCGGCGCAGCAGCCGGCGCCGGCCCTGGGCCAGCCAGGCCTCGTCGGGCTCCGGCACCACGGCACGCAGCTCGCGAAGGGAACGCAGGTCATCCATCCAAGGACTCCTCTCGTGCCGTGGTGGGGTCGCTGCCGCCGAGCGCGCGGCGAGTCCTGGCCCTGGCCCGGTGCAGGCGGGAGCGGACCGTTCCGACGGGGACGCTCAGCGCGCGGGCCACGTCCTCGTACGTCATGTCCGCCCAGGCCACGAGTAACAGCACCTCGCGGTCGGCGGCGGGCAGGTCCGCCAGCGCGGCGGCCAGGCCCGCCTGCTCCGCCGCCACGCGGTCGTCGATCCGGTCGGCGTACGGCTCGGTCAGCTCGTCCACGCCGGTGCGGGCCAGGGCCCGGTAGAGCCGGACCTCGACGCGGCGGTGGCGCTGGATGAGCTTGGCGGCGATGCCGTACAGCCAGGGGCGGGCGTCGGGATGGCCCGCGTCGTAGTGGCGGCGGCGCCGGAACGCGGTCAGGAACGCGTCGGAGACGACGTCGTCGGCCAGCGAGTCCCCGAGCCTCCTCGCGACATAGCGCCGCAGGGCGGCCGCGTGCCGGTCGAAGAGCTCCGCGAAGAGCTCAGGGACCTGCTCGGACCGCCGGATGAGCTCGGAGTCGGCGGGTCCGCCTGGCACTTCGTCGGTCACATGTCGCTCCCGTCCGTACGGTGTGTTCGCTGGCTTTCGCCCGCAGGACCGGCAGGAGTTCGCGCTTTCGGGTGTGACCTGCGTCACATGCGTACGGCCGCCTCCCGGGAGGGAGACGGCCGTGCCGAGGTCTTCGCGAGGGTCAGTAGTAGCTGCCCTCAGGGCTGTTCTCGTAGTCCTCGTCGAGCTCGTCGTCGCGGCGCGACCACCGCGAGGGCATCAGTACGGGGATGAACAGGGCCACGCCGAGCAGGGCGTACACGCCGGTCGTGAGGAGGGTCTTGGCGCCGGTGCCGGCTTCGAGCAGGATCCGGTTGATCGAGGGCTCGGCCGGGACCAGGGAGAGCGCCCGGTTCGTGTCGAGCGCGTACACGACCGTCCAGGCCAGCAGCACCAGGGACGGCACGAAAGTCGCCAGCGGGGAGATCCGGCCGGCCGTAACCAGCCCCACGACGAGTCCGACGGCGGCCATCGCGCCGAGGGCGATCCACATCCGCTGGCCGTCGGGCGGGTTCGCCGCGGCGTTCGCGGCGGCCTGCTGCACCGCCCATCCGCCGCCTCCGAGCACGGCCGCCGTCACCACCAGGCCGATCAGCAAACCACCTAAGTGCCGCAACGTTCTCACCTCTATGTCAGCGCGATCGGCACGACCCTAGCGACAAATGCCATTTTCGGACCAGGCATTGAGCAGCTTGGGACTCGAGGTCTCATCTCCCCTTGCCCCGTGAGAGCATGGGGCACACCCATGCGTGCGCGACTTCCCCTACGCCTCGCGCGGACGGCCGCCTTCGCCGCCGTCTGCGTGACCCTGGCCGCGCTCGCCCACGTGCTCGGCGGCGGTGCCGCGCCCGCGCCGCAGACCGCCGCGCTCGGCCTCGCGGGCGTCTCCGCGCTGGGGCTGGCCTTGTGCGGCAGGGAGCGCTCGGCGGGCACGATCAACCTCGTGCTGGTCGGGGCGCAGCTCGGGCTGCACGAGCTGTTCGCCGGCGAGGGCGCCTCCTACGTCTCGGTGCACGGGCACGCCCAGGGCGGCCTGGCCGTCAACGCCGGCATGCTCCTCACGCACCTCACCGCCACGGTCATCACCGGCCTGTGGCTGTCGCGCGGCGAGGCCGCCCTGTGGTCGCTGCTGCGCCGCGTCGGCCGCCGGCTCGCCGTCCTGCTCTCCCCCGCCGCCGTGCCCGTCTCGCGGCCCGGCGCGCCCGTCGTCCGCACCAGGGTGGTGCCGCCGCAGCCGGGGTTCCGGCACAGCCTGGCCAGGCGTGGTCCTCCACTTCCCGCCTGACCTTCTGACACCCCTTTTCATCCCCATCACCCAAGTGGAGCTTCGACATGTCCTTCGTCCGCCGTGCCGCGACCGTGCTCGCCACCACCGCCGCGCTCACCGCCGGCCTGGCCCTGCCCGCGCTGGCCCACGTCACCATCCAGCCGGGCACCGCCGAGCAGGGCGGGTTCACCAAGGTCGCCTTCCGCGTGCCGAACGAGCGCGACAACGCCTCGACCACCAAGATCGAGGTGTCCTTCCCCACCGACCACCCGCTGGCCTTCGTGTCCGTCAAGCCCGTGCCCGGGTGGCAGGTCAAGGTCACCGAGAGCAAGCTGCCCGCGCCCGTCAAGACCGAGTACGGCGACCTCGACGAGGCCGTCACCAAGGTCGTCTGGGAGGGCGGGAAGATCAATCCCGGGGAGTTCCAGGAGTTCGAGGTGTCCATGGGGCAGCTGCCCAAGGACGTCGACTCGCTGATGTTCCCGACCAAGCAGACCTACTCCGGGGGCGAGGTCGTCGACTGGTCGGAGGCCCCGAAGTCCGACGGCACGGAGGCCGAGCACCCGGCGCCGCTGCTCAAGCTGGTGCCCGCCGCCGCTGAGGGCAGCACGGCGCACACGAGCGCGTCGCCCACGAGCGCGCCCACGGGGCCCGCCTCGCCGTCGGTGACGCCCGTGGCCGCCTCCTCGTCGTCCGACGGCACCGCCCGCCTGCTCGGCGGGGTCGGGCTGGCGGTGGGCGTCATCGGCGTCGTGATCGGCGTCCTGGGCCTGCGCCGCCGCCCGTCCGCCTGAGATCGTACGGATCGCACGCAGCGCGCGGGCCCGCCGCCTGATCGCCAGGCGCGGGCCCGTGCTTCCGGCCGTCCCGCGTCAGGACGTGATGTCCTTGCCGGAGAAGCGCGCCCACGCGATCGAGCCGAACAGCACGATGTACGCCCCGAACGTCAGCAGCCCGTCGCGCAGCGCGGCCACGTCGATCGGGCTGCGCAGCACCGCGTCGAAGTTCGTGAACCTGGTCGGCAGCAGGTACGGCGCGATCGAGCCCAGCTCGGGGATGGCCCGCAGCACCTGGCAGACGATGACCAGCACCACGGTCCCCGCGATGGCCCCGATGGACACCTCGGTGAACACCGACAGCGCCAGCGCGACCGCGGCCAGCGCCGCCATGCCCGCGCCGACGTACCCGACGGAGATCGCGATCCGGACCAGCCCGTCGGCCAGCGTGACCGTGGTGCCGGACAGCAGCGTCACGTCCCCTGCCGGGAACAGCACCAGGCCCGTCACCAGCGCCGACAGCGCGACCACGGCCGTCACCGCGTAGGCGTAGACGACGGCGTTGAGGTACTTGACCGCCAGCAGCCTGGTGCGGCCGGCCGGCGCGGCCAGCAGGTAGCGCAGCGTGCCGCCGCCGGCCTCCCCCGCGACCGAGTCGCCCGCCACGACGCTCACGGCCACCGGCATCAGCAGCAGCACCAGGAACGAGAACGAGACGAACGTCAGCATGAGGCTGTTGCCCGCCACGTCCTGGACGAGGCCGGTCATGTCGTCGTCGGCGCCGCCGAAGGTGCGCAGCGCGACGCCCACGATCACCGGCACGACGCCCAGCACGGCCAGCATGACGAGGTTGCGCGGGCGGCGGAAGGTCAGGCCCAGCTCGGAGCCGAGCAGCCGCCAGAACGCGCGCACCGGCCGCGTGCCCGGCCCCGCCGTCGCCGGGGGCTCGGGTGCGGGCTCGTGGCGTTCGACCGTGCGCAGGGTCTCCGTCACCGGCACCAGCCCCGGCGTGCGGCGCGGCCCGGTCGTGTCCGTCAGTGTCCCCGCCCCCGCGGCCGCGTCTTCAGGCGTCGACATCGAAGCCCTCCCCTGTCAGTCCCACGAACACGTCCTCCAGGCTCGGCCGCACCACGGCCAGCCCTCGTACGGACACGCCCTCCCCCACGAGCGCGGCGTTGATCCGCTCGGGCGCGTGCCCGCCCAGCTCCGCCGTGACCTCGCGGCCCTCGGCGCGCACGTCGGCCAGGCCGAGCCCGGCCAGCACGCGGGCGGCGTCGTCGGGGTCGGGCGTCTCCACCTTGATGCGAGTGACCAGGCCGCCGCTGAGCGAGGCGATCGTGCCCTGCGCGACCAGCTTGCCGGTCCGCATGATCGCGGCGTGTGTGCACATCTGCTCGACCTCGGCCAGCAGGTGCGAGGAGACGAACACGGTGGTGCCCTCGGCCGCGATCTCCTTGACCAGCGTGCGCACCTCGCGGGTGCCCTGCGGGTCGAGGCCGTTGGTCGGCTCGTCCAGGACGAGCAGCTCGCGCGGCCCCAGCAGCGCGGCCGCGATGGCCAGGCGCTGGCGCATGCCGAGCGAGTAGTTGCGGTACCGCTTGCCGGCGGCGGCCGACAGGCCGACCCGCTCCAGCGCGCCGGCGACGCGCCGCTTGACGGTGGCGCCGTGCGCGGCCGGGTCGGCGGCGTCGAAGCGCATCAGGTTGGCCGCGCCCGACAGGTACGGGTAGAAGGCCGGCCCCTCGACCACCGCCCCCACCTTCGGCAGGGCCTGGGCCAGCGGCAGCCCGAGCACGGAGTACTCGCCCTCGGTGGGCGCCACCAGGCCGAGCAGCATGCGGATCGTGGTCGTCTTGCCCGAGCCGTTGGGCCCGAGGAAGCCGAACACCGAGCCGCGCGGCACGGTCAGGTCCAGCTTGTCCACGGCGACCTGGCCGCCCTTGAAACGCTTGGTCAGCCCCCGGGTGCGGATCGCCGCGTCCGCCGCCTGGTCCCCGGAGGGCGGGGCCGCCCCGAAGGGCGCCCCCGCTTCCTGCGTGACGGTGGTCACTTGGCGCCCGCCGCCTTGGTGATCTCCTCCGGGGTGACGGCGCCGACCAGGAGCCGGCCGTCGTCGGTGAGCAGGGCCGTGACGAGCTTGGTCCTGATCAGCTTGCCGGAGCCCCACGTGCCGCTGACGGGGGTGGCGGACTTGAGCACGCTGTCGATCAGCGCGGCCGGGTCGCCGCCCTGACCGCCCCGGTCGCCAGGCCGGTCACCGTCGCCCTCGGACGCGCCGGGCTGCTGGGCCTTGGCCAGGTCCGCCGGGGAGAACGGCACGACGGCGACGGCCGACCAGCCCTCGCCGACCACCTTCACGTCGCCCGCGACCTGCCGGGCGTGCTCGGCGCGCTGCTCCCCCTTGTCGTCGTTCAGCCCGATCGTGCGCTCCTCCACCTTGGCGCCCGCGGGCGGGGTGAAGGTGAAGTTCTCCGCCGCCGGTGGCGTGAACGTCACCTGCGTGAACCCGACCTGGTACGCCGGCTCGGCCGAGCCCTTGGCGTACACCTGGACCTGGAGCGGGACGTACGTCTCGCCGTCGAGGGCGATCCGGATCTCCTGCACCAGGGAGCTCTCCTCCTTGGGGGCCAGCACGAGCTGGTAGACCGGGCGGCCCGCCACCTCCGCCGTGTTGATCACGCGGACGGCGGTGTGCTCGTCGGCGCCGGCCAGCAGCCGCTGGGCGAGCTGCTGCGGCGTCAGCTCGGTCTCCTGCGGCAGCGGCGTGGCGTGCGCCGGGCCGCGGGCGCCCTCCTTGATGGTCAGCTTGGTGGCGGTGTTGGTGGCGCTGTCCCAGTACCAGGCCTGGCCGCCGTTCACGATCAGGTTGGTCTCGTTCAGCTGGGTCGGCATGGCCACGCGGAGCTTGTCGCTCGCGCCGTACCAGACCTTCACCTCGTGCGAGCCGGACAGCAGGCTCAGCGGCGTGGTGCCGCCGCCCAGCTGCGGCAGCGCCGGCAGGCCGAGCGAGGCCGTCTGCTGCACCGTGCCGGACATCGGCGGCGGGCCGGCCTGCTTGCTGGTGGCCGCCACGGCGTCGGCGAGCAACTGCTCGGCCGAACGCTCCGGCAGCACGGGGTCGCCGCTGACCGCGGCGATGACGGGGCCGGCGCCGATCGCGGCTCCGATCACGGCGGCTGCCGCGATCGGGACTCCCCACCTCACGAACGTGCCTCTGCGCATTTCACTCCTTAACGGTATGTCGATGCTCAGAGCCTGCGTCATCGTTCCTGTGGCAACCCTGAGACAATCTGAGACAGCTCTCAGCCCGGCCTCGTTTCCCCTGGTGGCGAAAGTGATCGAGTTACGCAGCACCGACGTCCCGGCCGCCGAGCGTTTCCAGTGGTGGTGCGACCTGACGGCGCGGCAGCTCGTTCCCACCGAGCTCAGCAGCGAGCAGGCCGGCGACTTCCGCGCGGCCATCACGATCGCGCCGCTGGGCGAGGTGACGGTCGCCGCGACGAGCTACGCCGAGCAGCGCTCGGTGCGCACCGCGCCGCTGATCCGCCGCTCGGACCCGGAGCAGTGGTGGGTGACGCTGGTGTGCTCGGGCTCGTTGCAGGTGGAGCAGGGGCGCTCGTACGCGCACGTCTCGCCGGGCGACCTGGTGCTGACGGACACGTCGCGGCCGTTCGACGTCGGCTCCCGCAGCGGGCGCGGCCTCACCCACATGATCATGCTGCAGTTCCCGCGGGGCGCGCTGCCCCTGCCCGAGCAGCGGTTGCGCGATCACGTGGTCCGGCCGCTGCCCGCCGACCGGGGCTCGGCGGCGCTGCTCGCCGGGTACATGCGCGGCCTCGTGCGGGAGGGCCGGGCCCTGAGACCGGACGAGAGCGGCTCGCTGGGCGCGGTGGCGGTGGAGCTGGCCACGATCTGGCTGGCCGGGGCGGGCGGCGCGGTGCCGGCGGAGACGCGCAGGCAGGCGCTGGTCCGCGAGGTCAAGGAGCACGTGCGGCGGCACCTCGGCCGGCCGGGGCTGACCCCGTCATCCATCGCGGCGGCCTGCAACATCTCGGTGCGCTACCTGCACCGGGTCTTCGAGCCGGAGGGCCGCACGATCGGCGAGTACGTCCGCCACGAGCGGCTGGAGCGGTGCCGCGCCGACCTGGAGGACCCGCTGCTGGCCGGCACGCCCGTCGCCGAGCTGGGCGCGCGCTGGGGCTTCGAGGACCCGGCCACCTTCAGCCGGGTGTTCAGGTCGGCGTACGGGATGCCGCCCGGCGAGTACCGGCGCGACGCCGCACGCCGGGTGCGCTGAGGGTCAACCGGGTGCGCGCCGAGCGTCAATGACCGCCCCGCGCGGCCTCGTTAGAGTCTTCCGCGCGCGGCGGCCCCGGGCCGGGGCGAGCACCGGCGTGCGGGCAGGGGCTCATGGGATGCGCATCACCCCCGAGGCATGATGGGGCTGCCTCGGGGGTGGTGGACGCGGCTCACTGAGATGACTCTCAGCTCTCTCAGCGTTGTCTCAGCGCGAGGACGGGAGAATTGCCGCATGAGAGTACTTGTCGTCGAGGACGAGCGGCGGATGGCGGCCGCGTTGCAGCGGGGGCTGCAGGCGGAGGGGTTCGCCGTGGATCTCGCGCACGACGGCGAGGAGGGGCTGCACGCCGCCCGGCAGGGCGACTACGACGTGGTGGTCCTGGACATCATGCTGCCCAGGCTGTCCGGCTACAACGTGTGCAAGCAGTTGCGGGCCGAGGAGAACTGGGTGCCGATCCTGATGCTGTCGGCCAAGGACGGCGAGTACGACATGGCCGACGGGCTCGACCTGGGCGCCGACGACTACCTGACCAAGCCGTTCTCGTACGTGGTGCTCGTGGCCAGGCTGCGGGCGCTGATGCGGCGCGACGCGGGCCGTCGGCCGTCGGTGCTCGTGGCGGGGGACCTGTCGCTGGACCCGGCCAGGCGCCGGGTGGAGCGCGGGCAGAGCGCGATCGAGCTGACGCCGCGGGAGTTCGCGCTGCTGGAGTACCTGATGCGGCGGCGGGACGAGGTGGTGTCGAAGTCGGAGATCCTGGAGCACGTGTGGGACACCTTCGACACCGATCCGAACGTGGTCGAGGTGTACGTCGGCTACCTGCGGCGCAAGATCGACGCCCCGTTCGGCAGGAACGCGTTGCAGACCGTGCGCGGCGCCGGCTACCGGCTGGCGGGCGACGGTGGCTGAGTCGCCGCTGGTCTGGTGGCGGCGGCAGGGGCTGCGTTTCCGGCTCACGGCGGCGGCCGCCGCGGTGCTGGCGCTGGCGCTGGCCCTGTCGGCGGCGGTGCTGGTGACGGTGCTGGAGCGGGCCCTGATGGACACCGTCGACGAGTCCACCAGGGCGCAGGCCCAGGCGGTCCGGGTCGCGGCCGACGCGGGCACGCTGACCAGCCCGATCACCACGCACGACGGCACGATCGTGCAGGTCATCGACGAGCGGGGGCGCATCACGCACGTCACCTACGGCGCCGACCGGCTCGTGCCGCTGCTGGACGCCGGGGCCCGGGCCCGCGTGCTGAAGAGCGGGCAGGCGACGCTGATGGACGGCCGGCCGTACGCGGTCCCGGGGTTCCTGCGCGTCGTCGTGCTCAGCGCGGACCACGGGCAGACGGTGGTGGCGGCGCGGCCCATCAGCGAGATCCAGACCAGCCTCGTCACGGCCGGGCGGGTGCTGCTGGTGGGCACGCCCGCGCTGGTCGTGCTGCTGGCGGTGGCGAGCTGGCTGATGATCGGCCGTACCCTGCACCCGATCGCGGCGCTGCGCAGGGGCGCGGCCGAGATCACGCATACCGCCAGGTCGCGGCGGCTGCCGGTGCCGCAGTCGCGCGACGAGGTGCACGCGCTGGCCCTCACGCTCAACGACATGCTGGCCCGCCTGGAGGAGGCCGAGCAGCGCCAGCGCGCGCTGGTCTCCGACGCCGCGCACGAGCTGCGCAGCCCGCTGGCCAGCATCAGGCTGCAGCTCGAAGTGGCGCTGGGCCACCCCGACGGGCAGGACTGGCAGGAGACGGCCGAGGGCGTCCTGGAGGACACCATGCGGTTGTCCCGGCTGGCCGAGGACCTGCTCGCGCTGGCCAGGCTGGACGAGCGCGGCGGCGTGCCCGCCCGGCGCGAGCCCGTCGACCTCGACGAGGTGGTGCGCCAGACGGTGGACCGTTACGCCGAGGCCCGGCTCACCGTCTGCGACCCGGTGGTGGTCCGCGGCGACGCGCTCGACCTGAGCCGGGTGCTGACGAACCTCATGGACAACGCGGTCCGCCACACCTCCTCGAAGGTGGAGGTGGCGCTGACCGCCGACGGCGTGCTGACCGTCACCGACGACGGCCCCGGCATTCCCGAGCAGGATCGCGAGCGGGTCTTCAACCGCTTCACCCGGCTCGACTCCGGGCGCAGCCGCGACGAGGGCGGGGCGGGGCTGGGGCTGGCCATCGTCCGCGAGACCGTGCGGGCCCACGGGGGGACGGTGGTGCTGGAGGACGCGGAGCCGGGGCTGCGGGCCGTCGTCCGCCTTCCGGCGGCCGGCTGACCCCCTTACCCCGGATCATGCGTGCGAGGGGAATGGATCGTTCGGCATGAGACAGGAAATGGATCGTTCCCAAAAGGTCAGGCGGCGGTTCCCTTCTCCGCGGTGGCCAGGAAGTCCTGGGCGATGAGCGGCAGGCGGCGGCGGGCGTGCACGACGGCGATGACGCGCCGCACGGCGGGGTCGAGCGAGCGCACCACCAGGCCCGCGCGTCCGGCCTGCTCGGCCATGCCGCGGTACCACAGCAGCGACGCCTGCCCGGCGCGGACCGCGTTGAGCCAGCCGTTGCGTTCGTCGGTCTCGAGCACGACCACCGGGGTGACCGCGTACTTGCCGAACATCGCGTCGAGCTCCCTGCGCCGCATGCTGCCGCGGGCGGGGAGTGCCAGGCGCATGCCGTGCAGCCTGCCCATCGGTACGGGGTTGGGCAGCTCGAGGCCGGGCGGGGAGATCAGGACGATCTCCTGGCGTTCGAGGGGGTGGGTGATGAGGTCGGTGGGCACGGGCAGGTCCGTGAGGCCGAGGTCGGCCCGCTGGTCCCTGATGGCGCTGACGACGCCGTCTCGGCCGTCGCAGCGCACGATGTGCACGCGCACACCTGGGTGCTCGGCCGCGTAGGCGGGCAGCAGCCGCCCCGCGAGACCGGGCTCGAGGCTGGGGGTGGACGCGATACGGAGCTCCGCGTCGGTGGGTACGGTCTGGTTGGCCAGGCCCTCGATCTCGTGAACCGCGTCGAGTGCCTCCCTCGCCAGCTTGACCACCCGGCGTCCTTGCGCGGTGACGACCACCCCGCGCCCGGAACGGGCGAACAACGTCATGCCGAGCTCGCGCTCGAGATCGCGGATCGCGCGGGACAGCGCAGGCTGCGCGATGTAGAGCGACCTGGCCGCGTCGGTCATGGTGCGGTGCTCCGCAGTCGCGACCACATAGCGGAGCTGCTGGAGATTCATGCAAAAGAAGCTAGGACAACGCCCGCCGCCCGGACCGGGAGATAGCGGAGATCACCTCGAATGATTTCGGACTGTAACCGAGCACCGCTACATCCGTGACGGGTGATAAATCAGTATGCTTTTGCCCCAAATTTGGCAAGGGTCCGACAAGTCGCACGGCAAAAGCCTGCATTCCGGACGACGGGGCAATCGGGGAGACACGGTGACAGGGAACGGGCAATATCCACCCCCGCCACAGGGGCCAGGACAGCCCCAGCGCCCCCCCTCCTTGCCCTGGCCGCCGCCCGGATACCGGCAGCCGCAACCTCAGGGCGGGGCGTACCCGCGCCCGCCCCAGCCGCCGCCCCCACCGCCGCCGCCCCCTCAGGGACCCCCTCAGGGACCCCCTCAGGGACCCCCTCAGGGGCCACCGTACGGGCAACCTCAGTATGGGCAGCCTCCGTACGGACAGCCCCAGCACGGGCAGCCGCCCTACGGGCAGCCTCCGTACGGGCAGCAGCCGTACCGGCAGGCGCCGCCGCCTCCTCCTCCCCCGCCGCCGCCACCGCCCATGCCGCCGCAGCAGTGGCACCGGCCGCCGCAGCCGAGGAAGTCGGGGATGGGGGTCCTCGGCGTGCTCGGCGCCGTGTTCGGCTCGCTGGCGGCGCTGTTCGTGCTGATCGTCATCGGCGCGGTGATGCTGTCCAGCTCCTCCAGCTCGGACACCTCCACGCCGGTGGCGATCCCGACGTACGAGCCGTCGGACGAGCCCACCACCCGGTTCACCGAGGACGATGAGCCGTCGCCGACCCCGACGCACAGCGAGGAGCCCACCCAGCAGCCGACCCCGACCCAGGACGACGAGCCGGACACCACGGTCACGCCGCCCGCCCAGGTCACGGTCAACACGAGCCTGAAGAACAACAGCGTCTACCGGGCGGGTGTCCTGCCCCGGCTGAGCTGCCCCGCTGGCAACGCCAGCATCTTCAGCCACAGCCAGCTCAAGGCGCTGATCATCAAGACCGGCCGGTGCATGGACCGGGCCTGGAAGCCGGTGCTGGAGAAGCAGGGCTTCCGGTTCAGCCCGCCCCGGTACGCCATCGCCGCGCAGGGCGGGCGGGGCGCCTGCGGCGACTACCCGTCGCCGGGCAGCACGGTGCCGTACTACTGCCCGCAGAACAACACCATCTACGCCTCCACCTCGGCCATGGCCAGGGGCCGCGGGAACGCCGTGGGCTACGGCCAGATGATCACCTGGCACGGCGGCATCATCGGCATGATGGCCCACGAGTACGGCCACCACGTCCAGAACCTCACGGGCCTGATGAACTCCTGGTGGTCGGCGACGCTCGACTCCGGCAGCCAGAGCGGCAAGCTGGCGCTCAGCCGGCGGCTGGAGCTGCAGGCCAACTGCTTCGGCGCCATGTGGATGCGGTCGGTCGCCTCGTCATATCCGGTGAGCACGGCCAACCGCAGCCGGCTGTTCTGGTTCTTCAGCAACGTGGGCGACCATCCGGGCTATCCTCGCGACCACGGCAAGCCGGTGAACAGCGGGCGGTGGTTCCGGCAGGGGTGGGAGCGGAACAAGGCGTACCAGTGCAACACGTGGATGGCGCCGTCCTCGACGGTCTCCTGAGGGACCCGTGGCGTTCATCTCAGGTTGGGCACATGTCTCTGTTGTCCAGGTATGGGGACTAGAATCCTGGCAATCTTGTGCCGATCGGGGGGCAAAACGAGGGTTTTGCCTGGTAGGCGTGTAAGGAGCCAGGTGTGACTAATCGCGATGGGGTAGACACCGCGCCGGAAGGCAGGAAACGGCGCCCCACGCGACGACCGCGCCCGGATGCCGGCCCGAACGCCACCCCCACCGCCGACGCCGGCGCGCCCGCCGGCCCAGGTACGCCCGCCGGCCCAGGCGCGCCCGCCGGCGGTAAGCCCGGCGGCCCCACCTCAGGCAAGCCGGGCAAGGCGGACAGGCCGGGCAGGCCGGGTCCCGAGCCGGCCGGCGCTCCGGCTCCGGACGCGCCCGCCGCTCCCGGCAAGCTCGTCGCCGGAACCCCCTCCGGCCGGACGGCGAAACCCGGCAAACCCGGTAAGCCTGGCAAGCCTGGTAAGGGCGCCTCCCGTCCCGCCAAGGCGCGCTCCGGCTCGGGCGCGCCGCGCTTCGCCAAGCCGCTGACCCCCGCCTCCATGCTCGGCTGGACCGCGCTGTCCGCCGTCGCGCCCGGCGCCGCGCACCTGCGGGCCGGGCGCCGCCGTACCGGGCTGGTGCTGCTCAGCCTGTACGCGGTGCTGCTGCTCGGCGCCATCGCCTTCGGCCTGACCGTGGCCGGCGACCTGACCAACGCCTCCTTCCTCGCCGACGACACGAGCATGGTCGTCGTGGTCGTCATCGCCTCGGTGCTCGCGCTGGCCTGGTTCGCGGTGGTGGTCACCTCGTACGTGGCGCTGCGCCCGAACCGGCTGCACCAGCAGGGCCAGGTGCTGACCGGCATCGTCGTGGGCGTGCTGTGCGTGGCGGTCATGTCGCCGTTCGCGCTGACCGCCAACTATGTCCTCGCCGCCCGCGACGCCGTCGGCTCGATCTTCAAGGACACCCCGGAGCCCGGCGAGCCGCAGGTCACCCACAACCCCGAGAACCCGTGGGGCGACCGGGACCGCGTCAACTTCCTGCTGATCGGCGGCGACGCGGCCGGCAACAGGACCGGCGTGCGCACCGACAGCATGAACGTGGCCAGCGTCGACCTCAAGACCGGCGCCACCGTGCTGTTCAGCCTGCCGCGCAACCTGCAGCACGTGCGCTTCCCCGCCTCCTCGCCGCTGCACAAGCAGTTCCCGAACGGGTTCATGGCCGAGCTGCCCAACGGCGGCCTGCTCAACGAGGTCTGGCAGTACGCCAACGACAACCCGCAGCTCATGGGCGGCAAGAACCGGGGCCCCCGCGCCCTCATGGACGCCATCGGCTACACGCTCGGCCTGAAGATCGACTACTACATGCTGATGAACATGTACGGCTTCGCCGACCTCGTGGACGCCATCGGCGGCCTCAAGATCCGGGTCGAGCAGGACGTCAAGTGGGGCGGCCTCTACGGCACCGCCGGCACGATCAAGGCCGGCTACCGCAAGCTCTCCGGCGAGGAGGCCCTGTGGTACGGCCGCTCCCGCGTCGGCAGCGACGACTTCTCCCGCATGTCCCGCCAGCGCTGCGTCATCGGCGCCTTCGCCCAGCAGGCCACGCCCGCCGTGATCCTCGCCCGGTTCGAGAAGATCGCGGGCGCGGCCAAGCGCCTGGCCCAGACCAACATCCCGCGGTCCCTGGTGCAGCCGCTGGTGGAGCTGGCGGTCAAGGTCAAGGACGCCAGGATCACGAGCCTGCAGTTCGTGCCGCCGGAGTTCTACTCGGGCCGCCCCGACTGGGCGAAGATCCGTACGGCGACGAAGAAGGCGCTCAACGACTCCCTGCGGCCCGCGCGCCGGGCCCAGACGGCCAACGTCAGCGCCTCCCCGAGCGTCACCGGCGCCACGCCCGCCAGGACCCGCACGGCCACGCCCACGCAGACGCCCACCCGCAACACCCAGAAGGCGGGGGCGCAGTCCCTGGACGAGCTGTGCGGCCTGTAGCGAAGAGCAGTGGCCGGTAAGCCGCCAAGGGCCGCGCGCTCCGCGGCCGGTAACCGCCCAAGGCCGAGCGCTCCGCGGCCGGTAACCGCCGAAGGCCGAGCGCTCCGCGGCCAGTAACCGCGCGGTCCGTGGCCGGTAGCCGCGCGGTCCATGACGGGAAGCGTCGCCGGAAGCCGTGCGGTTCACGGCCGGAAGCCGTGCGGCCGGTGATCAGGCGGGCCCGAACGTCACGGGCAGCGCGACCGGCCCCCTGACCGTGAGGCTGGCGCGCCAGCGCAGCCGCTCGGCCGGAACGGCGAGCGCGAGGCCGGGCAGCCGGACGACCTCCGCCAGCGCCGCCCGCCCCACGAGACGGGCCAGGAGGGCGCCCAGGCAGTAGTGCGGCCCGTGCCCGAAGCTCAGGTGGGCGTTGTCGCGGCGGGTGAGGTCGAGCCGGTCGGGCTCGGGGAAGCGGCGCGGGTCGCGGTTGGCCGCGGCCGGCGCCACCAGGATCGGCTGCCCGGCCGGCAGCACGACCCCGCCGATCTCGACCGGCTCCAGGGCGAAGCGCCAGGTGGCCAGCTCGACCGGGCTGTCGTGGCGCAGCAGCTCCTCCACGGCCGGCTCGATCAGCTCGGGCCGCTCGCGCAGCAGCTCCAGCGCTTCGGGGTGGCGCAGCAGCGTGTACGTCCCCAGCGCCACCAGCCCGACCGTGGTCTCGTACCCGGCCACGAGCAGCAGGAAGATCATCGACAGCAGCTCGTCCCCGCTCAGCCGGTCCCCCTCCTCGGCGGCGGTGATCATCGCGCTGATCACGTCGTCCCCGGGCGCCCGCCGCTTGGCCTCGACCAGCCCGCTCACGTACGTGCCGAGCGCCCGCAGCGCCGTCGGTCTGGCGTCCGGCTCCCCCGGCTGCGACGACACCACGGCCGCCGTCCAGCGCCGGAAGTCCGTACGATCGCCTGCCGGCACGCCGAGCACGTCGCCGATCACCCCCGACTGGAGCGGGGAGGCGAAGCCGCTCACCAGGTCGTCCCCGGGGGACAGCCCGGCGGCGAGCGCGCGGGCGGCGGACTCGATGCCCGGTCGCAGCCGGGCGAGCCGGCGCGGCGTGAAGTAGCCCGACACGACGCGGCGCAGCCGGGTGTGCTCGGGCGGGTCGGTGGTGAGTAGGTGCGTGCCCAGCCCCGACCGGTCCTCCAGCGGCCGCCCGCGCCCCGCCGCCTGCCAGTCGGCCGGGGCGTGGCGCGGGTCCTTGCTCAGCCGGGGGTCGGCGAGCGCGGCGCGGGCGTCGTCGTAGCGGGTGACGAGCCAGCCGTACAGGCCGCTGCGCATGGTGACCAGGTGGGGGGCGCCGGCCGCCCGCAGGTCGGCGTAGGCCGGGTACGGGTCGGCCACCAGTCCGGGATAGCCGGGCAGCATCTCGTTCAGCATGCGTGAGGACTCCAGTGAGGGCGGACGAGCGGGCGCGGGCAGGTGGGTGCGCGGACAGGTGGGCGGGCGCGGGCAGGTGGGCGGGCGGGCGCGCCGAGAGGGCCGGTCGTGCCCGCTCCGCGCGCCCGCCGGGCCGACGCTACTTGCCGAGCTGTCCCAGGATCCAGTCGGCGAGCACGCCGGTCACCTGCCCGTGCTCGGAGTTGTGCGCGTCGCACTGGTAGTCGTCGAGCTGGCTGTGCTCGGGCGACAGGGACGTGATGTCGGTGTAGAGGTCGATCGGCCACTCCAGCGGGTCGTACTGGAGGGCGACGGCGCTGACCGAGGGCACGAAGCAGGCCGATCGGTACCGGCCCTCGATGGGCACGCCCAGCCGGTCGGCGAGCATGCCGTACAGGGGCAGCGTGCCGCCCGGCACGCCGTCGAAGGAGGCGACGTCGCTGGTGTAGCTCTTACTGGCCCACATCGGCACCGCGCGCATGCCGCCGACGAGGCGGTTGACGCCGCGCTCCGGCTGGGTGCGCACGGTGGCGCCGACGAGGCCGCCGAGCTCGCTCCACTCGAACACGAGGTGGTCGGGTGGCACGTTCCTGCCGGTGCCGTCGGCGGCCCCGTTGGAGACGCCGAGCTTGCGCGGCCGGACCGGGAACCAGCCGACGCGGCGCAGGTCCTCCAGGAACTCGGTGCGCAGCGGGCTGGAGGTGGCGACGGGCCCCGAGTAGTGGCCGCTCTCGACCCACGCCCACAGGAGCTGCTGCGCGGCGGGGCTGCCGATCAGGGCCGCCTGGCCGGGCTCGGTGGGGGCGAGGGTCTGGGCGAAGTAGGCGAGCTGCTGGAGTATCAGCGGGATCCAGGCGCCGTTGTGCGGCGTGTCGTAGGACAGGTAGGTGGCGGTCTGGTGATCCTCGCGGCGGTTCTCCATCTCGGCGAGGGCGTAGCGGGTGACGAGGCCGCCCATGCCGATGCCGCCGACGATCAGTGGCGCGTTGCCGGAGCGCTCGCTGATGGCGCGGCGGATGCAGGTGGCGGCCACGCCGGCGTTGGCCTGGATGTGGGTGTGGCGGGCGCCGAAGCCGAGCAGCACGACGTCGATGCCCTGGGCGAGGAGCTGGTCGAGCAGGCGTTGCTGGTGGGGCGGGTAGGGCGTGTTGAGGTGGTGCCAGAGGGCACGTACGTCGCTGGCTCCGTAGCCGAAGCCGTCGGCGAGGATCATCGGCCGGACGAGCCGGTCGTGGCCGGCCGCGTAGTGCACGGCCGCGCTGCCGGTGGCGGTGCGCCCCTGGTAGGGCCAGGCGGAGGTGAGGGTCCACTCCGTCTGCGGCACCCGCGTCTCGGCTGCGGGTGGCGGCGGCGCCGTGGTCGCGAACAGCACCCCTTTCGGGAGCACCGCGGCGATCTGCTCGGCACGCCCGGCGGGCACCGGGTCGGTTTCCTGCCGCAGGGCGAGCTCGACATCTATCCTTGCTGCCCCTTGTGTCGCCATGATTACACCTTTGCTCGTGGGTTTACCGGACGTCACCCCCGATCTCGTACCTCCCTTTCGAAAAGACGAGTTTCCCTTTCAACAGACAAACGATCATCGCGATCAAGGCATGGCTGGTATCTCTACCTCACCTCGCGTTCCCCGACAAAGCAACCCGTGCCGGAAACCGTTCATCTGACCGGCGGTCAAGGAATTACGAAGACCATTCCGGAAATGCCCGGCGGTATTTTCCGACAGCGGTCACACCAGCGCGGAGTTCTTCCTGGGCAGCAGGGCCAGGGCGCCGAGGTACAGCAGGGCCGCCACGATGAGCAGGCCCTTGTAACCGATCACCAGGGCGACGTACTCGAGGCAGCCGCCGACCATGGCGCCCAGCAGATTCGCGCCGAAAGAGGTGGTGGCGTCGGCGGTGTCGGCGAAACGTTTGGCGAAGACCACGTTCGCGGCGAAGATCGGCAGGAATGCCACCGTCACGGCGGCCACCGCGCGCAACGGTACCGGGAGCGACAGCAGCCATTCATTGGGCACGAGCCAGGCCAGCAGAAGGCCGGCGAGCAGCACGCCGTACATGACCGGCAGCGGCGGGACGCGGAAGCGGCGGGTCACCTCGACGGCGGCGAGCACCGCGACGAGCACGCCGGCGAAGACGATCGCGTTGACCACCCACGTGGTGCCGAACAGCAGCGCGAACCCGGTCACGCTCTTGGTCTCCAGCAGCATGAAGGCCACGCCCAGCAGGAACAGGTCCGCGTACGGGCGCATCCGCCGGTAGGGGCCGGCCACGACGCGCACGGCCAGCAGGCTGACGATCAGGATCAGGCCGAGCGTGATGACGTAGATCGGCGGGATCGTGCCCTCCTTCAGGTAGAGGAAGGGCCGGTCGTCGCCGGCGGGCTCGGGCGTGCCGGGGGCGGCGCCCGGCCATTCGGCGGCGCAGCGCTGGTCGGCCGCGGTCACGCCGGCGGTGATGACGGCCTGCTGCCCGGCGGTGCTGACGACGTCCACGCAGGGCTTGTGGCCGAAGGCGCGCTGCATGGTGGTCGCCAGGCGGTCCACCAGCCAGCTCTCGCGGTAGTAGTTGTACATCGAGAACGTGCCGCCCGGCTTGAGGTGGGCGCGGGCCGCCCGCATGGCCTCCTCGGTGAACAGGTAGCTCTCCAGGCGCAGCGAGCTGGCGCCGGAGACGAGCGTGAGCGAGTCGGGCAGGGCGAACAGGATGAGGTCGTACTTGTCGCCGCTGCGCTCCAGGAAGGCGCGGCCGTCGGTGACGTGGGTGGTGACGCGCGGGTCGTCGTAGGGCTTGTCGGGGTGCACCGAGCCGCCCAGCTCGCGCAGCTTGGGGTCGATCTCGACGGCGTCGACGCGGGCGGCGCCCTTGGACAGGGCGATCGCCACGTCGGTGCCGCTGCCCGCGCCGACGATGAGCACGTCCTTGGGCGGCTTGCTCGCCCGCTCGTACGGCAGGCCGTACTGGGCCTCCCACTGCAGGCGCGCGTAGGCCGGCACGGCCTGCTGGTGCGGGATGCCGTTGACGGCGATGTCGGTGACGGGCACGCCGAGCTGCACGAGCTGCTTGGTGGTGACCTTGTAGTACGGCGACCAGATGGCCCCGGCGGTGAGCGTCTCGGCCAGCAGCAGCCCGACCACGACGAGGGAGGGCACGGTCACGAGCCCCACGTAGAGCACGCGCGGCCTGGGCACGAGCAGCAGGCCGTAGCAGATGGCGGCGATGAGGCCCCAGAACACCGGCGGCGCGCTGAGGAACGACAGCGCGGTGAACGCGGCGATGCCGGTGAGGCTGCCGATCAGGTCGTAGCGGTAGGCCTCCAGGCGCGGCAGCTCGGGGAAGCACCGCCCGACCAGCTCGGCGGGCCCCATCAGCACGACCGCGGCGGCGCAGAAGATCACCGGCAGGATCGCCCAGGCGGGCGGCCCGGTGGTGGACAGGCTGGTCCAGTACAGGACGCCCTCGGTGTTGCGGTCGACGGTGACCGGGAAGGTCAGCACGACGATGGTCAGCACGGCCAGCACGATCGGCGAGTAGTACGGCTGCCGGCGCGAACGCCCCACGCGCAGGAAGCCCAGCCCGATCCCCAGGAAGGAGCCGAGCAGCACGAAATTGGTGAAATAGCTGAGATGGACGATGTTCGACCCGGTCCACCGGATCAGCGCCAGCTCCAGGAAGAGCATGAAGGCGCTGGCGAGGACGAGCCTCGGGCGTACCGCCAACCAGTGGGCTTTTTCTCCGTCGTCGACCGGCTTTTGCGCCTGGAGCGTCATAACGCCTCACCGTAGTGAACAGACCGAAAACAAGGAAGTCTGACGTCCCAGAACAAATGTCGTCCGCTTCGCCCCGAATAGGGAGTTTCCGCAGGTCAAAACCCCTCAGATCCACTGGACGCGCCGGGGGCGGATGAAGGAATGTTGGGAGGTTCGTTTCCCTCCACAAACGTCTCGGTGGTGACACATGCGGATCCTGATCCAGCTCCGCCCCTCCCCCGATCTCGTCGCGGCCGTCGCCGACCCCGGCCGGACCGCCACCACGGCCGATGTCGCCGACGGGCTGCCGGGCGTCGAGCTCGATCCCGCGTTCGTGCCCGTGGCGGTGCCGCGGCCGATCCCCGCCGCGGGCGGCGACCCGCTCTCGCTCAACCAGCCGCTCGACTTCTCTCTCGCCGCCGAGGACGCCTCGGTGCTGGTCAGGGGCACGATCTCGGACGACGAGCTGACCGCCAGGGTGGCGCTGCTGCCCGCGCTGCGGCCCGACGTGGTGGGCGTCTTCGCCGACCCCGTCATCGAGTCCGCCCCCGTGTGCGGCGGCGACCCGCCGGCCGGCGACTGGCACGACGTCGAGCGGCTGCTGAACGTCCCCGGCATGCAGGCTGAGGGGCTCGACGGCGACGGCGTGACGCTGGCCGTCCTCGACACCGGGATCAACGCCGCGCACGCCGCCAGGCAGCTCGGCAGGGGTGTCACGGTCGACGCCCAGCGCTGCTGGAGCCCGTCCGGCGTGACCGGCAGGCCGGGCGAGTTCGAGGTCGACCACGGCACGATGTGCGCCTTCGACGCGCTCATCGCCGCGCCGCAGGCCACGCTGATCGACATCCCCCTGCTGCTGTCGACCCGGCCCGGCGGCTCGGCCATGGACGGGCTGCTGTCGGACGCCGTGGCGGCCTTCGCGCACCTGCGTACCGTGCTCGACGCCCAGCCGGCCGCGTCGCGGGCCCTGGTGGTGACCAACTCGTGGGGGTCGTTCTCCCCCGAATGGGACTTTCCCGTCGGGCATCCGGGCAACTACTCCGACAACGCCGCGCACCCGTTCAACCTCATGGTGGCCGCGCTCGACAAGGCGGGCGCGGACGTGCTGTTCGCGGCCGGCAACTGCGGGCGCGACTGCCCCGACGGGCGCTGCGCCTACCAGGGGCGGCCGATCGTGGGCGCCAACTCGCATCCGCGGGCGCTGTCGGTGGGCGGCGTCGACGTCAACGGCGAGCGGGTCGGCTACTCCTCGCAGGGGCCGGGACGGCTGACCGCGCGCAAGCCGGACGTGTGCGCGTACACGCACTTCCTGGGCTCCAAGGCGTTCGGCGCCCGCGAGCCCGACTCGGGCACCTCCGCGGCGGCGCCGGTCGCGGCCGGGCTGGTGGCGGCGGTGCGCAGCCGCTGGCCGGCGAGCGAGCTGTCGCCGGCCCAGCTCCGCGCCCTGCTGCGCAGGACGGCCGAGGACCGCAGCGAGGTCGGGTTCGACTATGACTACGGCTACGGGACCGTGGACCCGGCCGGGATCATCGCGGCGCTGCAGAAGCGGTCGAAGCACACCCCGTGAGTCTCCAGGCGGAGCGGGGCCGGGCACGGCCCCGCCGTCAGGACGAGTTCGCCGCCCCGATGATGGCCAGCGTCACGCCCAGCGCGGTGAAGCAGAACGTGACGATCAGCAGCGCGGTGCCGACGATGCCGCAGATGCGCCCGGCCTGGACCATGCCGCGGTTCTCGTAGTAGTAGCCGCTCTCGTCGATCTCGCGCAGCGCCTTGTTGCCCATCGCCCAGGCGAAGGGGCCGGTGAGCAGGCAGCCCACCAGGCTGATGATGCCCAGCACGAGGATGACCGTGCCGTTGGGATGGCTGCGCGGCGGCGGCCCGTAAGGGCCCGGACCGTAGTCGGAATAGGACATGCTCGCGCGATTCCCCTGACCTTCGATGACGTCGAGTCGGCTTTTATACCACAGTCTCCCACTTGATCATCATGCGTCATCATGGTAGGCGACCTGATCCACCTCCGAGGAGCCTGCCCCCCGTGCGTGAACGCACCCGAGCCCTGCTCGCCCACCGTCACTTCCAGCGGTTCATCATCGGCGTCATCCTGGTCAACGCGGCCACCCTCGGCCTGGAGACCTTCCCCGCCGTCGTCGAGAAGTACGGCACGCTCCTGACCGTCATCGACCACGTGGCGCTCTACATCTTCACCGCCGAGCTGGCCGCCAAGCTGTACGTCGAGCGCTCCGCCTTCGTCCGCGACCCGTGGAACGTCTTCGACACCCTCATCGTCGCCATCGCCTTCGCCTCCACCAACGGCGGCCTGTCGGTGCTGCGCGCCCTGCGCATCCTGCGCGTGCTGCGCCTGCTGTCGGTGGTGCCCAGCCTGCGCCGCGTGGTCTCGGCGCTGCTGCGGGCGATGCCCGGCATGAGCTCGATCGTGGTGCTGCTGTCGCTGGTGCTCTACGTCGCCGCCGTCATGGCCACCAAACTGTACGGGCAAACCGCGCCGGACCGCTTCGGCAGCCTGCCGACCTCGCTGTTCACCCTCTACCAGACGATGACGGGCGACGACTGGGGCAACATCGCCCGCGAGGTGATGAGCCGGCACCCGACGGCGTGGATCTTCTTCACCATCTTCATCCTCGTGTGCACGTTCGTCGTGCTCAACCTCTTCCTCGCGGTGGTGGTGAGCGCGATGGACGAGGAGAACGCCGAGGAGCGGGCGGCGCTGGAGGACAGCACCGCGCACATCATGGAGGACACCAGGTCCCACACCCAGCAGATCCTCAACGAGCTGGCCGAGCTGCGCAAGGAGGTCGCGGAGCTCCGCGCGCTGCGCGAACCGTCCCCGTCCCCCGCCGCGTCCCCCGCTCCGTCCCCCGCTCCGTCCCCCGCTGCGGGCGTGAAGAAGGGCCGGGGGAAGCGGTCACGGTCCGCATGACCGCTGCCCCCGGGCCTTGGTGACTCCCGTCAGCGGGAGTAGAACTCCACCACGAGCTGCTCGTCCACCGGGATCGCGATCTGCTCGCGCTCGGGCCGGTGGACCAGCGTGAACCGCAGCTCCGGCAGCTCCACCGACAGGTAGGCGGCGGTGCGGTCGTCGGCGTACACCCCCTCGGAGGCGGCCACGAACGGCTGCATCCTGCGCGAACGCTCCCGCACGGAGATGACCTGTCCCGGCTTGACCAGGTAGCTCGGGATGTCCACCTTGCGGCCGTCCACGGCGATGTGCCCGTGGCTGATGTACTGCCGGGCCGCGTAGATCGACGGCGCCAGGCCGGCGCGCAGCACGAGCGAGGCCAGGCGGCTCTCCAGGATCGTGACCAGCTCGGCACCCGAGGCGCCGGACTTGCGCACGGCGAGGTCCCAGTAGCGGCGCAGCTGCCGCTCCGACACGTCGTAGTACCAGCGCAGCTTCTGCTTCTCCATCAGGCGCAGGCCGTAGTCGCCGGTGTTGCGCCGGTTCGTCTTGCGTCCGTGCTCGCCCGGCGGGTAGGGGCGCTGCTCGAAGTAGCGGACGGCTTTCCTGGTCAGCGGGACGCCCGCGCGACGCGACAGTCGCACCTTCGGGCCGGTGTAGCGCACGTTCACCTCGATGTGATTAGGTAATCCTTACTTAGGTAAGCCTAACCTACCACTTCTGCTGCTCTCAAGGAGGCGCCATGCTGCCGATCCCCGAACGGGCCATGCTGCCGATCCCGGAGAGGGTCCGCACCCTCGCCGCCACGGCCGACGTCGCCAAACTCTCCGTCGACGGCGCCCCCTCCCCCGCGCGCGGCGGGGTGGACGAGCGCGGCCGGCCCGTCCTGCTCGTCCGCCCCGGCGAGAGCCTGCACGGCCTGCGCGCCGACGCCGTCGTGGCCGTGAACCTCACCGCGATGCGCCAACTGGGCGCCGTCACCCACCCGCGCGGGCTGATCGAGGTGCAGGGCTGGGCGGAGGCCGTACCGGAGGCCGAGGCCCGCTCCGCCGCCGTGGCAGTGGCCGCGCACCTCGCGGACGAGAGCCTGTTCGACGCCCTGGAACGCTTCGGACACCCGCACGCACCCCGCCTGCTGCGGCTCGACGTGGGGCAGGTGGTGTACCTGACCGGGCAGGAGTCCGGCGTCCTCGACGCCGACGACTACCTGGGGGCGGCACCCGATCCGCTCACCGAGACGGCGGAGCGGGTGCTCGCCCACGTCAACTCCTCCCACCGCGCCCAGCTCGCCGCCGGCGTCGCCCGCCAGCTCGGCGAACCGGCCGGGGACGTGTGGCTGTGGGAGCTGGACCGGTACGGGGCCACGGTGCGCGTGGACGAGTCGCTGGTCCGCTTCCCCTGGCCCACCCCGGCCCGCTCGGAGCTGTGCCTGGAGACGGCACTACGCGGACTGCTGTGCACGTGCTGAGGCCGTCACGTCCGGGTACCGCGCACGTGCTGACCCCGCCATGTCCCGGCTGGCGCGCACGTGCCGACGCCGTCATGCCCGGGCCGCCGCGCACGTGCTGACCCCGCCATGTCCGGGCCGCCGCGCACATGCTGACCCCGCCATGTCCGGGCTGGTGACAACCCGAGTTGATCACAGTTGTTCGGACAAATCGCCACATCGGCCAGGCGAGCGTGCCGCCGTCCCTACGATGCTGACCCGTGAGTGGAGCGCATCGGACGACCGGCACCGCCGTGCTCGCCGACCAGAACAGCCGCCGCAGGCGGGCACTGATGATCGTCGCTGCCCTGGGCGGCACCTTGACGCTGGCCTGCGCGGCGGTCCTGATCGGCGGCACGTTCAACGGCACCCGGCTCGACGCCGTCAACCGGCCGGGCGGCGACGCCCCCTCGGCGTCCGCCACGGCCCCGCCGTCCTCCCAGGAGCCGGCGACCAACTCGCCGACCGCCCGCCTCCTCCGCACGACCACACCGAAGACACGCCGCTCGGCCCCCGCCACGCCGACACCCGCCCGCACCAGGACCAGTCCGGCCGGCGCCGTCACCCCCTCCGGCACGATCCGCCCCTCAAGACCCGCCACGACCCCCGCGACGAGACCCGCCCCGACGGCGGCACCGAGCACGACCCCCGTCGCGCCCACCACATCACCGACCGCGAACGCGACCGACCACAGGCCCCCCGGCCAGACCAAGGAGCCCCAGAGAGGCGGCCAGGACAAGACCCACGGCCCCAAGCGGTGACCCGAACCGGCCCCCGGCTCCGGCCCGACGCCCGAGCCGCACGCGGCGACCGCACCCCAGCAGCCGCAGCCGTCGAATCGGACCTCGGCGCGAGGCTTGCGACCTCCGCCCACACGCCGCCGCAAGACCCCTGGCTCCTGATGGTGGTCGCTCGGCACCGAGGACGGCCAGCGCGGGCGGCCGGCAAGCGGCCTGGCCTGGAAGCGAAGGACCGAACTCCGCGCAACTGGCCGACGTAGAAGCGAGGTGCCCGACTACGAGCGGAGTGGCCGGCCCGGGAACGGGGCGACCGGCCTACCAGCGGAGTGGCCGGCCCGGGAACGGGGCGACCGACCTCCGAGCGGAGCAACCGACCTACCAGCGGAGTGGCCGGCCCAGGAACGGGGTGGCCCACCTCCGAGCGGGGCGGCCGGCCTACTGGCGTGAGCGGGCCATGCCCTCCAGGAGGTAGCCGAGGCCCTCGTCGAACGTGGCGTCCCAGTCGTGCTCCAGCCCGTGCTCGGCCAGCGCCGGATAGCGGTCGGCCCGCTCCCGCAGGAAGTGGCCGGTGTCGGTGCCGCCGCTCCGCTCCCACGTCACCTGCATGATGACCGACCCCATCACGTAGTTCGAGAGGCTGTAGGCGGCCGTCTTCGGCGCGGTGAACCCGGCGGCGGTCAGGCTTTCGTACAGGAACTCGGTGCGCTCCAGCGCGTGCGGGCCCATGAGCGGGCGGTCGAGGAGCGTCGCCGACCAGGGATGCCGCAGCAGGGCCCCCCGCCACCGCCGCATCAACCCCCGCACCGGCCCTCGCCACTCCTCACCCACCACCGCCTCGCTCACAACACGCCCACGCCCCACACCTTCGCGGTAAGCGCCCTCGCCGCCGTGACCATCGCTCGCGCCCGGGCCTCGGCTTCCGCCGACGGCACCTCCGCGCCCCACGCGCTCGCCTTGGATGTCCTCACCACCGCGACCGCCGCTCAGACCCTCACCCTGGCCGCGCCCGTCGCTCGTGCCCTGACCGGGGCCGCGCCCGCCGCTTACGCCCTCACCGAGGGCGCGTCCCACGCCTCGGCCTCCTCCGGGCGGGGTGAGGTCGTCCAGGCGGACCTCGCGGAAGATCTCGTCCAGGGCCAGGTCGAGCACGTCGTCCTTGGTTTTGACGTGCCAGTACAGGGTGGTCGAGCCGGTGTCGAGGCGTTCGGCGAGGCGGCGCATCGTCAGGCGGCCGACGCCCTCCTCGTCCAGCAGGGCCACCGCTTCCGACACGATCCGCTCCAGCGTGAGGGTCTGCCTGGGGGGTCTCTGGGTTCGCGACCACACGTTGTCCACCCCGGGATAATACGTTGTACGGGAACCGGATCGATGGTCTAGTGGGTGGAACGTTGGTCCGGTGGCTCGATCGGTGGTCGAGTGGCGCGCGAGGAGGGCTCGGGTGGGGCATGTCGAGGTGAGCGGAGTGACGTACCTGCTGCCCGACGGGCGTCCGCTCCTGCTGGAGGTGTCGTTCAAGGTGGGGGACGGCGCGAAGGCCGCGCTGGTCGGGCCGAACGGGGCGGGCAAGAGCACGTTGCTGCGGCTCGTCGCGGGCGAGCTGGCGCCGGACGAGGGCCGGGTGGCGGCCACGGGCGGCATCGGGGTGATGCGGCAGTTCCTCGGCGCGGGCACCGTACGGGACCTGCTGCTGGGTGTGGCGCCGCGCCCGGTCCGGGAGGCGTGGGCGGCGCTGGATCGGGCGGAGGCGGCGATCGCGGCGCGCGACGACGAGGAGCGGCAGCTCGCCTACGCGCAGGCGATCGCCGACTACGCCGACGCCGGCGGCTACGAGCTGGAGGTGGTGTGGGACGTGTGCGCCACCGAGGCACTCGGCCTGCCGTACGAGGAGATCAAGGACCGGAGCCTGGCCACGCTGTCGGGCGGCGAGCAGAAGCGGCTGATGCTGGAGGCGCTGCTGCGCGGCCCCGACGAGGTGCTGCTGCTCGACGAGCCCGACAACTTCCTCGACGTGCGCGGCAAGCAGTGGCTGGAGCGGGCGATCAGGAGCTCGGCCAAGACGGTGCTGCTCGTCTCGCACGACCGGCGGCTGCTGGCGGAGGCCGCCGACCGGATCATCACGGTGGAGGGGCGTTCGGTGTGGGTGCACGGCGGCGGGTTCGCCGGCTACGCGGAGGCGCGCAGGCGGCGCAAGGAGCGGCTGGAGGAGCTGCGGCAGCGCTGGGAGGAGGAGCGGGCGAGGCTGCGGCGGCTGGTGCACCTGCTGCGGCAGCGCTCGGCGAACAACGACGCGCTGGCGGGCGCGTACCAGGCGGCGGTGACGCGGCTGGACCGGTTCGAGCGGGCGGGGCCGCCGCAGCGCGCCCCCAAGGAGCAGAACGTCCGCATGCGGCTGCGCGGCGGCCGTACCGGCAAGCGGGCGGTCGTGTGCGAGGAGCTGGAGCTGAGCGGGCTGCTGCGGCCGTTCTCGACGGAGATCTGGTACGGCGAGCGCGTCGGCGTGCTCGGCATGAACGGCACCGGCAAGTCCCACTTCCTGCGCCTGCTGGCGGGCGAGCCGATCGCGCACACTGGTGCCGCCCGCCTGGGCGCGCGCGTCTCACCGGGCCATTTCGCCCAGACCCATCTGCGGCCCGACCTGCACGGGCGGCCTGCCGTCGAGGTGGTGATGACAGAGCACGCGTTGACCCGCAACGAGGCGATGGCGGCTTTGGCGCGTTATGAGCTGGCGCCTGCGGGCGGGCAGCCCTTCGAGACGTTGTCGGGCGGGCAGCAGGCGCGGCTGCAGATCCTGCTGCTGGAGCTGTCGGGCGCGACGCTGCTGCTGCTCGACGAGCCGACGGACAATCTGGATCTGGCCAGCGCGGAGGCGTTGCAGGCGGGGCTGGCGGGGTTCGAGGGCACGGTGCTGGCGGTGACCCATGACCGGTGGTTCGCCGACGACCTCGACCGGTACCTGATCTTCGGGGCCGATGGGCTGGTACGCGAGAGCGACACGCCCCGCTGGGATCTCTGACCGGCGGGCGTCGCCGGGGCCCGGTCTCTGACGCAGCCCGCCTCACCGGAGCTTGGGGTCTCCGCCGGGGGCTGGGGCCCCTGATCCGATCGGTTCAGCTGGCTTCGGTGGCGGGCAGGCGGTCGCGGCGGAGCGTGGTGAGCGTCATGGTCTCGTCCACGGCCTCCGGCGACAGCACGTGGTCCAGCACCATCACCGCGCACCCGCTGATCCCGGCCCCCGCCCCCAGCCGGCTCGGCTCGATGCGGAGGCGGCGGGTGGCCAGGGCGGTGGAGCGGCGGTAGACGACCTCGCGGATGCTGGACACCAGCGGCCCGAACGCCTCCGCCACGTCCCCGCCGAGCACGACGACGGACGGGTTGAGGATGTTGACCGCGCCGGCCAGCACTTCACCGATGCGGCGCCCGGCCTCGCGGACGGTGGCCATGGTCTCGGCGTCGCCGGCCCGGACGAGGGCGGTGACGTCGGCGATGGTCTTGACGTCCTTGCCGCGGGCGCGCAGGTCGCGCAGGAGGGCGGTGCCGCTGGCGACGGAGTCGACGCAGTCGTGGTTGCCGCAGCGGCACAGGACGCCGCCGCCGTCCAGGACGGGGATGTGCCCGATCTCGCCGGCGGCGCCGAGGGCGCCGCGCAGGATGCCGCCGCCGGCGATGACGCCGGCGCCGATGCGGGTGGAGATCTTGACGAACATCAGGTCGTCGAGGTCGGGGTAGGCGCCGCGGTGCTCGCCGATGGCCAGCACGTTGACGTCGTTGTCGACGAGGACGGGGACGGGGAAGCGCTCGCGGATGATGGGCGGGATCACGACGCCGGTCCAGGACGCCATGACGCGGGCGCTCTCGGTGCGGCCCTGGGCGAACTCGACGGTGGCGGGCACGCCCATGCCGACGCCCCGGATCATGGCGCGCGGCCGGTCGCCGAGCAGGTCGTCCCAGGTGTCCATGAGCAGGGGCAGCACGATGTCGGGGCCCTGCTCCACGTCCATCGCGAACTCGCGCCCGGCCAGCTCGGCCCCGGCGAGGTCGCAGACGGCGACCCGGGTGCGTGAGGCGCCGAGCGCCGCGACGAGCACGACGCCGCCGGCGGCGTTGAACTCCAGCCGGACGGGTGGCCGGCCGCCGGTGGAGGGGGCGTCGGTGCGTTCGACGACGAGGCCGCGTTCGAGCAGCTCGCCGACGCGCAGCTGCACCGCGGGGCGCGACAGGCCGGTCACCCGGCCGAGGTCGGCCCGCGTCACGGCCTCACCGGTGCGGATGAGGCGGAGCACCTCGCCACTGGTGGCGAGGGCGGCAGCGGTACGTCGAGGCATCGGCTAAGTGAACCACATGCGGTTGTGTCATGAAAAGTCACGACTTTTTCATCTCAAATGCCAAAACTCCGCTTGTGTACGACCCAAACTCTCGTTAGTGTCCGTTCTGTCCCTGCTTGGTAGATCATCGGAGCCCCTTACCGTGTCCACCTCCACCCCGGCCCCCCCTGCACACACCGCCGACCTCGTCGTGTTCGGCGGCACCGGCGACCTGTCCATGCGCAAGCTGATCCCGGCGCTGTACCACAGCGACAGGGAGGGCAGGCTCTCCCCGGAGACCCGCGTCATCGCCATGTCCCGGGGCGGGCTGACCGACGCCGACTTCCGCGGCAAGGTGGACGCCGAGGTACGCGACCAGCTCCCCGTGGACGACGAGAGCCAGTGGCAGCGCTTCCTGTCCCGCCTGCACCACGTGTCGGTGGACGTCGGCCGCGCCGACTCCTCCGGGTGGGGCGCGCTGGCCGAGCTGCTGACCGGGTACGAGGAGCGCGATCGCGTCTTCTACCTGGCCAGCCCGCCGAGGACGTTCGGCCCGTTCTGCCGCGAACTGGAGCAGGCGGGGCTGGTGACGCCGCGCTCGCGCGTGGTGCTGGAGAAGCCGCTCGGCCACGACCTGGCCAGCGCGCAGCGCATCAACGACGAGGTCGGCGCCATCTTCGACGAGCGCCAGATCTTCCGCATCGACCACTACCTGGGCAAGGAGACGGTGCAGAACCTGCTGGTGCTGCGCTTCGCCAACGCGTTCCTGGAGCCGATCTGGAACTCGCTCTGGATCGACCACGTCCAGATCACCGCCGCCGAGACGGTCGGCACGCCGGGCCGGCGCGGCTACTACGACCACGCGGGCGCGCTGCGCGACATGGTGCAGAACCACCTGCTGCAGCTCCTGACGCTGACCGCGATGGAGCCGCCGGCCCGCAACGACCGCGAGGCCATCCGCGACGAGAAGGTCAAGGTGCTGCAGGCCCTGCGGCCGATCGTGGGCGGCGAGGTGGAACGTTTCACCGTGCGCGGCCAGTACACCGAGGCCGGCGGCATGGTGGGCTACCTCGACGAGCCCGCCTCCACGCCGCCGAACGAGGCCTCGCGCCGGGTGGAGACGTTCACCGCGATCCGCGCCGAGATCAAGAACTGGCGATGGGCGGGCGTGCCGTTCTACCTGCGCACCGGCAAGCGCATGCCGTACCGGCGCTCGGAGATCGTGGTGCAGTTCAAGGACGTGCCGCACTCCATCTTCCCCGGCGGCGCCCCGAACCGGCTCGTGCTGCGGCTGCAGCCGGAGGAGGGCATCGAGCTGCACATCATGGCGAAGGAGCCGGGCGCGGGTGAGACGACGCTGAAGCCGGTGCCGCTGTCGCTGAGCTTCGGCAAGACGTTCAGCGCGCGGGTGCCGGAGGCGTACGAGCGGCTGCTCATGGACGTGCTGGCCGGCAACCCGACGCTGTTCATGCGCCGCGACGAGGTCGAGGCGGCCTGGCGGTGGATCGACCCGATCCTCGACGCCTGGGCGGCCGACCCGGCGCTGCCCGAGCCCTACCCCGCAGGAACCACCGGCCCCGCCGGAGCCCACGAACTGCTCGGCCGCAGCGGTCGCGCCTGGCACGAGGAGGACATGTGAACAGGATCATCCAGGAGATCACCGACCGCATCGCCGAGCGCAGCGCCGCCAGCCGCGCCGCGTACCTGGAGCGGATCCGCCGCGACGGCGCGGCCGCCAGGGAGAAGGGCCCGGCGCGGGCGCACCTGGGCTGCGCGAACCTCGCGCACGGCTTCGCGGGCGCCCCGGCCGAGGACAAGCCGGCGCTGCGCGGCTCCGCCAAGCCCGGCGTGGCCATCGTGACCAGCTACAACGACATGCTGTCGGCGCACCAGCCTTACGAGACGTACCCGCCGGAGCTGAAGCAGGCGGTGCGCAAGGCGGGCGGCGTCGCGCAGGTGGCGGGCGGCGTGCCGGCCATGTGCGACGGCATCACGCAGGGCCGGGCGGGCATGGAGCTGTCGCTCTACAGCCGGGACGTGATCGCGATGGCGACCGCGATCGCGCTGTCGCACGACATGTTCGACTCGACGCTGCTGCTGGGCGTGTGCGACAAGATCGTGCCGGGCCTGTTCATCGGGGCGCTGCACTTCGGGCACCTGCCCGCGATCTTCGTGCCGGCCGGCCCGATGGCGTCGGGCCTGCCGAACAAGGTCAAGGCCCGCACCCGGCAGCTCTTCGCCGAGGGCAAGGTCGGCCGCGAGGAGCTGCTCGACGCCGAGGCCAAGTCGTACCACTCGCCCGGCACCTGCACCTTCTACGGCACCGCGAACTCCAACCAGGCGCTGATGGAGGTCATGGGCCTGCACCTGCCGGGCTCGACGTTCGTCAACCCGCACA
Organism: Nonomuraea composti; assembly: GCF_012034275.1. Taxonomy (NCBI): domain Bacteria; kingdom Bacillati; phylum Actinomycetota; class Actinomycetes; order Streptosporangiales; family Streptosporangiaceae; genus Nonomuraea; species Nonomuraea composti. The sequence continues at coordinate 371,373 of NZ_JAATEP010000001.1, read as the reverse complement.
CCGAGCTGCGCCACGCGCTCACCCAGGCGGCGGGGCGCAGGGCGGTGGAGATCACCGCGCACGGCGCCGAGTACACGCCGATCGGCGAGCTGGTCGACGAGAAGTCCATCGTGAACGCGTGCGTCGCGCTGCTGGCGACCGGCGGCTCCACGAACCACACGCTGCACCTGGTCGCCATGGCCGCCGCCGCGGGCATCGTGCTGACCTGGGACGACCTGGCCCGCCTGTCGCGGGTGGTGCCGTCCCTGACCAAGATCTACCCGAACGGCCAGGCGGACGTGAACCACTTCCGCGACGCCGGCGGCATGCAGGTGCTCATCGGCGACTTGCTGGACGAGGGCCTGCTGCACGCGGACGTGCTGACCGTGGCGGGCCCCGGCCTCGACCGCTACCGGGAGGCGCCGGAGCTGGTGGACGGCGAGCTGGTCTGGTCGCCGGTCACCGGCGGCAGCAAGGACCTGGACGTGCTGCGCCCGGCCGCCGACCCGTTCTCGGCCGACGGCGGCATCCACATGGTGGAGGGCAACCTGGGCCGCGCGGTCAGCAAGGTCTCGGCGGTCAAGCCGGAGCACCTGGTGATCGAGGCGCCGGCCAAGGTCTTCCACGACCAGCTCGACCTGCTGAAGGCCTTCGAGGCGGGCGAGCTGGACGGGCAGGACTTCGTGGCGGTCATCCGCTACCAGGGCCCGAGCGCGAACGGCATGCCGGAGCTGCACAAGCTGACCTCGCCGCTGGCGGTGCTGCTCGACCGGGGGCAGCGGGTGGCGATCGTCACCGACGGCCGCATGTCGGGCGCGTCGGGCAAGGTGCCGGCGGCCATCCACCTGTCGCCGGAGGCGGCCGACGGCGGGCCGATCGCGCTGGTGCGCGAGGGCGACGTGATCCGGCTGGATTCTGCGGCGGGCACGCTGGAGCTGCTGGTGCCGGCCGAGGAGCTGGCCCGGCGCACGCCGGAGGGCCGGCCGCTGAGCGACGCGCAGTGGGTCGGCACGGGGCGCGAGCTGTTCGCCGCCTTCCGCCGGATGGCGGGGCACGCGGAGCAGGGCGCGGGCATCTTCGGGGTGAGCGGCGCCGAGTCGCCGCACCACGGCCCCGGCCTGGGCTTCCCCGCGGAGGCGGGCAACTCCCACCTTGAGACGGGCGCACCGGTCGGTGCGCTGGTCCGGTGACGGGCTATTTGCCGGTACGGTGCTTTATGTCCGTTTGGCGCGCGCTGAACGCTCCAGAGCCCGTACGTCCGCACCACCCCGCCTGGGGAAAAGTGAACGACCGTGGGATCCTTCGGTGTATGGCGAGCGATCTTGACGCCGCCCCGAATGCCGGAGGTATCCGTGAGTGCCTTTGACCTTCCGTGGCTCGTCGCCGACATCGGGGGGACCAACGCCCGGTTCGGCCTGGTCACCTCGCCGGGCGCGCGCCCGTCGAACGTCGCGGTCCTGCCCGGTGCCGACTACCCCACCCTCCCCGAAGCCGTAGCCGCCTATCTCGCGGAGCACGCGGGCGGAGTGCGACCGGGGGCGGCCTGTCTGGCGCTGGCGGGCCCGATCGACGGTGAGCACTACAAGCTCACGAACTCGCACTGGTCCGGCTCCATCCGCGACCTCGACGTCCCCTACGCGCGGCTGCTCAACGACTTCGAGGCGCTGGCCGTGTCGCTGCCGCACCTGGAGGGCGACGAGCTGGTGTCCCTGGGCGGCCCGGCGCCCGGCCACGGCGTCAAGGCCGTGCTGGGCCCCGGCACCGGGCTCGGCGTGGGCGGCCTCGTCCCGACCGAGCGCGGCTGGACGGCCGTCCCCGGCGAGGGCGGGCACGCCACCGTGCCGGTGTTCGAGCCGCGCGAGATCGAGGTCGTCAAGGCCCTGCAGGCGCACGGCCTGCCGCACGTCGTGGCCGAGCACCTGCTGTCCGGCCCCGGGCTGGTCCGCCTGCACCGCGCGCTCGCCCTGGTCAACGGCGTCACCGCCCCCGAGCTGACCGCCTCCGACATCGTCGCCAGAGTCGACGACTCGCTGTGCGCGGAGACGGTCGACGTCTTCTGCGGCATGCTCGGCACCTTCGCCGGCAACGTCGCGCTCACGCTCGGCGCCCGCGGCGGGGTCTACCTGGCCGGCGGGGTGCTGCCGCGCATCGTGGAGCGGGTACGGGCCAGCGCGTTCCGCACCCGCTTCGAGGACAACCCCGACATGGCCGCCTACCTGGCCGGCATCGGCACCGTGCTGATCGTCGCCGCCCAGCCCGGCATGACCGGCGCGGCCGCCTGGCTGAGCCAGCACGCCCGCACCGAGCTGGTGAGCTGAGCCCGCCCTGGGCAGGTGAGCACGTTGTACGAGACAAGACGACGGCCGTCGCGACGGCCGACGAGGAGAGAGTGACCCCATGAGCCTGCTCGATCTCGCCCCAGTGATCCCGGTCGTGGTGATCGAGGACGCCGCCACCGCCGTCCCCCTGGCCCGCGCCCTCGTGGCCGGCGGCCTGCCGGTCATCGAGGTGACCCTGCGCACGCCCGCCGCCCGCGACGCCATCGCCAGGATCGCCGAGGAGGTGCCGGAGGCCACCGTCGGCGCGGGCACCATCCGCACCACCGACGACATCGCGGCGTCGGTGGCGGCGGGCGCCAAGTTCCTCGTCTCCCCCGGCACGACCCTGTCGCTGGTCGAGGCCCTCGACTCCAGCGGCGTGCCGTACCTGCCGGGCGCGGCCACCGTCTCGGAGATCATGGCGCTGGCGGAGCGCGGCATCAAGGAGCTCAAGTTCTTCCCGGCCGAGGCGGCCGGCGGCGTCCCGTACCTGAAGTCGCTGTCCGGCCCGCTGCCCGACGTCCGCTTCTGCCCGACGGGCGGCATCCGCGTCACCACCGCACCCGACTACCTGGCCCTGCCGAACGTGGGCTGCGTCGGCGGCACCTGGCTCACCCCGGCCGACGCGATCGCGGCCGGGGACTGGGGGCGCGTGGAGAAGCTCGCCGCGGAGGCGGCGGCGCTCAGGTAGCCCATGCGACATGAGCCGGGGCGGCGATCACGCCCCGGCTTCGTGGCCGGTGTCGCATCGGGCGTGTGAGCGACGGGAACGGTGTGTCTCCGTAGCCGGTCGATGACACAATGCCATCATGCGTGCACCCGGAGCGAGATACTTCAACACCACCGGGCCGTGCGACCGGAATCAGCACTACATGCTGTCTCCTACGCAACGGCTCCCCGAGGCACGCGTGCTGATCGAGATGGACCGTTACTTCGTGCTGCACGCTCCGCGGCAGACCGGCAAGACGACCGCGCTCGGCACCCTGGCCTCCGAACTCACCGCAGAGGGCGACATCACCGCTCTGATGTTCTCCTGCGAACGCGCCAAGTCCGCCGGTGACGACTACGCCGCCGCAGAGGAGATCCTGCTGAAGTCGCTGCGCCAGGCCGCCGGTCGGTCGCGATGGCCGGCGGAACTGCTGCCGCCGGATCCCTGGCCCGAGGCCCCGGCCGGCACCCGGTTCAGTTCGGCGCTGTCTGAGTGGTGCCATCGCAGCCCGCGCCGGGTGGTGCTGTTCCTCGACGAGATCGACGCCCTGCGAGGCAACAGCATGGTCAGCATCCTCAGCCAGCTCCGTGATGGCCACAACGCGCGGCCGTTCGGGCTTCCGTTCCCCGCGTCCGTGGTGCTGTGCGGGCTGCGCGACGTGCGTGACTACAAGGTCGCCTCGGGCAGTGCCTCCGAGGGGTCGAACCCGGCCAGCCCGTTCAACATCGTCGCCGAGTCTCTGCGCCTGGGTGACTTCACCGCCGACGAGATCGCCGAGCTGTACGGCCAGCACACCGAGGCGACCGGCCAGGAGTTCACCAAGGACGCGGTGGAGCGGGTCTTCGAGCTGACCCAAGGACAGCCGTGGCTGGTCAACGCCCTCGCCCGTGAGGTCGTCCTCAAGATGGGCGTGACCGGCTCCATCACCGTCGGCCAGGTGGAAGAGGCCAAGGAACGGCTGATCCGGGCGCGAGCCACCCACCTGGACTCCCTGATGGAGCGGCTCCGCGAGCCCCGGGTCAAGCGGGTGCTGGAGCCCGTGCTGGCCGGCACCTTCCCCGACATCGACTTCACCTTCTCCGACGACCTGTGTTACGCACGCGACCTGGGCCTGATCAAGGAGAAACCCCCGCTGGAGGTCGCGAACCCGATCTACCGCGAGGTCATCCTGCGCGTGCTCGGCGCCGCTTCGGAGAATTACGTCACGGTCTCACCACGGAGTCTCGTGCTGCCGGACGGCCGGTTCGACCTGCCGCGCCTGCTGGAGGAGTTCGTGCTGTTCTGGCGCGAGCACGGTGAGGTGCTCATCCGGCAGGAGGGCTACCACGAGGCCGCCTGCCAGATCATCCTCATGGCCTTCCTGCACCGCCTCGTCAACGGTGGCGGCCAGCTCGACCGCGAGTACGCGGCCGGCACCAAGCGCCTGGACGTGCTGGTCCGCTGGCCCTACACCGGCCCCGACGGGGACCGGCTGGTGCAGCGCGAGGCCATGGAGCTGAAGGTGTGGCGGCCCGGCGCGGAGGACCCGGAACCCGAGGGTCTCGCCCAGCTCGACCGCTACCTGGACCGGCTCACCCTGCCCACCGGCGTGCTGGTGATCTTCGATCGCCGCCCCGAAGCCCCGGCCTGGAAGGAGCGCGGGAGCTTCGAGCAGGCGACCACGCCGTCGGGCCGTCAGGTCACCGTCCTGCGGGCGTGAGCGGCGGCTCGCGAAGGCGCGGGGCTGGTCAACGGCCGGGGATCGGAGTAGAGCAGTCGTAGGGACGATCCACGAGGCCGGGGCCGCACTCCCGGGAGGCGCGAATGAGCGAGCCGACGTCGGCGCAGCACAGAGCTCAGGTCCGCAAGGCGGCGACCGCGAGCGTGGTGGGCACCGCCATCGAGTGGTACGACTTCTTCCTCTACAACACCGCCGCCGCGGTCGTCTTCGCCGAGGTGTTCTTCCCGGAGTCGACCCCGTACGCGGGCACGCTGGCGGCGTTCGCGACGAACTTCGTGGGGTTCGCCGCCCGCCCGGTCGGTGCGGCGATCTTCGGGCACTGGGGTGACCGCATCGGGCGCAAGGCGACGCTCATCGTCACCCTGCTGCTCATGGGGGTGGCCAGCGCGTTGATCGGCGTGCTGCCGGGCACGGCGTCCATCGGGGTGGCGGCGCCGATCATCCTCGTGGTGCTGCGCATCGTGCAGGGCATCGCGGTCGGCGGTGAGTGGAGCGGGTCGGTGCTGTTGTCGATGGAGTGGGGCGATCAGCGCCGGCGGGGGCTGATGGCGAGCTGGCCGCAGGTGGGCGTGCCGATCGGCCTCATTCTGGGCACGGGCGCCATGTCGCTGCTGGCCGCGACCGCCGGCGACGCGTTCAGGGACTGGGGCTGGCGAGTGCCGTTCCTGGCCAGCCTGGTGCTGGTCGCGGTGGGGCTGTGGGTGCGGCTCAAGGTGCTGGAGACGCCGATGTTCGCGCGGGTGGTGGAGCGCGGCGACGTGGTGCGGCTGCCGGTGTTGGAGGTGATCCGGCGGCATCCCAAGGAGGTGGTGCTGAGCGCGTTGCTGCGGGTGTCGGAGCAGATGCCGTTCTACCTGTTCACGACGTTCGCCATCGCGTACCTGACGCAGCAGCTCCACCTGCCGCGCACGGTCGCGCTGGCCGCGGTGACCTGCGCGGCGGCGGTGGAGCTGGCGGCCATCCCGTTCTTCGGGCACCTGAGCGACCGGGTCGGCCGCCGCCTGGTGTACGCGACCGGGGCGGCGCTGCTGGCGGTGGTGGCGTTCCCGTACTTCCTGCTGCTCAACACCGGCATCGTCGCCGTCGTCTTCGCCACCGTCATCGTCACGCAGATCCAGCACTCGATGGAGTACGGCCCGCAGGCCTCGCTCATCGCGGAGAGCTTCCCCACCAGCCTGCGGTACGGGGGCGCGGGTCTCGGCTACCAGCTGGCCTCGGTCGTGGCGGGCGGCCCGGCGCCGTTGATCGCGACGTGGCTGCTGCACGACTACGGCTGGCCGGCCATCGCGGTCTTCATGGTGGCGGGGGCGGTGGTGGGGTTCGCGGCCACGCTGGCGCTGCCGGACCGGTCGAAGATCGACATCTCGGAGCACGCCGCCTACGGGCGCCCGTGAGCTGTCAGCTCCAGATCGACACGTGCACCGGGGGGCGGAAGCGGCTGCGCGGGATGCCCTCGTCGGGGGTGCGCATGACCTGGGTGGCGGCGGGGGTGGTGAGGAAGTCGAGGAAGGTGCCGGCGGCGGCGGAGCGGGTGGCGGGCTCCAGGGTGGTGGCGTACCAGTAGGCGGGCAGCGGGGTGGCGGGTGTCTCGATGGGGACGAGCTCGCCCCGGCGCAGCTGCGAGGACACCAGGTGGGCGGTGGCGGGGGCGACGCCGGCGCCTTCGGCGGCGGCCTTCCAGGCGGCGGTCTGGTTGGCGAAGACGCGGACCTGGGACTCCTGGACGCGCAGGAGGCTCAGCAGGCGGCTGGTGTCGCTGGCCGGGTCGGTGCCGGACGGGCCGACGAGCCAGTGGTCGCGGCGGCCCCGGGGCGAGCCGACGACGATGAGGCGGCAACGCAGCACGGGGCGGCTGACCAGGCCCTCGCCGGTGAGCTGGGCGCCGAGCGCGACGTCGGCCAGGCGGCTGGTGAGCAGCAGCGGGGTCTCGGCGGTGGCGGCCACGCCGGTGGTGGCGTCGGCGGGCTTGCGCTGGGTGAACAGGCAGAGCAGGGGGCCGGCGACGTACTCGGCCAGGCCGGCGTCCATGACGACGTGCAGCCGGGAGGGGCGGCCGGGCTGGACGGCGGCGACGGCCTGGGCGCCGAGGGCGACCATCTGGGAGGCGATGCCGAGCAGGCGCCGCCCGCCTTCGGTGAGCACCATGCGGTCGCCGCAGCGGGTCAGCAGGGCGTCGCCGAGGTGGCGGCGGAGCTGGGCGAGTGACTGGGAGACGGCGGGCTCGCTGACGCCGAGCGCCTTCGCGGCGGCCTTGACCGAGCCGAGGCGGGCGACGAAGACGAACGCGCCGAGCTGGCTGAGAGTCACACCCCTCTTTTTAGTTGTCCGCCCGGTGTTAAGGAAAGTCTTATTTGCGGATTGTCGCGACAAATCGGTAACCGCTTATGTGCTCTCATGCAAGTTCCCGCGACATTCGCATACGAGAGAGCGGACAGCGTTCCGCACGCGCTCGAGCTGCTGGAGCGCTACGGGCCCGAGGCGAGGGTCGTCGCCGGCGGGCACAGCCTCATCCCGATGATGAAGCTCCGGCTGGCCCAGCCGGAGGCCCTGATCGACATCAACGGCCTGGCCGGCGAGCTGGGGCGGATCGCCGTGGAGGGCGACGAGCTGGCGATCGGGGCGATGGTGCGGCACACGGAGCTGCTGGAGAGTGTGACCGCCACCGACCTTTTCCCGATATTTCGGGATGCGGAGCGTGTTATTGCCGACCCAATTGTGCGAAATCGGGGGACCGTTGGCGGTTCTCTCTGTCAGGGGGATCCTTCCGAGGATTTGGCCGCGGTGTTCGCCGCCCTGCGCGCGACCGCGGTCGTCCAGGGGCCGGGCGGGGTCCGTACGGTGCCGGTCAGGCGGTTCCACCAGGGTCCGTACGAGACGGCGGTCGCGCCGAACGAGCTGCTGATCCAGCTCCGCGTGCCCGTCGCGGCCGGCACGGGCAGCGCGTACGAGAAGGTCGAGCGGCGCGCCGGCGACTGGCCGGTGGCGGCGGCCGGGGCGGTGCTGCGGATCGAGGGCGGCACGATCGTCCAGGCCGGCATCGGCCTGACGGCGGTCGGCGCGCCGCACTTCTGCGCGCCCGAGGCCGAGACCTACCTGGAAGGACGGGCGCCGGGCGAGGAGGCGTTCGCCGAGGCCGGCCGGATCGCGGCCGAGGGCTGCGCGCCGCACGCCGACCAGCGCGGCCCGGCCGACTACAAGCGTCACCTGGCCGCCGAGCTGACCCGGCGCGCGCTGGTCAGGGCGGCGGGGAGGAGCTGAGGATGCGGATCACGGTCTCCGTGAACGGGCAGGCGTACACCAGGGACGTCGAGCCGAGGTTGCTGCTCGTGCACTTCCTGCGCGACGAGCTGGGCCTGACGGGCACCCACTGGGGCTGCGACACCTCCAACTGCGGGGTGTGCACGGTGCGGTTGGACGGCGTGCCGGTCAAGTCGTGCACGGTGCTGGCCGTCATGGCCGACGGGCACGAGGTCACCACCGTGGAGGGGCTGGAGCGGGACGGCGAGCTGGACGTGGTGCAGAAGGGGTTCGTGGAGTGCCACGGGCTGCAGTGCGGCTTCTGCACGCCGGGCATGCTGCTGACCGCCCGCGCGCTGCTCGACCGCGACCCCGACCCCGACGAGGCGCGGATCCGGGAGGCGATCTCGGGGCAGCTGTGCCGGTGCACCGGCTACGAGAACATCGTGCGTTCGATCAGATGGGCCGCGGAGGCGAGCAGATGAGTTTCGGCCGGATGCATCGCAAGGAGGACGCCCGGTTCATCCGCGGGCGCGGCACCTACACCGACGACGTGCGCCTGCCCGGCATGCTGTACGGGGCGATCCTGCGCAGCCCGCACGCCCACGCGCGGATCGTCTCCGTCGACACCAGCGCGGCCGAGGCGCATCCGAAGGTCAGGGCGGTCATCACCGGGCAGACGCTGGCCGGGCTGAACCTGGCCTGGATGCCCACGCTGTCCAACGACATCCAGGCGGTGCTGGCCACGGACAAGGTGCGCTTCCAGGGGCAGGAAGTGGCGTTCGTGGTGGCGGAGGACCCGTACTCGGCGCGGGACGCGCTGGAGCTGATCGACGTCGACTACGAGCCATTGGACGCGGTCATCGACGCGCGGAAGGCGCTCGCCCCGGGCGCCCCGGTGATCAGGGACGACCTGGAGGGGCGTACCGGCAACCACATCTTCGACTGGGAGGCCGGGGACAGGGCGCGCACGGACGCCGTGTTCGAGCGGGCCGAGGTGACGGTCGCGCAGGACATGCTGTACCCGCGCGTGCATCCGGCGCCGCTGGAGACGTGCGGGGCGGTGGCGGACTTCGACAAGGTCACGGGCAAGCTGACCGTCTGGTGCCCGACGCAGGCGCCGCACGCCCACCGGACGCTGTACGCGATGGTGGCCGGGCTGCCCGAGCACAAGATCCGGGTGATCTCGCCGGACATCGGCGGCGGCTTCGGCGGCAAGGTCGGGATATATCCGGGATATGTGTGTGCGATCGTCGGCTCGATCGTCACCGGCAAGCCCGTCAAGTGGATGGAGGACCGCTCCGAGAACCTGATGAGCACCGCCTTCGCCCGCGACTACCACATGCGCGGCGAGATCGCCGCGACCCGCGACGGCAGGATCCAGGGCATCCGCGTCAAGGTGCTGGCCGACCACGGGGCCTTCAACGGCACCGCGCAGCCGACCAAGTTCCCCGCCGGGTTCTTCCACGTCTTCTCCGGCTCGTACGACATCGAGACCGCCCACTGCGAGGTCACCGGCGTCTACACGAACAAGGCGCCCGGCGGCGTCGCCTACGCCTGCTCCTTCCGCGTCACCGAGGCCGTCTACCTGGTCGAGCGCATGGTGGACGTGCTGGCCGCCGAGCTCGGCATGGACCCGGCCGAGCTGCGCCTGCGCAACCTGCTCAAACCCGAGCAGTTCCCCTACACCTCCCCCACCGGCTGGGAGTACGACTCGGGCGACTACCCGAAGGCGCTGCGCCTGGCCATGGACATGGCCGGCTACGACAAGCTGCGCGCCGAGCAGGCCGACAAGCGGGCCAGGGGCGAGCTGATGGGCATCGGCGTCAGCTTCTTCACCGAGGCGGTCGGCGCGGGCCCGCGCAAGCACATGGACATCCTCGGCCTCGGCATGGCCGACGGCGCCGAGCTGCGCGTGCACCCGACGGGCAAGGCGGTGTTGCGGGTGTCGTGCCAGTCGCAGGGGCAGGGGCACGAGACGACGTTCGCGCAGATCGTCGGGCAGGAGCTGGGCATCCCGGCCGACGACGTGGAGGTGGTGCACGGCGACACCGACCAGACGCCGTTCGGCCTCGGCACGTACGGCTCGCGCTCCACTCCCGTCTCGGGCGCCGCCACGGCCATCGTGGCCAGGAAGGTGCGCGACCGGGCCAAGATCGTCGCAGCGGCCATGCTGGAGGCCTCCCCGGACGACCTGGAGTGGGCCGACGGCAGGTGGTCGGTGGTGGGCGACCCGTCCGCGGGCAAGTCGCTGGCGGAGATCGCGCTGGCCGCCCACTCGAACCTGGAGCTGCCCGAAGGCGTCGAGGGCCACCTCGACGCGGTCACCGTCTACAACCCGCCGAACCTCACCTACCCCTTCGGCGCCTACATCTGCGTCGTGGACGTCGACCCCGGCACCGGGCAGGTGAAGGTGCGCAGGTTCGTGGCCGTGGACGACTGCGGCGTGCGGATCAACCCGATGATCGTCGAGGGGCAGATCCACGGCGGGCTGGCCGACGGGGTCGGCATGGCGCTCATGCAGGTGATGGCGTTCGACGAGGACGGCAACCACCTCGGGGCCTCGTTCATGGACTACCTGCTGCCGACCTCGATGGAGTGCCCGTCGTGGGAGCTCGGCGAGACCGTCACGCCCTCGCCGACGCACCCGATCGGGGCCAAGGGCGTCGGCGAGTCGGCCACGGTCGGCTCCCCCGCCGCCGTGGTCAACGCCGTCGTGGACGCGCTCGCGCCGTACGGGGTACGGCACGCCGACATGCCGCTGACCCCCGCGAACGTGTGGCGGGTCGTCAACGGAAACCCGTTCCGCACGGACCTGGCCGTGCCATGACCGAGTTCCTGGGCATGCCCGCCGCCCGGCCCCGGCCGGCCGCCGACCTCGACACGAGGGTGGCGCGGCTGCGGTCGGGGCGGGAGCCGTACGTGCTGGCCACCGTCGTGCGGGCGCAGCGCCCGACCAGCGCGAAGGCCGGCGATCGCGCGCTGGTGCTGGCCGACGGGACGATCGAGGGGTTCGTGGGCGGCGTGTGCGCCACCGACACCGTACGCGCGCAGGGCCTGCGCCTGCTGGGCACCGGCGGGGCCACGCTGCTGCGGATCACCCCGGAGCAAGACGCGCCGCGCGAGGAGGAGGGCCTGGTCGCCGTGGGCCAGCCGTGCCTGTCGGGCGGCACGCTGGAGATCTTCCTGGAGGCCGTCTCGCCGCCGGCGCTGGTGCGGGTGCACGGCGACAGCCCCATCGCCCGCGCCTTCACCGCCGTGGGGCAGGCGATGGGGTACGCGGTCGAGCCGGGCCCCGGCCCCATCGCGGCCGACACGACGGCCGTGCTGGTGGCCTCGCACGGCGTGGGCGAGGAGCCGGTGCTGCGCGAGGCGCTGGCGGCCGGCGTCCCGTACGTCGGGTTGATCGCCAGCCGCAGGCGGGGCGCGGCGGTGCTGGCGCGGGTGGAGGGAGGCGAACGCGTCCACGTGCCCGCAGGTCTGGACATCGGGGCCAGAACGCCCGGTGAGGTGGCCGTATCCGTGTACGCGGAGATCGTCGGGCTGCGCCGGACGGAGGTATCGGCGAGCGGTGACCGGGTAGGCCAGGACATGTAAAGCCGCAGCCCCGGGAGCCCCTTCCGCTGTCCGGCGAGCGAGAGGGATGTCAATGCCGACGGAAACGGTCAGCACGGAAACGGTCAGCCAAGAGCAGGCGAGGACGACGGTCAGCCAGGCGCCGGCGAACGCGACCACGACCAGCCCCGCGCAGGCGAACGCGACCACGACCAGCCGCGGGCCGGCGAACGCGGCGACGACGGTCGGCCCCGCGCAGGCGGCGCCGGACGAGCGTCCGGCGTCGCAGCCCGGCAGCCTGGAGCGCGGGATCGACCTCCTGCTCGCGCTCAGCGCCGCCTCCCGCCCCGTCACGCTGTCGCAGCTGTGCCGCAGCACGGGCCTGCCCAAGTCGACCGCGCACCGGATCCTCGGCGTGCTCTGCTCGCGCGAGCTGGCCCGCCGGGTGGGCAACGCGTACCTGCCCGGCGAGCTGCTGGAGTCGATGGCCGGCATCACCCGGGCGCGCGTGCCCGGCACCCGCCGGGTCGTCCTGCCGTACCTGCTGTACCTGTTCGAGACGACCCGGCAGACGGTGAACCTGGCCGTGCCGTCCGGCCTGGAGATCCGCTACGTCGAGCGCCTGTACGGCCACAACCGGGTCGGCTCGCGCTCCGACGGCCTCGACCGGGCGCCGCTGCACTGCACGGCCACCGGCAAGGCGCTGCTGGCCTTCGATCCGAAGCTGCGCCAGGAGCTGCTGGCGCGGGGCACGTTCGAGCGGCTGACCCGCCGCACGATCACCAGCCTGGCCGGGCTGGAGCGGGAGCTGGCGCAGGTCCGCCGGCACGGCATCGCCTACTCGCAGGAGGAGTTCACCGAGGGGGTGGCGTGCGTGGCGGCCCCGGTGTTCGGCCCCGGCGGGCGGATCTGCATGGCGGTCGGGGTGGCGGCGCCCGCCCACCTGGCGCCGCTGGCCAAGCTGGGCATCTCGGTACGCGGCGCCGCCCAGGCGATCTCGGCCGCGCTGCTCGGCGCGTGATCCCGTTCTCCGCCGTGCTGCTCGGCGCGTGACTCCGTGCCCGGCCGCGCCGCTTGCCGCGTGACTCCGTTCCGGTCAACGGAACGCCTACCGATCTTGCGACCGGAAGTGTTCCACTGACCGAAACCCCGCATTGCGAACGCGGCCCCGCGAGCGATCACATCGACGCATGAGAGCGCGGAAGGTCACACGTGCCTAGGGGACTGCCCAGGGCCACCCTGCTGGAGAGCCTGCGCCTGGCGGCCACGCTCGTCCCCCCGGGCACGCCGCACGTGACACGCGGGCGCGACCCGCTGCGGGCCCGCGCGCTGCTGGCCACCCTGGAGACCCGCTACGGCGGCCGGCCCGTGCTCGTGCGCGGCCTGCGCGGCCGCGTCCTGCTGATCCTGTCCAAGCGGGACGCCGTGCGCGTCCTGACCGAGGACGACGCCTACGCCCCCACCCTCGACGAGCGCCCCTTCGGCCTGCCCACCGACGTGCTGCGCCCGCGCTTCATCGAGATCGCCAGGGAGGAGGCCGCCGCGCTCACCGAGGGCGTGGTCGACCACGCCCGCCTCAACGCCTGCTGGCAGCGCGTGGCCAGGCGCTGCGTCTACGGCGACGGCGCGGCCGACGACGAGGAGCTCACCCGGCTGCTCGAAGGCGTCACCCGGGCCGGCCGGTGGCGGGCCAGGCGGCGCCAGGAGATCCTGTCCGGCCGCTACGACGCCCGCATCATCGACCACCTGCGCCGCGCCGAGCCCGGCAGCCTGGCCGGGCTGATCGCCGAGACACCGGAGAGCGAGTCGCGGGCGCTGATGCAGGCCGCGTTCTGGCTGATGGGGCTGGGCGCCAGCGCGGCCGGCCTGACGCAGACCCTGGCCCTGCTCGCCGCCCACCCCGCCCACCGCAAGGCGGCCCGCAAGAACCCCGAGCACCTGCGCGCCTGCCTGCGCGAAGGGCTGCGCCTGTGGCCGCCCGTGCCCGCCCTGGCCCGCATCACCACGACCGAGACCGAGTGGTACGGCAGCCCGCTGCCCGCCGGCACCACCGTGCTCGTGCCGATCGCGGCGCACCAGCGCAGCCCGCGCCTGCCGTACGCGAACACGTTCGCCCCCGAGATCTGGCTCGACGGCACCGCCGCCGACGAGTGGTGGGCGCGGCCCGGCTGCGGCGGCGTGCACCTGACGCTCGCCGTCGGCACCGCCTTCCTCGCGGCCGTGCTCGGCGCGGCCCGTCCCAAGCCCGTCGGGCGGCTCATCTCCCAGCACCGGCCGCTCCCCCACGCGATCGACCTGTCGCGGCTGCGGGTCACCATGAGGCCGCTCCGGCGCGACCCTCCTGGGGGCTAGTGGCCAACGGGCAGGCCCTTCCTCCGTTAGAGTCTGGGGTACAAACGGGATGCCGGGCGGCGGAACGGTTCGGGTTGCCATTCGGGGTTGCCAGAGGACGAACCGGCGGGAGGATCGGTTCGGATTGAGACGGGATGACGACGGCGAGAGGACGGCGACGTTGGGGCGCTCCACAGGCACTCCTCTGCAGCCGGAAGATCCGCCGGCGATCGGCCCCTACGAGCTGATCGGCCGTCTCGGCTCCGGCGGCATGGGCGTCGTCTACCTCGCCGTGCCCATCGACAAGGCCGCCGACGGCTCACGGGTGGCACTGAAGGCGATCCGGCGCGACTACACCGCCGACCCCGTCTACCGGGCCCGCTTCCACGAAGAGGTGTCCAACGCGCGCAAGGTCGCCTCGTTCTGCACCGCGCGCGTGCTCGACCACGGTGAAGACCGGGGCGTCCTCTACCTCGTCACCGAGTACATCGACGGCATCTCCCTGGAGGACCACCTCATCGAGCACGGGGCGCTGTCGCCGTCCGTGCTGCACGCCGCCGCCGTCGGCGTCGCCGCCGCGCTCACCGCCATCCACGCCGCCGGGCTGGTCCACCGCGACCTCAAGCCCGCCAACGTCATGCTGACGCTGGCCGGCCCCCGCGTGATCGACTTCGGGCTGGCGCGCTCGACGCACGTGCACTCCCGGCACACCAACGCCGGCATGGTCATGGGCACCCCTGGCTGGATCGCTCCCGAGCAGGTCTTCGAAGGCGTCTCCAGCCCGGCGGGCGACGTGTTCGCGTGGGGGTCGCTGATCGCGTACGCGGGGCTCGGCGGGCATCCGTTCGGCGAGGGCGACGCGTACGTCATGGCGGCCAGGGCCCGGCAGGCGCCGCCCGACCTGCGCGGGCTGCCCACGCCGCTCGACCGGCTGGTCGCCGCCGCCATCCACCCCGACCCGGCGCGCCGGCCCACGGCCCGGCAGCTCCTGCTGGAGCTCGTGGAGGCGTCCGACGAGCCGGCCGCGCAGCTCGCCGCCACCAAGCATCTGACGAACGCGTGGAACCCGTCGGAGTTCGGCCCCCTGATGCCGCCGCCCGACCGCACCGGCCACGTTCCGATGCCGCCCCGTCATGGGGAGCAGCACCGGCACGGGGAGCAGCACCGGCCGCCTCAGCCGCCTCCGGCCGAGCGCACGGGCCCGACGCCAGGCTCCTCCCGCGCCCCGCAGCCACCACCCGCCGAGCGCACCGGGCCGACGCCCGGCTCGTCGCGCGGGCCCCAGCCGGTGCCTCCATCCGAACGCACCGGGCCCCCGGCGGGGGTCGCGCAGCCGCACCCGGCGGAGCGCACGGGGCCTCCGCACGGCATGGCGCAGCAGCCGCATCCGGCCGAGCGCACGGGCCCCACGCCCGGGGCGAGCCGGGCGCCCTCCCCTGCCGAGCGCACCGGCCCCACGCCCGGGTCCGCGCGGGGGCCGCAGGGCGTGCCGGGCACCGGGCACGTGGCGCCGCAGCCGCCGCCCGCCGAGCGCACGGGGCCGACGCCCGGCTCGTCGCGGGGGCGGCAGCCCGGTGGTGGCCGGATGCCGTTACCGCACCAGACCGGCCAGTTCCCGCTGCAACCCCCGGCGGGGCAGCCGCCGCTGCCGCACCACTCGACCACCGGTCAGGGGCCGCTGCCCGACCACACGGCCACCGGTCAGGCGCCGCTGCCCGGCTACGGCGCCGCCCGGCCCAAGCGGGGCTTGCTCGCCGGCTGCCTGACGGCGCTGGTGATCGCCGTCGTGCTCATGGTGGTGCTGCTCGCGGTGCTGGCGTGGGTGTTCCGCTCCCCCGCCGTCGGCGAGGACGGCCCGGTCCAGGACGGCAAGCTGCGCTTCGCCGTGACCAGCGCCAAGTGCGCCAAGCCGGCCAAGGACGCGGACGAGCGCACGTGCCAGATCGGCGTGCAGGTCAGGAACGTCGGCGCGGAGGCCAGGGTGCTCTACCCCGGCCAGCAGAAGCTCATCGACGAGGACGACGAGCTGCACGGCGGCACCAAGCTGCTCGACAAGGGCGGCAAGGAGATCACGCCGATCCGGATCGAGGCGGGCGCGTCGTTCGTGGGCGCGCTGGTGTTCGAGCTGCCGAAGGGGCTCGACCCGGTCGGGCTCGAGGTGCACGACTCGGGTCTGAGCACCGGAGCCCGGCTCAACCTCCCGTAGCGGCCGAGCAGCTTTGAGGGGTCAGAAGCCCTGTGCCGGGGAGACCACGCCTTCCAGGGGTTCGCCGTCGCGGAAGCGGCGCACGTTCTCGGTGACGCGTTCGGCCAGGCCGCGCCAGTAGGCGGGGCGCGGGTTGGCGGAGTGCGGGGTGATGAGCACGTTCTCCAGCGTCCAGAGCGGGTGGCCGTCGGGCAGCGGCTCCGGGTCGGTGACGTCGAGCGCCGCCCCGCCGATGCGGCCCGAGCGCAGCGCTTCGACCAGGTCGGCGGTGACGACGAGGCCGCCTCTGGCGACGTTCACCAGCCACGCGTCCTGCCGCATGAGCCCGAACTCGTGCGTGCCGAACATCCCCCTGGTGCCGGGCGTGGCGGGCGCGGCGACGACCACGTAGTCCGCCTCGGGCAGCGCCTCGCGGTAGCGGGCGCGCGGCAGCACGACGTCCGCGCCCGGCACCGCGCCGCGGTCGCTGACGGCGACGATCCGGCAGCCGAACGGCTCCAGCATCCCGATCAGCGCCCGGCCGATGCCGCCGCAGCCCACGATCGCGACGGTCGAGCCGGTCAGCTCCCTGGACGTGTTGGGCAGCCACGTGGTGGCCCTGGCCAGCCGGTGCAGGTTGCGGGCGGCGGCGAGCATGAGGGCCAGCGCGTGCTCGGCGACGGGCCGGCCGTACGAGCCGGTGGCGGCGGTGAAGACGGGATGCCCGGTGATGACGCCGGCGTCGGCCCATCGCTCGACGCCGGCGTGCGGGAGCTGCACCCAGCGGATGCCTTCGTGGAGCATGGAGCGCACCTCGCCGGGGTCGTCGTTGCCGTAGTAGACGATCGCCTCGGCCTCCGCCAGGGGCACGACGCGGGCGCCGGCGCGGCGGACGGCGTCGATGAGCGCGGGCACGGGCTCGGGGCCGACGTGGACGGCGACGGTCATCGGGGCAGCCTCCCGGTCATAGCACGTTGATCACGAGTGAGCATATATCGGCCGCGATGTCCGGATAGCACGGGACTCTTTTTTCATGCGACCGCATTGTAAAACGGCCTTTCTCCTTTACAATGCAAGTGCATTGAAACGGAGGGCAGCGCATGCGGATCGAGTTCGCGCACAACGGCGGGGTGCGCCTCGCCTACGAGCGGGTGGGCGCACCGGACGGGGAGCCGCTGCTGCTCGTCGTCGGCACGGGCCTGCAGATGGTCGCCTGGGCGGACGGGCTGTGCGCCGAGCTGG
Source organism: Nonomuraea composti (assembly GCF_012034275.1). Taxonomy (NCBI): domain Bacteria; kingdom Bacillati; phylum Actinomycetota; class Actinomycetes; order Streptosporangiales; family Streptosporangiaceae; genus Nonomuraea; species Nonomuraea composti. The sequence goes on along the minus strand of NZ_JAATEP010000001.1, from coordinate 354,097 downwards.
GGGCCAGGGGGTTCGCGGTGGTCAGGTACGACAACCGCGACTCCGGGCTCTCGTCACAGATCGGGCAGGCGGAGGCCCCGGGCCGGTTCGGGAGGCGGAGGAAGCCGGCGTACACGCTGGATGACCTGGCCGACGACGCCGTCGCGGTCATGGACGCGCTCGGCTGGGACAGCGCCCACCTCTTCGGCGCGGCGGCGGGCGGGGTCATCGCGCAGCTCACCGCGCTGCGCTACCCGCACCGGGTCCGCACGCTCGGCCTGGCCGCCTCGTACGCGGGCTGGCGCCTGAGCCGGATGCGGCCGGCCGCGCTGCTGCGCATGCTCGCCAAGGGACTGCGGCGCCCCGCGCCCGGCCGGGACGGTTACGCGCGGAGGTTCGTCGAGGCCGTCCGGCCGCTCACCACCGCCGAGTACCCGCTGGAGGAGGAGCTGTGGCGGCGGATCGCCCTGACGATGTTCGACCGGTGCCCGGAGCCGGGGCCGGGCACGATGCGCCAGGCCGCCGCCCTGAACGCGACCGGCGACCTGCTCCCGCGCCTGGGCGGCATCACGGCCCCGGCGCTCGTCCTGCACGGCGAGGCGGACCCCATGGTGCGCCTCCGCTCGGCCAGGGAGCTGGCCGCCGCCATCCCGGACGCGCGCCTGGTCGTGTATCCGGGCATGGGCCACGACCTGCCGCCGGGGCTCTGGCCGTCGATCGCGAACGAGCTGGCGGCACTGGCCGGACGCGCGACCGCAGCGGGAACCGGACTCTGACCCGCGACCGGGGCCAGGCCGGGGCCGGGCGCTCGTCGGCTCACGTCACGAGCGGGCAGGCCGTACCCTCCAGGAGGCTTTTGACCTCGTCGTGGGCCGCCGCCACGATCCTGGCCGTCGCCAGGGCGGCGTCCTCGGCGCGGCCCTCGGTGACGGCGGCGGCGACGTCGAGGTGGCGGCGGACGGCCGGGTTGTCCAGGCGTTCGGGCAGGAGGAGCAGGTCGCGGCGGGCCACCAGCAGCTCCTCGGTGACCGAGGCTAGCTGGGCGAACATGCCGTTGCCCGACGCGCCCAGCAGCACCCGGTGGAAGGCGGCGTCGGCGGTCACGAAGCCGTGCCTGTCGCCGGCCCGCGCGGCGGCGATCAGGGCGTGGGCGGCGGCCAGCAGGTCCTGTCGTGCGGCGGGATCGGCGTGCCGGGCGGCCAGCGCGGCGGCGGCGGGCTCGACGGCGGCCCGCAGCTCGGCCAGCTCGCGCAGTTGAGTCTCGCGTCCCGGCGAGGTGAGGCGCCAGCGGATCACCTGGGGGTCGTAGAGGTTCCAGGCGCTCATCGGGCGCACGGTGACACCGACCCGGGGGCGGCTGCTGACCAGCCGCTTCGACTCCAGCACGCGTACGGCCTCACGGGCGACCGTGCGGGAGACGCCGAACCGCTCCTGGACGTCCTCCAGCCGCAGCACCTCCCCCGCGCCCAGCTCACCGGCGGCCAGCGAACGCCCGAGCCCGTCCACCACCTGCCCGTGCAGGCCCTGGAGCTTCACCCCGCCACCCGCCCCTGCGGTCTCTGCGGCGTCATGCCGGGGAGCTCGCCTGCGCGAGGCGGGTGAGCAGGGTCGTGACGCGTCGCTCGGCTGCCTGGGCGCCGCCGGAGGTCAGCGCGGAGCCCATGCCGCAGGCGATGGCGCCGGCGGCGATCCAGCCGGGGGCGTCGTCGATGGTGACGCCGCCCGTCGGGATGGCGGGCAGCTGCGGGATCGCGGCTCGCACGGCTTGCAGCCAGGACGGCGTCACGGCCGAGGCGGGGAAGAGCTTCACGGCGTCGGCGCCCTCCTCCAGGGCCCGTACGATCTCCGTCGGCGTGGCGGCGCCGGGGAAGACGGGCACGCCGTAGCGGTGGCCGGTGCGGATCACGCCGGGGTTGAGGTGGGGTGAGACCAGGAAGCGCGCCCCGGCCTCGACGGCGGCGCGGGCGGCGGCCTCGTCGAGCACGGTGCCGGCGCCGATGAGGGCGTCGGGCCGCTGCTCGGCCAGCCGCGCGACGGCGGTGAGGGCGCGGGGCGTGGTGAGCGCCACCTCGACGGCATTGAGGCCGGCGTCCAGCATGGCCTCGGCGGCGGCCACCGCCTCCTGCGGGCCGGCGCTCCTGACGATCCCGAACACCCGTTGCCCGGTGACGGCCTGGACGAGCTCCCACCGGTACAGAGGACTCTTCACGTCCGGAATCGTACTATTAAATCACCTTATTTACGACATGCCGTTAGAACGGCCATCAAATAGGCTCTCTTGACCACAAGCCGCCCATGAGGAACGCTGACACTTGGAGATCGTGGCCCCGGGGGCATTACGCGTGAGGCGTCCATTCATCACCTTGCTGGCCGCCAACGCCCTTTCCGTCACCGGGAACATCCTGTCCATCCTCGCCGTCCCCTGGTTCGTCCTGGAGACCACCGGCAGCGCCGTGCTCACGGGGGTGGCCTCGTTCGCCACGACGTTCCCCACCGTCATCTCCGCCGCGTTCGGCGGCTCGATCGTGGACCGGCTCGGGTTCCGCGCGGCGAGCGTGCTGTCGGACCTGGCCAGCGGGCTGATCGTGCTGGCCGTGCCGGTGCTGTTCCTGACGACCGGGCTGAGCTACCCGCTGCTGCTCGTGCTGCTGTTCCTGCGCTGGCTGGCGGCCACCCCCGGCGAGACCGCGCGCAAGGCCATGCTGCCCGACCTGTCCACGGCGGCCGGCGTGCGGATCGAGCGGGCCACCTCCGCCTACGACGGCGTCTACCGGGGCGCCGCGATGGTGGGGGCACCGCTGGCCGGGGTGCTGATCCTGTGGCTCGGGCCGAGCATGCTGCTGCTCGTGGACGGGGTGACGTTCCTGCTGTCGGCGACGCTGATCGCCGCCGGGGTGCCGCGCGTGCGTCGGGGGCGGCGCGAGCCCGGCGGGTACCTGGACGGGCTGCGGGCCGGGCTGACCTTCCTGTGGGGCGACCGGCTGCAGCTCAGCGCCACCACCATGATCGTGGTGGTCAACCTGCTCGACACCGGCGTCACCCAGGTGCTGCTGGCGCTGTACGCGCGCGAGGTGGCCGGCGATCCCCGCGCGTTCGGGCTGCTCACCGGCGCGCTCGGCGCGGGCGCGGTGGCCGGGACCATCGTGTACGGGACGGCCGGCGGCCGGTTGCCGATGCGCCTGACCTACGGGTGGGCCTTCCTCATGGCCGGGGTGCCGCGCGTGCTGGTGCTGGCCATGGGCGCGCCGTTCCCCGTGGCGCTCGCCGTCACGGCGGTGTCCGGCTTCGCGGCCGGGGCGATCAACCCGATCCTGGCCATCCTCCAGTACGGCCGGATCCCCGCGCCGCTGCGGGCCCGGGTGATCGGCGCGATGACGGCCGCCGCGTACGCGGGGATGCCGCTCGGCGGGCTGGCGGCCGGGGCGCTCACCGAGGTCGTCGGCCTGGGCCCCACCCTGTTCGCCTTCACCTGCGTCTACCTGCTGATCTCGCTGCCGCCCTTCGTCGGCCGGGCCTGGCGCGAGCTGGACCGGTCCCAGCGAGCCGACGCCTGAGGTCCCGCGGTCGGGCGCCCCAGGCCCCGTCACCCGGCCTGCGCCTGAGCCCTCACCCCGCCGGTGTCTCGGCTCTGGCCAGGAGCAGCGGCTCGGTGATCGGTGACTCGTGCGTGCCGGCGACTGTGCACGCGTGCGCCCCCGCGATCGCGCCCAGCCGTACCGACTCCTCCAGCGGGCGACCGCGCAGCATGCCGTACAGGAAGCCCGACACGAACGCGTCGCCCGCGCCGTTGCTGTCGGCCACCGGGCCGGGCAGCGGCTCGGCCGGGAAGGCGCGCACGTCGCCGCCGTCGCGGGTCAGGACGAGGCAGCCGTCGGCGCCGCGCATGCACACGACCGTGCGGGCGCGCCCGCGCGCGATGATGTCGCGCATCGTCGCGGCCGGGGCGGGGAGGGCGGTGGACGACAGGAACACCAGGTCGGAGCGGTAGGCGAAGTCTTTGTGGTAGTCGTTGACGCCGTCCCAGTCGTGCAGGTCGGTGGAGACGGACCTGCCCTCCAGGTCGGGGTAGGCGTCGCGGCAGCGGTCGCTGATCGACACGTGCACGTGGGCTGCGTCGACGTCGGCGTACAGGTGCCTGGGCAGGCGCTCGCCGGGCGTGGCCTTCGGGTCGTGCAGCGACAGCCGGCGCCCGTCGGGGCCGACGAGCAGGACGCTGCGCGTGGTGCCGGCCGCGGCCGTGCCCCAGCGGCAGTCGAGGTCGCGCAGCGCGTGGCGGATCAGCGCGCCCTGCGGGTCGTCGCCGATGAGGTCGGCGAAGACGACGCCGAGGCCGAGCGCGTGGCAGCCGAGGGCGACGCCGGAGCCGGTGTTGCCGATCCGGTCGACGACCGGCGGCACGTGGTAGGTGTCGCGGTACGGCAGGGGCAGCTCGGGCACGTACACGGTGGTGTCGACCCCGGACCCGCCGAGCACGAGAACGTCGGCGCTCACCGGCCGCCCCAGGAGGCGCACCGGCCGGCCCGCCAGACGCACCGGCCGGCCCGTGAGCCGGATCTTCCGGGCGCGAGAAGGCGGGCGCTCACCGGTTGACCAGCGGGCCGGAGCCGGTGGAGCCGCGGACGACGAGCTCCGGCTGGAAGATCAGCTCGACGTGCTTGGCGGGCGCGCCGTTGACCTCTTCCAGCAGGGTCTGCACGGCGGCCGACGCCATCGCTCCTATCGGCTTGCGCACCGTGGTCAGCGGCGGGTCGGTGAACGCGATCAGCGGCGAGTCGTCGAACCCGACCACCGACACCTCCCCGGGCACGGCGAGCCCTTTCTCCCGGCAGGCGCGGATCGCGCCGAGCGCCATCAGGTCGCTGGCGCACACGATGCCGGTGCAGCCGCGGGCGAGCAGTTGCGCGGCGGCGGCCTGCCCGCCCTCCACGGAGAACAGCGAGTGGGCGACGAGGTCGTCGACGTCGGTCGCGCCGAGGAGCTGGGCCATCGTCTGCCGGTAGCCCTCGATCTTCCTGATCACGGGGACGAACCGGCGCGGCCCCAGCGCGAGCCCGATGCGCTCGTGGCCGAGGTCGACGAGGTGCTGCACGGCCAGCCGCGCGGCCATGCGGTCGTCGGGCGAGATGAAGGGCGCGTCGATGTGCTCGCTGTAGCCGTCGACCAGCACGATCGGCAGGCCACGGTCGGTCAGGCGGGTGTAGCGGTCCATCCGGGCGGTGGTGTCGGCGTGCAGCCCGGAGACGAACACGATGCCGCTGACGCCGCGATCGACGAGCAGCTCGGTGAACTCGTCCTCGGGCGCGCCGCCGGGAAGCTGGGTGCACAGCACGGGCGTGTAGCCGTGCTGGGTCAGCGCCTTCTCGATGGCCTGCGCGAACGCGGGGAAGATCGGGTTGTCGAGCTCGGGCGTGACCAGGCCGACCAGGCCGTTGCTGCGTTGCCGCAGGCGGGGCGGGCGTTCGTAGCCCATGAGGTCGAGCGCGGTCATGACCGCTTGGCGGGTGGCGGCCGAGACACCGGGTTTCCCGTTGAGAACCCGGCTGACCGTGGCCTCGCTCACCCCGGCCTGGGCGGCGATGTCGGCTAGGCGAGCGTGACCGTTCATGGCACTTACTTTACTTTCCACCAGGCCGCCGAATCCGCTGCTCCAGGGACATCGGAGGCGATCAGGAGCTCTCCGGCGACGCCGAAGTCCACGGGCTCGCCGGTCAGGTTGACCGTACAGACGAACGGGCCGCGGGAGAAGACGAGCGTGCCCTCCGGCGAGTCGTGCCATGCCAGGTCGCCGTCGAGCGCGCGGCGCAGCCGCAGCGCCGCGCGGTACAGCTCCAGCGTCGAGCCGGGCACGCCCTGCTGGGCCTGCACGCTCAGCTCGGCCCAGGAGTCCGGGATGGGCAGCCACGGGTCGGTCCAGCCGCCGTCGCGCGTCCACGGCATGGGCACGCGGCAGCCGTCGCGGCCGCTGTCGGGGTCGCGCAGCCGCTGCGGGTCCTGGCACAGCTCCTCGGGCAGGTCGAGCACCTCGGGCAGGCCCAGTTCCTCGCCGTTGTAGACGTACACGGAGCCGGGCAGGGCGAGCGTGAGCAGCGCGGCGGCGCGGGCGCGCGCCAGGCTGCCGTAGCGGGTGACGTGCCGCTTGACGTCGTGGTTCGACAGCACCCAGGTGGTCGGCGCGCCGACCGAGCCGGCCGTGGCGAGCGAGGAGTCGATGACGGTACGCAGCTCGGCGGCGTCCCAGGGGGCGAACAGGTAGTGGAAGTTGAACGCCTGGTGCAGCTCGTCGGGGCGGACGTACCTGGCCAGCCGCTCGGGTGTCGGCGCCCACGCCTCGGCCACGCCGATGCGCTCGCCGGGGTAGGAGTCGAGCACGCGCCGCCAGGCGCGGTGGATCTCGTGCACGCCGTCGTTGTCGAAGAACGGCACCGGCTCCCTGCCGACCATCCTGGCCTGGTCGCCGCGGCCGATGTCGGGCAGGCCGGCCGGCTTGACCATGCCGTGCGCGACGTCCACGCGGAAGCCGTCCACGCCCAGGTCGAGCCAGAAGCGCAGGATCGACAGGAACTCGCCGCGCACCTCCTCGCTGTCCCAGTTGAGGTCGGGCTGGGCGGGGTCGAACAGGTGCAGGTACCACTGCCCGTCCTCGACCTGGGTCCAGGCGGGCCCGCCGAAGATGGACTCCCAGTCGTTCGGCCGGTCGCGGAAGATGTACCGATCGCGTCGCTCGCCGCGCAGCGCCTGCTGGAACCAGGGGTGGGCGGAGGAGGTGTGGTTGGGCACGATGTCCACGATGACCCGCAGGCCGTGCTCGTGGGCCTCGTCGATGAGGGCCTTGGCGTCGGCGAGCGTGCCGAAGAGCGGGTCGACGTCCCGGTGGTCGGCCACGTCGTAGCCGAAGTCCGCCATGGGCGAGGGGTAGAACGGCGTCAGCCAGATCGCATCCACCCCCAGGCCGGCCAGGTACGGCAGGCGATCGCGAACGCCGATCAGGTCACCGATCCCGTCGCCGTTGCCGTCGGCGAAACTGCGCACGTAGACCTGGTAGATCGCGGCGTTCCGCCACCAAGCGGTCATGGGCTCCCCCGTGTTCATCCCCCGTAGGTCTCGACTATGAAAGCCCTTTCCGCAACTTTACGCAAGTCCTTCCACGCCACTCAGATCCGGAAATTTAGGCGTTCGGATGCCCAAAACCCCCAGCCGAAACACCCACGAAGGAGATTCTTTATGTCAAGGGTGGACATGCGGCGTTAAGGCGCGATGTACTACCTCTTCAATCAGCCTCGTCACAGGTGACACGCGCGCAAGGTGTGGGCCCATGAGCTCGGTCGTTCTCGATAAAGTGACCAAGGTGTATCCGGGCGACTACCTCGCAGTCGACCGGCTGAGCCTGCGGGCGGAAGACGGCGAGTTCCTCGTCCTCCTCGGCCCTTCCGGATGCGGCAAGTCGACGCTGCTGCGCATGATCGCAGGGCTGGAGGAGATCACCGAAGGCGAGCTCTGGTTAGACGGCGAGCTGGCCAACCACCTGGCGCCACGTGACCGCGACGTGGCCATGGTCTTCCAGAACGGCGCCCTCTACCCGCACCGGACGGTGCGCGGGAACATCGCCTTCCCGCTGGAGATCGCCAAGTCGGACCCGGCGCTGGTGCGCGAGCGCGTCACCGAGCTGTCGAAGGTGCTGCACATCGACGAGACCCTCGACCGCCGCCCCGGCACGCTGTCCGGCGGGCAGCGGCAGCGGGTGGCGATGGGGCGGGCGATCGTGCGGCAGCCCAAGCTGTTCCTCATGGACGAGCCGCTGTCCAACCTCGACGCCGGCATGCGCACCGAGCTGCGGATGGAGATCTCCGCGCTGGTCAGGTCGCTCGGCGTCACCACCATCTACGTCACGCACGACCAGGTCGAGGCGCTGACCCTGGCCGACCGGATCGCGATACTCAACCGCGGCGTCCTCCAGGACGTCGGAACTCCGGCCCAGATTTACAACGATCCAGCGACGGCCTTCGTCGCGGCCTTCCTCAACTCCCAGCAGTTGAACCTGTTGGCCGCGCATGTCAGGACGCCTCAGAACCAGTACGTCATGCTCGACTTCGGCCCGCACCGGCTCACGATGCCGTGGAGCGATCCCAGGGCGTACGCCATCTCCCAGCACACCGGCGGGCAGGTCCTCGTGGGCATGCGGCCGGACGGGCTCGCCCCGGTGCCGGAGTCGTACGAGGGGCCGTCGTTCTTCGGGCGGGTGCGGGCGCTGGAGTACCACGGGCATGAGTGGCTGGCGTACCTGGAGTGCGGGATGCCGGCCGTGCCGGTGCCCGAGCCGCCGGACCCGCGCACCCGGCGCGCGGGCGGCGACAAGAACGGCTCGGGCAAGCTGTCGGGCCTGGTGCGGCGGCTGTTCCCGCGCCACGACCAGGAGTGGCAGGACCAGGAGCAGGTGGGGGCGCACGCCGGCAGCGGCATCCACCGCCGCTCCGACCTGATCGTCCGGCTCGGCAACCGGCCCATCTGGCGGGCCGGCGACGCGGCCAAGGTCGGGGTGGACCTGTCCCGGATCATGATCTTCACGCTGGACGGCGCCCGCATCGACCCACCCCGCCGCTGACCCCCTGATCTCTTCGGGCCGGGCACCCTCGACGGTGCCCGGCCCTTCTTTCGCTTGCGTAATCGGACCACAGTCCGTATCGTCTCTCACATAAACGGACCACAGTCCGTACGTGACGCGAAAGGAACCCGGCACCATGAGCCGCCTGCTGCACATCTCCGCCTCACCGCGCGGAGCGGAGTCCATCTCCCTGGCCATCGCCCGCACCTTCACCGACGAGTACCTCGCCACCCACCCCGGCTCCACCGTCGACCACTTCGACCTGTGGGACGGCACCCTCCCCGAGTTCGGCCCGGCCGCCGCGCACGCCAAGATGACCGTGTTCGGCGGCGGCACCCCGCAGGGCGAGCAGGCGCAGGCGTGGGCGGCGGCGGTGCGCACCTTCGAGCGCTTCGACTCCTACGACCGCTACCTGTTCAGCGTCCCCATGTGGAACTCGGGCGTGCCGTACAAGCTGAAGCAGTTCATCGACGTCGTCAGCCAGCCCGCGATGGTCTTCGACGTGCACCCCGAGACCGGCTACCGCGGCCTCGTCACGGGCAAGCGGGCCGCCGTCGTCTACACCAGCGCCGTGTGGGGGCCGGGGCTGGGGCCGGAGTTCGGGCTCGACTTCCAGTCCACGTTCTTCGAGGAGTGGCTGAGGTGGGCGGGCATCGCCGACGTCCAGTCCGTCCGGCATCACCCGACGCTGACGGGCTCGTACGAGCACGAGCGCAAGCAGGCGGACGAGCGCGCCCGCGAGATCGCCCGGACGTTCTAGCGACGCCGACGGTCAGGAGAGCGCCGACCAGCGGGGGCCGGTCGGGGTGTCCTCCACCGAGACCCCACCGCGTGCCATCGCCTCGCGCAGGGCGTCCGCCACGTCGTAGCAGCCCTTGCCGCGCAGCTCGGCCCGCAGCTCCACCAGCGGCTCCACCAGGGCGGGCAGGCCCTCGGCGCGGCGGGTGGCGGTCTGGGCGAGCTCGCCGAGGCGGGCGATGAGCAGCCGCATCAGCTCCCTGGCCTGCTCGACCCCGCCCGCGTCCTCTTCGGTGTCGGCGGCCCACTTGACGATCTCGGCCTCCAGGTCGAGGACGGCCTGCGCGGCGGCCACCAGGTCGGGGCGGTCGGCGGCGGTCTTGAAGAGCTCCTCGCACGAGCGGATCGACTCCTCCAGCGTGACCTCGGCGGGCGCGCCGAGCCGGGGGTCGGCGGGCGGGGGCGGGACGGGGGTGCCGGCGCGGCCCTCGGCGAGGCGGCGCAGCTCGTCGAGGCTGGTGCGGGTGCCGGTGGGCAGGACGGTGTGCGAGCCGGGCAGGCGGACGGTCAGGCCGCCGCGCCCGGCGACCCGTACGGACTCGCTCTCCAGGTCGATGACCAGGGCCGTGTGCTCGTCGAGCCCGAGGACCGCCGTGCCGGGCGGCAGCTCGCGCTCCATGCGGGACAGCCGGCGCTCGCCGAGGTAGCAGTAGCGGGTGTCGTGGGTGCCGCCCTCGGCGTTGTCGAAGTGCGGGATGAGCACCGCCCGCAGGCCGAGCGGCTCCAGCAGGTCGAGGCCCTCGCGCCAGTGGGGCTCGGCGCCGACCTTGTAGATCTCGTAGACCGGCACGGTGGCCAGGCCGGCGGTGCAGGCGGCGGCCGAGGCCAGCACGGTGACGCCCTCCCGGGCGCGGATCCTGGCGCGCAGGTCGCCGGCCAGGCCGGAGGCGGCCCACCGGTCGAGCGCGTACGTGGGGCTGCCGGGCCCGGAGAACACCCAGTCGGCGCCCGCGATCGCGGAGCCCACCTCGACATCCAGGCCGACGCTCTGGGCGAAGTACCCGCGGGCGCGGGCTGAGATGTCGGCCCGGTTCTCCTGGAAGGCGTAGGGCGTGTCGAGCAGCACGGCTCGCGCCCCCGCGCGCAGCGTCCGCGCGGCGGCGCGGTGGATCTCGACCATGGTCGGGCTCGTCTCGCCCGACCCCATCAGCACCAGCAAACCGGGCATGAGTGTGAGCCTCTCTCTCGCACGCCCTCGACTACACCCCGGCCCGCCATGAACTTTCAAGAGCAGGACAGACATGCCTCACAGATGCAGTTGCATATGATTGGCAGTAAGTTGTCGTCGGTGACGGGGAGACACGTGGTCTCGGTTGAGACGCTCATGCTACGGGTGAGCACCGGCCGCCGGTGGGCGTACCGCCATGCCATTACCCAGCCACTACGCGGGGAGAGCCCCGACGCGGCCGCCCGCAGGCTGGCCGGCGTCACGGCCGGCGACCCCGGCGTCGTGGTGCACTCCACGAGCTGGCGGCACGAGCCGGACGGGAGGATCGTGCTGACGTACGCGATCTGCCCCGACCCCGAGCCCTGGCGGGCCGCCGTCGAGGTGCCGGTGCTGGAGATCGCCCGGGGCCAGGCTCCGGCGACGCCGTCACCCGAGCGGATCGCCCTGGCCAACGTGGTCGCGCACGCGGTCAGGCACCTGGCGTTCCTGATGGCCGAGGACCCGGTCGTGTCGGGTGTGCTGGCCCGCCACCCGCTGGTCGCCGCCGCCCTGGAGCCCGCGACGGCATCGGCGTGACACGCGCCGGCCCAGCGCTTGCATGGGCCGCTCGACGTAGCGGTAGGTCAGCGCGCTGACGCCGACGACGGCGGCCACGGCCAGCGCCGCCATGCCGAGCTGGACCGGCAGGTCGGCCCGCCGCAGGTCGCCTGAGAGCTGCACGAAGTACTTCAGCAGCGGGTGGTGCACCAGGTAGAGCGAGTAGCTGATCAGCCCGAACCACACCAGCGCCCGGGGCAGCCGCCGCCCGCGCAGCGCCATCCCGCCCGCGAACGTGGCCGCCGCCAGCGCGATCGTGGTGATCCACACGTCGGCCTCCACCCACCACCAGCCGCTCTCGATGGCCCACAGGGGCGCGATCGCGACCAGCGCCGCCGTCACCGCGACCGGCCACAGGCCGCCGGTGCCGCGCTCCCACCGGTGGATCGCCGTGCCCGCGAACATCACCGCCAGCACCGCCACCCCCAGCCACGGCACCCGGCTGCTCAGCACCAGCAGGGTCACCGCCATGAGGCCGAGCACGCAGGCCGCGACCGTGCGGAGCCGGCCCAGCAGCACCCCGGCCAGCCCGACGACGAACACCGCGCACGACACGTACGCCGGCCAGCCGCCCTTGACCACCGCGCCCGACGCCACCAGCCCCACCACCACGGCGCCGGCCGCGAACGCCATCGACAGCAGCCCGCTGCGGCCGTGCCCGCGCGTCAGGAACAGCGCCGTGACCAGCAGGTAGAACACCATCTCGTACGACAGCGTCCACATGGTGTCGGCGACGCCGCCGACGCTGACGACGTCGAGCAGCATGGTCGCGTGCGCCGCCACCGCGCTGCCGTCGCGCGGCACCTCCCCGCGCACCGGCACCCACCAGGCCAGGGCCAGGACGAGGGCGATGACGCCGAGGTAGAGGGGGTAGAGGCGGAAGAAGCGGCTGATCCAGAACGCTCTGACGTCGCCGTGCCGCTCCAGGGACGTCGGGATGATGTAGCCGCTGACCAGGAAGAAGACGAGGATGCCGTAGACGCCCAGGCTGAACCAGTAGGGCCGCAGGGCGGGCAGGAACCACGGCAGGAGGTGCTCGGCCACGACGGCGAGCGCGCCGATGCCGCGCAGGGCGTCCAGCCAGGCGAGCCGCGCGGCGGGCGCGGCGGAGGGGGCGGCGGCGGGAAGGGCGGCTGCGGACACTCGCCTCAACTTACCCTTTCCGGCCGTGGTGATGCCTCCGTGAAAGGGGTCAGGGGGTGCGGTGGGCGGTGAGGGTGGCGTGGTGGTCGGCGCCGTCCGGGCCGTCCGGGTCGGTGTGGACGGTGGCGGCGCGCAGGCGGGGCAGGTCGTGGATGAGGCGGTGCTCGGCCTCGACGGCGACCTTGTGAGCCGCCACGACGGACATGTCGTGATCGACGAGGATCTCCACCTCGGCGTGCAGCGTGTGCCCGATCCACCGCAGCCGTACGGACCCCACCCGCCGCACCCCCTCCACCGTGGCCAGGATGCGCTCGGCGTCGTCCACGAGGCCGGGGTCCACGGCGTCCATGAGGCGGTGGTAGATCTCGCGGGCCGCGTCGCGCAGCACGAAGCAGATGGCCACCGTGATCAGCAGCCCGACGATGGGGTCGGCCTGGGGGAAGCCGAGGGCGGCGCCGCCCGCGCCGAGGAGCACGGCCAGCGAGGTGAAGCCGTCCGTCCTGGCATGCAGGCCGTCGGCGACGAGCGCGGCCGAGCCGATCTCCTTGCCCACCTTGATCCGGTAGCGGGCCACCCACTCGTTCCCGGCGAACCCGACTACCGCCGCCGCGGCCACCCACCCGACGGCCCGCATCTCCTGGGGGTCGAGCAGCCGCTGGACGGCCTCGTACCCGGCCAGGGCGGCCGAGGCGGTGATGAGCAGCACGATGACGATGCCGGCCAGGTCCTCGGCGCGGCCGTACCCGTAGGTGAAGCGGCGGGTGGCGGCGCGGCGGCCGAGCGAGAACGCGATGGCCAGCGGCACGGCGGTGAGGGCGTCGGCGAGGTTGTGCAGCGTGTCGCCGAGCAGCGCGACGGAGCCCGAGGCGACGACGATGACGGCCTGGACGGCGGCGGTGACCATGAGGGCGGCGAAGGAGATGGCCAGCACGCGCATGCCCCGGCTGCTGGCCTCCAGCGCGCTGTCCGTCTTGTCGTTGGTGTCGTGGCTGTGGGGCTTGACGGCGTGCGTGATCCGGCCCAGCGCCGCCTTGATCCCGTGCGCGGGCCGGTGGTCACCGTGCCCGTGCCCGTGCCCGTGCCCGTGACCGTGGCCGTGGCTGTGGGAAGGGGTCGAAGCGGGATCTCGCTGGTCAGACATGGCATCCCTCACTTGCGCACTATGTCCCTTTTGGCCAGGATATGTAGTCATGTACGCACGCGACAACACCTCCGGCGCCCCAGAGCCCACCCCGGCGCAGGTGAACGCGGCGGTGGACGCCTTCCGCATGCTGAGCGACGGCACCCGCCTGCGACTCATGTGGCTGCTGTCGTCGGAGGAGCGCGATGTGAACTCACTTGCCGAGGCGATCGGCGTGCCCCGCCCGTCGGTCTCCCAGCACCTCGCCAAGCTCAGGCTGGCCGGTCTGGTGGAAGCCCGCAGGCAGGGCCGCCGCGTGCTCTACCGCGCCCGCGACGCGCACGTGCGGGCGCTGATCGCCGAGGCGCTGTTCCACGCCGACCACGAGGTCTCGGGCCTGCCCCGCCACGACTGAACGGAGGGCCTACCAGCCCACCTTGCCCTTGCCGGAGACGAGCGCGCGGGCGATGACCATGCGCTGCACGTCGTTGGTCCCCTCCCCGATCGCCATCAGCGGCGCGTCGCGGTAGAGCCGCTCGACCACGTACTCCTGCGAGTACCCGTACCCGCCGTGGATGCGCATCGACTCCAGCGTGGCCTTGAGCGCGACCTCGGAGGCGAAGTACTTGGCCATGCCCGCCTCCATGTCCACCCGCCGGCCGCCGTCGGCCTGGGAGGCGGCCCAGTACGTGAGCAGCCGGGCGGCCTGGATCTCGGTGGCCATGTCGGCGAGCTTGAGCTGGATGGCCTGGAAGTCGGCGATGGGCTGCCCGAACGCGGTGCGCTCGCGGGCGTAGCCGAGCGCGGCGTCGTAGGCGGCCTGGGCGACGCCGACGGCGCGGGCGGCGATGTTGACCCGGCCCAGCTCCAGCCCGCCGAGCACCTGCTGCATGCCGCGCCCCTCGACGCCGCCGAGCAGGGCGGAGACGGGCACGCGGACCTCGTCGAGGACGACCTCGCAGGTCTCGGTGCCCTTGTAGCCGAGCTTGGGCAGGTCGCGGCTGACGCTGAAGCCGGGCGTGGCCGGGTCCACCAGCAGCACCGACATGCCCTGGTGGGCGGGCTCGGCGATCGAGGTCTTGACGAGCACGGGCAGCGGGTCGGCGTGGCGGGCGTTGGTGATCCACGTCTTGGTGCCGGTGACGACGTAGTGGTCGCCGTCGCGTACGGCGCGGGTCTGGATGCCCTGGAGGTCGGTGCCGGCCCCTGGCTCGGTGAGCGCGATCGCGGTACGGCGGGTGCCGGAGGCGAGGTCGGGCAGGTGGCGCCGCTTCTGCTCCTCGGTGCCGTGGCGGGCGATCATCCAGCAGGCCAGGGAGTGGGAGCCGATGGTGCCGGCCACGCCCATCCAGCCGCGCGCGATCTCCTCGAAGACCAGCGCGAACGACACCATGTCGGCCGCCATGCCGCCGTACGCCTCGGGCACGGACAGCCCGAACAGTCCCATCTGCTTCATCTTGTCGACGATCTCGGCGGGGTAGCGCCCGGAGTGCTCCCACTCGGTCGCGACCGGCACGATCTCCTTGTCCACGAACGCGCGCAGGGTCTCGCGGAACGCCTTCTGCTCGTCGGTCAGCTCGAAGTCCATGTGCCGCCTCGATTCTTCAGAGCGGGCCGGTCTTGGCCTGGGGGAAGTAACCCTTGTCGTGCGGGGCGTCGCGCCGGTAGACCATGACGGTCCGCGTCCAGGACATGATCTCGTCGCCGTCCTGGTTGAGCCCGCGGGTGAAGCAGGTGACGATGCCGGCGTACGGACGGGACTTCGACTCCCGTTTCGCGGTCACCTTCGACTCGGCGTACAGCGTGTCGCCGACGAAGACGGGGTGGGTGAGCTTGATCTCCTCCCAGCCCAGGTTGACGATCGCGGTCTGGCTGACGTCGATGACGGACAGGCCGAGCACGATGGCGACGCTGAGCCCGGAGTTGACGATGATCTTGCCGGTGGGCGACTTGGCGGCCAGGTGGGCGTTGAAGTGGTTCTGGTTCGTGTTCATGGTCAGGAGCGTGAACCAGGTGTTGTCCGCCTCGCTGATCGTGCGGCCCATGGGGTGCTGGTAGACGTCGCCGACCGTGAAGTCCTCGTAGTAGCGGCCGATGGCGGGCTCGTGCACGGTCACGTGCTGCTCCTGTCGCTCGCGATCAGGAGGCCCACGTTAGTGACCAGATGATTGTTCGGTCAATCATCCGGTCAGGAGGCGCGCGCCGCCAGCTTCGAGACCACGTCCACGATGCGGGCGGCCCGCTCCACCTCGGCGCGGTGGAAGACCGGGCCCTCCGCCCGCGCCACGACCAGGTGCATTCCGGCCGCGAGCACGGGCAGCAGCATCAGCCGCACGTCCTCGGCCTCCACGCAGATGGCCCGTGGCGGCGGCTCCGGCAGCTCGAACTCGGCGGGCGCGGCCAGCGAGGCGTGCCGGACCGCGCCGTCGGCCACGGCCACCGACCACTCCGCGCCGCACAGCGCGGGCAGGGCGTCCACGAGGGTGGCGAAGCCCCTGGCGGGCTCGGCGGCCACGTGCATGAGCAGGTCGTAGTCGGGGGCGGAGCCGGGGACGTCCTTGGTGGCCCACACCCCCTCGACCCGTACGCCGGGCATGGCGGACAGCCGCTCACGCGCCTCGGCCGCGGTCACCGGGTGCGGCCATGAGACGGTGAAGTCGTCCACGGCCCTTCCGGCCTCGCGTTCGAGCACGGTGACTTGCAGGATGTCCGCTCCCAGCGCGCCCAGCGCCTTGGCGACCTGGCCGAGGCCGCCCGGCCGGTCGGGCAACGACACCCTCAGTCGCAGCAGCATGTCCGCCCCCTTTCCAGAGGCTCTCACAGTGCCGTGGAAAGGTTTCCAGCATGTTCCACGGATATGTCGTACATGCTGCGGTTATATCCCAAGATGCAGCGTTAAGTCCGGATTGTCGATAAAGGTTCAGGCGAACACGTCCTGCTGGTAGCGGCCCGCCGCCTCCAGCCCGGCCAGCCACGCCGCGCCGTCCTCCTTACCGCCCGTCCGGTCGCGGTGCATGTCGAGCAGCACCTGCCGGACGGCCGGCGCCATTCGCAGCCCGTCACCGCAGACGTACACGTGGGCGCCCTGCTCCAGCAGCTCCCACACCTCGTCCGCGTGCGCCGCGACCGCGTCCTGCACGAACCGGTACGGATGCCCCGGCACGGCCGAGTACGCCCGGTGCACCCGCACCCCGGCCGCCTCCCATGAGGCCAGCTCGCCCGCGTACAGCAGGTCGTGCTCGGGGTGGCGGCACCCGGTGAACACCTCGGCGCGCCCGCTCGCCCCGCGCAGCGCCCGCTCCTCCAGGAAGCCGCGCAGCGGCGCGAATCCGGTGCCGGGCCCGACGAGGATCACCGGCGTGGCCGGGTCGTCCGGCAGCCGGAATGGCGGCGCGGGCACCCGGACGTAGCCGTAGAAGACCTCGCCCTCCTTCAGCCCGGCCAGGTACGCCGAGCACATGCCCTGGTAGGTGCCGGTGCCGGACCAGGCGGGGCCCTCGACCAGGCCGACGGTGAGCCGGACGGTGCCGGGGTCGGCCAGCGGCGAGGAGGAGACGGAGTAGTAGCGCGGCTTGATCGGCCCGGCCATCTCCAGGAAGACCGGCAGCGGCAGCTCGATCGCGGGGAAGCGCTCCAGCAGCGCCAGTGGCGAGACGCGCTTGGCCAGGATCTCGTCGGCGTAGCTCGCGGTCAGCTCGGCGAGCTGGCCCTTGGTCCACGGGCAGGCGGTGTGCGCGGCCAGCGCCTCCAGGTCGGCGCGGGTGGCCACCTCCTGCAGCTCGGCGAACTCGGTCAGCAGCAGCCCGGCCGTGACCGGCGTGTCGACGGGCAGGTGGGTGGCGCCGGCCGCGCGCAGCCGGACGACCTGCTCGCGGGGGACGCGCAGGCAGCGCAGCGCCCACTCCACCAGCTCGGGGTCGTTCTTGGCGAAGACGGCCACGTGGTCGCCGGCCGAGTACGTCACGCCCTCGGGCAGCCTGGCGACGATGGAGCGCACGCCGGGGCGCGGCGCCTCGACGGAGAAGTCCCACAGCCCCTCGGGGTCGCCGGTCAGCTCCTCGTTGGAGATCACGGTCAGCGGGAAGGCCCGCTCGGACACCACGGCCGGCCGGATCTCGGCCTCGCTGAGCACCTCCATCTCGTAGCGGGGGCCGGCGGCGCCGGCGTCGGCGCTGTACTCCTCGGCCAGCGCCGCCCACAGGCGCGCCGTCCAGGCGGAGACGTCGCCGTCGAAGTCGCCGTCGGTGTCGGCCTCGCCCCGCTCGATGAGCGGGACGGCCCCCGCCGCCGTCAGCTTCTCGTACGCCCGTCGCGGGAAGTCCTGGTACGTGGGCCACTGCGTGTTCCCGCAGCCCAGCACGGCCAGCCGCACCCCGGACAGGTCGGGCAGCGTCTCCAGGGCGTCGAAGCGCTGGGCGTTGTCGGGCGCCTTGCCGTTGTAGGAGGAGGCGACCACGATGAGCAGGCCCTCGGCGGGCGGCGTGAGGTCGTCGAGCGTGGTGAGCGTGGTGGCGAAGCCGGCCCGCCCGGCCCGCTCGGCCAGCCGCTCGGCGATGTCGGAGCTGGTGCCGAGGTTGGAGCCGTAGGCGACGGTGAGCGGCACGCCGGTGACCGCGATGTCCTGCTGCTCGCTCTCCTGCTCGGGCAGCGCGGCCACGACGGCCCGCTCGTGGGCGCGCCGCTCGCGCACCCGCAGCGTGAACCCGTCCGGCTTGAGCGTGAGCGTCTGCTTGATCTTCATCCGGTAGACGTTCGGGTCGGACAGGGCGAAGCGCCGCAGGATCAGCGCGAGCGCCAGCCGGGCCTCGGTGAGCGCGAACTGGCGGCCGATGCAGGCCCGCTCGCCGTTGCCGAACGGCTTGTAGGCGGCGGGGTGGTGCCCCTTCTTGTTCTCCGGCAGCCAGCGGTCGATGTCGAACTCGTCCGGCCGCTCCCATGCCTTGGGGCTGCGGTGCAGCGACGGCAGCAGCACGGCGACGCCCTGGCCCTTGGGGATGAGGTAGGAGCCGCCGAGCATGGTGTCGCGCTCGGCGGTGACGCTGAAGGCGGGGATGGGCGACCAGATGCGCAGCGTCTCCTCCAGGATGCGGGGGATGACGTCCAGCTTCATGATCGTCTCGTAGGTGGGCGGCTCGTCGCCGGGCAGCAGCCGGTCCACCTCGTCGTAGGCGCGGGCCAGCACGTGCGGCTCGCGCAGCAGGTTGTACAGGGCGAAGGACAGCAGGCCGCTGGTGGTCTCGTGCCCGGCGATGAGGAAGGTGAGCACCTGGTTGCGGATGTTCTCATCCGACAGGCGGGCGCCGGTCTGCGGGTCGGACGCCTCCAGCATGAGCCCGAGCAGGTCCTTGGTGCCCCCGCCGCCGTCGGCGCGGCGCTGCTTGATCACCTCGTCGACGAGCGCCTGCATGGTGGCGACGTCGCGCCGGTAGCTCTCCTCGTTCTTCTTCTTGAGCTTGGTGACGAACGGGAGCTGCTGGTTGCGGTGCATGGCCTCGGTCAGCGCACCGCCCATCGCCTGGAGGAACGGGTGCAGCTCGGGCGAGTCGAAGGAGTTGAACCGGTAGCCGAAGCCGGTCAGCGAGATCGTGTCGAGGGTCAGCCTGGTCATGTCGTCGGCGACGGGCAGGTCCTCCCCCTGGCGGGCCGTCCACGACGCGACGAGCTGCTCGGCGACCTCCAGGAACTGCGGGTAGTACGCCTTCATCGAGCGCTGGCTGAAGGCCGGCATCAGGATGCGGTGGGCGTGCCCCCACACGGGCTCGTCGGGGTCGGCGGTGAACAGGCCGTCGCCGCCGAAGTCGCGCACGATCGACAGCGGAGGCTTGATCCGCTTGACGAAGCGGCTCTCGTCGCACACCTCAGCCACCAGGTCGGGGTCGTAGACGAGGATGACCCGCCGGCCGGCGATCTCGAGCTGGAAGATGCCCTCGTCGTAGCCGGAGGCGACCTTCACGAAGTGCTCGATCGGCGCCTGCGCGGGGATCTGCAGCGTGTTGCCCAGAATCGGCAGGCCCTGTGGGGCGGGGATCCGAGCCATGAGTGCTCCCTTCCATAGCCATACACCGTATGGCTGACGCTACCATACGGTGTATGGCCGTGAGCGCGCGCAGGGGTGCACCCCTGACTCTCGAGGAGATCAGCACCACCGCCCTGCGCCTGATGGACGAGGGCGGGGTGGCGGGCCTGTCCATGCGCAAGCTCGCGGCCGAGCTCGACGTCAACCCGATGTCGCTGTATCACCACGTGGACAACAAGGAAGCGCTGATCCGGGTGATCTGCTCGACGGCCGCGCAACGCATGGAGCTGCCGCCCGACGACGGCTCACCGTGGCAGGACCAGCTCCGGGCGCTGGCCGTCGCCTACCACCGCAACGCGATGGAGCACCCGGCGATGTGGAGCCACCTGCACGACCACCCCGAGATCATCCAGGACCGCGACCTGGTCATCTGGCGCACGCTCTACCGCATCCTGCGCCTGGCCGGGGTGCCGGAGCCGGAGCTGCGGCGCACGAGCGACGTGCTGCACGCGTTCGTCATGGGCTTCGTCATCGCCGAGACGAAGGGTCACCTGCCCGACGATCCGGAGGAGGTGGAGCGCGGCTTCGACACCGCCATCCGGCTCATCACGCGAGGCGTGGAAGGGCTGACCGGGGTCAGCCCGCGGCCTCCCACACCGCCTCGAACATCTCAGGGGTGATCTCGGTCAGCTCCCAGACCTCCAGCGGCTGGTCGGTCAGGAAGCCGTACTCGTCCTGGAGGTGCCGCCACCAGTAGCGGCGGGCGCCCCGGTCCGTCCCCACCTCGACCTGCCGGATCGCCCACTGCTCGCCGTTGTCGCCCTCGACGCTCTCGAACAGCCAGGCGCGGCCGTCCTCGTCGCCGAGGTGCCAGTAGTGGCGGGGGGCGTCGGACTCGGCGAGCTGCCGCACCAGCGGCTGGCGGAGATCAGGAACCACAGCGCTACTCTAGCCAGCCGCTCAGTGCTGGTAGGCGCCCGAGTCGGGCGAGCCGGCCACGGCCTTGCCCTTGATGTCCTTGCCGAACGCCTTGCCGCCGTACCACTTCGGCGTGAGCGCCACGCCGCGCCCCAACGCCGGAGAGCCCGGCAGCAGGCGCAGGTCGGTGCGGGAGCGGAACTTGGGGTCGGCCACGACCGACTTCGGGCCCAGCTTGAACTTGTCGGTGCGCCCCTGGTAGACGCCGCCGTCCTCGTCGGCGCCGGTGCCGTCCTCCCAGCCGGCCTCGCCGCCGACCGCGATGACGTTGTTGCGCAGCTTGAGTATCGACGGGGAGCAGCCGTCGTGGCAGGACCAGCCGATGGTGTCCTTGGCCGGCAGGTAGACGGAGTTGTGCACCGCGATCGTGCCCTTGACCGGCCCGACGATGTGGCGGGGGCCGCGGGTGATGAGGAAGGAGCCGCGGCCGCGCGAGGAGGTGACGACGTTGAAGGCGAAGACGTTGCCGCTGGCCGTCTTGCCCTTCTGCGCGCCGAGCTCGGTGAACGTCTCGTTGTTCCTGGAGATGTTGCGGGTGATCCGGTTGCGGTCGCCGTTGAAGATCTCGACGGCCGCCCCGTCGGTGCCGTAGTCGGCGCTCCTCGCGAAGCTGCCGGTGATGGTGTTGCCGGTCACGATGTTGTCGTCGCCGTTGAGCAGCACGCCGAACGCGCCGGAGTCGTTGTCACCGCCCTCGTCGTTGACGCTCATGCGGTTGTTGTCGGTCAGGACGCTGTCGCGGATGACGTTGCGGGAGCCGGTGGGCGTGACCAGGACGCCGGCGATGTTGTGGTCGGCCTCGACGCCGCTCAGCACGTTGGAGTCGCCGCCGAGCTCGAAGCCCGCCCAGCGGCAGTTGGAGGCACGCAGGCCGCTGATGCGCCAGTGACTGCCGTTGACGACCACGCAGTCGTCGTCGGCGCCGCTGATCCTGGCCAGGGCGCCGCTGCCGTACGAGGTGATCGTGATGGGCCGGGCGGCGGTGCCGCTGGTCTCCAGCTTGAGCGGCCCGGCGAAGCTGCCGCCACGCTTGAAGGCGACGGTGTCGCCGGGCTTGAGCTCGGCGGCGGCCAGCTTCTCCAGCGACTTCCAGGCGGTGCCGGCGCTGGTGCCGGCCGCGCCGTCGTCGCCGCCCCGGGAGTCGACGTAATAAGTGGTGCCCGCGCTCGCCTGAGCGGTGGCCGCGACGGAGACGGCGGGAAGGAGCGAGGCCAGGACGGCTACGGACAGCAACCTCATGCGCGCACACCACTATCTAGTTGGGTCGGGAGAGTCAGCAGAGGACACCGTAGCGTGATCAGCGCGTGAGGCGCCACATGCGCAGCGAAGGTCCTTCCCCCGGGATCACGTCGCCGTCCTCCGCGTTGTAAAGCCCCGTGGCGTGCGTACCGAGAGTGAGCGGCGCGCCGGGCGCGCGCCGCACCGCCACGACGATCGACTCCTCGTACGTCTCTCGCGCGAACACCAGGCAGTCGGCGTCGGCGTGCAGCCAGCGCAGGCCGCCGTGGCGCAGGGCGGGCTCGGCCCGGCGCAGCCCGAGCAGCTCCCGGTAGCCGGCCAGGGTTTCCAGGTCCTGGTCGGCGGGCCGGTCCCACGGCATCGGGGTGCGGGAGTGCTCGCCGTTCACGCCGGTCAGGCCGTACTCGCTGCCGGCGAACACCATGGGGGTGCCGGGCAGCGTGGCCTGCAGCCCGACGGCGAGGAGCTGGCGCTCGCGCGAGCCCGTCACGGTGCGCACGCGGGGCGTGTCGTGGGAGTCGAGGAGCTGCCAGGAGTGCACGAGCGAGCGCCACGACATCTGCGAGGCGAACGAGCGGTAGGCGGCCAGCATGGCGGTGCCGTCGCGCAGCGGCACGCCGCCCGGCACGCCGAGGAAGGTCTCCAGGTCGCAGCCGGGGCCGCGCAGCCATGTCCAGACGGGGCGGGTGAAGCCGCCGTAGTTCATGGTGCCCTGCCAGCCGTCGCGGTCGAGGTCGCCGGTGGCGTCGTGGTTGTGCTCGGCGATGAAGGCGGCTTCGGGGCCGAGCTCGGCGCGCAGCAGGGCGGCGACCTCGTGCGCGTAGTCGTCGGCGGCGCGCCTGCCGGTCATGTTGGCCACGTCCACGCGCCAGCCGTCGAACGGGCCGAGCCACTTCTTCAGCACCGCCGTCATGCCGGCGCGGACCCGCTCGCTGCCCCAGTTGAGCTTGGGCAGCGTCTTGAACCCCCACCACGACTCGTAGTCGCCCGTCACCGGGTCGAAGTAGAACATCTCGCGCTCCGGCGCGTGCACGTCGGAGACGGCCGCGGTGAACCACTCGTGCGTGTCGCCGGTGTGGTTGGTGGTGATGTCGCCGAGCAGCCGCATGCCGCGCGCGTGCAGCGCGCCGGACAAGCGGTGCAGCGCCTCGTCGCCGCCGAGCAGCGGGTCCACGTGCTCGAACGTGGAGGCGTTGTAGCGGTGGTTGGAGCGGGCCGGGAAGATCGGCGTCAGGTAGACGGTGTCGGCGCCGAGGCTCTGGATGTGGTCGATGCGCCGGATGACGCCGTCGAGGTCGCCGCCGTAGAACTGCTGGGAGGTGCCGGGGCCGCTCGGGATGACCGGGTCGCGGTCCCAGTCGCGGGGCAGCGCCCAGTCGGGCACGTCCCGCATGGGGCGGGAGCGGTCGAAGCGGTCGGGGAAGATCTGGTAGACGATCGCGTCCGACAGCCACTCCGGCGGCGCCTGGTGGCAGACGAGGCGGAAGTCGCCGGCGTCGGTGAGGTCGTGCGCGGCGAGCCCGGCCGCGCTCAGCCAGCGCTGGCCGCCGGTGGTGTGCAGCAGGAAGCGGTACGGGGTGACGGGGTTGACCGCGGTGATCTCGGCCCGCCACCAGACGTCGGTGCCGCCGTACCCGCTCGCCCGCCGGCCCCGGTCGACCGCGGCCTCGACGTAACGCGGCTCGCCGTCGTGCACGGCGCGCACGTGCACGGCCGTGACGCCGGCCGCCAGCGGCGCGCGCAGCCAGAGCGTGACCCGCGAGCCGAGCTCCGGCCGCTGGTCGGAGACGTACAGAGCCGAGCCGTCGTGGTGCGGCTCCCCCAGAAATCGCAGCACTGTGCCTCTCCCTACTGTGCCTATCCCTTGACTGCTCCGGCGGTCAGGCCGGAGACGATGTACTTCTGCAACCAGAGGAACACACCGACCGTAGGAACGGCGGTAATGAGCGTGCCGGCGGCGAACATGCCGAAGTTCGCGTTGCGGTGGTCGCCGGCGATCATGCCGAACATGCCGACGGCGAGGGTCTTGCTCTCCGGGTCGCGCAGGAACACGTTGGCCATGAGGAACTCGCTCATGGTGCCGATGAACGCCAGCAGCGCGGTGACCGCGAGGATCGGCGTGACCAGCGGCATGATGACCCGCCAGAAGATCTGGGCGTGCGTGGCGCCGTCCACGGTGGCGGCCTCGTCCAGCTCCTTGGGCACGGTGTCGAGGAAGCCCTTCATCAGCCAGGTGTTCACGCCGAGCGCGCCGCCGAGGTAGAGCAGCAGCAGGCCCCACACGGTGTTGAAGCCGAACGCCGGGTACAGCTCGGTCACCTCCGTGAAGATCATGAAGATCGTCACGATGGCCAGGAACTGCGGGAACATCTGGATGAGCAACAGCGCCATCATGCCGACGCGGCGGCCGGCGAAGCGCATGCGGCTGAAGGCGTACGCGGCGAACATCGACAGCAGCAGGCTCGCGAACGACGACACCAGCGCGATGAACACCGAGTTGAAGAACCACCGGCCGAACGGGTAGGTGTCGGAGGTCAGCAGGTTGGCGAAGTTGTGCAGGCTCGCGCCCGTGGGCAGCAGGTCCGTGGAGGCCAGCGTGCCCATCGGGTTGATCGCGGCGGAGACCACGAACAGGATCGGGAACACCGCGAACGCGCATACGAGCAGCACGAAGACGTGCCGCAGCGTCATCCTCACGCCTGTCATCCTCACGCGTAGACCTCCTCCTGCTTGCGGGTGCGGCGGAACGCCACGGCCGAGATGACGGCCACGATGGCGAAGATGAACACCGAGATCGCCGCGGCGAAGCCGAACTGCGCGCCGCCCGCGCCGAAGGCCAGCCTGAAGGTGTAGGTGATGAGCAGGTCGGTGCCGCCCACCTGCGGGCTGTCGGCGGGGAACGGGCCGCCGTCGGTGGTCAGCGCGATGGCGTTGTAGTTGTTGAAGTTGAAGGCGAACGCCGAGATCAGCAGCGGCGTGAGCGCGACGAGCAGCAGCGGCAGCGTCACCCGGCGGAACGCCTTGAACGGCGTGGCCCCGTCGATCGAGGCGGCCTCGGTCAGCTCGCGCGGGATCGCCTGCAGCGCGCCGGTGGTGACGAGGAACATGTACGGGAAGCCGAGCCAGATGTTGACGAGGATCACGCCGAGCCGGGCGGTGCCGGTCTGGCCGAGCCAGTCGATCTCGGCGCCGAGCAGCTGGTTGATCAGGCCGAAGTCGCGGTTGAACAGGTCGCGCCAGACCAGCAGCATGGCGAAGGCGGGCATCGCGTACGGCAGGATCAGCACGATCCGGTAGACCTTGGTGCCGCGCATGCGCGGGTGGTGCAGCGCGAGCGCGACGCCCATGCCGAGGCCGAAGCAGCCGAGCACGGAGGCCAGGGCGAAGACGAGGTTCCAGCCGAGCACTCCGGCGAAGTATCCGGAGATGGTGGGGTTGGTCAGCACCCGGGCGAAGTTGTCCAGGCCGACGTTGACCTGCCAGCCCTGCGCCAGGTGCTCGCCCTTGGCGTTGACGAAGTAGCCCTGGCTCTCGTCGGCCGTCCAGGTGCCGCCGTCGCCGCGGACGCAGTCGCAGGCGGCGTCGTAACGCAGCGCGGCCTTGCCCTCGACGGCGCGGCTGAGCCCGTTGGCCTTGATCACGCCGTCGGCGGTCGGCACGGCCAGCGCCGTGATCTCCGGGCCGCGCGCGGCCGCCTCGGGCGCCTTGAGCACGGTCAGGCCGGGCGCGGACAGCACCTTGCCGGTGACGCCGACCTGCGCGCCGGCCAGCGGCATCAGCCCGTCGGCGGTGCCCAGGGAGACCCGCTTGGTCGCCGGGTCCACCAGCAGGAACACCAGCTCGTCGCCGCGCAGCGCGGCCGACAGCGCGTACTCGGGCGAGCCGGGCGCCTGCCGGACGGAGCCGGTCTCGATGGCGGTGATCGCGGCGGCCTTGTCGCCGCGGTGCCCGTCGCCGAAGTTGGTGAACGCGGTGGTCAGCGTGTAGACGACCGGGAACACCTGGAAGGCGACGAGGAAGACGGTGCCGGGGATCAGGTACTTCGCCGGGATGAAACGCCGGGTCAGGTAGAGGTAGGCGATGCCCGCGCTCACGGCGCACAGCAGCCCGAGCGCGACCCACGACCCGGTGGCGGCCAGCGGCGGCGCGGCGTAGAGCAGGATCGCGGCCGCCACGGCGAGCACCGCGATCCTGCTCACCACGAACGCCGTGGTGATCTCCCGGCGGGGCCGCTGCCGCGCGGGGGCGGGAGCGGCCTGGCGCACGTCGAGAGCCATGTCGTCAGTTCTTGAGCGAGCCGTCGATGGCCTTCTGCGCCGCCGCGGCGGCCTTGGCCGCGTCGCCGCCCTTGACGACGGCGTTCTCGGCGATGCCGAACGGCTCCCAGATGGCGGCCATCTCGGGGATGGCGGGCATCGGCAGGCCGTCCTTGCCGGCGTCGAGGAACTTGGCGGCGTCGGGGTCGCTCGCCTTGACCTCCTCCAGCGCGGCGGTCAGCGCCGGGGGCCGCGGGTCGGCGTCGTACAGCGCCTTGGCGACGTCCTTGTTCGTCACATAGTTGGCGACGAACTCCTGGGCGAGGGCCTCGTTCTTGCCCTTGGAGGCGACGAAGAAGCTCTGCACGCCGACGAACGGGGTGGCGGGCTTGCCGTCCTTGAAGGCGGGGACGGGGCTGATGTCGTACTTGACGCCGCCCTTCTTGACCTCGCTGATCGCCCACGGGCCGGAGACGAGGTAGGCGCACTTGCCGCCGGCGAAGTTGACGATGTAGTTCTCGTTGGTCAGCGAGGTGCGCAGCGCGCCGTCGCCCTTCTCGCCGAGCTCCTTGAGCTTGCCGAACGCCTTGACGGAGTCCGCCGAGCCGAGCAGCACCTGCTTGGGGTCGGGGTCGCCGGTGGCGGTGGTGCCGAACAGGGCGCCGCCGCCGGAGGCGAAGATCGGGTAGACGTGGAAGGCGTCGCCCTTCTGGCCGACGGGCAGGCAGAGCACCTCCTTGACCTTGCCGGCCGCCTTGAGCTCCTTGCCCTTGGCGATCATGTCCTCGATCGTGGCGGGCGCGTCGGGGGCGAGGCCGGTGTTGCGGATCAGGGCGATGTTCTCCAGCGCGTACGGGGCTCCGTAGATCTGGCCGTTGAACGTCACGGCCTGGATCGCCTTGTCGGAGAACGACGCCTTCTGCTCCTCGGTGAGCGTGACCGGGTCGATGGCGCCGTTCTGCACCAGGTTGCCGATCCAGTCGTGCGCGCCGATCATGATGTCCGGGCCGCTGCCCTGCTGGGAGGCGGTCAGGAAGGTCATCTGGTTGTCCTTGCTGATCTCCTTCACCTCGACGGTCACGCCGTTCTCGGTGCCGAACTGCTGGGCGAAGGGCTGCAGCGGCTTGACCCGCAGCGGGTCGGCCCAGATCACGAGCGTGCCGCCGCCCGCCGCCGGTGCCGAGGCGGACGCGCTCGGCTGCCCGCTCTGCTGCCCGGCCGCCGGGGCGGCCGACGGGGAGCTACCGCACGCTGTCGCGGCGAACGCCAGGGTCGCGAGTGTTGCCACACCCAGAGCCCGCATGCGCATGGATGACCTCCTGAGGTCACGGAGGAACGGCGGCGCCGCACGCGCCGCCGCCAGGGGAGAAAGCTCGAACGTTTCCGGGACGTTAGCGGCTCTTTGCAAGAATTGGAAGAACTTGCGAAAGAGCGTTACCTGATCCACATCGGCCACAGCCCGCCTGACCTCGCGACTGTGGGTCCGTATGCTGATGGCTGCGGGCCGCAAGTTTCCGCAACTTGCACTTGACCGCTCACTGGTGATCGCGACATCGTTGACCAGAACATCACCCGACATCTCGGGTCATCCGGGGGAAGGACAGCCATGCTCGGCAACGACGACTGGTGGCGTGACGCCGTCGTGTACCAGGTCTACCCGCGAAGCTTCGCCGACGCCGACGGCGACGGCATGGGCGACCTGGAAGGCGTGCGCCAGCGCCTGGGATACCTGTCCAGGCTCGGCGTGGACGCCATCTGGCTGAGCCCCTTCTACACCTCCCCCATGGCCGACGGCGGCTACGACGTGGCCGACTACCGGGACGTGGACCCCATGTTCGGCACGCTCGCCGACTTCGACGCGCTCGTCACCGACGCGCACGCGCTGGGCATCAGGGTCATCGTGGACCTGGTGCCGAACCACTCCTCCGACCAGCACCCCTGGTTCCGGGCCGGGCTGCGCGACCGCTACATCTTCCGCGACCGGCCCAACGACTGGGAGTCCATCTTCGGCGGGCCCGCCTGGACCCAGGTCGAGGACGGGCAGTGGTACCTGCACCTGTTCGCCCCCGAGCAGCCGGACCTCAACTGGGACAACCCCGAGGTGCGCGCCGAGTTCCGCGACATCCTGCGCTTCTGGCTCGACCGGGGCGTGGACGGCTTCCGCGTGGACGTCGCGCACGGCATGATCAAGGCCGAGGGGCTGCCGGACGTGGGCCAGAAGGACGGCCCGCAGGCGGAGATGCTCGGCGACGAGCAGGTGCCGTACTTCGACCAGGACGGCGTGCACGACATCTACCGCGAGTGGCGGCCGATCCTCGACTCCTACCCGGGCGGGCGCATGGCCGTGGCCGAGGCGTGGGTGTCCTCGCCCGAGCGGCTGGCCCGCTACGTGGGGCCGGACGAGCTGCACCAGGCGTTCAACTTCGAGTTCATGATGGCCGACTTCCACGCCAAGTCGTTCCGTACCGTCATCGAGAAGTCGCTGCGCGAGGCGGACCTGGTCGGCGCGCCCACCACCTGGGTGCTGTCCAACCACGACAAGCCGCGCCACGTCACCCGCCACGGCAGCCTGGCCCGCGCCCGCGCGGCCACCCTGCTCATGCTGGCGCTGCCCGGCTCGGCCTACCTCTACAACGGCGAGGAGCTCGGCCTGCCCGAGGTGCTCGACCTGCCTGACGAGCTGCGCCAGGACCCGGCGTTCCGGCGGCGCGGCGAGAGCCGCGACGGCTGCCGGGTGCCGCTGCCCTGGACGTCGAGCGGCGACCTCGGCTGGCGCGACCCGTGGCTGCCGATCCCGGCCGAGTGGGCGCGGCTGTCGGCCGAGGCGCAGGAGGACGACCCCGGCTCGACGCTGAACCTCTACCGAGCCGCGCTCAAGCTGCGCAAGCAGCACCCCGCGCTCGGCGGCGGCACGCTGGCCTGGCTCGACTCCCCCAAGGACGTGCTGGCCATCGAGCGCACCCCCGGGCTCGTCGTGGTGCTCAACACGGGCGAGCAGCCGGTGCGGCTCGACCTGGGCGGCGAGGTGCTGCTGTCCAGCGGCCCGCTGCCGGCCGACGGCACGATCCCGCCGGACACCACGGTGTGGCTCCAGCGCTGAGGTTGGGAAAACCTTTCCCGCTACGCGGCAATTGTCGGCGATCACTCTCGGTAGCCTCATGAGATGGCACCCTGGTGGGCCAGGTCCCTGCGCGGACGCGTCACCTTCATCGCGACGGCCGTAGCCGCCCTCGTGCTCATCCCCGTGGGCATCGCCGGCGTCCTCGTCACCAGGTCCGTGGTCACCGCGAGCGTCTTCAGCGAGACCCGGGACACCGCCGAGCGGATCGCCTACGAGATGCGCGGCGGCGCCCTGCCCATGGGCGCCGCCATCCCGGTGCCGCGCCCGTCGGTCGACCTGATCCAGGTCGTCGGCCCCGACGGGCGCATCCTGGCCTCCAGTGACGCCGCCAGGAACCTGCCGCCGCTGAGCGACGTGCGCCCGACCGCCAAGAACCGGGTCATCAGCACCACGAGCTGCCTGCCGACCGAGTGCGTGCACCTGACGGCGGTGCGGGTCAGCATGTTCGCCGACTCCCCCGTCGTCTACGCCGGCCGCAGCACGCCCGACGTGCTGGCCAGCCGGACCCTCGAAGTCATCGTCTTCGCCGAGGTCGCCCTGCTCGTCGCGCTGACCGCGTGGGCCACGTGGCTGGTCACCGGGCGGGCGCTGCGCCCGGTCGCGACCCTGCGGCACGAGCTGGACGCCGTGCACGCCGGCGACCTCAGCCACCGCGTCACCGAGCCGCCCGGCGACGACGAGGTGGCCCAGCTCGCCCGCTCCGTCAACGGCACCCTGGCCCGCCTGGAGCGCTCGGCCGAGCAGCAGCGCCAGTTCGCCTCCGATGCCTCCCACGAGCTGCGCACCCCGATCGCCGGGCTGCGCGCCCAGCTCGAGAGCGCCCAGCTCTACCCCGACGACACCGACATGGAGGCGCTGGTCAGCAGCGCGCTGCGCGACACCGACCGGCTGGAGGCCATCATCACCGACCTGCTGCTGCTGGCCAGGATCGGCTCGCGGGTGGACGTCGTCAAGGAGCCCGTGGACCTGGCCGAGCTGGTGCGCAACGAGCTGGCCGTACGCAGCGACAAGGTGCCCGTGCGGGTGGAGCTGGCCGGCGGCGTCGTGGTGGAGGGCGTCCGGCTGCAGCTGGCCAGGGTCCTGACGAACCTGCTGGACAACGCCCAGCGGCACGCCGAGCACACCGTACGGGTCACCGTCCGCGCGGAGGAGCCGGGCACGGCGGTGCTGGCGGTCGAGAACGACGGCATGGAGATCGCCGAGTGCGACCGCGAGCGCATCTTCGAGCGCTTCACCCGGCTCGACGCCGCCCGCAGCCGCGACGCGGGTGGCACCGGCCTGGGCCTGGCCATCGCGCGGGACGTCGCCATGGCGCACCGCGGCGAGATCCGCGTCGAGGACCGTCCGGGCGGCGCCCGGTTCGTGCTGCGGCTGCCCCTCGCGAATCGGTAGATTTCACCTGTCCCAGTCGTGGATCATGGACGGCATGACGGAACAGGCGCCGCAGGGCGTGAACCCGCACATCCCCAACGCGGCGCGGATGTACGACTACTTCCTGGGCGGCAAGGACAACTTCAAGGCCGACCGGGAGCTCGGCGACATGGTGCTCAGCGTGATGCCCGAAGTCCGCGACGGCACCCGGGAGAACCGCGCGCTGATCGGCCGTGTCGTGCGCTACCTGTGCGAGCAGGGCGTGACCCAGTTCCTCGACCTGGGCTCCGGCCTGCCGGCGCAGGAGAACGTGCACGAGGTGGCGCTGCGCCACGCCCCGGAGGCCCGCGTGGTGTACGTGGACAACGACCCGGTGGTGGCCACGCACGGCAGGGCGCTGCTGGCCGACCCGAACCGGGTGGCGATGGTGCTGGGCGACTGCCGCCGGCCGGAGGAGATCCTGTCCGACCCCGAGGTGCGCGGGCTGCTCGACTTCGACCGGCCGGTGGCCGTGCTCATGATGTTCGTCCTGCACTTCATCACCGAGCAGGACGAGCCGCAGCGCTTCGTGGCCGCCTACCGCGACGCGCTGGCGCCCGGCAGCTACCTGGCCATCTCGCACGTCACCAACGACGTGGCGACGGAGCGGGCCGAGCAGGTGTCGGAGTTCTACCGCAAGGCCAACGCGGACTTCACGCCGCGCTCCGGCGCCGAGATCGGCGCCTTCTTCGGCGACTTCGAGCTCATCCCGCCCGGCCTGGCCACGGGGCTGCCCGAGCACGCGATCTGGCCGTTCAACGACCCGCTCAACCCGGTCTTCGTGGACGAGGAGCTGGCGCGGATGGCGTACGCGGGGATCGGCCGCAAGCCCTGACCCGGGTGGCGGGCAGGCCCGGGGCCTGCCCGCCCTCGCCTCACGCCGGGGACAGCTCCTTGGCCGGCTCGCCCTGGCCGGTGTCGTCATCGTCGTCCAGCAGCGTGGCCTCGTCGAACGGCGCCTGCCCCGCCAGCACCAGCTCCGCCCGCTCCCGGTCGAACTCGCCGGTCCAGGTGCCGACGAGGACGGTGGCCACCGCGTTGCCCGCGAAGTTGGTCAGCGCCCGCGCCTCGGACATGAAGCGGTCGATGCCCACGATGAGGCCCACCCCGTCGACCAGCTCGGGCCGGTGCGCCTGCAGCCCGCCGGCGAGGGTGGCCAGGCCCGCGCCGGTGACGCCGGCCGCGCCCTTGGAGGCGACCATCATGAACAGCAGCAGCGCCACCTGCTCCCCGAACTCCAGCGGCGCCCCCGTGGCCGAGGCGATGAACAGCGTCGCCATGGTCAGGTAGATCGCGGTGCCGTCGAGGTTGAAGGAGTAGCCGGTCGGCACGGTGATGCCGGCCACGGTCTTGCTGACGCCCAGGTGCTCCATCTTCGCGATGAGGCGCGGCAGCGCGGTCTCCGACGACGACGTGGACAGGATGAGCAGGAACTCGCGTCCGAGGTACTTCAGCAGCGACCACAGGTTGATCCGGGCCACCAGCCACAGCACGGTGCCGAGCACCACGCCGACGAACAGCACGCACGTCACGTAGAAGGCGACCATGATGATGGCCAGGCTCTTGAGCGCCTCGATGCCGGTCGCGCCCACGACGGCCGCGATCGCCCCGAACGCGCCGACCGGCGCCGCCCACATGATCATGGCGAGGATGCGGAACACGAGCCGCTGGAAGTGCTCCACGCCCCGCAGGATCGGCGCGCCCTTCGGCCCCATGGCCTGCAGCGCGAACCCGGCGAGCAGCGCCACCAGCAGCGCCTGCAGCACCGAGCCGTCGGTGAGAGCCGAGACGACCGTCTCGGGGATGATGCCGAGCAGGAAGTCGACGGTGCTGGCGTCGGCGCCCTTGGCGGCCTCCGCCTCGGCGGCCTGCCGGGCCGTGTCGGTCAGGTGCAGCCCCGAGCCCGGGTCGATGACGTTGCCCACGACGAGGCCGATGACCAGGGCGACCGTGGACATCACGATGAAGTAGCCGAGGGCGAGCCCGCCGACCTTGCCGACCTGGGCGGCCTGCCGTACCGAGCCGATGCCGAGCACGATGGTGCAGAAGATGATCGGGCCGATCACCATCTTGATCAGCGCGACGAAGCCGGTGCCGAGGGGTTTGAGCGCCTGGCCCGCGTCCGGCCAGATGAAGCCGACCAGGATCCCGAGCAGGACCGCCACGATGACGGCCAGGTAGAGATAACGGGTGCGATCGCGCATAGGGGGGTTCTCCGCCGGTTTTCGATGGACCTTCTCGTCGTGCGACTATGCGCCTCACGAGTGATGCAGGTCACCATTGCGTAAGTTTCGTACATGAAGGGGAACCCGATGCGGCGCTGGAGCCTGGCAGGGCAGATGCTGGTCCTGCAGTTGCTCGTCGTCGCCGTCACGGCGGCGGGCGGCGCGGTGCTGGCCCTGTGGCAGGCGTCCGAGCTGCTGGAGCAGGAGGCGGGCGCCACGGCCACGGCCGTGGCGGTCAGCGTGGCGGCCTCGCCCGACGTGCTGGAGGCCCTCGGCGAGCGGGATCCGACCGTACGGCTGCAGCCGTACGCGCAGCGGGCCAGGGCGGCGACGGGGGTCGATTTCATCACCATCATGAAGACGGACGGCACCCGCTACACCCACCCGAACGAGGCCGAGATCGGCAGGCGCTTCCTCGGCCACATCGACCGGGCGCTGCGCGGCGAGACGTTCACCGAGACCTACACCGGCACGCTCGGCACCTCCAAGCGCGCGGTGACGCCGGTCGTCGCGGGCGGGCAGGTGCGGGCGCTGGTCAGCGCCGGCATCACGGTCGACCGGATCAGCGCCAGGCTGCGCGACCAGCTCGCCTGGGGCGGCCTCATCGTGGCGCTGGCACTCGGCGTCGGCGCGGCCGGCACGTGGCTGGTCACCGCCCGGCTGCGCCGCCAGACGCACGGGCTGGGCCCGGTCGAGCTGGGCCGCATCCACGAGCATCATGACGCGGTCCTGCACGCCGTCCGGGAGGGCCTGCTGCTGGTCGGCAGGGACGGCACGCTGACGCTGTGCAACGACGCGGCCCGCCTGCTGCTCGGCCTGCCCGCCGACGCCGAGGGCCGGCACGTGCGGGACCTGGGCCTCTCGGCGGTGGTGGACGACGACGAGGAGCGCGTCCACCTGGTCGGCGACCGGGTGCTGGCCGTCAACAGCGCCCCGAGCAGGCTCGGCACGGTCGTCACCGTGCGCGACCACACCGAGCTGCAGGCGCTGACCGGGCAGCTCGACGCCGAGCGCGGCTTCGCCGAGTCGCTGCGCTCGGCCGCGCACGAGGCGGCCAACCGGCTGCACACCGTGATCACGCTGGTCGAGCTGGGCCGCACCGAGCAGGCGGTGGCGCTGGGCACGGCGGAGCTGCGGGCGGCGCAGGAGCTGACCGACCGGGTGGTGGGCGCGGTGCGCGAGCCGGTGCTGGCCGCGCTGCTGCTCGGCAAGAGCGCGCAGGCGGCGGAACGCGGCTCCGAGCTGGTGATCAGCCAGGACAGCGAGCTGGACGACCTGGGCCTGGACGCCCGCGAGCTGGTCACCATCGTGGGCAACCTGATCGACAACGCCATCGACGCGGCCTCCCGCGTGGAGGTGCACCTGAGCGCCGACGAGCGGGGCGTGCTGATCCGGGTGAGCGACGACGGGCCCGGCCCGGCCTGCGCCGACGCGTTCGAGAAGGGCTGGAGCACCAAGGGCGACGGGCGCGGGCTGGGGCTGGCGCTGGTGGGGCAGGCGGTGCGGCGGCTGGGCGGCACGATCACGGTCGAGGGCTCGGCGTTCACGGTGAGGCTGCCGCGGCCATGATCTCCGTACTGGTGGTGGAGGACGAGGAGATCACCGCCGAGGCGAACCGCATCTACGTGGAGCGGGTGCCGGGCTTCGAGGTGGCCGGGGTGGCCCGGTCGGGCGCGCAGGCGCTGCGCTTCCTGCGTGCGCGACCGGTGGATCTCATCCTGCTCGACCTCTACCTGCCCGACATGCACGGGCTGGACGTGTGCCGCGCGGTCCGGGCCGGCGGCCTGATGTGCGACGTGATCGCGGTCACCTCCGCTCGCGATCTGGCCATGGTCCGTTCAGCGGTGTCGCTGGGAGTCTCCCAGTACCTGCTCAAGCCGTTCACGTTCGCGACACTGGCGGAGAAGCTGACGCGTTACGCCCGGTTCAAGGAGGAGGCGGGCCTCGCGGTGGGTCAGGGCGACGTGGACCGGGTGCTCGGCACCCTGCGCGGTCCCTCGGAGCTGCCGAAAGGCATGGCGCGCGACACCCTCGACGCGGTGGCGGCCCGGTTGCGGGAGCGGCCGGAGGGCATGGGCGCGCAGGCCGTGGCCGACGCGATCGGAGTGTCCAGAGTGACGGCGCGCAGATACCTGGAATACCTGGTCGAGCTGGGTGTGGCGGCCCGCATGCCGCAGTACGGCGGGGTGGGCCGGCCAGAGTTGCTCTACCGGATCCCCATGGAGTGTTAATGGTGGTGACGCTGGCCGTTCAATCCGGCCCTCTAGCTTCTGGGTGCAATCCGATGCACTGAGGAGACACACCTTGCGAGTCCTGGCCGTTGTTCCCGCCCGCGGAGGTTCGGCGGGCGTACCCCTGAAGAACCTCGCCCTGGTCGGGGGCGTCCCGTTGGTCACCCGGGCGGTGCGGGCGTGCCTGCGCGCCGAGCTGGTGGACCAGGTCGTGGTCAGCACCGACCACGACGGGATCGCCGAGACCGCCAGGCAGGCGGGCGCGCTCGTGGTGGAGCGCCCGGCGGAGCTGAGCGGCGCGACCGCCTCCAGCGAGTCGGCGGTGCTGCACGCGCTCGACGCCCTGGGCGCGGACCCCGAGGTCGTCGTGCTGGTGCAGGCGACCAGCGCGTTCATCGACCCGCCCGACCTGTCGGCGGCGGTGCGCAAGGTCCTCGACGGCGAGGCCGACTCCGTCGTGTCCGGGCTGCCCACCCACGAGTTCCTGTGGACGGCCACCGGCGCCGGGATCAACCACGACCCGGCCGTGCGGCAGCGCCGCCAGGACCGCGCGCCCGAGTTCCGCGAGAACGGCGCCTTCTACGTGATGCGCACCGCCGGCCTGCGCGAGCACGGCCACCGCTTCTTCGGCGAGATCGCCGTCCAGCCGGTGCCGACCAAGCACGCCATCGAGATCGACAACCCGGAGGACCTGGAGCTCGTGCGAGCGCTCGCCCCGTTCATCGACCAGCCCGAGCCGATCGACGTGGACGCCGTCATCACCGACTTCGACGGCGTGCACACCGACGACCGCGCCTACGTCGACTCCGACGGCCGCGAGATGGTGCTGGTCAGCCGCTCCGACGGGATGGGCGTGTCGCTGCTGAAGCGCTCCGGCGTCAAGGTGCTCATCATGTCCACCGAGCACAACCCGGTGGTGGCCGCCCGCGCCCGCAAGCTGGGCGTGCCCGTGCTGCAGGGCCTGGCCGACAAGCGCACGGTGCTGCGCGACTGGCTGCGCATCGAGGGGCTCGACCCGGCCCGCGTCGCCTACGTCGGCAACGACGTCAACGACCTGGGCCCGATGGCCGAGGTCGGCTGGCCGGTCGCCACCCCCGACGCCCACCCCCGGGTGCGTGCCGCCGCCCGCGTGGTGCTGACCAGCGCCGGCGGGTCCGGCGCGGTGCGCGAGCTGTGCGACCGCGTCGTGGCCGCCCGCCCCGAGCCGGCTCCCGTGGAGGTGCGCAGCCGGCCGCAGTTCGGGCCGGTCGCGATCGGGGACGTGCTGGTCGGCGACGGCGAGCCGGTGTACGTCATCGGCGAGATCGGCATCAACCACAACGGCGACCTCGACCTGGCCAGGCAGCTCATCGACGTCGCGGCGGCGGCCGGCTGCCAGGCGGTCAAGTTCCAGAAGCGCACCCCCGCGATCTGCGTGCCCGAGGAGCAGAAGGGCCAGATCCGGCAGACGCCGTGGGGCGAGATGACGTACCTGGAGTACAAGGAGCGCACCGAGTTCGGCCGCGACGAGTACACGCAGATCGCGAAATACTGCGACGAGCGGGGCCTGCACTGGTTCGCCTCGCCGTGGGACGTGCCGTCGGTGGAGTTCCTGGAGGAGATGGACGTCCTGGTGCACAAGGTGGCCTCGGCCAGCGTGGCCGACCACGAGCTGCTGCGCGCCCTGGCCGCCACCGGCAAGCCGATCATCCTGTCGACCGGCATGTCCACGCTGTCGGAGATCGACGCCGCCGTGGAGATCCTCGGCACCGAGAAGCTGATCATGATGCACGCCACCTCCACGTACCCGCTGCCGCCGGAGGAGGCGAACCTGCGCACGATCACCACGCTCAAGGAGCGCTACGGCGTCCCGGTCGGCTACTCCGGCCACGAGCGCGGCCTGCAGATCTCGCTGGCCGCGGTCACGCTCGGCGCGGTCTGCGTGGAGCGGCACATCACGCTCGACCGCACCATGTGGGGCTCCGACCACGCCGCCTCGCTGGAGCCGGCGGGCCTGGAGCACCTGGTGCGCGACATCCGCATCATCGAGCAGGCGCTGGGCGACGGCGTCAAGCGGGTCTTCCCCGGCGAGGAGGCGCCGAAGGCCCGCCTGCGCCGCGTGACCGTCTGACCGTCCCCATCAGGAAGAACCGACAACATTGATCACGCTCTCGGTCGTCGTGCCCATCCGGGACGGCGAGCGCTTCATCGCCGACGCGCTCACCTCGCTGTCCCGCAACGCGCGCGCCGACTTCGAGTTCATCATCGTGAACGACGGGTCCGTGGACGCCACGGGCGAGATCATCGACGACTTCATCGGTGAGCTGCCCGGCCTGGTCGTGATCCGCAACCCCGCGCCGGTGGGGCTGGCGGACGCGCGCAACACGGGCCTGTCGGCCGCGACCGGCCGGTACGTCACCTACATGGACGGCGACGACTGGCTGGCCCCCGGCTACCTGGCGCGGCTCGTCGAGGCGATCGACGGGCTCGGCTGCGACTTCGTGCGCGTCGACCACGTGCAGGTGGAGGGCCGAAAACGGGTCGTGCACCGTGCCCCGCTGGCGCGGCGGGGCACGGTGCTCGCCCCCCGCGACGCCATCCTGCCGGCCGGCGTGCGCACGATGGTCGACTACCCGTACGCCTGGGCCGGGATCTACCGGCGCTCCCTGGGCGACCTGCTGCACTTCCCCGGCTCGCTGCACACCGCCGAGGACCGGCCGTGGATCTGGCGGCTGCACCGGGAGGCGGCCACGTTCGCGGTGGTGTCGCTGGCCGGGATCTTCTACCGGCGCATGGTGGCCGGGTCGCTGACCCAGGTGGGCGACGAGCGCCAGCTGCACTTCTTCGACGCGTTCGAGCTGGTCTTCAAGGACCTGGAGCCGGAGTTCCTGCCCAAGGCGGCGCGCAACTTCTGCGCGCTGCTCGCCCACCACCTGGAGATCGGCGAGCGGCTCACGCCGGCGCTGCGCGCCCGCTTCGAGGAGCGCGGCGCGCAGATGGTGCGCTCGCTGCCGCCGGAGCTGGTGGCCGACGCGGTGTCGCGGATGTCGGCCGAGCGCGAGAGCGTCCTGCGGGCCCTGGTGCCCGACCTGCCCCCCAGCCCGCACGTCCGGGTCCGCCGCGACCGGGAGGAGTCCTAAAGGTGAAGGTCTTCTACGCCTCGACGCTGTTCGGGGCGATGTCGCTGGCGGCGGCGATCGACGAGGGCCGCTTCGGCGACGGCCGGCGCGTCCTCGTCGTGTCGAACAACGCGGCCATCCCCGAGGTGGCGACGCCGCTGGACCGCACGCCCGGCTTCGCCGCGCTGCGCTCCCGCTTCGACGCGGTGCACTCGTGGAACGAGCTGATCGCGCCGCTGCACCCCTCCGACTGGCGGGCCCGCGTCATCGAGGTGCCGATGTTCGAGCGCCTCATCCGCGCGCACTGGGGCCTGGGCGACGTCGAGGAGCTGGTGCTGGAGTCGATCGCGGTGCCGCCGGCGCGCACGATCGCGGGCCTGGTGCGCGACTGCCCGATCACGGTCTACTCCGACGGGCTGATGAGCTACGGCCCGACCCGCGACCCGCTGCCCGCCGAGATCTTCCGCCGC
This sequence comes from Nonomuraea composti, assembly GCF_012034275.1. Taxonomy (NCBI): domain Bacteria; kingdom Bacillati; phylum Actinomycetota; class Actinomycetes; order Streptosporangiales; family Streptosporangiaceae; genus Nonomuraea; species Nonomuraea composti. Next base: position 315,649 of record NZ_JAATEP010000001.1, on the reverse strand, counting down.
ATCACCCGGCTGCTCCACCTCGACCTCGTGCCGGGCCTGACGCCGCTGCTGCTCAGCGAGTACGGCGTCGCCCCCGAGCTGCTGCCCGACGAGCGGTTCCTGTCGATCGTGCACGAGGTCACCGCCACCGCCCCCGACATGATGGCCGGGCAGGCGGTCATCCTCGGCCAGTACCTGTCGGCGCTGGAGCTGCTCACGGCGGAGGAGGAGGCCGGGCTGCACGAGACCATGCTGAAGGCGCTGGTCGCGCGCGGCTGCACCGACGTCGTGTTCAAGCCGCACCCGGCCGCCGGCCGACGGCACGCCCAGCTCCTGCGCGCGGCCGCCGGCCCTTTGGGGGTGCGGCTGTCGGTGGCCGCGGAGAGCGTGCCAGCCGAGGTGTGCTTCGCGGCGCTGCGGCCCGAGCTGGTGGTGGGCTGCTTCTCCACGGGGCTGGTGACCGCGCGCCGCTACTTCGGGCTCCAGGTGGCCTCGTACGGCACGGACCTGGTGCTGGAGCGGCTGACCCCGTACGAGAACAGCAACCGGATCCCGGCCACCATCGTCGACGCCCTGCTGCCCAGGCTGTCGCCGGAGGGGCGCGTCGAGCAGCCGCCCGCGACGGACCTCCAGGAGCTGGTGCGGGCCGTCGGCTACTGCATGCAGGCCGACACCTACCCGGACCTGCGGCCGGAGCGCATCGACTTCGACCCGCGTTACTTCAAGCGCAAGCGGCTGGAGACGCTGGGCTTCGTCGCGGGACAGAAGCCCAGCACCCTGGCCAGGATCCGCAGGAAGATCAGGTCAGCGATCTGAGGTAGCGGCGCATGCGGCGCTTGGCCCGGTAGCCCACCCGCAGCATCTTGGGCGGCACCTCCACGCGGAGCCGGGCCCGGCGCCGCGCCGCCGCGTGCTCGGGCCCGTCGAGCAGCGACGTGGCGGCCGGCCTGGGGCGGGAGACGACGAACCCGGCCAGCAGCCCGGCCCAGTCGTTGTCCTCGGCCGGCTGGAAGTAGTTGGCCGCGCACCAGGACGCGGCGGCGGTGCGGAACTCGCCGGCGGCCAGCTCGTCGAGGGTGCCCAGCAGGTCGCTGCCCTCGAACACCAGGTTGATCATCTCGGCGTTCACGCCGAAGTCGCTCAGCACCAGCGACGGCACGCCCATCGCGATGGCCTCCAGCGCCGCCGTCGAGCTGACCGTCACGAACCCGGCCGCCCGCTGGAGCTGCTCCTGCATCGAGCCGGCCGCGAACGTCAGCCGCCCCGGCTCCCCCATCTCCCGCCACAGCCGCTGGTAGTGGAAGCGCTCGTTGTGCGTCTGCCGCTCGTCCTCCAGCGCGCGCAGCTTGACGACCACGTCGAGGTCGGGGCGGCGCCGGGCCAGCTCGGCCAGCGCCAGCAGGATCCGCTCGCGCTGCTCCCGCTCCCTGGGCACCTTGGCCTGCGTGGCGAACACGACTCGGTTGCCGCCGGCGGCGGCCGGCTCGGCCCGCAGGAACGGCAGCCGGGCCAGGCCCACCGCCCCGCCGCCGCCGAGCCTGGCGGCGATCTGGGAGAACTCGGCCACCTCCCGCTCGCTGTGCACCACGAACAGGTCGCAGCCGCTGCGGAACAGCCACGCCTTCTCCGTGGCCGGCACCGAGATGCCGGGCAGCCCGCTGACGAACACCGGGCGCGGGCGCAGCTCGTTCAGCACCTCGGCGACGAGCACGTCCACGACGGGGCCCGTGCAGGCCACGAGGATCACGTCGGGCAGCGTGCGCTCGGCCAGCCGCCGCACGGAGCGCGCCGACAGCACCGGCGGCGGGTCGCCCGGCCGGCCGCTCACCGCCGCGGCGATCTGCTCCGGGGACGGCGCGATCGGCGTGCGCACCACGACCAGCTCCGTCACGCAGCCCGCGGGCAGGTCACCGAGCAGGCAGGCCGCCCATTTCAGATACGAGTCGGAGTCGGCGACCGCCAACACTTTCAACTGGGCACTCCGGTCAAATGCGAGCGCAGGGCGGGGGCCGCCCTGCTGGTCCACCAGTCATCGGGAACGTCCACGGGCTCGACGGCGACGCCGCGCGGGCTGAGCAGCACCCGCAGCGAGGTGATCGCCGTGGAGGGGAGGCTGAGCACCCGCTGGCCCGCGTCGAGGCCGCGCAGCGTCAGCTCGGCGGGCACGCCGGCGTCATGCACGGTGATGCCGGGGCGCTCCCTGATCAGGGCGACGTCCACGGGGTCCTCGCGGCGGTGCGGGTAGTAGGCCAGCGGCTCGCGCGCGGCCAGGTCGGTCAGCCAGCGCAGGTAGTGGTCGCGGTGCACGAGGCCGTTGCGCACGAGGGAGGTGCCGAGCACGACCGTGCGCTCGGCCGGGCCCTGCGCGCTGGGCGGCTGGGCCCGCAGCCAGGCGAAGTCGTGGCGGACGAGGTCGACGCCGGCCCGGCGGACGGCCTCCTCCAGCTTGTCGTCCACGCTCAGGGCGGTGAAGACCGACACCTTGCTCAGGCGCAGCCGCAGCGCCGCCGCCAGGCCGAGCGCGGCGCGCAGCCTCGTGGGGTGGGCTCGGGCGCGCAGCAGCGGCCGGTACGGGCCCTCGGCGAGCAGTTCGAGCAGCCGCAGCGTGGCCAGGCCGTCGTCCACGATGACGATGCGGCCCGGCCGGGAGGTGAGCCAGCGCAGCTGCACCTTGCCGGAGAAGGCGTCCCCGACGGCCTGCACGCGCCTGGGCATGCGCTCGCGCGGCTCGGCCAGCACCAGGCCGTCCGGCAGCCCCAGCGAGCCCAGCTCGCGCCGGGTGGCCTTCAGCGGCCGCAGGCCCGCCCGCGGCACGACGGCCGTCTCGGGGCCGAGCAGCCCGGCGTGGTGGGCCTCGACGGCGCACAGCATCTGGAGCGGGGACTCCACCCAGGCCGACGCCTGTTCGACCACTCGTTGCCCTCCCAGCGGGGTGATGGCGCGTTAACGACCGCTTCAAGCTAGCCCCACCGCCTTAAGCCGTCAGAAACGCTGCATGAACAATGGAGGGTATGAATTCGCTCATGCTCAACACGGACGGCGTGCAGATCCCGCAGCTCGGGTACGGCGTCTGGCAGGTTCCCGCCGACGAGGCCGAGCAGGCGGTCACCACCGCGCTGCAGGCCGGTTACCGGCACATCGACACCGCGGCCGCCTACGGCAACGAGGAGGGCGTGGGGCGGGCCGTGCGCGGGAGCGGCCTGCCGCGCGAGAAGGTGTTCGTGACCACGAAGCTGTGGAACGGCGACCACGGCCGCGCCGAGGCCGCCTTCGACGAGAGCCTGGCCAGGCTGGGCCTCGACCACATAGATCTCTTCCTGATCCACTGGCCGGTGCCGAAGCAGGACAAGTACGTGCAGGCGTGGAAGGCGATGGAGAAGATCTACCGTGACGGCCGGGCCAAGGCCATCGGGGTCTCCAACTTCACCGTGGAGACGCTCACCCGGCTCATGGACGAGACCGGCATCACGCCGTCCATCAACCAGATCGAGCTGCACCCCTACCTGCAGCAGCGCGAGATGCGCGCCTTCCACGAGGCCAACGGCATCCTGACCGAGGCGTGGAGCCCGCTCGGGCAGGGCAAGGGGCTGCTGTCGGACCCGGCGCTGGCGGTGCTGTCGGAGAAGTACGGAAAGACGCCCGCGCAGATCGTGCTGCGCTGGCACCTGCAGCTCGGGAACGTGGTGATCCCGAAGTCGGTCACGCCCGCGCGGATCAAGGAGAACATCGGCGTGTTCGACTTCATTCTCGACTCGGAGGACATGTCGGCCATCGGGGCGCTGAACAAGGGGCAGCGGCTGGGGCCGGACCCTGACACGTTCAACGTGGCCTGAGTGACAGGCGTGGCACGGGTGACGCCGCGCCCTTTAATGACATATTGCCCTTTACCTCCCCTATAACATCTCCGGATGCGAGATTTCACTTGGGGAATTGCGGCCACCGGCGGTATCGCCCGCACCGTGGGGGCCGCCATCGTGGCGGAGCCGGGCATGCGGGTGGCCGCCGTCGGCTCACGGAGCCTGGCCAGGGCGCGGGCCCTGGCCGCCACGCTGGAGGCGGAGTCGGCGTACGGCTCCTACGAGGAGTTGTGCGCCGACCCGGGGATGGACGCGATCTACGTGGCCACCCCGCACGCGCAGCACCTCCAGGTGGCCGAGGCGGCCATCGCCGCAGGTAAAGCCGTGCTCTGCGAGAAGCCCCTCGCCGCCACCGTGCAGGACGCGGAGAAGATGGTGCGGCTGGCGCGCGAGGCGGGCGTCTTCCTGATGGAAGCCATGTGGATGCGGTTCAACCCGCTCGTCCGGCGCATCGCGGACGATCCGCGCTTCGGCGAGATCCGCTCGGTGCAGGCGTCGTTCGGCTTCGCGGCGCCCTACGACCCGGCGCACCGCCTCTGGGCTCCCGAGCTGGGCGGCGGAGCGCTGCTCGACCTCGGGATCTACCCGTTCGGGCTGGCCCAGCTCCTCCTCGGCATGCCTTCCGGCCTGCGCGTCACCGGCTCCCTGGCCCCCAGCGGGGTGGACGCGGAGGCGGCCGGCGTTTTGCTCTACCCCGGCGGCAGGCACGCTCTCGTGGCGGCCTCATTGCTCGGGAATTACCCGAACCAGGCCAGTGTTGTAGGTACTCAGATGCGGGCGGACCTCCAGGCGCCGTTCTGGGCTCCGCAGCGGATCGTTCTCACCGGGCCCTCCATGGAGCCGGAAGAGCATGTGCTCGATCCGGCCGACAACGGATATGCCGGAGAGATCCGCGAAGTCCGCGCCGCAGTGGCCGAAGGCAGGACCGAATCCTCGATCATGCCTCTTGACGAATCCCTTGCCATGATGGGGCTTCTGGCCGACGCTCGCAGGCAGATTGCCTAGCTGGGCTTTTATGGATTTGTAATCCTCTTGCCTCATGTATTACCTTATGGGGCACATCGGGACATACGTCCGGTTTGTCCGGCTATGTCAGACCATCGCACGAAAGATCGCAGGATCGTCCTGCGACCGCTGAATCCGCCTTCAGGCGGAACCGGGGACCCAGGTCCTTTGGGGCGAATCGGCACTCCGGTGCCGTAGGGCAGCTTCCACGCCCGAGCCCGTCAGCTAACCCGGTAAGCGGCATGGAAGCAAGGAGCACCTCCCTCGATGGCCAAGCACCGTATCAACGCTGTCTCGAAGACCAACATCGCCCGCGCCGCCCTCGGCGCCACCGTCCTCGCCTCGGCCCTCGGCGTCAACGCCATGACGGCCAACGCCGACACCGCCACGGGCGTCGCCGCGGCCACCGCCGCGAAGCACCCGGCCACCGCCCTCGCCGCCCACAAGGCCGGCTCGGCGGACGACCGCGCCGAGACCAAGATCAACGTTACCGCTGACCAGGTCCTCGCCATGGCCAGGGCCCAGGTCGGCACCTCCGAGAACGCCGCCGGCGGCGGCACCAAGTTCCAGCAGTGGTACGCCAACTCCCAGCGCGCCGCCGAAACCGTCGCCCGCGACGGCGGCAGCCGCACCGCGTACCTGAACGCCGCCTGGTGCTCGATGTTCGTCTCCTGGGTCGGTGAGCAGACCGGCGCCCGCCCGCAGGTCGGCTGGGACGCCTACACCGTCGCCCACGCCAAGTGGTTCGCCGCCAACCACCGCTGGGGCACCGTCGCCAAGCCCGGCGCCGTCGTGTTCTTCTCCTGGAGCGGCGGCAAGAGCCTGAGCGACATCCAGCACGTCGGGTTCGTCGTCAAGGACAACCAGAACGGCACCATCTCCACCATCGAGGGCAACACCGGCAACGGCAAGGTCGAGGAGCGCATCCGGCCGAAGTCGCAGGTCGTCGGGTACGGGTACCCGCAGTACGCCGGCTGACGGAACGTTCCAGGGCCTGATCGCCCGCCCTTCACCTTCCATGTGACGCTCACGAGCGCGCGTCCCCACCGGGGGACGCGCGCTCGCGCGTTGCCGGGGTCTTCCGGGGGGCCGCGCCGCGCCGGGCGGCGCGCCACGGCTCGCGCGTTGCCGGGGTCTCACCGCCGGACCGTGCCGGGCGGCGCGCCACGCTGCCCGGCCACCTCGCCAACCGGCCGACCAGGCACAGCGCCACCCACCCGCCTCGACCAGGATCTTCGCTGTGCCGGGCAGCGCCGTTGCGCCAGGCAGCACCGTTGCGCCGGGCAGCGCGGTTACGGTCGGGCGGCGTGGCTGCGGTCGAGCGGGCCGGTCCCGGGTCGGGCGGGCCGGTCCCGGGTCGGGCGGGCCGGTCCCGGGTCGGGCGGGCCGGTTCTGTCGGAGCGGCTCGCTACCTTGCTTCTTCCGAGGTTGTTCTGAGCACTCACCCCCCGGAGACCCGCATGGGAGCCAAGACCGGCGTCATCGCCTACTCCTCCTCCGACACCCCACTCCCCCGCCTGCTCCGCACCCCCGCCCGCCCCGACGCGGCCGCCACCGCCGCCCTGATCGAGCGCTCCTTCCCCGGCTGGCGCATCTCCCCGGCCGAGCCCGGCACGCTGTTCGACGACATCCGCCCGCCCGACGACCTCGCCTACGCGACCAGCTTCCCCGGCGTCGACCTCATCTGCTGCGCGCACTTCATGCTCGACCACCCCTCGCAGCTCCCCGCCCACCTGGTGGCGGCGAGTGAGGGCCGCCGGCTCGTGCTGCACGCCATGCACAGCGTCGTCGACTGGCTCGCCTTCGCCGTCTGGGAGGACGGCCGCCTCGTCCGCTCCCTCAGCCTCTCCCCCGGCAACGGCATCATCGAGAACGTCGGCGAGCCGTACCCGTTCGAACTGCCCTACTGGAACGGCGAGCACCCCGTCCCGCCCACCCCCGACGAGCCGGACGAAGAGCCGTACCCGCTGCCGTTCCACCCGCTCGAGCTGGGCGAGGACGCGCTGCGCGAGCTGCTCGGCTTCACCATCGAGGGCACGGTCGAGCCCGGCGACGTGGACGCGGAGGAGGTGGAGCTGCTCGGCTTCACCGTCATCGACCCCGACGGGCCCACGCCCGAGGAGCGGCGCGCCGAGTTCGAGGCCCTGGTGGCGCGGATGGGCGAGCCGCGCATCTTCCGCCCCCAGCCCGACGGCTCACTCAAGGAGGTCGGCTGGGACGACCTCGGCTGACAGCTCCCCCGAGCGCGCCGGTCAGCTCCACACCCGGTCGAGAAAATCGGCGATGAGCGGCGCGATCTCCGCCAGGTGCGTCTCCAGCGCGAAGTGTCCCGTCGCGAACAGGTGCAGCTCGGCCTCGGGCAGGTCGCGCAGGTAGGCGCGGGCTCCCGGCTCGGGGAAGAACGGGTCGTCGGCGCCCCACGTGATGAGCGCCGGCGGGGTGTGCGTGCGCAGCCACTCCTGCCAGATTCCGTACCGCTCCACGTTGGTGTGGTAGTCGAAGGCCAGCGCCACCTGGGCCTCCTTGCGGCCCGGCAGGTCGAGGAAGTGCTGGTCGAGCGTCCAGCCGTCGGGGGCGATCACCGCCGGGTCGGGGACGCCGGTCTCGTACTGGCGCCGGGTGCCGTCCAGGGTGAGCAGGTCGCGGATCGTCCCCTCGGCTCCCGGGGTCTCGGGGCGCAGGGCGACGAAGTCCCTGGCGCCGTCGGACAGGCCCTCGGTGTAGGCGTTGCCGTTCTGCACCACCAGGCCCGCGATCCACTCCGGGTGCCGCTCCGCCAGCCGGAAGCCGACCGGCGCGCCGAAGTCGAAGACGTACATGACGAAGCGGGTCAGCCCGAGCCGCCGCACGAAGCCCTCCGTGACGTCGGCGAGCCGGTCGAAGGTGTACGTGAAGCCGCCGGGCGCCCGGGTGTGGCCGAAACCGGGATAGTCGGGGGCGATCAGCCGGTAGCGGGCGCCGAGGACGTCCATGAGGCGCCGGAACTGGTGCGAGGCGGACGGGAAGCCGTGCAGGAGCAGGAGCACGGGGGCGTCGGGGCGGTCGGGGTGCGACTCCCGGTAGAAGACGTCGACCCCGTCGATGTCGACGTGGTGGTGCGTGATGCGCGGGACCGTGGGCAGCATGCCTAATTCCTTCTCCGGTGGATGATGCATTAGGTATAGCGCGGATCCTTCTAATGGGTCAATAGCGGGATGTACCATTAGAGACATGAGCGAGCTCGGACCGCTGACCGGGGAGCCGCTGGCTCTCGACCTGGTCAACACGCGCACGGCCATCGGCGATCTGCTCTCCACACCCGACGAGCTGCGGGCGTGGCTACGCCTCCAGTCCGACCGGCTTCCGCACGTCGGAGAGCTGACCGAGGGCGACCTGAAGGCCGTGCGGCGGGTCCGCGAGCACACGGCGCGAGCCCTCGACCGCGTCAGGCGCGGCGCCGAGCCCGCGGCGGCCGATCTCGCCGCACTCAACCAGGCCCAGCGCACCGCCCCCGCCATCACCGAGCTGACCTGGTCCGGCACCACCGTCCGCGCCACCCGCCGCCGCGCCGACGGGTCCGCCGGGGAGCGGCTGGCCGCCTGGCTGGCCGAGGCCGCCGCCGAGCTGCTGGCCGATCCGGCGGTCACGAACGTGCGCGAGTGCGAGGCGGACGACTGCGTCATGCTGTTCCTGCCCGCCCACCCGCGCCGCCGCTGGTGCTCGGCCGCCCGCTGCGGAAACCGCGTCCGCGTCGCCCGCCACTACCGACGACACAAGCCCTCCGCCTGAACGAGCGCACGTCGGTGCCGCCGGCGCGGCTCAGCCGGTGAAGGCGGCGCGCTGGATGGCGTACAGATCGGCGTACGGGCCGGGGCGGGCCATGAGGGCGTCGTGGGTGCCCTGCTGGACGATGCGGCCGGCGTCCAGGACGACGATCAGGTCCGCCGTGCGCACCGTCGGGAAGCGGTGGGTGATCAGGAGGGTGACGGCGCCCGCGTGGCGGCGGGCCGCCTCGGCGTAGCGGGCGAAGACAGCGCTCTCGGCCAGGGCGTCGAGCGAGGCCGTCGGCTCGTCCAGGACGAGGAGGAGCGGGGAGCGGCGCATCGAGGCGCGGGCCAGGGCGAGCCGCTGCCACTGCCCGCCGGACAGGCGGTGTCCACGCTCGAAGGTGTCGCCCAGCTCCGTGGACAGGCCGTCGGGCAGGTCCGCGATCAGACCGGTGGCGCCCGCGCGGGCCAGGGCGTCCTCCACGGCGCGGCGGTCGCCGAGGCGGGGCAGGTCCCCGACGCCGACCGTCTCGGCGGCGGTCAGCTCGAAACGCGCCAGGTCCTGGAACACGGCGCTGATGCGCCGCCGCCACGCCTGCGGGGGCAGGTCGTGGAGGGGGACGCCGTCCGCGCGGATCTCACCGTGGTCGGGGTGGTAGAGGCCGCACAGGAGCTTGGCGAGGGTGGTCTTGCCCGATCCGTGCGAGCCGACCAGGGCGACCGTGGCTCCGGCCGGCAGGCGCAGGTCGAGGTCGTGAAGGACCTGACGGGTGGTGCCCGGGTAGGCGAACGACACCCCGTGCAGGGTGATGCCGTCGTCCAGCCGATCGGGCAGGGCAGGGGCGAGCGGGCGCGGCACGGGCCGGCGGTCGCCGACCCGGGGATCGTTCGCGTAGGCGCGTAGCCAGGCCAGGCGGGCGGCGGCACGCAGGCCCGCGGTGACCGAACCGAAGTGGAAGGCCAGCCGGGACGCCTGGGTGACGAACTGCACGCCGACCGTCGCCACCAGCACGAGGTCCCCCGCGGTGGCCAGGCCCTGCCGCGCCAGCCAGGCGGTGTGGCCGAGCGCGGCGACGTACCCGGCCAGGAACGTGGCCGAGCCGGCGAACGTGAGCAGCCCCGCACGCACCCCGGCCCGCGCCTGGACGCCGGACACCTCCTCCCAGTGCCGGCGGGCCATCCCGTCCAGGGCGGGGGCGGCGCCGCTGAGGCGCACCTCCTTGGCCGGCTCCGCGTCCGTGACCGTCTCGGACAGGTGCTGCTCCAGCCGGGTGGTCTCGGCGGTCCGTTCGGCGGCGGCGTCGATGTGCCGGGCCGCGCGGCCTCGTACCAGCAGGGACGGCAGGACGGCGCCGCCGAGCAGGAGCGGCAGCAGCGGATGCACCGCGGCCAGCAGCGCCACCCCGAGCCCGATCTGCGCCGCGTGCTCCACCACCAGGGCCAGCGCCCACACGGCGAAGTAGAGCTGCCAGCTCTCCTCGCGCAGCGTCCGCAACCGGTCGAGGTGTTCGGGGCGCTCCAGGTGCTCGATCGTGGGCACGCCCGAGGTCAGGGTCAGGATCTCCTCCTGGACGGCGACGCCCATCCGCTCGGCCAGTTCCTGCATCAGCGCCAGCTCGGCCCGCCCGAACGCGACACCCGCCGCCAACGCGCCCCCGGCCGCCAGCGCCCACAGCCCGGCCTCCAGCCCGGCGGCCCCCGCCACCGCCCCCGTGAAGATCGTGTCGGTCAGCTCGCGCAGGAAGACGCCCACCAGGCCGTGGCTGACCGCGCCGCACAGGAGGAACGCGGCCAGGACGAGCCCGGCCCGCCGATCCGTCCGCCAGGCGAGGACGAGCAGCGTGCGGAGCGTGCCCCACGTCGCGGTGCCGGTCACCCGCCCCCGGCCGGAGGGTCGCTCGGGGCCGTCCGAGGGATCGGTCATGGGTCGCTCCTCGTGATCAGGTCGGCCTGGAGGCGGTACCAGTGCGCGTAGTGGCCGCCCGCCGCCACCAGCTCGGCGTGGCCGCCCTGCTCGGCGACCGCGCCGCCGTCCAGGACGACGATCCGGTCGGCGCGGCGGACGGTGGCGAAGCGGTGGGAGATGAGCACCAGCGTGCGCCCCCGGGTGTGGTGCAGGAGCCGCTCGAAGACCTCGCGTTCGGCGCGGGCGTCGAGGTGGGCGGTGGGCTCGTCCACGATGAGGGCGCGGTCGCGGCCGGCGTTCATGGCGTACACGGCCCGCGCCAGCGCCACCTTCTGCCACTGCCCGCCGGACAGGTCGCGCCCGCCGGTGAAGGCGCGCGACAGCGGCGTGTCGAGGCCGGCGGGAAGGGTGTGCAGCAGGTCGAGGGCGTCGACCGCCGTCAGCGCGGCGAGCACGTCGGCGTCCGTGCCGGCGAAGGCGGGGTCGCCGAGGCGGACGTTGTCGCGCAGCGGCAGCGGATAGCGGACGAAGTCCTGGAACACGACGGCCGCCGGGGAGGTGGTGGCGCTGCCGTACGTGGGGGTGTAGAGGCCGGTGAGCAGCTTGGCGAGGGTGGTCTTGCCTGCGCCGTTGCGTCCGACGACGGCCAGCCGCTCCCCGGGGCGCACCTGGAGGCCGAGGTGCTCCAGCACCGGGGCGGGAGCGTGCGGGTAGGTGAAGGTCACGCCGGTGAGGGCGAAGCCGCCCGTCCGTGCGAGTGCCGGCGCGGGGACGGGCTTCAGGAGGCGGGTGACGGCGCGGTACGGCTCGGCGCCGTGAGCGAGGTCGAACATGTGGTGGCCGCCCGCCCCGTACGCGAAGACCAGCAGGGCGGCCACCACGCACCCCGCCAGCTCCCCCGCCCCGAGCCGCCCCGCGGCCGCGTGCAGGCCCAGCACGGCGAACGTGCCGCACGCCGAGACCGCCTGGACCCCGAGCACCCACCCGTAGCCGCGCACCACCGACCGCCGCCTGCGCACCCGCGGGGCGAGGTAGGCCCGCATCGCCGCCACGTAACGCCCGACGAGGAACGCCTCCAGCCCGAAGACGCGCATCTCCTTCGCGGCACCACCAGGCCCACCGGCCAGATCGGCCAGGTAGTCGGCCCGCCGCCGCGCCTGCCCGGCCTCGCCCACCGCGTCCACTCCCCCGGGACCGACCAGTATGGTGGCGATCCGCCGGTTCTGGGCCGCGGAGAGTGCGAGCGCGGCGGTCCCGAGCCACCACACGTGCACCGACAGGATCGCCGCGCCCGCCACCGCCGACGCCAGCCGGCCCGCCTCGCCCGCCACGGCCACCGCCGCCGCCCCCGCAGTACGGCCACGGTGCCCGCGGAGTGCGAGCCGCAGGTCGGCCTGGACCCGCGGATCTTCCAGACGGGCCGGCGGCATGGCGGCCGCCGCCGCGCGCACGCGGGCCCGCAGCACCCCGTCCACGCGGCGGGCCACGGCGGCTCCGGCGGGCTCGCGCATGGCGGTGCAGAGCTCCTGCGCGAGCAGCATCAGCAGCAACGCGCTCAGCGCGCCGAAGCCGCCACCCGCGACCAGCCGCCCGAGCGGGACGGTGCTGAGCGGGCCCAGCACCGCCGCCCCCGCGCCGAGCACCAGGAACGGCGCCAACAGGCGCATCCCGGCCAGCGGCAGCAGCCTGGCGAGGGCGAGCGGGCCCCCCGCGTCCCGGGCGCTCACCACAATCCAATGCGATCACATCGGTTTGTCATGCACGCGACCGTAACCCGGCTAGACTGGCCGAGTCAATCCAATGGGATCACATCGAAAAGGCGGCGAACGGTTGGAACGGCGGACCCGCGGCCGCGGAGCCCACCACGAGGAGCGGCGCAACCAGATCGCCGACGCCGTGCTCGCCATCGTCGCCGACCGCGGCCTGGCCGCCGTCTCCCTCGCCGAGGTCGCCGCCGAGGCCGGCATCTCCCCCGGCCGCGTCCAGCACTACTTCCCGGCGAAGCAGCAGCTCATCGAGGCGGCCTTCGACCGCGGCAACGCCCTGAGCGCCGCCCGCATCCGGCGGCTCGTCGGCCGTGACCTCGGCGACGCCGACCCGCGCGAGGTGCTCACCACCGTCCTCACCGAGCTCATCCCGTACGACGCCGCCACCCGGGCCCACATGCGCGTCCGCCAGTCGTTCCACGCCCTGGCCTTCGCCGACGAGCGCATCGCGGCCCGCCTGCGCGTCCTCTACGACGACCTCCACCGCCGCGTCGCCGCCCTCGTCGATCCCGGCCGGCCCGACATGGAGGCGGCGCTCTCTCTGGTGGCGCTGGCGGAGGGGCTGGCCGCGTACGTGCTCATCGATCTCACCCCGCCGTACGTGGCCCGGGAGCGGGTCCTTGACGCGATCGCCGCCCTCGACCGCTGATCAGAGAGCGAGGAAGAAGGTGGCCAGCGCCCCCGCCACCCGCTCCGGATCGTTCTCCATGGGGATGTGCCCGGCCGACGGGACGCGCACGAGCCGCGTCCCCGGCATCTCGGCGGCGAACCGTTCGGCGTAGTGCACCTGCTGGAACGGGTCGTCCTCCCCCCACACCAGCAGCTTCGGCGTGCGGTCGGCGCGCAGCGGCTGTCGGCGGCGCCGGCGAGCCTCATCCACGACCGGCAGACCCGCGGGTCGCGCCAGGGGTCGAGGTAGCCGGCCAGCTCCTCCTCCGTCGCGGGCCGGCCCAGCGCGGTGGTGACCGCGGTACGCCGCGCGGCCAGCAGCTCGTCCACGGTCGTGGCGGCCACCACCTCCGGGTCGCGGTACCGCGCCACGGCGGGCACCGGCCACGAGTCGTACGTGACGGAGTTCACCAGCGCCAGCCCCCGCACCTTCGCCACCCCGCCCGCGAGCAGGTGCTGGGCGATCGCGCCCCCGATGTCGTGGCCCGCCACCGCCAGCGGCTCGTCCGCGCCGATCGCCGCGGCGAAGCGGCCCACCCAGGCGGCCAGCGCCGGCACGGTGGCCGTCTCCGGCGTCAGCTCGCCCTCCGAGCGCCCCAGCCCCGGAAGATCGACCGCGACGGGCCGCAGCCCGGCCGCGGCCAGCCGGTCGAGCACCGGCTCCCACACCCTGCTCCAGTACGTGCCGTGCAGCAGCAACACCGCCGGGCCCGCGCCGGCCGTCAGATAGCTGGCCTGACGCCCGTCGACCTCGATCGTCGTTCGCGTTGACATGGCATAACCATGATGTTCTGGGACCTGCCCGGTCAAATACCAAATAGGGTATGGCGGTATGACGTTGACGCAGCTCAGAGTGCTCGTCGAGGTGGCCGAGCAGGGCGGGTTCACCGCCGCGGCCGAGCTGCTGGGCATGTCGCAGCCCGCCGTCAGCCGCGCGGTCGCGAGCCTGGAGCGGGAGCTGGGCGCGGCCCTGTTCGTCCGCCATCGTGACGGCATCGCCCTCACCGAGGCCGGCCGGCGCGCGCACGCCCGGGCCCGCGAGGCGCTGCGCCACTTCGACCTCATCCGCGCCGACGTGGCCGCCGCCAGCGGCCGGATCACCGGCGAGCTGCGCCTGGCCAGCCTGCCCAGCGCCACGGGCACGCTCGTCGCCCGGCTGCTGCGCGCGTTCACCGACCGCTACCCGCAGGTCAAGGTGCGCCTGTTCGAGGGCATGGACGATGACGTGCGCGCCTGGCTGCGGCACGGCGCGGCCGAGGTCGGGGTGGTCACCCTCCCCGCCCCCGGCCTGCACACCGTGCACCTCAGCACGCACGACATGGTGTGCGTGCTGCCGTCCGGCGACCGGCTCGCCGACCAACCTGCCGTGCGGCTGCCCGACCTGGCCGGGCGGCCGTTCATCCTGACCACCGCCGGCTGCCGGCCGCTGATCACGGGCGCGGCGCTGGCGGCCGGGGTCGGCCTGGACATCGCGTTCGAGGCCAGCGGGCCGGCCGCCATCCTGGAGATGGTGGGCGCGGGGCTGGGCGTCAGCATCGTGCCGACGCTCGGCCTGCCCGCCGGCCTGCCCGGGGTGGTCACCCGGCCGCTGGAGCCGGGGCTGACGCGGTCGCTGGCGCTGGCCGTCCCCTCGTTGGAGGACTGCGCGCCGACGGCGCGCGCGTTCCTGGACGAGCTGGCCGCCTTTGCGTGAGCATCGACCCGGACGGGCCCGTCGCCTCGGCCCGCAGCGACACGAACCCCCGCTCCCCCAGGTTGCGCACCGTCGCCACCCAGCCCTTCCCCGACGCTTCGACCGGCACGGGACGCCACGTCCTGCCGTCATCGGCGGACGCCTCCAGCCGCACCGACGGCCTTGGGCACGCGCAACGCGGTCATGCCGAGCCCCGTGAGCGACCTGACCTTACGGGTTCCCCGGATGTCCAAGCCCTCGGCGATCAACGGAAGGTCCGCACGGCCCGCGTCGCCGTAGCCCCACTGGAGCGACTGGGTGACGTCGAACAGGCGCTGATCGAACGATCCGGCGGCGAGCAGCGGCCGGGCGTCGGAGGGGATCACGTACAGGCGGCCTCCGCGTACCTGCTGGGTGAACGTCACCTCCCGCCCGGACGCGGGAATCACCGGATGCCCGTGCCGCATGACCTCGACCCGGGCGCGGTGCAGGCGCTGGCGGGCGGCCATTCGGGAGAGCAGCCCGGCACCGTCGCGATCTCCGCGATGCCGAGTTCCTCCCAGACGACGAGCGTCAGCACCTCCCTGTCGGCGTCCGCCAGGCGGGCGAACGCTTCCCGCACCCCGTGCGGCACCCCGTCCGGCGGTGCCTGGGCCGGGGGTGGCTGCCAGGCGGCGGTGCCTGGGCCGGGGGTGGCCGCCAGGCGGCCAGTTCGTCGCGCAGGCGCTGGGCCAGGGCCGTTCTGCGGGACTGGCCGCGCCGGTGGTTGGCCAGCACGCGCCGGGCGACCCCGTACAGCCAGAGCCTGGCCTGGTCGCCGGGCGGCAGGTCGCCGAGCCGCCGCCAGACCGTCGTGAACGTCTCCGCGAGCAGGTCCGCGGTGTCATCGGGATGGTCGGTGCGGCGGTGGACGTAGGCGGAGACGGCCCCGTAGTGCTCCGTGTAGAGCTCTTCGAAACGCCGCCGCTCGGCTGCTCCCACGTCATCTTCCTTCTGCTCCGGAAATCTCACGTGAGGGCAGATGTCCGGCTTTGTGATGGCTGTGACAGGCGGGAGGATGGGCCCCGTGCGGTTTTCCCCGCACTGTCGATTCGCGCCGCCGTCGTTCGACGCGTCGGTGAGAGCCGGTAACGAGCCGAAGGAGACGCGACAGCGATGAAGTTCATGATCGTCGGCAGGGCGAGCGCCGAGACCGAAGCCGGGGAGCTTCCCAGTCAGGAACTGGTCGACAACATGCACGCCTACAACGAGGCGCTGACCAAGGCGGGGGTGCTGCTGGCCGGCGAGGGGCTCTACCCCAGCTCGTACGGCGCCCGGATCGCCTACAGCGACGGGAAGGCGAACGTGATCGACGGGCCGTTCACCGAGGCCAAGGAGCTGATCGCCGGGTTCTGGCTGATCCAGGTCAAGTCACGGGAAGAGGCCATCGAGTGGGCCCTGCGGCTGCCCGTCCCGCCCGGGGCCGAGGGGGTCGGGCTGGACGTGTGGCGGGTGTTCGACGCGGCGGACGTACCGGACGACTCGCTGCCACCGCAGGAGCGCGCCCGCGAAGAGGCGCTCCGCGAACGCCTCGGCGTGGACACCCCGGACGCCTGAACCGGCAGGCGCCCCACCAGAGCGGCCTGGTGAAGGGCGGAGGCTGGGCGGGGCGCCCAAGCCGGGCAGGGTGGGTCCGGGGGGAGACGAGATCCGGTCAGGCGGATAGCGCCTACGCCGGGAGACGGGTGGAAGGGGCTGGGCCGGGAGATCAGATCCGCCACGCGGAAAGCGCCTACGCCGGAAGACGGATGGGAGGGGCTGGGCCGGGAGATCGGTGGGAGGGGCTGAGCCTCGGGACGGGTGGGAGGGGCTGGGCTGGGAGGCGGGTTCGGGGTGGGGGTGGTTGCGTGGGGGTGGGTGGGGCTGGTCTCATGGGCCGGTGACGGCTGTGGACACCCATCGGGCGATCGAGGCGGTCTGGCGGATCGAGGCCGCGCGGCTCATCGCCGGCCTCGCCGGGCTCGTGCGTGACGTCGGCCTGGCCGAGGAGCTGGCTCAGGATGCGCTGGTCGCCGCCCTGGAGCAGTGGCCGGAGTCGGGGGTGCCGCGCAATCCCGGCGCCTGGCTGATGACCGTCTCCAAGCGCCGCGCCATCGACCTGATCCGCAGGAACGAACGCCTGCAGCGCAACCTCGCCGAGCTCGGCCATCGCCTCGACCTGGAGGAGGAGCTGCCCGAGGTCGACGAGATCGAGGACGACCTGTTGCGGCTGGTGTTCACGGCCTGCCATCCGGCGCTGTCGATGGAGGCCAGGGTGGCGTTGACGTTGCGCGTGCTCGGCGGGCTGAGCACCGACGAGATCGCGCGGGCGTTCCTGGTGCCGGAGCCCACCGTGGCGCAGCGCATCGTGCGGGCCAAGCGCACGCTGGCCGACAAGCGGGTCCCGTTCGAGGTGCCGCAGGGCGCCGAGCTGGCGGGGCGGCTGTCGTCGGTGCTGGAGGTCATCTACCTGATCTTCAACGAGGGGTACTCCGCGACGGCGGGCGACGACTGGATGCGTCCCGGTTTGTGTGCGGACGCGTTGCGGCTGGGCCGGGTGCTGGCCGGGCTGATGCCCAAGGAGCCCGAGGTGCACGGTTTGGTCGCGCTCATGGAGATCCAGGCGTCCCGTTCGGCGGCCCGCGTCGGCCCCTCCGGAGAGCCGGTCCTGCTGCTGGAGCAGGACCGGACCCGCTGGGACCGCCTGCTCATCGGCCGCGGCCTGGCCGCCCTCGACCGGGCGGAGAAGCTGGCGGCGGGGAAGGCGGAAGGGCCGGCGGGGATACTTCCGGACGGACGGGCCCTTCCGGACGGACGGGCCCGGGAATCGGCGGAGATTTGGATGGGGAAGCCGGGGAGCGGGCTGGGGGCGTACACGCTGCAGGCGGCCATCGCCGCCTGTCACGCGCGCGCGATCACCCCCGAGGACACCGACTGGGTCCGGATCGCGGAGCTGTACGAGGCGCTGGCCAGGATGTCGCGCTCGCCCGTCGTGGAGCTGAACCGGGCCGTGGCCCTGTCGATGGCCTACGGCCCGGCGGCCGGGCTGGAGCTGCTCGACCAGATCGTGGACGAGCCGTCGCTCAAGGGCTATCACCTGCTGCCGAGCGTGCGCGGCGATCTGCTGGTCAAGCTGGGACGGGCGGCGGAGGCGCGGTCGGAGTTCGAGCGGGCGGCGGGGATGACGCGTAACGCCCGCGAGCGTGCGCTGCTGGAGGAACGGGCCGCCGCCTGCCGGTCCTCGTGATCACACGGCGGCCTCGACCTTGGCGGCGGGCGTGGGCGGGGCCTGGAGGCGCTTGTCGGGCATGGCGATCAGCGCCACCAGGGCGATGACCGCGCCCGCGACGCCCAGCGCCGGGATGACCAGCGCCGAGGCGGAGGCGTGGGCGGCGGCCAGCCCGTGGGCGGGGGCGCTCACGGTGACCTCGGAGGTGTAGAGGGTGCCGCCGATGGCCAGCGCCACGGAGCCGCCGATCTGGCGGAAGAAGGTCAGGTTGGCGGAGGCGGTGCCGATGTACTGCGGCTCGACCGCCTGTTGCGCGGCCACGGTCAGGCCGGACAGCATCGGCCCGATGCCGAGGCCCAGCGGCACCATCCACAGGGCGAGCGCAAGCCCGCCGGTCCCGACGCTCAGGCCGGAGCACAGCAGCGCGCCCGTGATCAGCAGGAGCGGGGAGACGGCCAGCCACGGCTTGTACCTCCTGGTCCTGGACATGAGCGCGCCCATCAGCACGCTGCCGCCCACCATGGCCAGCATCATGGGGTAGATCCGCAGCCCCGACTCGGTGGCGCTGACGCCGAGTGCCTGCTGGAAGAAGCGCGGCAGGAACACCGAGCCGGCGTACAGGCAGAAGGCGGTGAAGAACGAGGTCGCCATGACGAGCGTGTACGTGCGGTTGGCGAACAGGCTCATCGGCATGATCGGGTCGGCCACCCGCAGCTCCACCAGCACGAA
This sequence comes from Nonomuraea composti, assembly GCF_012034275.1. Lineage (NCBI taxonomy): Bacteria > Bacillati > Actinomycetota > Actinomycetes > Streptosporangiales > Streptosporangiaceae > Nonomuraea > Nonomuraea composti. Next base: position 297,073 of record NZ_JAATEP010000001.1, on the reverse strand, counting down.
CACGGCCAGCAGCACCAGCGCGAGCAGGATCGGCCCGGCGACGGCGGCGTCGGTCCAGGTGTGGCCGTCCAGGCCCTTCTCGGTCAGGCCGAGGAGCAGGGCGCTGATGGCCACGGTGAAGACGGTGATGCCCGCGTAGTCGGGGCGCCCGCCGCCGGTGCCCGGCCGCCTGGGCAGGCGCAGCACGACGATCGCGATCAGGGCGATGCCGAGGGGCACGTTCACGTAGAAGGCCCAGCGCCAGCTCGCCTGGTCGGTGAACAGCCCGCCGAGGAACGGCCCCGCCAGGTACGTCAGCCCCATCACCCCGCCGATCGCGCCCTGCGTGCGGGCACCGCGGCCGCTGGTCGGCGGGAACATCTCCAGCATCAACGCCAGCGACAGCGGCAGCAGCGCGCCGGCGCCCAGCCCTTGGAGGGCGCGGAAGGCGATGAGCTGCCCCATGTCCTGTGCCGCGCCGCACAGGGCGGAGCCCACCACGAACACGATCATGCCGATGAGCAGCAGCGGCTTCCTGCCGTGCTGGTCGGAGAGCCGGCCGTAGAGCGGCACGGTGACCGTGGAGGTCAGCAGGTAGGCGGTCACGACCCAGGTGTAGAGCGCGCTGCCGCCCAGCTCGGCGGTGATGCGGGGCAGGGCGGTGCCCACGATCGTCTGGTCGAGCATCGCGAGGAACATGCCGCCGAGGACGGCCAGCAGGACGAGCCCGTCAGTCTTTGTGTCAGTTTTCACATGTGAAGAGTTATATGTAAGTCCTGACATGTCAAGTCTTCGATATGCTGGCAGGCATGTCCCTACGCATCGCCCTGCTCGGGCTGCTGTCGGCGGTCGGACCGGCCAGCGGCTATGACCTGGCCAAGAAGTTCGAGCACTCGCTCAACCACGTCTGGCAGGCCGGGCACACGCAGATCTATCCCGAGCTGGTGAAGATGGCCGCCGACGGGCTGGTGGAGGCCGAGGCGGAGGGGGCGCGGGGGCGCAAGACGTACACGATCACGGCGGAAGGGAAGCGCGAGCTGCACGAGTGGCTCGCCGAGCACGACCCCAGCATGACGATCCGCAGCGAGCCGGCGCTGCAGGCGTTCCTGCTGCCCCTGCTGGATGACCCTGATCAGGCCATCAAGGTGGTCGAGCGGATCAGGGCGCGGTACCTGGCCCGGCTGGAGCAGCTCGACTGCCTGCCCGCGGAAGGCTCCTTCGGCAGGTACGCGCTCAGCCTCGGGCGCGCCCAGGTACGCACGGGTCTCGCCTGGGCCGACGAGACCCTCGCCGACCTCAGGAAGCGCCACACCGCTCAGTGACCGGCCCCCACGACGGCTCTCCGGCCGACCCGCGACCCGTTCGGCGGCCGGCCCGCGCACTGGGGACGCAGCCGACCGGCGACCGGTTCGGTGGCCGGCCCGGAGCCGGACCACAACCGGACCCGGCCTCTGGCGTGCCGGCCGATGCGGTGGCGGGCGTGACTCTGCGGCGCGGGGGCTGGCATAACGGGCGGCACAGGAGCTGGCGTGCCGGATGATGCGGCCGCGGGCGTGACGGGTGACGCGGTGGCCGGCGTGACGCGGTGGCGCAGAGGGCCGGCGGCGGGGTCGGGCCGTCGGCCGGCCCGATGCGGCTGGGGCGGTGACTGGGGCGGTGACCGGCGGAAAGGGGGGCGAGTACGGGTGACATGCCCTTGATGTGACACGAAACGTGCCTCTTGAGGTGGGAGCGCTCCCAATCGGCTCTTTGGGCGGTTTATCACCATAAAGGCAGTTTCTCTAGTCCAAACTGCACCATTGGTAACGGTTACGTTTCGCGGGATTGACGTGCACACCCGCTGAGTGCACCCTTTGTGGGAGCGCTCCCAAAGACTCCCACCGCGGCGGAGCGCGTGCCGCGGTGCACTCCCCCAACATTCACCCGAGAAGGGGTCCACCATGATGATCAGCAAGCGTCGCGGCGGTCTTGCCGCGGCTTCGGCCCTGGCCGCGGCGGCGCTCGCCGTCGCGTCCTGTAGCTCCGGCGGTACTCCGCAGTCCAGCGCTCCCGCCTCCTCGGCCGCGGCCGAGCCGGTCACGATCCGGGTGCAGACGTTCGGCGGCGGCGAGAACTTCGGCTACAAGAACGCGGTGGCCAAGTGGAACGCCGAGCACAAGGACATCCAGATCAAGCACGAGAACCTCACCGACCAGTTCGAGCAGCAGTACTGGCCCCAGATGATCCAGTGGCTGACCTCGGGCACGGGCGCGGGTGACGTCGTCGGCATCGACGAGGGCGGCATGGGCCTGGCCAAGGCGCGCACCGAGTGGTGGGCCGACCTGAAGGAGTACGGCCTGGAGTCGCGCAAGGCCGACTTCCCCGCCTGGAAGTGGGAGAACGGGGTCACGGCCGACGGCAAGCTGTTCGCGCTGGGTACCGACATCGGCGGTATGAGCCTCTGCTACCGCAAGGACCTGTTCGAGAAGGCCGGGCTGCCGACCGACCGTACCGAGGTCAGCGCGATGTGGCCGACGTGGGACGAGTTCATGAACGTCGGCAAGAAGTTCCAGTCCAAGGTGAAGGACACCAAGTGGGCTGACGGCACCAACACGCTGTACCAGGTGGTCCTCTACCAGGAGGCCGCCAAGAACGGCAACGTCAGCTACTTCGACAAGAGCAACAACCTCATCGTCGACAAGAACCCGGCCGTGAAGACCGCGTTCGACTTCGCGCAGAAGATGAGCCAGCAGGGCCTGACGGCCAAGCTGCGCAACTTCACCGACGAGTGGGCGACGGGCACCCAGAAGGGCTCGTTCGCCACGGTCGGCTGCCCGTCGTGGATGCTGGGCGTGGTCAGCGGCAACGCCGGCGACGACGCCAAGGGCAAGTGGGACGTGGCGTCGGTGCCGGGTGGCGGCGGCAACTGGGGCGGCTCGTGGCTGGCCGTGCCGAAGCAGAGCAAGCACCCGAAGGAAGCGGCCATGGTGGCCGACTACCTGACGCAGGCGCAGACCGAGGCGAGCATCTTCACCGACTTCGGCAACATGCCGAGCAACACGAAGGCGCAGCAGGACCCGGCGGTCCAGGGCGCGAAGAACGAGTTCTTCAACGACGCCCCCATCGGTGAGATCTTCGCCAAGTCGGCGGCGAGCCTCCAGCCGGTCTTCCTCGGCGTGAAGCACGCCCAGGTCAAGAACGCCATCGAGTCGGTCATCCAGGGTATGGACGACGGCTCCGTCCCCTACGACAAGGCCTGGCAGCAGCTGGTCGACGACGCGGTGAAGGCCGCGGGCTGATCCTCCCGCCCGGCCCGCCTGGAAGCGGGCCGGGCATGTTGCCGCCGAAAGGTCTGTTATGAGCCTCGACACCCTTCCGCGGGCGTCACGCAACACCCATCGCCGTGACCGTCCGCCCGGCCGCCGCTGGCGTTCCCGACTGGACGTCAAGGCGATGCCGTACGCCCTGGTGTCCCCCTACTTCATCCTGTTCGCCGCCTTCGGGCTCTTCCCGCTGGCCTTCACGCTCTACTACTCGTTCTACGACTACGACCTGACCGGGACCACGGAGTGGACCGGGTTGGGGAACTATGTCGCGCTGCTGGGCGACGACGACTTCTGGCGGGCCACGATCAACACCGTGGCCATGTTCCTCATCGCCACCGTCCCCCAGATGCTGCTGGCCCTGTTCCTGGCCAACGCGCTGAACAAGCACATGAAGTTCCGCCTGCCGATCCGGATGAGCGTGCTGCTCCCGCTGGTCACGTCGGTGGTCGCGGTCGCGGTGGTGTTCACGCAGCTGTTCGCCCGCGACTGGGGTCTGGTCAACTACATCCTGGGCTGGTTCGGGATCGACCACACGAACTGGCGGGCCGAGCGCGTCCCGTCGTGGATCGCGATCGCCACGATGGTCGACTGGCGCTGGACCGGCTACAACGCGATCATCTTCCTGGCCGGCATGCAGACGATCCCGAAGGACCTGTACGAGGCCGCCTCGATCGACGGTGCCTCGCGGCGCAGGCAGTTCTGGCAGATCACGCTGCCGATGCTGCGCCCGACCATGATCTTCGTGGTGCTCAACTCCACGATCGGCGGGCTGACGCTGTTCTCGGAGCCGATGACGTTCTACAACGGCAATCCGGACGGCGGGTCGCAGGGCCAGTTCCAGACGGTCGCCATGTTCGTCTACAAGGAGGCCTTCCGGGAGTTCGACTACGGCTACGCCTCTGCGGCCGCCTGGCTGCTCTTCCTGCTGATCCTCGTCGGAGCAGCGATCAACTTCCTGTTCGTGCGCAGGATCGGGGGCACGCGATGACCGTCTGGAAACCGACCGTCCTGACCAGGGTCATGCTGGGTCTGGCGATCTTCCTGTCGGCGTTCCCGCTGTACTGGATGCTGGTCATCGCCTCCCGTACGAACGCCGACGCGGTGGCCTCGCCGCCGAAGTTCCTGCCCGGCGGGAACCTGGGCGACAACATCGTGCGCGTCCTGACCCACCCGGAGGCCCAGTTCCTGCTGGGCCTGACGAACTCGTTCATCGTGGCGAGCGTCGTGACCGTCTCGGTCATCCTCATCTCGACGCTGGCCGGCTTCGCGTTCGCGAACCTGAACTTCAAGGGCCGCAACGCGCTGCTGCTGCTCGTGCTGCTGACGATGGCGGTGCCGCTGCAGCAGATGGGCGTGGTGCCGCTCTACCGGCTCATGGTGAGCCTGGAGTGGACCAACACCCTCAAGGCGGTCATCCTGCCGTACCTGCTCAACGGGTTCGGCGTGTTCCTGATGACGCAGTACACCCGGCAGTCGGTGCCGATGGAGCTGGTCGAGGCCGCCCGGGTGGACGGCGCGGCGACGCTGCGCATCTGGTGGAACGTCGTGCTGCCGGCCGTGCGGCCCGGCATGGCGGTGCTCGGCATCAACACGTTCATGCTCATGTGGAACGACTACATGTGGCCGCTGATCGTGCTCAACCAGGAGAACCCGACCGTTCAGATCGCGATCAACGGGCTCAACGCCCGGTTCTCCACGGAGTACTCGCTGATCTTCGCGGGAACGGCGTTGTCCATCATCCCGCTCGTGCTGGTATTCGTCCTCTTCGGCCGTCAGATCGTCGGCGGACTCATGGAAGGTGCGGTCAAGGCGTGACGACACAAGAAGAACAGACGCGTGCCGAGCTGCGCTTCCCCGCGGGCTTCGCGTGGGGGGCGGCGACGTCGGCGTACCAGATCGAAGGGGCCGTCGCCGAGGACGGGCGCGGCGTGTCGATCTGGGACACCTTCGCCAAGACCCCTGGCAAGGTGCTCAACGGGCACAACGCGGACGTGGCGATCGACCACTACCACCGCTACCGCGAGGACGTCGCGATCATGGCGGACCTGGGCCTGTCGGCCTACCGGTTCTCCGTGTCGTGGCCGCGCATCCAGCCGACCGGCTCCGGCGCCGTCAACCAGAAGGGCCTGGACTTCTACAAGCGGCTCTGCGACGAGCTGCGCCAGCACGCCATCGACCCGTGGCTGACCCTCTATCACTGGGACCTGCCGCAGGCGCTCGAGGACAAGGGCGGCTGGCCCAACCGGGACACGGCCTACCGGTTCGCGGAGTACGCGGCGGCCGTGCACGACGCCCTCAAGGACTACGTCCACACCTTCAGCACGGTCAACGAGCCATGGTGCGCCGCGTTCCTCGGCTACGCCTCGGGCGAGCACGCCCCGGGCAGGCGCGAGCCGGAGAACGCGATCAGGGGCGCGCACCACCTCAACCTGGCGCACGGCCTGGCCGTGCAGGCGATGAACGCGCGCAGGGTCGGCGGCTGCGTGAACCTGTACGCCATCAGCCCGGAGACCGACAGCGAGCGCGACCTGGACGCCGCCCGCCGCATCGACGGCCTGCAGAACCGCTTCTTCCTGGACGCGCTGCTGCTGGGCCGCTACCCGGAGGACGTCCTGGCGGACCTGCCGTTCGACAAGGGCTTCATCGAGCCGGGCGACATGAAGACCATCAACGCGCCCATCGACGTGCTGCTCGTCAACTACTACAGCCGCTTCACGGTCTCGGGAGCACCGGGAGGCAAGGCGTCGGCGGCGGCGGCCCCCACGGACTCGGGTTCCCCGTGGGTCGGCAGCGAGCACGTGTCGTTCGTCAACGGCGGGCGGCCGGTCACCGCGATGGGCTGGGAGATCGACGAGGGCGGCCTCGTGGAGATCCTCACGAGGGTCGCGCGGGAGTACCCGCCGATCCCGATGGTCGTCTCGGAGAACGGCGCGGCCTTCGAGGACGTGCTGGACGGCGGCCGCATCCACGACCGGGAGCGGCTGGCGTACGTGGAGGCGCACCTCGGGGCGTGCAAGGAGGCCATCGACGCGGGCGTGCCCCTGGAGGGGTATTTCGCCTGGTCACTGATGGACAACTTCGAGTGGGCGTGGGGCTACGGCAAGCGGTTCGGCCTGGTCCGCGTGGACTTCGAGACGCAGGAACGGCTGGTCAAGGACAGCGCGCTCTGGTACGCGGAGATCATCCGGCAGAATAGGCGCCATGAACCGACCGACTCTTGAGGCAGTCGCGGCTCGGGCCGGGGTAGGCCGGGGCACGGTGTCTAGAGTCATCAATGGCTCGCCGAACGTCAGCGCGAAGGCCCGCGAGGCCGTCGAGCTGGCCATCCGCGAGCTGGGCTACGTGCCCAACCGTGCGGCGCGGGCGCTGGTCACGCGCCGCACGGACACTGTCGCCCTGGTGGTGTCCGAGTCGCAGTTCCGGGTCTTCGACGAGCCGTACTTCGCGGGCACCATCCGCGGCATCGGCTCGGCGCTGGCCGAGACCGGGTTGCAGCTCATCCTCGCGATGGCGCGCACCCCGGAGGAGCACGCGCGGCTGGAGCACTACCTGACGGGCCAGCACGTCGACGGCGTGCTGCTGCTGTCGCTGCACGGCGCCGACCCGCTGCCGGGCAGGCTGGAGGCGATGGGCGTGCCGACCGTGCTGGGCGGCCGTCCCGTCGGCCTCGACCCCTACAGCTACGTGGACATGGACAACAGGGCAGGGGCCCGGCAGGCGGTCAAGCACCTGCTGGGTCTCGGCCGCCGGGCGATCGCCACGATCGCCGGCTCCCAGGACATGGGCGTGGGTGTCGACCGTCTGTCGGGCTACCGCGACGCGCTGCTGCCGTCCGGCCTGCCGGAGCTGGTCGCCTACGGCGACTTCTCCGAGCACAGCGGGGCGGCGGCGATGCAGGAGCTGCTGCGGGCGCATCCCGATCTCGACGCCGTGTTCGCCGCGTCCGACCCGATGGCGCTGGGCGCGATGCGCGTGCTCAAGGCCGAGGGCCGCTCGATCCCCGGCGACGTGGCGGTGATCGGCTTCGACGACTCCAAGGCCGCGCTGCACGCCGACCCGCCGCTGACCACCGTGCACCAGCCGACCGAGGCCATGGGCCGGCAGATGGCGCAGCTGCTGGTGGCCCGGATCCACGGCGAGGAGCTGCGCCAGCCGGTCGTGATCCTCGACACGCATCTGGTGCGCCGGGAATCGGCCTGAAAGGGGTCGCGTGGACAGCAGGACCAAGCGCCGGTTAACGGAGGCCGAGCTCGACGCCCTCGTACGCCGGGCGGTGGGCGCGGGCGTCACGGCGGCCACCGAGCTGACCGACGGCTACGCCAACGCCGTCTGGCGGCTGAAGCTGGACGACGGGCGCGAGGCGGTGCTCAAGCTGTCTCCCCCGCCCGAGCTGGAGCAGCTCAGCTACGAGCGCAACCTGCTGCGCATGGAGGCCACCGCGATCGGGCTGGCCTCCGCGGCGGGCGTGCCCGTGGCGGGGCTGCTGCGGGCCGGCTACGACGACCCGGTGCTCGGCGGCGACTACCTGCTGCTGGCCGCGCTCGACGGCGTGTCGTGGAACGACGTCAAGCCGGACGGGCACGCGGCGCTGCGCAGGGAGCTGGGCGGGCATCTGGCCCGGTTCAACGCGGTGACGGGCGAGGTGTTCGGCTACCCGCACGCGGGCATCACGGGGGCCACGTGGCGGGAGGCGTTCCTGGCGATGGTGGCGGCGCTGCTCGGCGACACCGAGCGCTACCCGGCGCCGCTGCCCCTGCCCGCCGAGCAGATCATGGCGGTGGTCGAGGCCGCGGCGCCGGTGCTCGACGAGGTGACGACGCCGCGGCTGGTGCACTTCGACGTGTGGGCGGGCAACGTCTTCCTCGACCTGAGGGGGACGCCGCGGATCCAGGCGATCATCGACCACGAGCGGGCCTTCTGGGGCGACCCGCTGGCCGAGTTCGTCACGCCGACGATCTTCGGGGAGCTGGCGGAGGACGATCCGCTGCTGGCGGGCTACCGCGAGGTGACGCCGCTGGAGCTGACGCCGGCGGCGCACACCCGGCTTGACCTCTACCGCGCCTACCTGTACCTGATCCTGCTGATCGAGAACGGGCCCCGGCAGTACCCGGAGGACGAGTACGCCAGGGTCCGCGATCTCGCGACGGCGTCACTGACCGGCGTGCTGGACCGCCTCTCGCGGGCGGTCCGGTAGGCCGGCGTGCCGGTCCGCTTCGTGCGGGTGGTCCGGTGGGCCGGTCACCGGCCGGTGTGCTGGACGGCCTCGTACGCGCGCCCGGCGGGACGTCCGTCGGGCAGGTCGCCGCAGCGGTTGCCGCCCTTGACCGTGTTCGGCACGCCGAGGTCGGCGGGGCGGACGCCCTGGCAGGCGAGCGCGCCCTTGACCGTGCTGCCCGTCAGGACCGCCGTGCCGCCGCCGGTCAGCAGGGCGGCGCCGCGCAGGTCCGCGCCGGCGATCGTGAGCGTGGCGGCGCCGTGCACGGCGAGCGCGCCGTCCACGCGGGCGCCGAGCAGGTGCACCTCGGCGGGCCGGTCGGCGGTGACCGCGCCCGTGATCCGGCCGCCGGTGACCACCAGCGACGCGCCCGGCCTGACCGTGACCACGCCGGTGACCTGGGCGCCGTCGAGGCAGGTGACGCCGCCGGTGACGGTGAGCGGCCCGCGGTGGGTGCCGGTGACGGTGCTGGTGCAGGCGGGCGGCGGGGCGATGGTGGTGACGGTGAAGCTCCTCGCCTTGCCGTAGTTGCCGGCCGCGTCGATGGAGCGGTACTCGACGACGTGCCGGCCGCGCGGCAGCTTCCCGTACACGAGGGAGTCGATCACCGTGCCCTGCTCGGAGAACGTCCACGGCAGCTGCGAGGAGGTCGGCCAGCCGAAGTAGTTGAACCAGCCGTCGCCGTCCACCCGCGACTCCGAGACCACGTGGCCGTCGCGATCGTCGGTGCCGGTGAGGCGCATGGTGAAGGGGCCGTTGTAGACGTAGGTGTCGCCGGAGCGGGCCAGGGGTTTCGACAGCTCGTACGCCGTGGACGGCTTGGCCGCGTCGACCGTCCAGGTGAGCGTGCGGCCGCCGAGGGTGGCGGTGAGCGGGCCCGATTCGGCGTCCAGCGCGCCGAGGTCCAGGTCGGTGCCGTGGTAGGTGCGGCCGTTCAGGGTCCAGGTGACGTCGGGGACGGTCGCGGCCGGGTGGGTCGTCTCGACGTACACGACGTCGTCGCGGCCGACGGGCCGGTCGGTGGGGGTGGAGGAGACGATCTCGGGCTGGAGGCCGTCCGGCGGGGTGGTGATCGCGGTGTCCACGGTCCAGGTGCGGGTCCTGGTCATGGCCGCCCTGATGGCCGGGTCCCGGACGAACTCCGTCGGGTCGGAGACGGTCGCGGTGACCGTGTGCGTGCCGGGGGCGAGGCCGAGCGTCCGCAGGTCGAGGGAGTCGCGGTCGCCGGGCAGGTCCTTGCCGTCCACGGACCAGGTGGTCACGAGCGAGTGGCCGACGGGGCGCATGGGCTCGACCCAGAGCACGCGGTCGGCGCCGACGGGCCCGTCCGCGGGCGTGGCGTCCTGGACGAGCATGGTCTTGGCGGTGATGCGCTGCGTCATGACCTCGCGGCTCACCTGGTCGAAGTAGTAGCCGAGGGTCTTCATCATCGAGTGGGCGCTGGGCCGCCACACGCCGGTCGTGTAGTAGAGGCCGCCCTCGTGGCGGCCGATCCGGCCGCCCGACTCGCTGGGCTCGCCCAGCCAGCGCCACCACTTCCTGCGCTGGTCGAGCATCTCCCGCTCGGTCAGCAGCGTGTGGTGGGCGCTGGCCGGCTCGCCGCCGGTGTACGCGCCGCCGGGGACGCCGCGCTGGTAGTAGTCGTACTCGTCCTGCAGCCCGCCCAGGGAGTGGCCCAGCTCGTGCGGGCTGATCAGGGCGGACATGCTGTTACTGCCGGAGGCGGTCGCGTACGAGCCGCCGGCGCCGCCGTACGTGCCGCTGTTGGCCAGGGCGAGGATCTGCCGGTTGCCGGAGGTGGTGCCGGTGACCAGGTCGGCGTAGCGGGTGGCGGCGGCGTTGTCCATGGTGATCAGCCGCTGCACGCTGGCCGGGTTGCAGCGGCCCCAGAAGCCCATGCTGAGCGGCGTCGTACGGCGGGGCGCGTCGAGCCCGGGGTCGCAGCTGATGCCGGACTCGCCGGAGACGATGTCGACGCGGTAGACGTTGATGTAGTTGCGGTAGGACTTGAACGGCTCGATCGACCACATCACGTTGAGGTGCCGGTCGGCGTCGGCCCTGAACCTGGCCTGCTCGGCCTCGGTGTAGCCGTCGCCGAGGATGACCAGGTTGAACCTCTTGGCCGGGGCGCCCGTGACCTGCACGGGCACGACCGTCGCGGAGCCCGGCGCGGCGGTCCCGCTCGAAGTGGCCGCGGCGGGTGCCGCTGGGGAGACGCATAACAGGGCGGTGGCCAGGGTCAGGGCGGCGAAGATACGCATGATCGAAACTATCGGCCCGCCGGGGCCGCCCGTCCATCCCGGTTGGATCACGCCTTGGGCAGCTCGGCCAGCATGATGGGCGTCGTGGTGGGCCGCTCGGAGCCGCCGGCGGGCTCGACGGTGAGCGCCACGCGCCCGTCGCGGTCCAGCGGGGCCAGGAGCATGGGGTGGCTCACCCCGTCCTGCCGCCGGTCGAGCAGGCCGGCCGGGCGCGGGCCGCCGGGGCCCATCAGCCACAGCTCGTAGCCCTGGGAGTCGGGCAGCTCGGGCAGGCCGGACGAGGTGAACACCATGCGTCCCATGTCGCGGGAGATCACCACCGTGCCGGTGCCGCCGGTCTTGACAGGGCGGCGCATGGTCTTGGCGTCGGGGGCGGCCAGCACCGTGACCAGCTCCTCGTTCCTGCTGGTCAGCTCGCTGAGGTCGTGGCGGGCGTCGAGGGCGACGACGCCGAGCGCGACGGCCGCGGCGGCGGCGACGGCGGTCAGTGCCGCCATCGCCCTGGTGCGCCGGCGCGGCAGCGGCACCACCTGGCCGCCGTCGGCCGTCACGGGGATCGCCGCCGCCGTGCGGTAGGGGTTCTGGGCGGGCGGCAGCCTGAGTGTCGAAGGGTCCGGGGCCTCGCCGGACGGCAGGGCCTCACCGGGCGGGCGAACGTCGCCGGGCGGGAAGGCGTCGCCGGACGGGCGGGCGCCGACGGCGGGAGGGCGTCGCCAGACGGTCGGGCTGTCGTCGCGTACCGGCTCGGGAGGGTCCTCGAAGCCGCGCGAGCGGGAGGCGGCGTCGAGCAGGCGGCGGCGCAGCCGGGCGGGGGGCCGCTCGGCGACCGCTTCCGCCAGCCGCGCGGCCGTCTCGCGCAGGTGGCGCACCTCGTCCGCGCACGGCCCGCACGCGTGCAGGTGCTCCTCGAACAGCACCCACTCGGCGTACGGCAGTGCGTGCACGGCGTAGGCGCCAGAGAGGGTGTGGAGTTCGTCCTTCATGTCCACTCCCTGTGTGTGAGAGGCGGCTCACTGCATGTACTTCGGTGGTTGCGGCACGCCGGATGGCCTTGGGCCTTGCTCATTTCGCGGGAGATGACACAATCTCATTGGGTGATGAATTATGGGATGCGTGATCGCGGGCGGCGGGCCCGCCGGAGCGATGCTGGCCCTGCTGCTGGCCAGGTCGGGCGTCGAGGTGACGCTGCTGGAGAAGCACGGCGACTTCCTGCGCGACTTCCGGGGTGACACCATCCACCCCTCGACGCTGCAGGTGCTCGACGAGCTCGGGCTGGTGCGGGAGTTCCTGAAGCTGCCGCACCGCAAGGCGTACGATCTCAACCTGGTCACCGACGGCGGCGACGTGCGGATCGCGACGCTGCGCCGGCTGCCCGGCGCCTACCGGTACATCGCGTTCGTGCCGCAGTGGGACTTCCTCGACCTCATCACGTCGGCCGCCGGGCGTTATCCCGGGTTCCGGCTGCTGATGAACGCCGAGGCGTACGACCTCATCCGCGAGGGCGGGGCGGTGCGCGGCCTGCGCTACCGTGACCCGTCCGGCGAGCACGAGATCAGGGCGGCCCTGACGGTCGCCGCCGACGGGCGGCACTCGGTGCTGCGCGGGCGGGCCGGCCTCGTGCCGCGCGACCTCGGCGCGCCCATGGACGTGGTGTGGTTCAGGCTGCCGCGCGAGGCCGGCGACCGCGACGACACGTTCCTGCGGATCTCGCCGGGCCACATGATGGTCGCGATCAACAGGGAGAGCTATTGGCAGCTCGCCTACCTCATCCTCAAGGGCGGCTACGACGAGATGGCCGCGCGGGGCATCGACGCGCTGCGCCGCCCGGTGGCCGCGCTGCTGCCGTGGCTGACCGACCGGCTCCAGGGGCTCGGCTCGTACGACGACGTCAGCGTGCTCACGGTCACGATCAACCGGCTGCGCCGCTGGCACCGGCCCGGTTTCCTGTGCGTCGGGGACGCCGCGCACGCCATGTCGCCGGTGTTCGGGGTGGGCATCAACCTCGCCGTCCAGGACGCCGTGGCCGCCGCCAACCTGCTGGCCGCGCCGCTGCGGGCCGGGGCGCCGATCCCGGAGGCGACGCTGCACCGGCTGCAACGCCGCCGGATGCCGCCGACCGTGGTCACGCAGACGGCCCAGCGGGTGGTGCAGAGCCTGGTCATCGGCCCGGCGCTGCGGCGGCGGATCGACCCGTCGCGGCTGCCGCGCGACCTGACGAGGATCCCGCTGCTCAACCGGGTGGCCCCGCGCTTCGTCGGCCACGGCGTGCGGCCGGAGCACGTGACCGTAAAGGAACTTTGACCTCTCCGAGATTCGTCTGCGTATAACCGCATTCTCACAACGTGGACAAGGGGGTCGGTGGGGCCGAGCCAGTGGAATACCCTCGTATCTCGTGAGCAGCAATCTAGTGGATCTCGATTCCTGGCGAGCCCTCCCCGCGGCGCAGCAGCCCGACTGGCCGGACCGCGGCGAGCTCGACAAGGTTGTCGCCGAGCTCGGCAGCCTCCCCCCGCTGGTGTTCGCCGGCGAGTGCGACCAGCTCAAGGAGCAACTGGCCGCGGTCGCCCGCGGCGAGGCGTTCGTCCTGCAAGGCGGTGACTGCGCCGAGACCTTCGCCGGCGCGACGGCCGACAACGTGCGCCAAAAGCTGAAGACGTTGCTCCAGATGGCCATCGTGCTGACGTACGCGGGCCGGGTGCCGGTGGTGAAGATCGGCCGGGTGGCCGGCCAGTTCGCCAAGCCGCGCTCCAAGGGCACCGAGGTGCGGGGCGGCGTCGAGCTGCCCGCCTACCGGGGCGACATGGTCAACGGTTTCGACTTCACCGCCGAGGCGCGCAGGCCCGACCCGTGGCGGCTGCTCAAGGCGTACCACTCCTCGGCCGTGACGCTCAACCTGGCGCGCGCGTTCACCAAGGGCGGTTACGCCGACCTGCGGCAGGTGCACGCGTGGAACCAGGACTTCGTGGCCGAGTCGCCCGCCGGGCGCCGCTACGAGCAGCTGGCCAGGGAGATCGACCAGGCGCTGGCGTTCATGCGGGCGTGCGGGGCCGACCCCGAGGAGTTCCACACGGTCGAGTTCTACTCCTCGCACGAGGCGCTCATCCTCGACTACGACCGGGCGCTCACGCGCATCGACTCGCGTACGGGGCTGCCGTACGACGTGTCGGCGCACATGGTCTGGATCGGCGAGCGCACCCGCCAGCTCGACGGCGCGCACGTCGACTTCTTCTCGAGGATCCGCAACCCGATCGGCGTCAAGCTGGGCCCGACGACCACGCCCGACGAGGCGCTGGCGCTGATCGACAAGCTCAACCCCGCCAACGAGGCGGGCCGGCTCACGTTCATCACCCGGATGGGCGCCTCCAAGATCCGCGAGCACCTGCCCGCGCTGGTCAAGGAGGTTACGGCGACCGGGGCCAAGGTGGCCTGGATCTGCGACCCGATGCACGGCAACACGTTCGAGGCGCCGAGCGGGCACAAGACGCGCCACCTCGACGACGTGCTCGACGAGGTGGCGGGCTTCTTCGAGGTGCACCGGTCGCTGGGCACGCACCCGGGCGGGATCCACATCGAGTTCACCGGCGACGACGTCACCGAGTGCGTGGGCGGCGGGTTCGAGATCGGCGAGACCGACCTGGCCACCCGCTACGAGACGGCCTGCGACCCCCGGCTCAACCGCGGCCAGTCGCTCGACCTGGCCTTCCGGGTGGCGGAGCTCTACCGCGGCTGATCGCCCGGCCCGTCGCCCCCGTCCGTCGCCCCCGTCCGCCGTCGCGCGCGGGCCGGAGACTCCGGCCCGCGTCGGCCTCGTCACCGCGCGTTCGAGTGATTTACCTCTCATTCAGGCGGTCTGCCGATTTAGCGGTATACGCGCAGCTTCCGGAGCTATGATCACCCCGAAAAGAGCCCATTTTTCGGGAGAATAACGTGGACAGTGCTCCGGAGGGAGTCGACCCCAACGTCCCCAACGTCGCGCGTATGTACGACTACTACCTCGACGGCAAGGACAACTTCGCCGCCGACCGGGCGGCGGCGGAGCAGATCCTCAAGAACTTCCCCGACACCAAGGTGGGGGCCCGCGCCAACCGCGCCTTCCTGCGCCGCGCCGTCCGGTACGTCGTGGACCAGGGCGTCCGCCAGATCGTCGACCTCGGCGCCGGCCTGCCCACGCAGGGCAACACGCACGAGATCGCCCCCGAGGCCCGCGTCGTCTACGTCGACTACGACTCCGTGGTGTGCGTGCACGGCCGGGCGCTGCTGGCCAGGAAGGACAACGTCGACTTCCTCCAGGCCGACGTGCGCGAGCCGGACGCGCTGCTCGACAAGCTGGGCGGCCTGGTGGACTTCGAGCAGCCGGTGGCGTTCCTGGCGCTGGCGATCCTGCACTTCATCCCCGACGAGAGCGCCTACGACGTGGTGGCCAAGCTGCGCAAGGTCAGCGTGCCCGGCAGCCACCTGGTCATCAGCCACGCCGTGGACTCGACGCCGGACGCCACCCCGCAGGCCCTGGAGATCTACAAGAAGGCCACGGCCTCGCTGAACCTGCGCACCCGCGAGGAGATCCTGCGCTTCTTCGAGGGGTACGAGCTGGCCGAGCCGGGGCTGACGTACCCGAACGGCTGGCGCCCCGACGACCCGACGGCGCCGGGCAACGGCATCAAGTTCGGCTACGTGGGCGTCGGCCGCAAGCTTTAAGGGCTTCACATGACAAACCCCGCCTGCTCGGGCGGGGTTTCGTCGTTTCGGCAGCGCTGTCGGCCGGGTGTCAGTTCTGCTGGGCCTTCTTGAGCTCCTCGCTGAGCTCGGCCCTGATGGCGTCCATGTCGAGCGCCTTGACCTGGCTGATCAGGTCTTCCAGCGCGGGCGCGGGGATGGCGCCGGCCTGGGCGAAGACCACGATGCCGTCGCGGATGGCCATCAGCGTGGGGATCGAGGTGATCTCGAAGCCCTGCGCGAGCCCCTGCTCCGCGTCTGTGTCGATCTTGCCGAAGGTGATGTCGTCGTGCTTGTCCGACGCCTGCTCGAAGATCGGCCCGAACTTCTTGCACGGCGGGCACCACTCGGCCCAGAAGTCGAGCAGCACGATCCCCTTGTCGGCGATGTCGTTGAAGTTCTTCTCTGTTACTTCGATGGTCGCCACAAGTGGCTCCTCGCTCGTTGTCGCTTGCAGTGCAACCGTCTCAACCACGTACCCATCACCAGCATTCCATGCCCGGCGGGCCCGCGGGACCCTCGTGCGCGGGCCCTGCGGGCACTTCGCGGAAGATCGGGAGATTTTAGACCGCATATATCAGCACAAATGTGGATAGACCATAAAATTGTCGATCCTTGACCCGGGCCGCGGCGGGTATCACCCATGCATGGACTGGGTCACCTGCGCGTATTCGGCTGCTTGCACCGGAGTCGCTAGCCGGCCGTCCGGCTTCTGCCTGGCTCACCTCGATCCCGAACCACTCGCCGCGGCCCTGGGCGAGCTCGCCCCCGGCCGCCTGCTCGACCTGCGCGGCACCACCATCACCAGCGACCTGCTGTCCAGAGTGCTCGAGGCGACCGGCCGCAGACCCGGCCGCACCCGGCTCGACCGGGCCAGGTTCACCGGCGACGTCAGGCTTTCTGGCGTCACCTTCACCGGCGACGTCTCGCTCGACGGCGCCCGCTTCGACCGGCTGGCCTCGTTCTTCGGCGCCCGGTTCGAGGGGAACGTCTCGCTCGCGGGCGTCCGGTTCACCAGGGAGCTGTCCTTCCACGGGGTGACCGCGCGCGGGCACGTCTCGCTCGACCGGGCCGTGATGTCGCGTGACGCGCTGTTCAGCCAGGCCGTGTTCGGCCACGGGCTGTCGTGCGAGCGGGCCAGGTTCGACGGCTACGCCACCTTCGACGGCGCCCGGCTCGGCGACGGGGCCGCCTTCCGGGGGGCACGGTTCGGCCGGACGCTGTCGTTCCGCAAGGTCAGCGGGCACGCCGGGTTCGAGGCGGCGCACTTCGCCGCCGACGCGTACCTGTCGGCCACCGGCCGGCTCACGGCGGCCAGGGCGCGCGCCGACGGGCTGCTCGACGTGACGGTCACGCGGTGCGGGGTGGACCTGCGGCACGTGGAGGTGAAGGGCCCGACCACCGTGCGGCTGACCGACGCGCAGGCCGACCTGGAGGGCGCCGTGCTGCACGGCCCGGCCACCGTCAGCGGGCGGGGCCGGTCCGTGCTGACCTCGCTGCGGCAGGTCGACGCGGCCAGCCTGGAGCTGTTCGGGCTCGACCTGTCGGCGTGCCGGTTCGCCGGCCTGACCCATCCCTCGGGGGTGCGGGTGAAGGAGTGCACGTTCGCGCTGACGCCCCGCGGGGTGCGGGTGAGCCTGCGCTGGCCGATGCTGCGGTGGTTCTCCCGCCGCCGGGCGCTGGCCGACGAGGGCACCGTGCACGGGCGTTCCGGCCCCGACGACCCGGGCGCCGCGCCCGACCGGCTCGCGGCGCTCTACGCCGGCCTGCGGCCCACCGACAGTGCCACCTCGGCCGACTTCGCCTTCGCCGCCATGGAGATGCGGCGGCAGGCCGGTCACGGGTGGTGGCTGTCGGTGTCGTGGCTTCTGTGCGGGTACGGCATGCGCATGGGGCGGGCGGCGGCCTGGTTCGCCCTGGTGATGGCCCTCATGGCAGCGGCCGTGGCGTGGAACTCCACCCCTCACGCGGCGCAGCGGCCCGACCTCGTCCCCGGCCCGGCCCTGCACCGGTGAGGGGGGTGCTCACAGCTCGGCGGCGATCTTCTCGATGGCGCCGAACATGCGCGGCCAGCCGCCGCCCATGATCCGCCGCGAGAGCTGCTGCACCTCGTCGCCGGGGTCGAAGCCCTCGTGGTCGAGGAACAGCCGGGTCCCGCGTCCCTCGGGCTCCAGCCGCCAGGTGACCGTCCAGTCGGCCCGCTTGCCGTCGCTCCAGCTGATCCGCAGCAGCTTCTCCGGCTCGACCCGCAGCACCTCGCAGTAGACGATGCCGTCGAAGCCGACCTGCTTCTTCGGCGTCGTGGTGAAGGTGAACCGGTGGCCCACCTCGGGCTTGAAGTCGCCCGGCATGAGCCACCGGGCGACGAGGTCGGGCTCGGTGAGCGCCCGCCACACCTTGGCGGGCGGATGGGCGAGGAACTGGTCGAGCCTGATCGCGCGCAGGTCTTCAGCCGTCGTGTCGTGGGCCATCGCTGTCGTCCATTTCGTCGTCGTCCATTTCGTCGAGAAGGGTGGTGAGTGCGGTGAGGCGTTCGCGCCAGAACCGCTCGTACGGGGTGAGCCAGTCGCGGATCTCCATGAGCGGCGCCGCCTCCAGCCGGTAGTGCCGCTCCCTGCCCTTGCGGGTCTCGGCCACGAGGCCCGCGTCCTTGAGCACCTTGAGGTGCTCGGACACGCTGGGCCTGCTCATGTCGAACCGCTCGGCCAGCCGCCCGGCGGGCTGGGCACCCTCGTCGAGCAGCAGGCGCAGCAGCTCGCGCCGGGCCGGGCTGGCCAGCGCGGTGAAGACGTGGTCGGCGCTCACGTCTGGCTGACCACGAAGCCGTTGCCGAACGGGTCGTGGAAGAGCAGCTGCCGGCCCCACGCCTCCTCGCTGGGGCCCTGGAAGGCGGTGCCGTGCTCCTGGAGCCTGGCGGCCAGCGCGTCGAGGTCGGGCGCGCCCACGACCAGGCCGCCGATCGGCGCCATGGAGGGGAACCAGGAGGCCAGCAGCAGCGTGGTGGCGGCGCCCTCGGGCGCCACGGTGAGCCAGCGGCCCATGGGGAACGGGTTGTCGGTGCGCACCTCGAAGCCGAGCACGCGGGTGTAGAAGCCGAGCGCCCGTTCCTGGTCGGCGACGGGCACGGTGACGGTGAGAAGGGAGGAGATGAGCATGTCGGCCACTATACGTAGGAAATTTCCTACATGACAAGCCGGGCGAATCTCAGGGAGCTCCCCGATGGACCGCCTAGATCGCGTTCCGTAGACTTGAAGCCATGCTCATCGACGACTACGTGGCCGAGCTCGACGGCGCCCTGAGCGGTCCGCACGGCCCCAAGCGCGATCTCGTCGTTGAGGCACGCGACAGCCTGATCGACACCGCCGACGCGCTGGAGGCCGGCGGGCTGGAGCGGGCGGAGGCCGAGCGGCTGGCCGTCGCGGAGTTCGGCGCGGTCCACGAGGTCGCGCCCGGCTACCAGGCCGAGCTGACCGCCGTCGCGGGGCGGCGGCTGGGGGTGCTGCTGTTCATCAGCGTGCCGATCACCGTCGCCATGTGGTCGGTGCTGTGGCGGCTGTACCCGGGCACCGACCAGGCCTGGCTCAGCCAGCCGTGGTGGTACGCGCCCGCCTCCCGCCTGCTCGACCTCGTCCAGCTCGGCACCGGCCTGTACGGCGGGCTCGTGCTGTTCGCGCTCAGCCGCGGCTCCCGCTGGATCCGCCGGCCCCGCCTGGCGACCCGGTCGCTGGGCGTGCTCGTCTTCGCCTCGCTGCCGATCACGGCCGGGCTGGGGATGCTGATGACCTACGGGATGGACTCCCCCAACACCCTGCACGGCCTGCCCAGCGTGGTGGCCAACCTGGTGACGTCGGCGATGTGGGCGATCCAGCTCTACGGTGCCACGCGGTGCGTCCGCATCACGCGTACCTCCTTGACCGAGGCGCGCTGACCCTCCGCGCCCCTCAGCGCAGGGCGGTGGCCTCCGCGCGCAGGACGCTGCCGATCACGCTCGTGAACTCCCGCCAGGCCGACCGCTCCCCCTGGAGCTGCTTCCTGCCGGAGTCGGTCAGCCGGTAGGTGCGCCGCTTGCGCCCGCCCACCGTGGCCCACTCGCTGGACAGGTAGCCGATGCGCTCCAGCCTGCGCAGGGCCGGGTAGACGGTGCCCGTGGGCACGTTGAGCGCGCCGCCGCTGCGCTCCTGCAGCGCCTCGATGATGGCGTAGCCGTGCAGCGGCTCGCGCTCCAGCACTGAGAGCAACAGCGCGTCCATGTGTCCGCGCAGCGCGTCCGGGTTCATGCCTCTGATCCTAAACACCATTCCGCTAAGTAGCCAGTCTACATGTAGGCTGTCTATATGTAGGTAGGCACAACAACGGAGCGGTTCATGGACGTACTGGATCTGGCGCGGACACAGTTCGCGGTGACAGGCAGCCTGCACTTCCTGTTCGTGGTGCTCACGCTGGGCCTGGCGCCGCTCGTGGCGATCATGCACACCCGATGGGCGATGTCGGGCAAGCCGCTGCACGAGGGCATGACGAGGTTCTGGGGGCAGATATACGTCATCAACTACGCGCTCGGCATCGTGACCGGGCTGGTGATGGAGTTCCAGTTCGGGCTGTCGTGGAGCGGCCTTTCGCACTACGCGGGCGACGTCTTCGGCGCGCCCCTGGCCATGGAGACGCTCGTGGCCTTCTTCCTGGAGTCCACGTTCCTCGGGCTGTGGATCTTCGGCTGGAGCCGGCTGCCCAAGTGGGCGCACCTCGCGTGCATCTGGCTCGTGACGCTCACCGCGTACGCGAGCGCGTTCTTCATCATGATGGGCAACGCGTTCCTGCAGAACCCCGCCGGCGCCGTCGTGCGCGGCGACCGCATGGAGCTGGTCGACTTCGGGGCGCTGCTCACCAACAAGGCCCTGATCTTCGCCTTCCCGCACGTGCTCGGGGCCGGGCTGTTCACCGGCGGCATGGTGCTGGTCGGCGCGAGCGCGTACCGGCTGCGGCGCAAGGCCCAGGAGATCGAGTTCTTCAGCCGGTCGCTGCGCATGGGCGTGGTCACCGCGGCCATCGGCATCTTCGTCACCATGGCCTTCGGATACGCCCAGTTCGGCGCCGTCCCCGAGGGCAAGTTCGGCGGCCAGAACCTCGCCGCGGCCGCCCCGCTCGGATTCATGATCGAATTCGGGCAACTGCTCGGGCTGGTCGTGCTGTTCGTGATGCTGCCGATGATCAGGATCCTGCCGCGGGCCCGGTGGACGCATCCGATCCTGATCGCGATGGCGCCGCTGCCGTTCGTGCTGTCCATCCTCGGCTGGATGGCCAGGGAGATCGGCCGCCAGCCCTGGATGATCTGGGAACGGCTCACCGTCGCCGACGCCATGTCGCCGGGGCTGACCCAGGGGATGGTGACGGCCTCGCTCATCGGGTTCGCCGCCGTGCTGGGGCTGCTCGCGGTCGTCGACTACGTCCTCATCGCCCGGGTCATCAGGCGCGGCCCGCGCGACCTCGACCTCGGCGCCACCACCCGCGAAGAGCCGCGCACCCCCGCGCTGAGCCACTGAGGAGAGTCCAGCGACATGGAAGTGATCTGGTTCGCCGTCTTCACGGTGCTGCTGGCCGGATATTTCGCCCTCGAAGGCTTCGACCTCGGCGTGGGGCTGCTGCTGCCCGTCCTGGGCAGGACCCGCCAGAACCGGGACCGGATGGTCGCCGCCATCGCCCCGTACGTGCTGGCCAACGAGGTGTGGCTGGTCGCCGTCGCCGGAACCCTGTTCGGCGTCTACCCGCTGCTCGAAGGCGAGGTGCTGTTCGGGCTGTACCCGCTGGTCGTGGCCATGCTGCTGAGCTGGATCCTGCGCGACGCCGGCCTGTGGTTCCGCCGCCGCCTCGGCGGCTCCGCCTGGCGGGGCTTCTGGGACGCGGCCATCGCGTTCGGCTCCCTCGGCCTGTCCACCGGCTGGGGCATGGCCCTGTACGCCGCCGCCACCGGCTTCCACGCCTCACCCGTGCACCCGCTCGGGCTCCTGCTCGGCATGGTCGTCACGCTGCTGTTCGCCTTCCACGGATGGACGTTCCTCGGCTGGCGCTCCCCCGGCACGTTCGGGGTGAGCAGGCCGGGATGGGCGCTGGCGGTGTCGGCGCTCGTCGCGGCGCTGCCCGCGCTGGGGGTGCTGGGCGGCGCCATGCCGTACCTGCTGGAGCACAGCGCGCCCGCCGCCACGCTGAATGTGCTCAGTGTCATGGTCCTGCCCGTCGCACCCATCATGCTGGGCGCGCAAGTATGGGTATGGCGCACTTTCCGGCCAGGCAAGGACGCCTTCCGGCTCCCGTCGTTCTTCTGAGGGCACGTGCATAAGGATCTCCTCGCGCTCATGCGGGCCGAACGCTCGGTCCGCCGCCACCTCGGCGTCACCATGGCCGCCGCCGTGCTGGCCGGGCTGCTCGTGCTGGTGCAGGCCGAGCTGCTGGCCGGGGTGCTGTCCGGCCGGTTCGCCACGGGCGTGCTGGCCGTGCTGGCGGCCGTCGTGGGCGTGCGGGCGCTGCTCGCCTGGACGCAGGGCGTCTTCGCCGGGCGCACCGCCACCGGCGTCAAGTCCGCCCTGCGGCACCGGCTCCTGGAACGGCTGCGCGAGCTCGGGCCCGCCCGGCTCGCCGCGCACCGCTCCGGCGAGCTCGTCACCCTCGCCGGGCGCGGCCTCGACGGGCTCGACAACTACCTCACCGGCTACCTGCCCGCCATCGCGGTGGCCGCCGTCGTGCCCGTCGCCGTCCTCATCCGGCTCTTCGCCGCCGACCTCGCCAGCGCCGTCATCGTCCTGGTCACGCTGCCGCTCATCCCCGTCTTCGGCGCGCTCGTCGGCATGACCACGAAAGCCGTCACCGAGCGGCAGTTCGTGGCGCTGTCGCGGCTCGGCGGGCACTTCCTCGACGTCGTCCGCGGCCTGCCCACCCTGCGCGCCTTCGGCCGGGCCCGCTACCAGGCCGGCGTCATCCGGCAGATCGCCGACGCGCACCGCAGCGCCACCATGCGGACCCTGCGGGTGGCGTTCCTGTCGTCGCTGGTGCTGGAGCTGTGCGCGTCCCTGTCGCTGGCGCTGGTGGCGGTGCCCATCGGGCTGCGGCTGCTCGGCGGGTCGCTCGACCTGACGACGGCGCTGCTGGTGCTGCTGCTGGCGCCGGAGGCGTACCTGCCGCTGCGGGCCATGGGGACGCGCTTCCACGCCAGCATGGAGGGGGTGGCCGCCGCCGACGCCGCCTTCGCCGTCCTCGACCGGTCGGCGGACGAACCGGAACCCACCTCCCGGGCGGGACGGGACCTCGAACCCGCGCGGGAGGCGCCGGAGATCCGGCTGGAGAACGTCACCGTGCGCTACCCCGGCCGCGACGGCGCCGCCCTGGAGAACGTCTCCCTCACCATCGGCCCCCGCGAACGCGTCGCCCTGGTCGGCGAGAGCGGCGGCGGCAAGAGCACGCTGCTCCACCTCATCCTCGGCTTCGTCCAGCCGACCGCGGGCCGCGTCCTCGTCGACGGCACGGACCTGCGCGAGCTCGACCTCGCGAGCTGGCGGGCGCGGCTGGCGTTCGTGGCACAGCGGCCCCACCTGTTCGCCACGTCGGTGGCCGACAACATCCGCCTCGGCGCCCCGGCGGCCACGCCGGAGGACGTCCGCAGGGCCGCCGCGGCCGCGCACGCGGACTTCGTGGACTCCCTCCCCCAGGGCTTCGACACCCTGGTCGGCGAGCGCGGCACCAACTTCTCGGCCGGCCAGCGCCAGCGCATCGCCCTCGCCCGCGCCTTCTGCCGGCCCGACGCGTCGGTGCTGCTGCTGGACGAGCCCACGGCCCGCCTCGACGGGCGCAGCGAGGCGGCGGTGGTGTCGGGCACGGCCGAACTCTCACGCGGCCGCACGGCCGTCATCGTCGCCCACCGCCCGGCCATGATCGACCTCGCCGACCGCGTCATCCGCGTCCACGAGGGCCGCATCCTCTCCGACACCACCCACGTCACAGGCACTGCGCCCGGCGAAGGCGCGGATCCGGCGGACGTGACGGTGGACGACGCGGCGGACATAGCGGCCGGAGGCCCGGCCGGCGTCGCGGCGGCGGCGCGGCGTGAGGGGGAGGCGCGATGAACCGGCGCATGGGCACGCGCCTCGTGTGGGCCGTCCTGGCGGGGTCGGCCGCGGACCTGGCGGGCCTGGGGCTCATCGCCGCCGCCGCGTGGCTGATCACCAGGGCCGCCGAGCAGCCGCCCCTGGCCGCGCTGAGCGTGGCGATCGTGGCGACCAGGGCGTTCGCCACCGGCAAGGGCGTCTTCCGCTACGCCGAGCGCCTGACCGGCCACGACGTGGCCCTGCGCGCCCAGGCCGGCACCCGGGAGCAGCTCTACGAGGCCCTGATCCCGCCCCAGCGCCCCCGCCACGGCGGCGCCGACCTGCTGAGCCGGATGGTGGACGACACCGAGGCCGTCCAGGACCTGCTGGTCCGCTGCCTGCTGCCCGCCGCGGCGGCGGCGATGGCCGGGCTGGCGGCGGTCGTCATCGGGCTGACGATCCTGCCGGTGGCGGCGCTGGTGCTGGTGGCGGGGCTGCTGGTGGCCGGGGTGGCGCTGCCCGCGGGCACGGCCGCCGCGGCCCGCCGCTGGTCGGCGCGGATCGCCCCGGCGCGGGCGGCGCTGGCGGGCCGGGTGGCGGACCTGGTGCACGGGTCGGCGGACCTGGCCGCGTACGGGGCGGACGACGAGGCCCTGGCGAAGGCGCTGGCGGCCGACGAGGCGCTGGCCGCGCTGGAGCGCCGCCAGGCCCGCGTCCACGCCGCCGCCCTGGCCGGGGGCACGCTGGTGCAGGGCCTGACGGTCGCGGCGGTCGTCCTGCTCGCGCAGGGCGCCGGGGCCGGCTCGGTCGGCACGGCGGTCCTGGCCCTGACGTCTCTGGTCGCGTTCGAGCCGGTGCTGCCGCTGGCGGCGGCGGGCGAGCGCATGGCGGGCATCATGGCCGCGCTGAGGCGGTTGCGCGAGGTACGTTCGGCGGCCCCCGCCACCACGGAGCCCCCCGCGCCGGCGCCCCGCCCCGAGGCTCCCCTGACGATCGACATCAAGGACCTCGTGGTCCGCCACGCCACCCCGGAGGCCCCGGCCGCCGAAGACGGCGGGCCCCGTACGAAGGCCCGTACGAAGGCCCGGCCGAACGGCGGCCCGGCCACGGCGGAGCGAGCCGGAGCCCAGTACGCCGACGCGGAGCGGGCCGCGCTGGACGGCGTGTCGCTGCGGCTGACGCCCGGCAGACGGGTCGCGATCGTCGGGCCCAGCGGGGCGGGCAAGAGCACGTTGCTGGCGGCGCTGATGCGCCTGGTCGAGCCCGCGTCCGGCCGCATCACGGTGAACGGCACCGACATCTCTGACCTGGCGGGCGACGACGTGCGCGCCCTGATGACGGGCCTGACCCAGGACCCGTACATCTTCCGCACCACCCTGCGCGACAACCTGCGCCTGGCGGGCCCCGACGCCGACGAGGAGGCGCTGCGGCGCGCCGTACGGGACGCGCGCCTCGACAGGTGGGTGGAGCGCACCGGCTGGGACACCGAGCTGAGCGAGGACGGCAGGACCGTGTCGGGCGGGCAGCTGCAGCGGCTGGCGCTGGCCAGGGCGCTGCTGTACGACCCGCCGGTGCTGCTGCTCGACGAGCCGGCCGAGGCGCTCGACGAGGAGACGGCCGACCGCCTGATGGCCGACCTGCTCGACGTGACCCGCGACCGCACGACGCTGCTCGTGACGCACCGTCTCAAGGGCCTGGAGCTGGTCGACGAGATCGTGGTGCTGGAGGAGGGCCGGGTGACGCAGCGCGGCCGTCATGACGAGCTGGTCGCGGTGCCCGGCTACTACCGCGACGTGTGGGAGTCGGAGGCGTTGACCAGGCGTTAGCTCCCGCACGGCCTGGCCGCCTGCCTCGTGTCAGGTCCCGTGCCACGCCGTCGTCTCGGGGGTGAGGACGTCGGCGCGCAGCTCGTCGAGGGCCTGCCGGACCAGGTCGAGCATCTGCTCGGGGCGGGCCACGTGGGTGTGGAAGACGCCGGAGACGGACGCGATGTCGCGGTCGTGCAGGACGGTCGGCATCGCCGCCGCCTTGGGGGCCAGCGGCGGGCAGAGGAACGCGGCGCGGGCACCGGGAAACACCCTCGGGGCGTGGATGGCGCCGACGTCGAGCCGGTCGGCCGGGCCGCGCAGCGCCATGGGCAGCACGGCCCTGAGTATCGGCCGGGTCAGCGCGGCGGGGAGGGCGTAGAGGCCGCGGGCGGTGCGGCGCTGCTGGGCGATCTCGGGGAGGGTCAGCTGGGCGGCGACCCGGCGCAGCCGTTCGCGCGGGGACGGCTCGGAGCAGGGCAGGGTGACGGGCAGGGTGACAGGCAGGGTGACGGGCAGGAGGCCCACGTGGTTGCCGATGGCCGGGTGGTCGCGCCGGCCGAGCAGGCTGACCGGCAGGCTGACGGTGAGATCCGTGCCTCCCCCTGTGGCGGGGCTTGCAAGCTCGGGCCGCCACGCCCGGAGCGCCCCGGCCACGAGGGCCAGGCTGACCTGCGCGACCGTGGTGCCGGTGCGGCCGGCGACGTCACCTCCGGTCAGGCGGTGGCGCAGGGTGGGGGCGGCCTGCCGGACCCGCTCGGCGACGAGCCCGCACAAGGTCTCGGGCGGGGGCGGGGCGCCGGGCATGTGGGCGCCTATTGCCATGTGCAGGCGCTAATCGGTTTCGCGGCGGCGGCCAAACACCACTCGTAATGATCACCAAAGGACAGCGGCACGGTTGGACAAGCCGCCGGACCTGAAGTATTACTGTTCACGGCCAGCCATGTTACTGAGGACCAGCCGAGATCGGGGCCGGGAGAAAATGCGCCAATTGCGGCCCGTCGAGCTGCTCGTCCTGGGCTATTTCGGCATTTCCGCCGTCCTGCACGTCACGCTCGGCGATCCGGCGCGCGACGGGCCGACGGCGGTGGTCACGTGCGTCCTGCCGGCGACCCTGCTCCTGGCGGTGATCCGGCTCGAGCTGCGCTTTCGCGGGCGGTTCCGGCTGTCGGCGCTCAGGTTCGCCTGCCCGCTGCTCATGCTCACCCCCATGTACTCCTCCGCCGCCCGGACGGTTCTCTACCTTCACGGGCACTACGTCGACGAGGCCGTCAACGCCTGGGAGAAATCAGCTTTCGGCGTATTCCCCAATGTCGCCATGGGAGCCGTTCATTCCCCCCTCCTCACCGAGATCGTGACGATCTGCTATTTCTCCTACTATGGCAGTTTTCTCATTCCTTTCTTCCTGTACGCGCGCGGGCGGAAACCGCTCGCCGAGCGTTACATGTTCGCCGCGCTGCTGGTGCTGCTGACGTGTTATCTCAGTTTCATGTTCGTCCCGCTGGCCGGTCCGGCGGCCGCGCTGCCCCGGGAGTTCCTGGCCGGCCGCCCCGACGGGTATCTGATCACCGACCTGCAGAACGCGATCATGGCCGCGTTCGACCCGCCCGGCACGTGCTTCCCCTCGCCGCACGTGGCCGGCGCCTGGATCACCCTGCTCACCCTGCGGCGGCACGTCCCCAGGCTCGTCCGGTACGCGCTGGGGGCGGCGACCGCCGGGCTGACCGTCGCCGTGGTGTACGACTGGTACCACTACGCCTCCGACGCGCTGGCCGGGTTCCTCGTGGCCCTGGCCGTCCACGCCGTCACCGGGCGCGGCACCGCGTTCCGGCCTCCTCCCGGGCAGCCGGTCCCCGATCGTCCGGTGCCGCTCACCGTCGCCGAGCAGCCATGAACCCGGGAGGACCCGTGCCCCCACGACCAGCGGCCTCGGCGTGGGAGCCGTGGCTCGGCAGCGGCGCCCTGCTCGCCGCCCTCAGCTCCGACGATCGGCTCGTCGAGCGCATGTTCGAGCGCACCGGGGGCATGTTCCGGCTCTGGCTGCCCGGCGCCGGCAAGGCCGTCATGCTGGCCGATCCGGCCCTGGTCAGAGACGTGTGCCGGGCTCCCGCCGACGTCATCGACGCCGCCCGGGCCAACCGCGTGCAGGAGCCGGTCATCGGCCGGCGGGGGCTCGCCTGCCTCGACGGGCAGGAGCATCGCCGGCTCCGGCAGGTCATGGCGCCGGCCGTCCGCGAGCGGGTGTCGCTGCGGCTGCGCGCCACGACGGAGCGGCTGGCCCAGCGGGTCGCCGACGACTGCCCCCTCGGCGTGCCGTTCGCGCTGGGGCCGCGGCTGCACCTGGCGCTCATGGAGGCGATCCTGTCGATCACCCTGGGCCTCGACCCCGCCGCGCGACGCGCCTGGGAGGGGCCGCTGCGCGAGCTGTTCCGCCGGGCCGCCTCCTACGAGATCTCCGTACGGTATCTGCTGCGCCAGGTCGGCGGGCTCGCCCTGTGGCCGTCCTTCCACCGCTCCAGGAACGCCTGCGACCGGCTGATCCACGACGAGATCGCCCGCCGGCGCCACCACGTCGACCCCGATCAAGCCGACGGCGGTGGTGACGACCTGCTCGGCATGCTCCTGCGGGCCCGCGGCGACGACGGCGCCCGGCTGACCAACGAGGTGATCCGCGACCAGGTCATGAGCATGATCGCGGGGGCCCGCACCACCACCGCCACCGGCCTGACGTGGGCGTTCGAGCGGCTGGTACGCCACCCCGAGGTGATGGGCCGGCTCACCGCCGAGAGCGACAAGTGTGCCGAAGACGCCTACGCCGGGGCCGTGGTGTACGAGGCGCTGCGCGTCCGGCCGCCCGTGGCGTTCTTCGGCCGGGTGGTGCGCCGCCCGTTCGAGCTGGGCGGCCGGGTGCTGTCACCGGGCACCACGATCGTCGTGCACCTGCGCTCCCTGCACCACGCCCCCGGTCTCCACCCCGACCCCGAGACGTTCCGTCCCGAGCGCTGGCTGGGAAGGCGGCCCGGCGGCTACGGGTGGATGCCGTTCGGGGCCGGCACGCACACCTGCCTCGGCGACCAGCTGGCGATCATGCAGATGAAGGTGTTCCTCCAGGTCTTCGCCCGCACCCTCGACCTCTCCCCCGCCCGAGCCGCCGACGAGCCCGTACGCCTGATGGCGATCTCCAACACGCCGGGCGAGGGCTGCCGGGTCGTCGCCAGGCGCCGAGCCGCCACCACCGGTTGAGTTGGCGGGGCCATCAGGTTTACGATGCAAACCACTTTGAAGCTTCGAGGAGTTTGCATGGTGGACGACGAACGGACGCCGAGCCCCGAGGAGATGCTCCGCGTCATCGAGGAGCAGAGCGTCGCCACCACGAGATGGCTCCGGGGCGACCCCCTGTTCCTCTACGCCCCGTGGGGCGTGGCCTGGATGCTCGGGTTCACGGCGCTGTTCCTGCACTACGGGCTCGACGGCCGCCCCTACGCGCCGATCTCACAGATGCAGGCGGTGGGTGTGCTGATGGCCGCGCAGCTGCTCGCGGGGGCCTTCGTCGCGTACGGGATCGTGCGCATGAACAAGACCACGCGCGGCGACTCCAACGCCCGCGGCGCCATGTTCGGCTATGCCTGGTTCGCCGGGTTCGCGCTCATGGTGGTGATCTGCTCAAGGATGAGCCCGCTGCTGCCGCCGCAGGAGAGCGGCCTGCTCTGGGCGGGCTCGTCGCTGATGCTGGTGGCGACCCTCTACATGGCGGGCGGCGCCCTCTTCCACAACTGGACGTTCTTCTTCTTCGGCGTCTGGGTCGCCGCGGTGAACACGCTGGGCGTCCTGCTCGGGGCGGGCTGGCACGCGTTGCTGACGGCGGTGCTGCTGGGCGGCGGGTACATCGTCGCGGGGGTGCTGGTGAGGCGCCGCTCGTGACGACGGACAACACGCTGCCGGAGCTCGACCCCGTCATCCACGCCCAGGCCAGGCTGCGGGTGGTCGCCGCGCTCAACGTGCTCGGGGAGGGGGACGAGATGGCCTTCAACGCGCTGCGGAAGCTGCTCGGCATGACGGCGGGCAACCTGTCGGTGCACCTGACCAAGCTGGAGGACGCCGACTACGTCCGGATCAACAAGACGCATCGCGGCCGGACGCCGGTCACGTTCGTGGCGCTCACCACGCGCGGGCGGCTGGCTTTCGAGGATTACACCAAGGCGATCCGTACCCTGCTGGACAACGCTGGAGGCGCGACATGACCATCCTCGCCCGGGCGATCGAGGTCTCGCGCCGCTACGGCGACGTGGTGGCGCTCGACCGCGTCTCGCTCGACATCGCGGCGGGCGAGCTGGTGGGCCTGCTCGGCCCGAACGGCGCGGGCAAGTCCACGCTGATCAACCTGTTCGCCGGGCTGCGCCGGCCGACGTCCGGCGTGGTCGAGCTGTTCGGCGGCTCGCCCCAGGATCCGGCCGTGCGCCGGGGCATCGGCGTGACGCCGCAGGAGACGGGGCTGCCGGAGGCGTTACGGGTGGGCGAGATCGTCGACTTCGTGTCGGCGCACTTCCCCGACCGGGCGGACAAGGGCGAACTGCTGGCCCGGTTCGGCCTGGACGACCTGGTCAGGCGGCAGGTCGGCGGGCTGTCCGGCGGGCAGCGGCGGCGGCTGGCGGTGGCGCTGGCGTTCGCGGGCAAGCCGCGGCTGGTCTTCCTCGACGAGCCGACGACCGGGCTCGACGTCGAGGCGCGCCGCTCGCTGTGGGAGGGCGTCAGGTCCTTCCACCGGGACGGCGGCACGGTGCTGCTGACCAGCCACTACCTGGAGGAGATCGAGGCGCTGGCCGAGCGGGTGGTGGTGGTCGGGTCCGGCCGGGTGCTGGCCGACGGCACCGTCCGGGACGTGCGCGACGTCGTGGGCGTGCGGCGGATCTCGTTCGTCGCGCCGGACCTGCCCGAGCTGCCCGGCGTGGTGGGCTCGGAACGGGTGGACGGCCGGGTCGACCTGCTGACCACCGACCCCGACCGGCTGGTCGTCGAGCTCGTCCGCAGCGGCACGCCGTTCTCGGGCCTGGAGATCAGGCCGACCACCCTTGAGGAGGCCTTCCTCGCCCTGACCTCGAAGGAGCCGTCACATGGCTGAGCTGATCGCCGCGCACGCCAGGCTCTTCCTGCTGGAGCAGCTGCGGGTGCCCGTCGGGCTGCTGGCGAGCGCGCTGTTCCCGGCGATCTCGTTCGTCGCGTTCGTGGTGCCGTTCGCGGGGGACGATCCGCGGGCCGCGACCATGGCGGCCGGGTCGATGATCTTCTTCGGCGCGATGGCGGGCGCGCTCATCAACCTGAGCATCACCGTGGCACAAGACCGCGAGCAGCCGTGGAACCCGTACCTGCGCACCCTCCCCGCGGGCCCGCTGCCGCGCTTCGCCGGGCGGATCCTGGCGACGCTGGCCGGGACGCTGGTCTCGGTGGTGCCGGTGCTGCTGCTCGCGGTGCTGCTCACCGAGGCGACCACGACGCCGCCGCGGCTGCTGCTGGGGCTGGGCGCGCTGCTGGCGGGGGTGGTGCCGTTCATGCTGATGGGCCTGCTCATCGGGCTCGTGATGGCGGCCAGGGCGGCGATCGCGGTGTCTCAGGTGCTGTTCTTCCCGATGGCGATCGTGGGCGGGCTGCTGCTGCCGCCGCGGATGCTGCCCGGCTTCGTGGAGGTCGTCTCGCCGTACGTGCCGACCCGGGGTGTCGCGGAGCTGCTGTGGGCGGTCACGGCGGGCACCACGCCGGACGCGGTGGCGATCGTCTCGCTGGCCGGCTGGACCGTGGTGCTGGCGGTGGCGGCGGCCTGGGCGTACCGGCGTGACGAGGGGCGCCGCTTCTCTTGAGGACGGCCAGAGGACGGGCCAGAGGACGGGCCAGAGGACGGGGGGGTGTGCCGCCGAGTCCGCAGCGATCTCAACGGCACACCCGTCCATGAGGGGGTCCTTGTTACTTGTTCTCCGAGAGGGTGACAGTGACCTCGTGGGTCGTGCCGTCTCTCATATATGTGATCTTGACCTCTTGGCCCGGTTTGAAACCTCTGACCTGCCCGACAACCGTATCGCCTCCGTCAACCGTCTTGTCGCCGACCTTCGTGATCAGGTCGCCTTCCTTCAGGCCCGCCTGCTCCGCCGGGCTTCCGGCGGTGACCTGCCTGATGAGGGCGCCCGGCACGTCGCCGGTCGCGTCGGTGACGCTCACGCCGAGGAAGGCGTGGGTGACCTTGCCGGTGCTGATGAGCTGGTCGGCCACCTGCTTGGCGGTGTTGACCGGGATGGCGAAGCCGACGCCGCCGCCCTGTGCCTGCGAGGCGATCGCGGTGTTGATGCCGATGAGCTGGCCCGCGGCGTTCACGAGGGCGCCGCCGGAGTTGCCCGGGTTGATCGAGGCGTCGGTCTGGATGGCGCCGCCGATCGTGGTGGGCGCGCTCTGCTGCTGTTGCTGGCCCCAGCCGGGCGGGAGCTGCGGCTGGTCGTCGCCGAGGTTGAGCGTCCGGTCGAGGGCGCTGACGATGCCGGCGGTGACGGACCCTTCGAGGCCGAGCGGGCTGCCGATGGCGAGCACCGGGTCGCCGACCTTGAGCTGGTCGCTGTCGCCGAGCGTGGCCTTGGTCAGGCCCGAGACGCCTTCGGCGCGGATGACGCCGAGGTCGGTGGCCGGGTCGGTGCCGACGACGGTGGCCTTGGCCGTCTTGCCGTCGCTGAACTTGACGGTCATCTGCCCGCCCTGCCCGGCGCCGACGACGACGTGGTTGTTGGTGAGGATGAGGCCGTCCTCCGACAGGACGACGCCGGAGCCCTCGCCGCTCTGGCCCTGGATCATCACGACGGACGGCTGCACCTTCGCGGCGACCTCGGCGACGGTGAGCTGGTCGGAGGCCGACTTGAAGACGGGGCTGGGCGCGCTGGGGCTGCTGCCGGCCACGGGCTCGGGCTGGAACGAGGTGGCGACGGCGGCGCCCACGACGCCGCCGCCGACCGCCATCGCGGCCAGGGCGAGCCCGGCGATGGCCTTCTGCGCGACGGTGAGACGGTGCTTGTCAGACGGAGGCGGCGGCGGGGGCGGGGGCACCTCCATGGCGATCGTGTCCCGCCGGGGAAAGCCCCCGGCGGCCGGCGGGGTGGCGCCGAACTGGCTCCACCCGCCGGTGCCCTGCTCGCGAGGCTCGTTCGCGTTCATCTTCCATCTCCCTCAAATCCCTGTACTCCAAGGGTGTCAAGAAGCGCGTAAGCCCTGGTTAAGGCGGTGATTGCGAGGGGCGGCCCGGCCTGACGCGGCCCTTATCGATCGAGGTCGCGCGGGTGCGCGGGGCCGGAGAACTCGTCCAAGATTTTACTTGCTCGCGGGCCAGTACTCGTCTCTGAGCAGCCGCTTGTAGAGCTTGCCCGTGGGGTGCCGGGGCAGCCGCGCGCGGAAGTCGACGGACTTGGGGCACTTGTAGTGTGCCAGATGTTCGCGGCAGTACGCGATCAGCTCCGCCTCCAGGGCCGGGCCCGCCTCGTCCATGGAGGCCGGCTCCACGACGGCCTTGACCTGCTCGCCCATCTCCTCGTCCGGCACCCCGAACACCGCCACGTCGGCCACCTTCGGATGTACCGACAGCACGTTCTCGGCCTCCTGCGGGTAGATGTTCACGCCGCCCGAGATGATCATGTACGAGCGGCGGTCGGTGAGGTACAGGAAGCCGTCCTCGTCCAGGTAGCCGATGTCGCCGAGCGTGGTCCAGCCGCGGCCGAGCGGGTCCTGCGACGAGCGGGTCTTGTCGGGGTCGCCGTGGTATTCGAAGCGGCCGCCGTTCTCGAAGTAGATCGTGCCGTGCTCGCCGGGCGGCAGGTCATCGCCGTTCTCGTCGCAGATGTGCACGGTGCCGAGCAGGGAGCGGCCGACCGTGCCCTTGTGCCGCAGCCAGTCTTCGGGGCCGACGTAGAGGAAGCCGTTGCCCTCGGTGCCGGCGTAGTACTCGTGGATGATCGGGCCCCACCAGTCGATCATCTGCTCCTTGACGGGGACGGGGCAGGGAGCGGCGGCGTGGATCGCGTACCGAAGTGAGGAAATATCGTATTTTGCCCGGGTTTCTTCGGGCAGTTTGAGCATCTTGATGAACATCGTCGGCACGAGCTGCGTGTGCGTCACCGCGTACCGCTCCACCAGCTCCAGGTACCGCTCCGGGTCGAAGCGCTCCATCACCACCACCGTCGCCCCGAGCCGCTGGAACGTCATGCTGTAGCGCAGCGGCGCGGCGTGGTAGAGCGGCGCGGGCGAGAGGTAGACGCTGCCGGGCGCGGGCGCGAACAGGCCCTGGATCAGCTTGAACAGCAGGCCGGGCTCGTCGAGCGGGCCGTGCGATGCGGCCAGCTTGACGCCCTTGGGGCGGCCGGTGGTGCCCGAGGAGTAGAGCATGTCGGTGCCCTGGCACTCGTCCGCGATCGGGGTGACCGGCTGCCCGGCCACCGCCTCCTCGTACGACGCGAAGCCTTCGGCCACGCCGTCCAGCATGAGGCGCAGCTCGACGCCGGGGGTGCCGGCGGTGATCGAGGTGGCGACGGCGGCCAGGTCGGCGCTGGAGATGAAGACCCGGGCGCCGCAGTTGCCGACGATGTAGGCCAGCTCGTCGGTCTGCAGGCGCGAGCTGATCGGGGTGTAGTACAGGCCCGAGCGGTGCGCTGCCCAGGCGATGGCCAGGAACTGGGGGTGGTTGGCCAGCATGAACGCGATGTGGTCGCCCGGCCGCAGGCCCGCCGCGCGGAACAGGTGGGCCAGGCGGTTCGACTCCTCGTCCAGCTCGCGGAAGGTGATGATCCGTCCGGAGCCCGCCATGATCACAGCGGGCTTGTCGGGGGTGACTGCTGCGATGGCTCCCGGATGCATGAACAGAACAGTATTCGGTTGGTCGGCCGCCGCGCCAGAACCCGCCGCCGGTCCCGGCGCGGCGCCCGCGGGCGGCTACTCGGCCGGGATGACCGAGCCCTCGTACTTCTGCTTGATGAAGTCCTTGACCTTCTGGTCCTGCAGCAACTTGCCGAGCGTGACGATGTTCGGGTCCTTCTCATGGCCGGCCTGCACGACCAGCCCGTTCACGTACGGGTTGCCGGCCGTCTTCTCCAGCACCAATGCCTGGGAGGCGGGCTTGAGCCCGGCCTCGATGGCGTAGTTGCCGTTGATCACCGCGGCGTCCACGTCCTCCAGGGAACGCGGGAGCTGGGCCGCCTCCAGCGGCTTGAACTGCAGCTTCTTCGGGTTGCCCGTCACGTCGCGCTCCGTGGCGGCGGTGCCGGCACCCTCCTTGAGGGTGATCAGGCCGTTGTCGGCGAGCAGCTTGAGCGCGCGGCCCAGGTTGGTGGCGTCGTTCGGGACGGCGACGGTGGCGCCACTGGCCAGCGCGGAGACGTTCGTGATCTTCTTGGAGTAGAGGCCGAGCGGCTCCAGGTGCACCGGCGTGACGAAGCTCAGCTTGGTGCCCTTGGTGGCGTTGAAGTCGTCGAGGTACGGCTTGTGCTGGAAGAAGTTGGCCGTGAGCTGGCCCTCGTCGAGCTGCACGTTCGGCTGCACGTAGTCGGTGAACTCCACGACCTCCAGCTTGATGCCGGCGGCGGGGGCCAGATTGTCCTTGACGAAGTTGAGGATCTCCGCGTGCGGCACGGGGCTGGCGCCGACCTTGACGACGGTGTCGGCGCCCTCGGCGGCCGGCGTCTCGGTCGCGGACTGCGACGTGCCGCATGCGGCGAGCGACAGAGCCAGCGCGACGGCACCCACAAAACGGTGAATTTTCATGATTTTTCCTTACTTATGCGATAGGCGCCGAGCGACCCAGTCGCCCAGGCTCTGCAGGAGTTGCACGATCACGAGCAGCAGCACGACCGTCACGATCATGAGGAGCGTCTCGAAGCGCTGGTAGCCGTACCGGACGGCCAGGTCGCCCAGCCCGCCGCCGCCGAGCGTGCCGGCCATGGCGGAGTAGCCGATCAGCGCGACCACGGTCACGGTCAGGCCCGCCACCAGGCCCGGCAGCGCCTCGGGCAGCAGGACCTTGCGCACGATGGCGGTCCTGCTCGCGCCCATGGCCTGGGCGGCCTGCACGACGTCCGTGCCGACCTCCCTGAGCGCGGTCTCGACCAGCCGGGCGAAGAACGGCACCGCCCCGACGGTGAGCGGCACCACGAACGCGGCCGTCCCGATGGTGGTGCCGACGACCAGCCGGGTGAACGGGATGATCGCGATCATCAGCACGATGAACGGCAGCGACCGCCCGACGTTGACCACGAACCCGAGGCCCGACTTGAACGCCGGCAGCGGCCGCAGCCCGTCGCGGTCGAACACCACGAGCGCGACGCCCAGCGGCAGCCCGAGCAGCACGGTGAACAGCGTGGACCAGCCCACCATCTGGGCCGTCTCCACGGTCGCCGGCCACAGCAGCGGCAGCATCTCGTCCCAGGTCACGGCGCCTCCTCCACCATCGCGCCGGCTTCACGCGGGTAGTCCCGGCTCACGGCGCCTCCTCCACGATCAGACCGGATTCACGCAGGTACGCCAGCGCCGCGGGAGCCTCGGCGCCGTCCAGCGCCACCCGCAGCCGGCCGACGGAGCCGCCCGACAGGTCCTCGATGGAGCCGCCCAGGATGCTCAGGTCCACGTCGAACTTGCGCACCACCTCCGACACCACGGGCTGGCGCGGGTCGCCGGTGAACGTCAGCGTCACCGAGCCGGCCGGCGCGGGCTCGGGCAGCGGGAAGATCTCCCTGGTCAGGCGTGAGCCGGGCGTCCTGATGAGGTCGGCGATGGCGCCGGACTCCTCGATGCGGCCCGCCGCCATGATGGCGACCGAGTCGCAGACGCTCTTGACCACGTTCATCTCGTGGGTGATGAGCAGGATGGTCAGGCCCAGCTCCGTGTTCAGCCGCTTGAGCAGGGCGAGAATCGACTGGGTGGTGGCCGGGTCGAGCGCCGAGGTGGCCTCGTCCGACAGCAGCACCGACGGGTTGCCGGCCAGCGCCCTGGCGATGCCGACGCGCTGCTTCTGGCCGCCGGAGAGCTGGTGCGGGCGGTCCTTGCCGCGCCCGTCGAGGCCGACCAGCTCCAGCAGCTCGCCGACGCGGCGCTCGCGCTCGGCCCTGGGCACGCCCATGATCTCCAGCGGGAAGGCCACGTTCCCGGCGACCGTGCGCGAGGACAGCAGGGCGAAGTGCTGGTGGATCATGCCGATGCGCTGCCTGGCGCGGTTCAGGTCGCGGTCGCCGAGCGCGGTCAGGTCCTGGCCGGCGACGGTGACCGTGCCGGCGGTGGGGCGCTCCAGCAGGTTGACGCAGCGCAGGAGGGTGCTCTTGCCGGCGCCGCTCTGGCCGAGCACACCGTAGATCTCGCCTTCGCGCACGTGCAGGTCCACGCCGTCCAACGCGACGGTCGTGCCGTACTGCTTGCGCAGGCCTGAAGCCTGGATCACTGGGATTCCCCATGACTGTGGGCGGCCGGGGCCGCGGGAACGTACATCACCGGAGGGAGGAAGGGGCTGCGGCCTTCAGCGGGTGCCCGGGTGGAAGGGCAGGTGGCTCAGCCTGCGCAGCACGAAACCGGGTGTGATCATGGCGACCTTCGAGGAGAACGGGCGGACGGACTGTGCTCTAACGGGCCGGCATTCGCCCCATACGCATGCGTCGACACGCGGTCCCGCCCATGGGGGCGCCGCGGCCGGTCACGTATGCCTCGTTCACGCCGTTGCTAACGCCAGGGGAAGATCCCTGTATTCCTGATCTGTTTCGTGATCTGCGTCACTGATGGCTCCGGCGAGCCTGTGAACACCTGGCCGCACCCCGTCCCCGCGGGATGCGAACGCCCACCGCTCCCCGTCCCGGCGGGCATGCGGACGCCCGCCGCTCCCCGTCCCGGCGGGCATGCGAACGCCCCGCCGCACCCCGGGAAGGAGGGGTGTGGCGGGGCGGTGCCGCCGGCGTCACGCCGCCACGGTGGTGGCGACCTTCGCCGGGGTCAGCGCGATGTCGAGGACCTCGCGCACGTCGCTGACGGTGTGGATGGTGAGCTCGTCGCGCACCTCCTGGGGCACGTCGTCGAGGTCGGGCTCGTTGCGGGCCGGGATGAGGACGGTGGTGATGCCCGCCCGGTGCGCGGCCAGCAGCTTCTGCTTGACGCCGCCGATCGGCAGCACCCGCCCGGTCAGCGAGATCTCGCCGGTCATGGCCACGTCGCTGCGGACCAGCCGCCCGGACAGGAGCGAGGCCAGCGCCGTGGTCAGCGTCACGCCCGCAGAGGGGCCGTCCTTCGGCACGGCGCCCGCCGGGAAGTGCACGTGCACGGAGCGGTCCTTCAGCGCGGTGACCGGCAGCTCCAGCTCCGCGCCGTGCGAGCGCAGGTAGGACAGCGCGATCCGCGCCGATTCCTTCATCACGTCGCCGAGCTGGCCGGTCAGGGTCAGCCCCGTCTCGCCGGTCTCCGGGTCGGCCAGGGACGCCTCGACGTACAGGACGTCGCCGCCCGCCCCGGTGACGGCCAGGCCGGTGGCCACGCCGGGCACCGAGGTGCGCTGCTTGGCCTCGGGCAGGGACGACTCGGGCACGAACCGGGGCCGCCCGATGTAACCCACCAGGTCGTCCTCGCCCACGGTGACGGGCAGCTCGTCCTTGGCCGCCACCTTGCGCAGGATCCGCGCGACCGAGCGCTCCAGCGAGCGCACGCCGGCCTCGCGGGTGTACTCGCCGGCGAGCTTGCGCAGCGCCGCGTCCTCGACCGTGACCTCCTCGGCGGTCAGCCCGGCCAGCTCCAGCTGCCGGGGCAGCAGGTGGTCGCGGGCGATCGCGACCTTCTCGTCCTCGGTGTAGCCGTCGAGCGTGACGACCTCCATGCGGTCGAGCAGCGGCCCGGGGATGGCCTCCAGGACGTTGGCCGTGGCCAGGAACAGCACGTCGGACAGGTCGAGCTCGACCTCCAGGTAGTGGTCGCGGAAGGTGTGGTTTTGAGCCGGGTCGAGCACCTCCAGCAGGGCGGCCGTGGGGTCGCCGCGGTAGTCGGCGCCGACCTTGTCGACCTCGTCGAGCAGGACGACCGGGTTCATCGAGCCGGCCTCGCGGATGGCGCGTACGATGCGGCCGGGCAGCGCGCCGACGTAGGTGCGCCGGTGGCCGCGGATCTCGGCCTCGTCGCGGACGCCGCCGAGGGCGACCCGGACGAACTTGCGGCCCATCGCGCGGGCCACGGACTCGCCCAGCGAGGTCTTGCCGACCCCGGGAGGGCCGGCCAGGGCCAGCACGGCACCGCTGCGCCGGCCGCCCACCACGCCGAGGCCCTTGTCCTGGCGGCGCTTGCGCACGGCCAGGTGCTCGATGATGCGGTCCTTGACGTCGTCGAGGCCCGTGTGGTCGGCGTCGAGCACGGCCCTCGCGCCGGTGATGTCGTAGTTGTCTTCCGTGCGCTCGTTCCACGGGATGTCGAGGACGGTGTCGAGCCAGGTGCGGATCCAGCCGGTCTCAGGGGACTGGTCGGGGGTCCGCTCCAGCTTGTCGACCTCCTTAAGCGCGGCCTCGCGCACCTTCTCCGGCAGGTCGGCCGCCTCGACGCGGGCCCGGTAGTCCTCCTCCTCGCTCTCGGTGGAGTCGCCGTTGAGCTCCTTCAGCTCCTTGCGGACGGCGGCGAGCTGCTGGCGCAGAAGGAACTCGCGCTGCTGCTTCTCCATGCCCTCCTGGACGTCCTTGCGGATCGTCTCGGCGACGTCGAGCTCGGCGAGGTGCTCGCGGGACCACTCGATCAGCCTGGCCAGCCGCTCGGCCGGGTCGGCCTCCTCCAGCAGCTCGACCTTCTGCGCCGTGGTCAGCCACGGCGTGTAGCCGGAGCTGTCGGCCAGCACCGACGGGTCGTCGATGGTGTTGACCTGGTCGACCACCTGCCAGGCGCCGCGCTTCTGCAGGATGGTGGTGGCCAGCGCCTTGTACTCCTTGGCCAGCTCCTGGGCGCGCTCACCGGCGGCGACCGTGTCGATCGTCTCGGCCTCGACCCACAGTGCGGCGCCGGGGCCCGTCGTGCCGGTGCCCACCCGCACCCGGTTCACGCCGCGCACGACGGCGGCGGGCTCGCCTCCCGGCAGCCTTCCGACCTGCTCGACGACGGCCTGGACGCCGATCGCGCCGTAGCGGCCGTCAATGCGGGGAACGAGGAGGACCCGTGGCTTGTTGCCACCGGATGCACGGGCCGCGTCGATGGCAGCGCGCACCTCGGAGTCGGACAGGTCCAGCGGAACCACCATGCCCGGCAGGACGACGGCGTCGTCCAGCGGCAGGACCGGGAGGATCAAGCTCTCACTCATGCGAACTCCAAAGGGTTGAGTTATACCGGCTCAACTCATTGGAGCCCGGGACTGTTCCCTTCCTTGCCGATGTTCGCTCACGGCGATCGTAATGTTGTAAGCGATACCTGAGGGTGAGGGAACATCAGACCCTGGTGTGACGACCGGCCGCGGTCGCGCTCCTAAGCTTGACCAGGTGATCCTCGTCCAGCGCGCCCGCTCACTCGGCCGGTCCCTCACCCGCCGCCGCCCTTGGAAGGGCGCGCGGAAAGGGGCCCAGGAAGGAGTCCAGGAAGGGGTCCAGGAAGGGGTCCAGGAAGGGGTCCAGGAGGAAGCGCGGAAGGGTGCCGGGGAATCAGCGCAGGAGACGGCGCGGGAGGCGGTGCGGGAGACGGCGCGGGAGGCGGTGCGGGAGGCTTCGCGGGAGACGGCGCGGAAGCTCTCGCGGGAGAGTGCGTGGGAGAGGGTCCTGGGCGCCGGGCGGGCGCTCGGGCAGCCGTTCGCGCTGGCGTTGTTCGAGGGCGACGCCGACCCGCCGCCGGCCGCGCGCCGGCTCACGTTCGAGGTGCCGCGCCGGCTCAGGCCGCTCGTGCCGTTCACGTCCTACAGCGCCGTGCAGGCCGCCGACCTCGTGCTGGCCTTCATCCTCTACGGCCTCATGCTGAGCATGGGCTTCGACTGGAACGACACCGCCGGCCGCGTCAGCGCGGCCAACCCCGCCGTCCACGGGCCCGTCCCGGTGATCTTCCTGTACCTGGCCGCGATCGGCGTCTCACTGCCCGTCGCGCTGCGCGACCGGTGGCCGCTGGCGGCCTGGCGGGTCGCCGCCGTCATGGCGCCCATCATCATCTGGGCGACCGGTTCGGTCGGCCGCACCGAGCCGCCCTACCCCATCATGGCGATCATCATGTACCTGCTGGTCCTCTACTCGGTCGCGGTGCGGTGCGAGCGCCGCATCGTGGCGGG
Source organism: Nonomuraea composti (assembly GCF_012034275.1). Taxonomy (NCBI): domain Bacteria; kingdom Bacillati; phylum Actinomycetota; class Actinomycetes; order Streptosporangiales; family Streptosporangiaceae; genus Nonomuraea; species Nonomuraea composti. The sequence goes on along the minus strand of NZ_JAATEP010000001.1, from coordinate 256,470 downwards.
CGTGTGGGTGCTGACGGTGCTGGCCGTCTGGATCGTCCATCCCGACTCGATGTTCCTGTCCTCGATCATCGCTTCGGTCGCGGTGCTGTTCGGCTACAACGTGCGCGCGCGGCGCATGGCCACGAGCCGGCTGGCGGAGGAGGAGCGGCGCACCCGGCAGGCGGAGGGCGCGCAGGCGGTGCTGGAGGAGCGGGCGCGCATCGCCCGCGAGCTGCACGACGTGGTGGCGCACCACATGTCGGTGATCGCGATCCAGGCGGAGGCGGTGCCGCTCAAGGCGGCCGGTGACGCGGCGCAGCTCGAAGCGGGCCTGGCGGAGATCAGGGGGCTGTCGCTGGAGGCGATCGCGCAGCTGCGCCAGGTGCTCGGCGTGCTGCGCGACTCGCAGGGCCGCACCGACACGGCGCCGCAACCCGGGCTCGACCGCATCGACGAGCTGGTCTCCAACGCGCGGGCCGCCGGGCTGGCCGTGGTGGTGAAGCGGTCCGGCTCGCTCGGCGGGCAGTCGCAGGCGGTGGAGCTGTCGGCGTACCGGATCGTGCAGGAGTCGCTGTCGAACGTGATGCGGCACGCGCCCGGCGCCACCGTCGTGGTGGAGATCACCCGCCGCGGCGGCGAGCTGCGGCTGCGCGTCGCCAACGGCCCCGGCACCGGCCCGCGCGAGGCGTCCGGCGGGGCCGGGCAGGGGCTGGTGGGGATGCGGGAGCGGGCGGCCTTGCTCGGTGGCAGGCTGGAGGCCGGGCCCACCGGCGGCGGGGGTTTCGAGGTACGCGCGACGTTACCGATCACGGAGAGGGAGAGCGCTTGATCCGGGTGCTGATCGCCGACGACCAGGGCATGGTGCGCACGGGGTTCACGGTGTTCCTGAGCGGCCAGCCGGACATCGAGGTCGTGGGCGAGGCCGCCGACGGGCGGGAGGCGGTCGAGCGGGCCGCCGAGCTGAGCCCCGACGTGGTGCTCATGGACGTCCGCATGCCGGTCATGAACGGCCTGGAGGCCACCCGGGAGCTGATGGCCCGGCAGGGCACGGCGAAGGTGCTCATCCTGACGACGTTCGACCTCGACGACTACGTCTACGAGGCGTTGCGGGCGGGCGCCAGCGGGTTCCTGCTCAAGGACGCCTCGGCCGCGCAGCTCGCCGAGGCGGTCCGGGTGGTGGCGGCCGGGGAGGCGCTGATCGCGCCCGCGATCACCAAGCGGCTGATCACCGAGTTCGCCCGGATGGGGGCGCCGCGGCCGGTGACGGGGCGGCGGCTCGACGAGCTGACCGAGCGGGAGACCGAGGTGCTGAGCCTGGTGGCGCAGGCGCTGTCCAACCAGGAGATCGCGGAGAAGCTGTTCGTGGCCGAGCAGACGGTCAAGACGCATGTGGGGCGGGTGCTGATGAAGCTGGGGCTGCGCGACCGGGCGCAGGCGATCGTGTTCGCGTACGAGACGGGGCTGGTGCGGCCGGGCGAGTGAGCGGGCGTGCCGGGGTGGCCCGGCCGCCGGACTTTGACGGCTCAGCCGCAGCGGACGCCGGAGCCTCGGTGGCTCAGCCGGAGCGGACTCCGGGCAGCAGCTCGATGCGTACGGACTCGCTCTCCGACAGCAGGACGACCCGGCCGAGGCCGCGCCGCCACTGGTCGTACGTCATCGCCGGCACGAGGTAGTGCTTGCTCTCCCGGCTGAGCAGCAGGCGCAGCCCGTCGTAGCGGTAGCGGTACATGCCCTTGGGCAGGTCGGTCCTGGTGACGCCCACGGCGTTGAGTGCGAGCTGGTCCTTGGCGAAGATCGAGACCTGCGTGCGGCGGGGCAGGCTCTCGGCGAAGGCGCGCGCCGCCTCGGCGCCGCGGACCTGGGCGAACAGGGCGGCGCTCCAGAGCAGGCACAGGATGGCGACTCCGGCCGCCATGATGAACGCGACCCGCCCGAGCGGCCGCTCGCGGAAGAGGGCGACCAGCATGGGCAGGCCGCACGCGATGAGCAGCAGGATCAGGATCGTGTTGACCGAGCCGCCCGCCAGCGCCACCGCCGCCAGCACCAGCCCGAGCGCGGTCGCGCCCGACCCGGCACCGCCGAGCAGCCTGCGCCGTAGGGCGACGTCGCGGCGCAGGCCGGCCGCGAGCACGACGAGGGGCAGCACGACCAGCCAGGGCAGCACCTCGGGGCGGAAGAGGTTCAGGCCGCGCAGGGCGTACTCGTCGAGCCGGTAGCCGATGGCGGAGGCGTCGAGCTGGAACAGCTCCAGGTAGCTGTCGGTGTAGACCCAGCCCACGTAGATGATGACCGTCGCGGACGAGGTCAGCAGGAAGGTGCTCAGGGCGATCGGGTCGATCGTGGCGGCGGTCCGCGCCGGGGCCGCCGGGCCGGACGGGTTCTCGCTCACGTGTCTCCGGGCTCGGGCGTCGGCTGCTCTTCCGGTTCGGGGGTCGGCGACTGCTTCTGCCCGGGTTCGGGGTTCGGTGGTTCCGGCGTTTCCGGCGTTTCGGTCGGGGCCAGCGGTCCGGTCAGCCCGGTTTGCGGGGTCTCGGACGTGCCCACCGTCCGGGGCTCGGTGAAACGGCCGCGCGGGCTGTGCCCGGTGTCGAGGCTGGGACAGGCCGCCGCGACGACGTCGCCGCCCCCGGCCGGGCACGCCGCCGAGGATCCCTTCTTCGGCCGCTTCTTCTTCACCGTCGCCGAGCCGGACGCACGCGGCCCCTCGGCCCCTTGCCCGATGGAGCTGCTCGCCGGGTCTCCGGCGGGGCCGGACGGCTCGCTTCCGCACGCGCCCAGCGCCAGGACCGCCGCGATGCCCAAGGCCGCCGCCGCCCCGGCCGTCCGGTGGTCGATGTTCATGGTGGGCTCCCCCCGTGATGACACAGAAGTCATCACGTTCGGCTGCCGGTTCGTTACAGAGGATGATCATGCGCGCGGTTTGTCGTACAGTCGGCGGATGGACCCGGTTGAGCTCTTCCATCAGGTGGCGGCCACCGTGCCCGCCTACGGCAGGTTCCTCGCGGAGCATCAGGTCGATCCGGCGCAGGTCGTGACGTTCGAGGACTTCGCGCGGCTGCCCATGACGACCAAGGACACCTACACCCGCCGTCACCCCCTCCCCGACCTGTGCAGGAACGGCGTGATCGGGGACATGATCGCCGTCTCCTCCGGGTCCACGGGCGTGCCGTCGTTCTGGCCGCGTTCGGCGGCGGACGAGCGGGTGATCGCCGACCGGTTCGAGGAGGTGCTCGGCGGCTCGTTCGGCGCCCGGGAGCGCCGCACGCTGGCCGTGGTCTGCTTCGCGCTCGGCACGTGGGTGGGCGGCCTGTTCACCGTCGCCTGCTGCCGCCACCTGGCCGAGCGCGGCCTGCCGATCACCGTGGTCGCCCCCGGCACGGACCGGCGGGAGATCGCGCGGGTGCTGCCGGAGCTGGCGCCGTACTTCGAGCAGGTCGTGCTGCTGGGCTATCCGCCGTTCCTGAAGAACGTCGTCGACACCGAGGACCTGCCCTGGGCGAGCTGGGACGTCAAGCTGGTGACGGCGGGCGAGGTGTTCAGCGAGGAGTGGCGGACGCTGGTCGCCGAGCGGGCCGGCATCGCGGACCCGGTGCGCGGCATCGCCTCCCTGTACGGCACCGCCGACGCGGGCGTGCTCGGCAACGAGACGCCGCTGTCGGTGGAGCTGCGCCGGTTCCTGTCGGCCCGCCCGGGCACGGCCAGGGAGCTGTTCGGCGAGTCGCGGCTGCCGACGCTCGTGCAGTACGACCCGGAGGTGCGCTTCTTCGAGGAGCACGAGGGCACCCTGCTGTTCTCGGGCGACAACGGGGTCCCGCTCGTCCGCTACCACATCGCCGACGATGGCGGCGTCATCCCGTACGAGGAGCTGCTGGGCTTTGTCCGGCGGCACGGCTTCGAGCCGCGCGAGGACGGGCCGCGGCGGCCCTTCGTGTACGTGTTCGGCCGCTCGCACTTCACCGTGTCCTACTACGGCGCGAACATCTACCCGGAGAACATCGCGATCGGCCTGGAGCAGCCCGGGGTGAGCGAGCGGGTGACGGGCAAGTTCGTGCTGGAGGCGGCCGAGGACGAGCGGCGCGACCGGCACCTGACGGTGACGGTGGAGCTGATGCCCGGGGAGAAGCCGTCCGAGGAGACCGCCCAGGCGGTCGGCGCGTCGATCCTGGCCCAGTTGCTGCGGCTGAACAGCGAGTTCGCGGCGTACGTGCCGGTGCCGCGGCAGGCGCCGTTCGTCCGGCTGCGCGAGGCGGGCGACCCGGAGTACTTCCCGCCGGGCGCCAAGCACCGTTACACCCGGTAGGGGCGGGGCCGCGGGCCCAGAGTTTTCCCTAGTGCGACCCCTGAGGCGGGTGCGCGCCCCGGGGCCTACCGTCGGGTGGGCGGACCCGACGGAAGGGAGCAGGTGACGCCTCATGCTGGATGATCTCGGCCGGATGTTCTCCTGGCTGGTGGCGGCCCTGGTGCGGCCGGTGTCCGGGTTGTACGGCGAGTTCGACCTGCGGCCCGGCGACCGGGATCCGGGGCCGGGGCGGCCCGCCCGGTACGGCGGCGCGGACCGGCCCGGCGTGTCCGGCACCACGCACGTCCGTGACCTGCACCGGGACCTGCGGGAGCTGGGTTTCCTGCTCGCGCCGGAGGAAGCGGCGGAGAACGCTGCGGCGGACACTGCGGCGGACACTGCGGCGGACACTGCGGCAGACACTGCGGAGGACACTGCGGAGTTCACGACGGCCACGTGGCTCGCGGTGATGGAGTTCCAGCGGTACGCGTCGCTGTCGGACGCGGCCACCGAGCGTGCGCCGCGCGCGGCGACCCTCCTGGACGAGGTGCCGCCCGATGCCTCCCTCCTCCACGTGAGCGCCGCTTCCGCCTTCCCGCCGCGGGGGCCGTTCCGGGTGCTCGCGGGCGAGGAGATCATGGAGGTCACCGCCGTCACCACCGCCCGGACCATCGGGACGGACGCCGCGCTCAAGGTGACGCGCGGCGTGGAGGGCACGGCGGCGGCCGCCCACGCGCGGGGCGCGGAGGTGGCGCTGATCCGCTGGTCGGACCGGCTCGTGCCGGTGCACGCCCCCTTCTACGAGCGGTACGCCGACCCGGTCACGGGGGTCGTCAACGCCTGGACCAGGTTCGTGCTGCGCCGCTGGAAGGAGGGGCGGCGGCGCTGCCCGATCGTGGTGGAGGCGTGGGAGCTGCGGGAGGGCCGGCCGGACCGCCTCCACACGATCCCCGCCGCCGAGGGCCGCCCCGCCCGCCGGGCCGGGAACGTCTGGGGCGCGCGCGAGGTGACCGCCGCCGGGCCGCGCCTGTACGTCCGCGACCTGACGAGCACGTGGCGGCGCCCGTCCCGCCCGCCGATCGTGCCCGAACGTCCGGAGCTGGACGTGACCGGCGACTACCGCGTGCTCGGCGACTACGCGGGCCCGCGGGCGTGGCCGGAGTTCGGGCACACGTGGCGGCCGGAGGGCGAGATGCTGCCCGAGCACCTGCTGCCCGCCACGGAGCCGGGCGGGTCCGGCCCCACGCTGGGGCACCTCATCGAGGCGGGCGACAGCGTGGGCGATAAGGCGGCGCTCGGTACGTACAAGGTGGTGCGCGCGGTCAGCGAGGTCGAGGCCATCGGCTACTTCGACTGCATGAACGCCTACGACCGGGCGTTCGTCTCGCTCGGCCCGTGCCACTGGACGGCCGGCCTGGCCACCGGCCCCTCCCCCGCCAGCGCCGTGGACGAGGGCGAGCTGTGGGGCTTCATCGCGTATCTGAAGGCGACGGACCGGTACGCGTTCGCCCAGGCCGTGGGCCGGTTCGGGGTGGACGTCGGCACGGAGTGGGGCCAGGACGGCGCGGCGCTGTTCGAGCCGGGCCAGCGCAAGTACACCGGCCGCCCCGCCCTGCCCCGCGAGGGCGGCGGCCGGTACGAGCTGGGCAAGGTCGAGGAGTACGACCTGTTCCGCGGCTGGCACTGGTTCTACCGCCTGCAGATGGCCGGCCGTACCGTGGACGGCTTCCGCCGCGCGATGTGGGACATGGCGCGGCTGCGCCTGCGTGACGTCGGCGAGACGCCCTGGGACGGCCCGGCGGGGCCGCCCGCCTGGACCGTCCCCGGCCCGGACGGCCCGCGCCCGGCCAGGATCAAGGACGTGATCACCTCCGAGCGGGGCATGGCGATCGTCTACCGCTGGCACATCAGGGCCCCGGCGAACATGGTGTCCGCCGGCCCCGCCTCGGAGCCGCCCGAGACGAGGAGGATCGGCCGCGCGGGCCCCGTCCTGCGGGCCGCGTGCGAGGCCGCGATCAGGCAGGAGCCGGGCCTGTTCACCGGCTCGCCCGACACCTGGGGCGACGCCGCCGAGCAGGCGCTGGTCGCGCACCTGCGCGCCCAGGGCGGGGCCTCCGTCGAGTACGTGCACGAGTGGCCGCGCCAGGTGTCCGCGAGCCGCGGGTTCACGCTGCCGTACGAGCTGCTGCCCGACCACGGCGACGGCCGCCGGCTCGACCCGGCGCGAGGCTCCTTCCACCTGGACACGCGCGGCCTCCCGCCGCCGCTCCAGGAACCCTGAGCTCAGGGCTCGCGGCGGACGGCCACCAGCGCGACGTCGTCCTCGCGCACCCCGAACGCGCTCAGGATGCGGTCGGCGAAGTCCTCCAGGTCGTCCTCGACGACCTCGGCGAGCTTCCTGGCCTTCTCCAGGCTCTCGTCCAGCGAGATCCTGCGGTCCTCGACGAGCCCGTCGGTGAACAGCAGCAGCGTGCCGCCGGGCGGCAGCTTCAGCCGGTCCACCGTGTACGTCTCCGGCAGCGCCCCCAGCAGCAGGTTGCCCAGGTTGTGGTAGGTGCCGCCGGGCCCGGCGAACAGGGGCGGGATGTGGCCGGCGTTGCCGATCTCGACCTCCCCTGTGGCCGGGTCGATGAGCATCAGGCAGAGCGTGGCCGTCATGCGCGGGTGGTAGCGCCGCATCATCTGGTTGAGCAGGTCGAGCGAGGCGCTGAGGTCGGCCTGCCCGATGAACGAGGCGCGCATGGCGTGCCGCAGCTCCGCCATGACGGTCGCGGCGTGCAGCGAGTGGCCCTCGACGTCGCCGATCGCCACCAGCACCCGCTCGCCGATCGGCAGCACCTCGTAGAAGTCGCCGCCCACCTCGATGTTGTCGGCGGCCGGCTCGTAACGCATCGCGACGCGCAGGCCGGGCACCTGGGGGATGCGGGTGGGCAGCAGGCTGCGCTGCAGGGTCAGCGCGATCGCGTGCTCCTCGGTGTAGGCGCGCAGCGCGCCGACGGCCAGGGCGAGCTGCTGGCCGAGCTGGCGCAGCAGGTTCACCTCGTCGGCGTCGAGCGGCGGGTCGCTCTCCACGCCCAGGTAGACGGGCGCGCCGGAGTTCTTCGTCCGGCACAGCACGCCGGTGGTCTCGCCGTCGAAGCGCACGTCCGGCACGAGGTCGCGCCACTCCCGCGCGTGCAGCGTGAACACGTGGGCGCGCTGCGTCTCCCGCTGCACCATCCCGCTCAGGCGGTGCAGCAGGTCGGGGCCGGCCGTGTGGGTCGTGGCCCGCTCGCCGGGCCGGGCCCGGTAGCGGCGGGTGCGGCCGTCGGGCAGCAGCACCAGCGTGCCGCAGTAGCGGCCCAGCACGCCGGCCGCGCCCTCCACGGCGACCGACAGCAGCGCGTCGAACGTGTCGGCCTCGTTCATGCGCAGCGTCACGTCCGCCAGCCCCGCCAGGCGCTCGGCCATCCGCTCGGCCCGCCACCGAGCCCGGTAGTACCGCAGCATGGCCTCCACCGTGGCGGAGAACTCGGCCGGCTCGATCGGCTCGGCGAGATAGGCGTCGGCGCCCCGCTCCAGGCCCTCGGCCCGGTCGGCCACGGTGATGGCGTTGGCCGACACCTGGATGACGGGGATCGAGGCGGTCGCCGGGTCCGCCTTGATGCGCTCGCACACCACGTGCCCCGGGATGTCGGGCAGCCGCACGTCGAGGATGACCAGGTCGACGTGCCGTGCGGCGAGCGTGGCCAGTGCCTCCTCGCCGCCGCCCGCCTCGACCACCTCGTGGCCGGCGCGGCGCAGCCAGCTCGACAGGATGTACCGCTTGGTCGGCGTGTCGTCCACCACCAGGACGGTCGCCGTCTCGCTCACACCCGCTCCCCCCTCGCCCTCCGGACGGCCTGGAGCAGGTCGTCCCTGCGCAGCCCGTGCTTGTCCAGCACCACCATGTCATCCGGGGCGCGCTGGGGGGCGATCGTCACCACCACCACGGGGATGTCCCGCAGCGCGTCGTCCTCGGCCATGCGCTGCAGCAGCACGTTGCCGTCCACGCGCGGCATGAGCAGGTCCACCAGGATCACGTCGGGCCGCTCCGCCGCCATCGCTTCGAGCGCGGCGGCGCCGTCGGCGGCCTCGTCCACGTGCGCGGCGAAGCCGTGCAGCATGCGGCGGGCGGTGGCGCGGAAGACCTCGTCGTCGTCGGCGATCAGCACCCGCTCCAGCTCCGGCGGGCCGCTGTAGTGCGGCAGCCGCAGCGTGGCCGTGGTGCCCTCGCCCTCGGTGCTGGTCAGCTCCAGCGTGCCGCCCAGCGTCTCGGCGAGCCTGCGCGCGTACGGCAGGCCGATGCCCGTGCCCCTGGACCTGACCTGGAGGGAGCCCGGCACCTGGTAGAAGTCCTCGAACACGCGGGTCAGGTGCTCCTGAGGGATGCCGATGCCGGTGTCGGTCACCGTGATCACGGCCTCGTCCTTGGCCTCGTCGAGGCGGGCCTCCAGGCGTACCTCGCCGCTCAGCGTGAACTTGACCGCGTTCGACAGCAGGTTGCGCAGGATGCGCAGCAGCATGCCCTCGTCCACGTACAGCTCGGCGACCTCGGGCGCCACCTCATGGCGCAGCTCGACGCCGGTGCTCGCGCTCGTCGGGCGCAGCATCACGTGGAGCTGGTCGGCCATCCGGACGAGATCCACCGCCGACGGCTGCGGGTCGAGGCGGCCCGACTCGGCCTTGGCCATGTCGAGCAGCTCGCTGACGAGCTCCAGCAGCGTCTCGGTGGAGGTGCCGATGAGCCGCACCTGGTGCGCCTGCTCCTCCGTCATGGGGTCGCCGCCCGGGCCGATCAGCAGCCTGACCAGGCCGATGACGGAGTTGAGCGGGGTGCGCAGCTCGTGGCTGACCGTCGCCCAGAACCGGTTTCTCGCCTCCTGGGCCTCCCTGAGCCGGCTCGACTTCTCATCCAGCTCGGCGTACAGGGCGACCACGCCCCGGTTGGTCTCCTCCAGCTCGGCCGAGAGCTGGTTGTACATCGCCATCACGCCGGTGTTGGTCTCCTGCAGCTCGGCATTGAGCCGCAGGACGTCCTCCAGCGTCTCGGCCAGCTCCCTGTTCTGCTCGCGCAGCTCGTCGAGGGCGGAGACCGGGGAGAGCGCGGCCAGCTTCGCGCGGATCTCCGCCACCGACGCGGACGTCCTGCGCGGGCGCAGCCGCTTGGCCAGCGTCACGCTGCCCTCGCCGACCGTGATCTCGTCGACCAGCCGGCCCGCCAGCCTCAGGCCCTCCAGCGCGGACACGTCGGAGCGCTTCGAGTGCTCCAGCCGGATGAGAAGGTGGCGGTCACCGAGCATGAGGACCGCGCTGGAAGCGTTGCCGAAGAGCTCGCGGCCGGCCTCGCTGAGCGCCGTCGCCACCCGGATCTGGTCCTGTGGCTCCAGGCCGGCCAGCTCGGCGGCGGCCCTGCCGATGCCGCGCAGGACGAAGACGTCCTGGTCGGTGTCGAGCCGGACACGGACGAGCTCGGCCGCTTCAGCCTTGTCCATCGCTGTTGGGCTCCCCACCGGCTCGGTCCTGTTGACGGTTCGGTCGTACCGTCACCACGCAGGCGTCGTCGCGCCTGCTGCCCGCCTCGCGCATCAGCCCGGCGGCGATCACGGCGGGCGTGCGGGAGAACAGCCCCGGAAGGAGCGACGGGTCCCACCGCTCCGTCAGCCCGTCGGTGTGCAGGACGACGGTGGCGTAGGCGGGCAGGTCGTAGGTGTACTGGCGCAGCCGGCCCCCCTGGTGCCCGGCGATGCCCGGCACCGACACCATGCCCTGCCGGCCCTCGGCGTGCGTGATCCAGCCGGAGACGTTGCCGAGCCCCGCGTAGCTCACCTGGCCCGGCTCCACGCGCGCCACCGCGACCGCGCCCCCACGGGTCGCCCTCATGCCGGCGTGCAGGCGCGCCACGATCTCGGCCGGCTCCAGGTCGCGTACGGCGCCGAACAGCTCGGCCGCCCGCTGCGTGGCCTGCGCGGCGATGAGGCCGTGGCCGAGCCCGTCGCTGACCAGCACCGTCGTGACCGGGCCCGACTGCGCGATGACGAACCCGTCACCGCACACCGTCTCCTCGCCGATCGGCCTGGTCAGGCCGCTGGCCCGCAGCGGCGGCGCGGGCGGGCGGCCGGTGAAGTGCATGGCCAGCACCGTGCCCTTGCCCGGCAGCGAGTGCACGTCGTAGCCGGTGGCGATGCGGGAGATCGCGCCCAGGCCGATGCCCAGCGTGCCGGAGGTCGAGTAGCCGTCGCGCAACGCGCGCGCCACGTCGGCCATGCCCGGCCCCCGGTCCACCGTGATCAGCTCCACCGTGGTCGCGGACTCCGGGTGCGGGCGCACGATGACGGTGCCCTCCATCGCGTGCTTGACGAGGTTGGAGACCGCCTCGCTCACCGCCACGGCCGTCTGCCCGATGAGCACCTGGTCGAAGCCCGCCGCCTCGGCCAGCTCGACGGCCTTCCTGCGGACCGCGCCGACCGCGCTGGGGTCTTCGGCGCGGACCCAGGTGGTCATCGGGACCACTTGGTCACCGTCACGGTGGTGCCCTTGCCCGGCTCGGAGACCAGGTCGAACTCGTCGACCAGCCGGCGCGAACCGCCCAGGCCCAGCCCCATGCCGCCGCCCGTGGTCCAGCCGTCGGTGAGCGCCTGCTCGATGTCGGGGATCCCCGGCCCCTCGTCGGTGAAGATCAGCTTGAGGCCGCGCCTGGGGCCGTTCGTGACGATCTCGATGCGGACGTCACCGCCGCCGCCGTACACCAGGGCGTTGCGCGCCAGCTCGCTGGCCGCTGTGACGATCTTCGTCTGGTCGACGAGGGACAGGCCGATCTCGACGGCCACGCTCCTGACGAGCTGGCGGACGCCCACGACGTCCGCGCTGCCGGCGATGACCACCTCCCGCTCGCCGCTCACGGGGTGGCGCTCCTGATGTGGTCGAGTAGCGCCACCCCTTTCTCCAGGTTGAGCGCCGTACGGACGCCGCCGAGCGACAGCCCGAGCTCCACCAGCGTGATCGCCACGGCGGGACGCATGCCGACCACGACGGTCTGCGCGTCGAGCATGCCGCACATCGAGGCGATCGTGGCCAGCATCCGGCCGATGAACGAGTCGACGATCTCCACGGCGGTGATGTCGATGATGACGCCCCTGGCGCCGTGCTGGACGACCGCGTCGGCCAGGTCTTCCTGAAGGGCGAGCACGCCCTGGTCCTCCAGGTCGATCTGGATGGAGACGATCAGGATGTCGCCGAGCTTGAGGATGGGAACGCGCTGCACTAGACCCTCTCCGCCCGGATCACGACGCGGGCGTTGCCGCCGCCGCTCACCTCGATGCCGGCCCGCTTGAACGCGTGCGCCAGCGCGTCGGCCAGCGACGCCTTCGTCACGATGTCGCCGAACTCGATGCCGAGCGTGACGATGGTGTGCGCGATCTGCGGGCGGATGCCGGAGATGACGCACTCCGCGCCCATCAGGCGGGCCGCGACCACCGTCTTCAGCAGGTGCTGGGCGACCTGCGTGTCGACCGCCGGCACGCCCGTGATGTCGATCACCGCGTGCTCCGCCCCCGTCTCCACCAGGGTCTGCAGCAGCTTCTCCATCACCACCTGCGTACGGGCGGAGTCGAGCGTGCCCACCAGCGGCACCGCCACGATGCCCTCCCACAGCTTGACCACCGGGGTGGACAGCTCCAGAAGCTGCTCCGCCTGGTCGAGGATGATCTTCTCGCGGGCCTCGGCGTACGTCTCGAACGTGAACAGCCCCAGGTCGTCGATCAGCCGCGAGAACCAGACGAAGCCGCGCGCGGCCTCGACGCCCTCCGTGTCGGCCTCGACGATCTCGTACATGGCCTCCTTCAGGCCGAACACGGCCCTCGCGGTGTCGGACGGGGCGAAACCGGCGCGGGCCCGCGAACGGGACAGCTCGGCGAGCAGGCCCCGAACGTCCGCCAGGTCGTTCTTGCCCTCTTCCAGTGCGGCGAGCAGCGCCCGGTAGAGCTCCTTGAGCTCCTCGGACGGCGCGGAGGCGATCTCGGCCCAGCGACGGACGATCCGCTCCTCATGGGTGCGGAGCAGTTCTTCTATGCGTCGCCTGGCTACATCGGCATGAACGGACAAGGAACTCTCCAGAGAGGGCGGCTGGCAGTTGCTCGTATGCTAGTGCGGTTCCCCCGGTACCCGGGACTCCGATCAGATCCATCGCACTGGTCCTGGGGGGTGCGACTGTGGCTTCGATCCGGCCCTGCTGGGCCGGGTGGGCGGGGGCCGGTGCTGGCCGGGGGTGCTTTCTGTGGGCGGCGGCAGTGTGGTGCCGGGGCACTGTGGTGGGCGGGGGCTCTTCGCGGGCGGGCAAGGCGCTCCCGTGCCTCGCGACCTTGCCTTGACGGGACGTGCCCGCCACCTCTCCTTGGGTCGGGGACGCGCCCGTGATCTTGCGTTGGGCGAGGGACGTGCAGGCGACCTTGGGCGGGAGACGTGCCCGCGACCTTGGACGGGGGACGTGCCTGCGACCCCACCCTACGCCGGGGCGTATCCCGCAGCACCCCATATCCAGGCGCACCTCTCACCCATCGGGCGTCTCACCCATCATCGGCCCTCTCACCCATCGGGCCGGCCGCATCCCCCTCCGGTATGACGCCAAGGTTCAAACCCTGCGGGGACGCGGGCCACACCCCCTTCTCCATAACGTCACAGCATGCCCAGAAACCTTGCCATCGCCGCCGGCCACATCCTCACCGGCACGCTGCTGATGCTGCTGACGCTGCCGTCCCAGCCGGCGGAGCGCCTGGTGCGGTTCTACGGCAGCGACCTGGCGACGGCCGACCGGGTGGCGATCATCGTGCCCGGCGCCGACACCAGGGTGGCGACGTTCGACTCCAGCACGAGGCACCCCGGCGGGGCCGCGCGCGCCCTGCTGGCGGAGGCGGCCCGGCTGGCTCCCGGCGTGCGGCTGGCCGTGGTGGCGTGGCTGGGCTACGACTCACCACCCACCCTGAGCCTGGGCGCCCTCACCGACCACGCGGCCATCACCGGCGCGCGGGAGCTGCGCCGCACGGTCACGGCCCTGCACCGGCGCACCACGGCCCCGGTCGCCCTGCTGTGCCACAGCTACGGCTCCTTCGTCTGCGCCCGCGCAGCCCCCGGCTTACCGCTGGCCGACCTCGCCTTCATGGGCAGCCCCGGCGTCGGCGCGGCGGGCCCTGCTCCCGCACTCCGCGCGCGCGTCTGGGCCGGGCTCGGCGACACCGACTGGATCAGGCTCGTGCCCAAAGTCAAGCTCGGCCACCTGGGCTTCGGCGCCGACCCGATGAACGCGGCGTACGGCGCCCGCCGCTTCGAGGCGGGCGCGGGCGGCCACAGCGACTACTACACGCCGGGCACCCCGTCCCTGCACAACCTGGCCCTGATCTCCCTCGGCCGCGACCAGGAGGTGATCCCCGACGACGACGGCTCTTGACGTACCCGTTCCTGGGTACGGGAGGGGGAGGCAGGCTTTGATGACATGGTGTCGTCATCAGCTTGACGTCTAGCGCTGCCGTTTGTGACACTTCGTCATATAACGCCAGTACGAGCAGAGGTGGGCCGTGACCACGCCGTTCTCCGAGACCTTGCGCAACGCCACCTGGGCCGACCACCAGTCGGCCGAGTCGGAGGGCTACCTCTCCGCGCTCATGGGCGGCCGGTTGAGCGAGCACGACTACGGCGAGATGGTCGCCCAGCACTACTTCGCCTACACCGCACTCGACGCCGTGTCCCGCCAGCTCGCCGACCACCCGGTCGCCGGCCGCTTCGTCTTCCCCGAGCTGTACCGCGAGCAGGCACTCGAACGCGACCTCACCACGATCTACGGACCGTCCTGGCGCGAGCGCATCACCCCGTCGAAGTCCACCCGCACCCTCGTGGCCCGCATCCACCAGGTCTCCGACTGGCCCGGCGGCTACGTAGCCCACCACTACACCCGCTACCTGGGCGACCTGTCCGGCGGGCAGTTCATCCGGATGGAGCTGCAGAAGATCTACGGCTACACGAAGGGCGGGGGCGTCGACTTCTACTTCTTCGACGAGCTGGGCAGCCTGCCCCGCTTCAAGAACGAGTACCGCTCCCGCCTGGACGCCCTGGGGGCGGAGCTGGACGAGCGGGAGCAGCAACGCATGATCGGCGAGGTCAGGCTCGCATACCAGCTCAACACGGAGGTGCTGGCGGAGCTCCGGCACGTGGTGAAGGCCGCCGCCTGAGCGGCCCACCGGGGTGAGCGACGCGCCGCGGCGGGGGGCCTGGGCGATGCCCGGCTTGTCGTGCAGCACGCGGCCGGCGGTGGCCACGCTGAGCCCGATGAACGCGGCCACGTCGGAAAGGCGTCTCGGCATGGCGACGATGCCACAAGCCGTACTGCAAGAACCGAAATGAACAACGCAAGAATCCGACAAGCCATGTCGTCGGGGTCGGCCTACCATGGGCGTATGCCCCGCATCTCGGCCGCCACCATCGGCGAGCACCGCGCCCAGACGCGAGACCGCATCCTCCAGGCCGTCTCGCGGCTGTCGCGGACGCAGGGCATCGACGCCATCTCCATGACCGACGTGGCGGGGGAGGCCGGCATCACCCGCACGGTCCTGTACAACTACTTCCCCGACAAGGCGGCGCTCCTGCTGGCGTTCACCGAGCGGGTCACCGGCTACTTCATCGAGAGCTACGAGCGGGAGCTGCCCGACGGGGCCTCCCCCGCCGACCGGCTGCGCGCGTTCGTCCGGCTGCAGCTCGCCGGGCTGCTCGCGCACCCGCACCCCGGCGCGGCCGACCTCAGCGCGGCGCTCGGGCCCGACGCCTACCAGCGGCTGGCCGAGCACGTGGCGCCGATGCAGCGCGTCCTGGTGGAGATCCTCGAGAGCGGCATGGCGGCGGGCGACTTCCGCACGGTCGACGTCGACGCCACGGCCCGCATGATCCTCGCGGTCATCGGCGCCGAGCGGGTGCCGCTGATCAGCGGGGACGTGACGGTGGAGGGGGCCGGGGAGCTGGTGTCGGAGTTCGTCCTGCGGGCGCTGGGCAACGGCTGACTCCTGCCCCGCCGACCGGCGGCCGGTCGGCCGGGCAGGATGCGGCGGGACGGCGGCTCTCGGCGGCGAGCGGCAGGTGACTCTCGGCGGTGAGCGGGAGGTGACCCTCGGCGGCGAGACTGTCGGAGGCCGGTGACAGGATGGCCTGCATGACCGACGACCCCACCCTGCTGCACGGCCATGTCGAGCTGAAGTCCGCGCGCGGCCGGTGGATCCTGTTCGCCACCGTGCTCGGCTCCGGCCTGGCGATGCTCGACAGCACGGTGGTCAACGTCGCGCTGCCGTTCCTCGGGCGGGAGCTCGACGCGGGCATGGCGGGCCTGCAGTGGACGATCAACGCCTACACCCTCACCCTGGCCGGGCTGATCCTGCTGGGCGGCTCGCTCGGCGACCGCTACGGGCGCCGCACGCTCTTCCTCGTCGGCACCGTCTGGTTCGCCATCGCCTCGGCCCTGTGCGGCCTGTCGCCGAACATCGAGTTCCTCATCGGCGCCCGCGCGCTCCAGGGCATCGGCGGCGCGCTGCTCACGCCCGGCTCGCTGGCGATCATCCAGGCGTCCTTCGTCCGGCACGACCGGCCCAGGGCGGTCGGCATGTGGTCCGGCCTCGGCGGCGTCGCCAGCGCCATCGGGCCGCTGCTGGGCGGCTGGCTGGTGCAGTCGGCCGGATGGCGGTGGGCGTTCCTGATCAACCTGCCGTTCGCGGCGCTCGTCGTGTTCGTCACGCTGCGGCACGTGCCCGAGAGCAAGGACGAGGAGGCGGCGGGCCGGTTCGACGTGCTCGGCTCGGTGCTGGCGGCGCTGGCGCTGGCCGGCATCACGTACGGGCTGATCCAGAAGGGGATCTCGGTGCCGCTGGTGGCCGGGCTGGCGGTCGGGGCGGCGTTCGTGGCGCTGGAGATCCGCCGGTCACCCGACGCGCTGGTGCCGGTCGGCATGTTCCGGGACCGGGCGTTCACGGCCGTCAACGTCGTGACGCTGATCATGTACGCGGCCATGGGCGTCGTGTTCTTCCTGCTGGTGGTGCAGCTCCAGGTGGTGTCCGGGTTCTCCCCCATCGCCGCCGGGCTGGCGATGCTGCCGACGACGATCCTGATGCTGCTGCTGTCGGCCCGGGCCGGCGAGCTGGCCAAGCGGGTGGGGCCGCGCTGGCCCATGACGATCGGGATCCTGGTGGCGGGCTGCGGGTTCGTGCTGATGAGCACGATCGGGCCCGGCGCCTCCTACCTGCTGCACGTGCTGCCCGCGGTCTTCGTGTTCGGGCTGGGCCTGTCGGCGGCGGTCGCGCCACTCACCGCCACCGTCCTCGCCACCGCCGACGACCACCTCGCGGGCACGGCCAGCGGGATCAACAACGCGGTCGCCCGCACCGGCAGCCTCCTGGCCGTGGCGGCGGTGCCGCCGCTGGTGGGGCTGGTGGGCGACGCGTTCGAGCAGCCCCAGGTGTTCGACGCCGGGTTCAGGACGGCCATGCTGATCAGCGCGGTGATGATGGTGGTGGCCGCGCTGATCACGCTCCTCACCATCAGGACGAACGTCCTGGCCGCCGACGACTAGCTCCCGACCAGGCCACGACGGCGGGCCCCGTCGCGGTCAGAAGGTGAACGCCTGGCTGCGGACGCTGTTGTCGAAGTTCGACAGGAGCAGCTCCGGCTCGCCCACCGAGCGGATGCCGGGCAGCCGGGTCAGCAGCTCGCGGAACATCGTGCGCATCTCCTGCCTGGCCAGGTTCGCGCCCAGGCAGAAGTGCGGGCCGGGGCCGCCGAAGCCGACGTGCGGCTTGGTGTCGCGGGTGATGTCGAACGTGTCGGCGTCGGGGAAGACCGACTCGTCGCGGTTGGCGGAGCCGTAGAACAGCACGACCTTGTCGCCCTTCTTCAGCTCCAGGCCGCGCAGCGAATAGTCCTCGGTGACCGTGCGGCGGAACTGCATGATCGGCGACACGTAGCGGACCATCTCCTCGATGGCGCCGTTGATGTGCGCGTCGAAGTCGCTCATCAGCAGCTCGCGCTGCGCCGGGTTCTCCGTCAGGAGCCTGATGCCGTGGGCCATCGTGTTGCGGGCCGTCTCGTTGCCGGCGACCAGCAGCAGCGAGAAGAACGAGCCGAGCTCCTTGTCGGTCAGCTTCTCCCCGTCGACGTTGGCGTTGACCAGCAGCGAGACCAGGTCGCCCTTCGGGTTGGCGACCCGCTCGTGGCCGAGCTTGATGACCATGCGCTGCAGGGCGAGCAGGGCCAGCATGTTCTGGCCGGCCATCTGCACGCTACGCGCCAGGCTGGGGCGCACGCCCGTGTAGGCGGTGGAGATGTCGACGTGCTGATGCACCTTCTCCCGCAGCTCCTGCGGGATGTCCAGCATGTCGCAGATCACGTGGATCGGCAGCCGCGCGGCCACCTGGCTGACGAAGTCGCGCGGGCCGTCCCGCACCACGTCGTCCACGATGCGGGCACACGCCGCCTCGATGTCGCTCTGCAGCCCCGCCAGCATCTTCGGGCTGAACGAACGGGTCACGATGCGGCGCAGCCGGGCGTGACGCGGGTCGTCCATGTTGACCATCGACTCGCCGAACACCTGCTTCACCCAGCTCGGCGGCTCGGGGTTGGTGACGGCCGGCTCACTGGAGAAGACCTTGGCGTTCCGGCTGGCCTCCACCACGTCGGCGTGGCGTACGAGGGCGTAGAAGCCCTTGCCCGAACGGAGGAACGGCACCTTCTTCTCCGGGAAGAACACCGGGTGCTCCAATTGCCGGAGCCGGGCGAACGCCTCATTCCGCTCTTTGAGGGGTTTGCGCCAGAAATCCAGATCAGCGAGGTCGATGTCCACCCATCTATCCTGGCACGTTCCCGCGCCCCGAAGGGCCCATCGGCGTCCCGGATCGCCTCCCGGCCCGCACTCCCGTGCCCTTCGTTCCACGCCCGCCCCGCCGGGCCCCACGCCGCCCCGCGCTCCCGCCGCCCCTCGGCTCCCCACCCACTCCGCTCCGCCCCACACCCGCCCACCCTGCCCACCATCGCCCCGCGCACCCACCCCCAGCGCACTACCGTCACGGCGGGCCACAACCGCAATCATGCGGCCCCAAGGGGCGGCTGGTGTGACGCGGCGGGCAGCGAGGAGGGCGAGCGGTGCGGGCAGTGTGGTGGTGGGCGGTGCAGCACGAGGGCGGCCCAGGCACGAACACCGTGCGGGCGCGGACGGACGGGCGGGCGGCCAGCACAGGCGGGAGCGCGAACGCAAACGGCGTGGCGGTGAGCGGCGTGGCGGTGAGCGGCGCGGGGGCGGGAGGCGAGTAGGGGCGGGAGGTGGGCGGTGGTGGGGGGTGATGTGCATTCTGTCCTCCTGGGGCGTTCTCGTGCCGTTCAGGCCTGGTTCGGCATCGCTGGTCATTACTTCCGGTATGAATGCGTTGCTCGCCGCCTGCCTGATCGTTCCGCTCGCCTCAGGAGCAGCTCCGGTCGCCGGAATCGGCTCGTTCACAGCCGAGCGGGGGCCCGCCGTTCGCGCCTGTGGCGGGCATCCGCTCGACTTCGATGGGGACGGGCGGCCTGATCTGGCTGTGGCGGCGCCCTACGACGGTGCCAGGGCCGGGTCCGTGACCGTTATGTATGGGTCGGGGAAGAAGGTCAAGCTCACGCAGGAGGGGGCGGAGGCGGGCGACTCGTTCGGGTCGGCGCTGGCCGTGGGGGACTTCAACGGGGATCGGTGTACCGATCTGGCGGTGGGGGTGTCGGAGGAGTTTCTCGGTGAGCGGGTGCCGGGAGGTGACGGGAACGGGGTGGTGCAAGTCTTCGATGGCGGGCCGGGCGGGCTCGTGGCGGGGAAGGAGCTGAGGCTGGACAAGCCGTCCAGTGACCGGTTCGGGGCTTCGCTGGCGGCGGGGGATCTGGACGGGGACGGGAAGGACGAGCTGGTCGTGGGGGCGCCCAGTCATCGGTCGGGCGGGGTCGTGACGGTGTACGGGATGAAGGGGCGCAAGGCATACCGGATCACGCAGAAGACGGCATGGGTGGGGCAGGCGGCGAGCGTCACCGACCAGTGGGGGGCGTCGCTGGCGGCCGGGGATTTCGATGGGGACGGGCGGGATGAGCTGGTCGTGGGGGCTCCTGCCGACAGTGTGCGGGTGGATGGGCAGGGGTCCGTGACCGTGATCGATGTGCGGCGGAAGCGGGCCCGGTTGTTGACGCAGAGCACGCCTGGGATCAAGGGGGCCTCCGAGAAGTGGGACAACTTCGGTGCGGCGCTGGCGACCGGGGACTTCAACGGGGACGGGAAGGCCGACCTGGCGATCGGCGTGCCGGGCGAAGGGCTCAGTGCCAATCAGCGGGCCATGGACTACGGGGACGGCACGGTGGACGTGCTGTACGGGTCGCGGGGCGGGCTGCGTACCGACAGGACCGAGGCGTGGTCGCAGAACACGCTGGAGGGCAAGCCCCGCTACTACGACCGGTTCGGGGCGGCGCTGGCCGCCGGGGACTTCAACGGGGACGGCAACGACGAGCTGGCCATCGGGGTGCCGGGTGAGAAGGCGGTGCAGGTGCTCGCCGGTCGGTCCGAGGGTGGGCTGACCCGGGTCGGGAATCTGCTGGTCAAAGGTAAGGGGCAGGACTTCGGGGCGGCGGTGACCGCGTTGCCGGGGTGGGAGCGGTACCGGTCGCTGGCCAAGCGGCCCGCCGTGTACGGGCTGGTGGTGGCGGCGCCGGACCAAGGGCTGATCATGTACGCGGCAGGTAGCAGGCGGGGGTCCGGGAAGGTCAAGCTGGGGAAGGTGCGGCAGATCGACAAGGGTGCCGGTCTTTACGGCTACACCTTCGGCTGAGGGCCCGTTTCCCGGTCCGGTCCGGTCCGTGCCGAGGCTCCCGGTCCGCGCCGGGGCTCCCGGTCCGGTCCGCGCCCGGGCCCGCCCCGCTACGCCTTCGGCCGCGGCGGCTCCAGGGGGAGGATGACGCGGAACAAGGCGCCCTTGCCCGGCTCGCTCTCCGCCATCACGATCCCGCCGTGCGCCTCCACCAGCGTGGCCGCGATCGACAGCCCCAGCCCCGACCCGCCGGCGCTGCGGGCGGGGTCGGCGCGGTAGAAGCGTTCGAAGACCCGCTCCGCCACCTCCTCCGAGAACCCGGGGCCCTCGTCGGCCACCTCCACCACGGCCTGGTCGCCGTGCACGCCCACCCGGACCTGGAACGGGGTGCCGGGCGGGGTGTGGGTGAGGGCGTTGGTGACGAGGTTGTTGAGCACCTGCGCCAGGCGCGGCTCGTCGCCGGTCACGATCACGTCGCCCTCGCCGCCGTACAGCCGGACCAGCTCGATCTTCCTGTCGGGCGCGAGCGTCTGGGCGTCGATGACGACGGTGGCGGCCAGGCTGAGCAGGTCGACGGGGCGCTGGCCCAGCTCGCGCCGCTGGTCGAGCCGGGCCAGCAGGAGCATGTCCTCGACGAGGAGCCCCATGCGGGCGGCCTGGCCCTCGATGCGGCTCAGCAGGCGTACGGCCTCGGCCAGGTCCTTCTCCTCTCCCAGCCGGTACAGCTCGGCGAAGCCCCTGATCGAGGTCAGCGGGGTGCGCAGCTCGTGGGAGGCGTCGGCCATGAAGCGGCGCATCAGCTCCTCGGAGCGGCGGGCGGCCGTGGCGGACTCGCGGGCGGACTCGGCGGCCTCCTCGCGCTCGCGGACCGCCACCTCGATCTGGGCGAGCATGGTGTTGAGCGAGCGGCCGAGCTTACCGACCTCGGTGGTGCCGGCCCACAGGGGGACGCGGCGTGACAGGTCGCCGCCGGCGATGTCGTTCGCGGTGCTCGCGATCTGGCGCAGGGGGCGCAGGCTGCGGCGGACGAGGCCGTAGCAGACGAAGCCGAGCACGACCAGGGTGCTGCCGCCGCCGACCGCCACGATCAGGATGAGCTGGGAGACGGTCGCGTCCACGTCGGCGAGGCTGATGGCCATCATGCGGCTCTGGCCGTCGCGGGTCGGCACGGCGACGACCCGCCAGCTCGGGCCGCCCGCGTCGCGCGACTCGACGGTGAACGGCCGCCCCCTCAGCTCGATGACCTCGGCGAGGGTCAGGGCGGGCAGGTCGGGCGTGTGCTCCTCGGTGGACTCGCTGATGGTCCTGGCGAGCCGGCCGTCCGGGCCGAGGACGACGCCGTGGAAGAGGCCGAAGTAGCGTTGCGGCCGGCCGTCGGGGCGCAGGTCCACCGGTGGTGGGGGCGGGTCGCGGGGCGCGGTGGCCACGCGGAGCTGCTGGTCGACGCGTTCGACGAGGTAGCTGCGCAGCAGGCGGACGGCGAACAGGCCGGTGGCGGTGATGGCGAGGGTGACCAGCAGGAGGGTGGCCGAGACGAGGCGCAGCCAGAGCGGCGCCCTGGACAGCTGCCTCCTGAGGCCACCGGCGATCCCGCGCACGGCCTTCGACGGGTGCCGGCTCATACTCGCGGCGGGCGCAGGATGTAGCCGACCCCGCGCAGGGTGTGCAGGTACTTGCGTTCGCCGGTGTCCACCTTGCGGCGCAGGTACGACACGTACGACTCGACGAGGCCGACGTCGGTGCGCCAGTCGCCGTTCCAGACGTGGTCGAGGATCTGGGTCTTGGACAGCACCCGGCCGACGTTCAGCATGAAGTACTGCAGCAGCCGGAACTCCGTCGGCGACAGCCGGACGGGCACGCCGTCCCGCCACACCTCGTGGCTCTCCTCGTCCAGCTCCAGGTCGGCGACGCGCAGGCGGTTGGGCGGCGGCGCGCCGCGCCTGGTCCTGCGCAGCACGGCCCGGATGCGGGCGATGACCTCCTCCAGGCTGAACGGCTTGGTCACGTAGTCCTCGCCGAGCCCCAGCCCGGCGATGCGGTCCTCCGGCGTGTCCTTGGCCGTCACGAACAGGACCGGGACCCGGCGGCCGCGGGACCGCAGCCTTCCCGCGACCGCCAGGCCGTCCAGGTCGGGCAGCATCACGTCGAGCATCACCAGGTCGGGCGAGCTCTCCTCGGCCACCCGCAGGGCCTCCATGCCGTCGGCCGCGGTCAGCACCTCGAACCCGGCCATGCGCAGGCTGGCCGAGAACAGCTCCCTGATGTTGGGCTCGTCGTCGACCACCAGCAGCTTGGCCTCGGGTTCGCTCATCGCGGGCCTCCTCCCTGGAATCCCTGGCTCCCCTGGCTGATCGACGTGGCGGTGACCGCGCCGTCGGCGCCCTGCTGCCCGCGCACCACGATGGTGGTGCCGGTCTCCAGGTCAGAGACCTTACCGGGCTTGGAGATCTGCACGGTGGTCCGGTCGGTGGTGGTGACCGTGACGGTGGCGCCGTCCATGGTCCTGACGTACACCTTGCCGTCCTCGATCTTCTCGACCGTGCCGACGGTGCCGCCGCCCATGCGCTGCCCCCCGCCACCGCCCGGCTGCTGCTGCCCGCCGGGCTGCTGCGCGCCGCCGGGGAACTGGCCGCGCTGCCCGTAGCCGCCCATGGCGCCGGTGCCGCGCTGCTGCGCGGCACCGGCGGCCTGCGGGGGCGCGTCGGCGGCGCCGAACCAGCTCTCCGCCTGGATGCCGATCAGGATCCCGGCCACCAGGACGACGCCGGCGGCCAGCGCCAGCGTGACCTTGGAGGTGCCCTTGGCGGGCTGGACGGCGAGCTCCTCCCGCAGGTCGTCCCGGAACGGGGAGGAGTCCAGCTTGTCCATGTCCTTGTCTCCTAACTCGTGGCGCGAGGCCTACTCGTGGCGCAGAGCCTGGATCGGCCTGAGCTTGGCCGCCCGATTGGCGGGATAACTGCCGAAGAACAGCCCGATGCCCAGCGACACGCCCAGCGCCAGCACCACCGATGACGGCACGAGGACCGGCTCGATGCCGGCGATGGTGAACCTGGTCCCCACGAACGCCACCAGCACCCCGGACAGCCCCCCGACCAGGCTCAGCAGCGTCGCCTCCATCAGGAACTGGCCCAGGATGGCGCTCCTGGGTGCTCCGATGGCCTTGCGGATGCCGATCTCGCGCGTGCGCTCCGTGACCGTCACCAGCATGATGTTGGTGATGCCGATACCGCCCACCAGCAGCGAGATCGCGGCGACGGCGCCGAGCAGCACGGTGAAGGTGCCGGTCGCCTCGCTGACGGTCTCCTGCAGAGTGGCCTGGTTGAGTACGCGGTAGTCGGGGTTGTCGTTCGTGATGCCGTGTCGTTGGTTGAGGATAGCCGTGACCTCGGCCTGCGCCGACGTGGTCGTCCCCGCGCCGGTGGCCTGCACGACGATCTGCCCGAGCGAGCCGAACCCGCTCAGGCTCTGCTGCACCGCCGGCAGCGGCGCGATGGCGATGTCGTCGGCGTCCTGCATGCCGGTGGAGCCGGCCTCCTTCAGCACGCCGACCACCGTGAACGGCACCCCCGACACGCTGATCTGCTTGCCGATGGGATCGACGGCGCCGAACAGCTCTTCCACGACCGTCTGCCCGAGCACCACGACCTTCCTGGCGGCCAGCACGTCGTCGTTGAAGAAGTACGTGCCCTTGGCGACGGGCTTGTTGACGGCCTCGAAGTAGCTCGGGTAGGTGCCGACGAACTGCGCCACGGAGTGGCTGGCGGCGCCGTACGTGGCGGTGGAGGAGGAGGCGTTGACCACCGGCGAGACGCTCTTCACCGACGGGGCGAGCGTCTTGTCGGTCAGCGCCTTGGCGTCGGCGAGGCTGAGCTGCCTGGCCTGGGTGCGCGGCCCGGTGTTCGCGCCCCCGCCGCCGCCGGGGCCGCGCATCGCGCCGCCTCCGCCGGAGAAGGACGGCGAGATCGTCAGCGTGTTCGCGCCGAGGCGCTGGATGTTCTGCTGGATGCTCTGCGAGGAGCCCTCGCCGACCGCGACCAGCATGATGACCGCGGCCACGCCGATGAGGATGCCGAGCGTGGTCAGCGCGCTGCGCATCTTGTTGGCCAGCAGGCCGCGCAGCGCGAAGCGGAGGATCTCGATCTGGTTCACGTGGTCGCCTCCACGAGCCGCGGCGGCGGGCCGTCCACCGGCGCCTGGCGGCGGTCCGCCACGATCTCGCCGTCCACCAGCCTGATCACCCGCTTGGCGTGCGCGGCCACGTCGTCCTCGTGTGTGATCAGGACGATCGTCCGGCCGGTCGCGCTGAGCCGGTCCATGATCTCCAGGACGTCGCCGGTCGAGGCGGTGTCGAGGTTGCCCGTCGGCTCGTCGGCCAGCAGCAGCGCCGGCGCGGTGACCAGGGCCCTGGCGACGGCGACGCGCTGCTGCTGGCCGCCGGAGAGCTGGTTCGGCTCGTGGTGCACGCGGTCGGTCAGGCCGACCTGCTCCAGCGCGGCCAGCGCCCGCGCGCGCCGCTCCGCCTGGCCGACGCCGCCGTACACGAGCGGCAGCTCCACGTTGGCCAGCGCGCTCATGCGCGGGATCAGGTTGAACGACTGGAAGACGAACCCGACCCGGCGGTTGCGCAGGATGGCGAGCTGGTGCTCGTTCAGCAGGCCGACGTCGGTCCCGTCGATGAGGTACGTGCCGGAGGTCGGGACGTCGAGGCAGCCGAGGATGTTCATGAGCGTCGACTTGCCGGAGCCGGAGGCGCCCATGATGGCCACGTAGTCGCCCTGCTGGACGTCCAGGCTGATGCCGCGCAGGGCGCGCACCCGGGCGTCGCCGTCGCCGTACTCCTTGACGAGGTCCCGCACCCGCAGGACCGGCACGGGCTCCACGACGCGCGGCCCCGCGGCCGTCATCGCCCTCCTCCACCGGGCATGCCGCCGCCTCCGGGGAACCCGCCGCCGGTGCCGCCGACCCCGCGCATCCCGCCGCCGCCGCTGCCCGTGGTGCCGGTCGTCGTGGACGGGGGCACGATCTCGTCGCCCTCCGACACGCCCGACTTGATCTCGGTCAGCGTGGCGCCCTGCACGCCGACCTCGACCGGGGTCCTGGTCTGGCGGCCGTCGCGCAGCACGGTGACCGTGGTCTGGCCGCCGCTGGTGGAGACCGCCGTGGAGGGGACGGTGACGACGTTCTCCGCCTGGCCGACCACGACCTCGACGGTGGCCGTCTGCCCCAGCCTGACCTGCTCGGGGGCCTTCGTGAACGTGATCGTCACCGGGTACTGGACGACGTTGTTGCTGGTGGAGGCGACCGGCTGGATCTGCGTGACCTCGCCGGTCGCGGTGACGCCCGGCAGCGCGTCGAACGTGATCGTGGCCTCCTGGCCCTGCTTGAGCTTGCCGGCGTCGGACTCGGTGAAGGTGCCGACGAGCTGCAGCTTCGTGGTGTCGGCCAGCTCGATGAAGCCTGAGGAGCCGCTCGTGGCGCTCGTCGTCTGCCCGGAGCCCTGGCCACCGCCCGCACTGGAGCCCGAGCCCGACCCTGAGCCTGAGGACGTGCCCCCAACCGAGCCGTTCACGGCGGTGATCGTGCCCTTGAACGGCGCCTTCAGCACCGTCCCCGCGACCGTGCGCTGGGCCTCCCGGTAGGCGTTGCGGGCCTTGATGTAGGCGGCGTAGCGGGCGGCCGTGTCCGTCCCGTCGTCGAGGGCGCTCTGGTACGTGGCCTTCGCCGCCGCCAGGCTCTCCTGGGCGGCGGAATCGTCCAGCCTGGCCAGGATGTCGCCCTTGGCCACCTTGTCCCCGGCCTTGACGTAGATCTTCTCCACGGTCCCGCTCGTCCCGAACGAGAGCGCCCTGGACCGGGAGCTCTCGACCGCCCCCGACGCCGTCACCGAGGCGGTCACGGAGCCGCGGCCCGCGGTCACCGTCCGCACGGTGGTCTCACCGGCGGCCTGGCCCGTGCCGAGCTGCGCGTAGGCGAGCCCGGCACCGCCCAGCAGGAGCACCGCGAGCGCCCCGTTGGTAATCAGCGCTCTGCGCCTGATCGACACCTTCACGAGCGAGGACCCTTGCACACAATGCTGCGCCGCAGCCGTGGGCAAGCTGAACGTCCGCTGGGAGCCCCGCGCGCCACGCCGGCCCACAGGTAACTCTGAGGGTCCTCGCAGGCTGGCGCGATCCTGCTCGGCCAGGATGTGCCGTCATGAGACCGACTTTCGCGCTGGGCGGCCTCGCCCTCGCCGTGCTCGTGGCCGGCTCCGGCCTCGTGCTGGCGCTGCGCGACGACACCCCGCCCACCGTCCAGGTACGGCTGGCCTCCGCCCAGCGCGGCCTGGTCACGGCCTCGGTGAGCGCGGCGGGGAGCACCGTGGACGGCTCGCGCAGGGACCTGGCGTTCGGCTCCCCGGGGACGCTGACCAAGGTGTACGTCAAGGTCGGGACCAAGGTGAAGAAGGGCCAGGTCCTGGCCAGGATCGACGGGCGGGCGGCGCGCGAGGCGTACGCGGCGGCCAAGGCCGACCTGGCGGCCGCCGAGGAGGCGCTGGAGCAGGCGTCCTCCGGCACCCCGGCCGCGTCCTCCGGCACCCCGGCCGCTAGCCCGACGGGCAGCTCCACGGCGGTCAGCGGCCGGGCCTCGTCACCCGCTGGGAGCGGTGCTTCCGGCTCGGCCTGTGTGCCCGTGAAGACCGGCGGCACGACGCCCGCGAAGGGCGCGAGCCCGGCTCCCTCCCGCAGGGCGACCGGCACCGCCTCCAGCGCGTCCACCGGCGGTCCGGCCGGGCACGGCGGCGGCGCTGGTGGCGTGCTGGGGCCCGCCGCGCGTTCCGGCGACGGGACCGGCACGAGCCCCACGCCCGACCTCACGCCGCACCCGACGCCCACGCCCGGCACCACGGATCCCGAGCCGCAGCCCACGGCGACGGCCACGGTGACGGCCACAGTGACGGCTACTGTGACGGCGACCGCCACCGTCACCACGACGGTCACCGCCACTCCTACGCACGGCACGCCCGGCGGCGGGACTGGCGGGACCGGTGGGACCGGTGGCGACGGGGCTGGGCAGCCCGGCGGGCAGCCGTCCAGCACGGGCGGCCCCTCCGCGAGCACGGGCCCCTCCACCACCGCGCGCCCGTCCACTGCCAAGCCGTCGGCCGGCGCCAAGCCGTCCACCAGCGGGAAGCCGTCGGCGAGCGGGAAGCCCACGGCGGGCGCGAAGCCCACGGCCAGGAGCAGCGGGCAAGCCTGCGCCACCCCGGCCGGCACCAGGAACACGGGCACCGGCACCCCGGGCGGCGCCACAAGCACAGGTGCCAGGGCGGGGACGAGTGAGGAGCAGGCCGCCGCGAACGTGGACCGCGCCGAGGCGGCGCTGGAGGAGGCCGCCGACGCCGTGCGCGGCACCCGCATCGTGGCGCCCGCGTCCGGCACGGTCCTGTCGATCGCCGGCCGGGCGGGCGACGCGGCGGGCACCGGCACGTTCATCAGCCTCGGTAACCTCAACGAGCTGCAGGTCTCGGCCATGGTCACCGAGTCCGACGTGAACCGGCTCAAGCTCGGTCAGAAAGCCCAGATCACCCTGGCCACCCGGGGTAGTGAGAAGCACCAGGCTTCGGTGACGGCCATCGCGCCGACCGCGACGGTGGACGGGCAGCTCGTCCGCTACGCGGTCACCCTCGCCTTCGACGAGCCGCCGTCGGGGCTCATGCTGGGCCAGACCGCGTCGGTGACGATCACCACGGGCGAGTCCAGGAACGCCGTCTACGTGCCGGCCGCGGCGGTGCGTACCAGGGCGGACGGCACGCAGGTGGTCACGGTGCGCTCGGGCGGCCGGGACTCGACGAAGGCCGTGCGGACGGGCGTGCGCGGCGACCAGTACGTCGAGGTCGTCTCCGGCCTGTCGGAGGCCGACCAGGTGGTCATGTCGGGCGCGGCGTCGGGCGAGTTCCCCGACGGAAGCTGGCCGGACGCATGACCTGCGAGCATGCCGGGCGATTCCCGCCGGACGGGAGCCGCGGCACCTGAGCCGGCCGGTCCGGGCGGAAACCACCCGCCCGCCCGGGCCGGCCACCCCCGGCCGGACTCCGACACACCTGCCACCTGGAGTCCGGCCGGGTCTCATCGTGCGGGCGGAATGCGGGCGGAATGCGGGCCGAATGCGGGCCGAATGCGGGCGGAAACGGTTGAGCGAATCCTCAGCGCGCTCCCAGCGGACGTTCAGGCAACGGCCCGGCAATCTCACCCCGCGGGAGGCGCCGCCGCCCGCCCTGCGGCCGCGGCCCCGGTGACGGCCGGGATCGTGAGGCGGTGGGCGGTGCGGGCGCGGGCGCCCCGGCGGGAGATGTAGTCCAGCGTCCGGAAGTCCACGGACAGCTCGTCCCTGGTCAGCCGCGCCATCAGGTATCCGCGCCGCTGGTCGATGTAGGAGATGTGCGGGTTCTCCTGGAGCGCTTCGGAGATCCACGTACGGTCCCGGTACCCGTCGCCGTCGCTGGCGATGGAGGAGGCCACCAGTTCCCTGGCGACGACCGGCGAGTCGGGGTCGTCGAAGTCGGTCTTGAGCTCGGCCAGGTGGTGCATGTGCGCGTCGCCGGTCAGCACGACGGGGTTGGGGGTGCGGGCGAGGGAGCGCAGCAGCCGGGTGCGCTCGGCGGCGTAGCCGTCCCAGGAGTCCAGGTTCACCTCGCGGCCCGGCCCGATCTTGTAGTCGCGCTGCGCGACCATGATCTGCTGGCCGAGGAGGTTCCAGCGGGTGGTGGAGTCGTTCAGGCCGCTCTCCAGCCAGCGCCACTGGTCGCCGCCGAGCAGCGTGCGCCGGTCCGCCAGCCGCTCGTCGCAGCCGGCGCGCACGCCGTCGAGGCACGCCTGGTCGTCGCGGAACTGCCGGGTGTCGAGCAGGTGAAAGCGCGCCAGCGTGCCCCAGGAGACGCGCCGGTTCACCTTGAGGACGGCGCCCTGAAGGCTGGCGCGGCGCAGCGGCATGTTCTCGTAGTACGCCCGGAACGCCTGTGCCCGCCGCTGCTCGAAGCCGGGGGCGCCGGTGCTGGAGACGGGGCCGGCCCAGTTGTTCTCCACCTCGTGGTCGTCGAACGACATCAGCCAGGGCGCCACGGCGTGCGCGGCCTGGAGATCGGGGTCGCTCTTGTACTGGGCGTGCCGCAGGCGGTAGTCGGCCAGGGTCTGGCACTTGCCGGGGGTGTGGGTGCGGACGCGGCCGGCCAGCGCGGTGTAGCCGCTGGGGCCGTACTCGTACATGTAGTCGCCGAGGAAGACCACCAGCTCGGGCTCCTGCTCGGCGAGGCGGCGGTAGGCGGTGTAGTAGCCGTGCTCGTAGTGCGCGCAGGCGGCCACCGCGAACCTGAGCGGCGTCGTCTCCCCCGTCGGCGTCGTCCTGGTGCGGCCGGCGGGCGAGAGGCGGCCCTGGCTCCTGAACCGGTAGAAGTAGTCGCGTCCCGGCTCCAGGCCCTTCAGCTCGACGTGCACGCTGTGGGCGTCGCGCGCCCTGGCGGTGGCCGTTCCGCTCTTGATCACCTTGGCGAACCGCTCGTCCGTGGCGACCTGCCAGTCGACCTCCACGTCGCGGGAGGGCATGCCGCCGCGGCCGTCGCCGCCGAGCGGGTCCACGGCCAGCCGGGTCCACAGGACGAAGCCGTCGGCGGAGGGGTCGCCGGAGGCCACGCCCAGCGTGAACGGGTCGGATCTGAGCGTTCGGGAGGAGGATGCGGCCCACGCCGGGGCGGCGGGCTGCGGGAGGAGAAGGCCGGCTGTCGCCGCTGTCAGGAAGGCTCTGCGGTCCACGATCCAGGTATGTCCACCCGCGCTGACTCCGCCGTGACGGCGGAGTCAAGCGCGGGTGAACAGCACCGGTCGGTCAGCGTGCGACGTCAGCGCGCGATCATCGCCCGTCAGAGGCGGGCGCGCGGCACGCTCTCCAGTGCCGTACGGAGTGCGGCGGCGTCGGTGAAGCGCAGGCCGGTCATGCCCGCCCGCTCGGCCCCCTCGACGTTCTCGGGACGGTCGTCGATGAAGACGATCTCGGCCGGGTCGGCGCCGAGGCCCTGGGCGAGCGCGTCGTAGATCTCCCGGTCGGGCTTCACCAGACCCATCCTGCCGCTGTAGAACCGGTGGCCGATGGCGGCGATCCAGGGCAGCTCGTCGAGGCCGTCTCCGACGCACACGGGCGCGTTGGACAGCAGCGCCACGTCCGTGCCCGCCTCGATCAGCTCGCCGAGCAGGGCGATCGTGCCCTGGTTGGGGTAGGCCCAGCTGGCGACGTCCATGGCGACGAGCCGGGCGACCTCGCTCTGCGTGGCGGGCCGGCCCAGCACCGCCGCCCAGTAGGTGTGCGGGGTGAGGCTCGCCCGGTCGAACTCCAGGCGGTGCTCCCAGTAGCCGCGCTTGAACTCCTCAGGCTCGGCCCCCACGGCCCGCGCCATGGCCTCGGCGTCGGAGTCGGGCTGGGGCAGGGAAAGGACACCGCCGTAGTCGAAGACTATCCACGTCATGCCAGGAATGGTCGCAGATGCGGGTCGAGCGCGGGGCAGCCCAGGTATTTCTCGGCGGTGTGGAAGTCGATCCAGTCGAGGTTGACGAGCTGCTCGACGTCCACGCCGGTGAAGCTGGCGGCCAGGGCGGGCGGGATGGCGGCGATGTCGTCCTTGTCGGCGATGTTCACCCAGCGCTTGACGTTCCTGGGGCGCTCGCCGCGGCCGTTGACGGGGGCGGGCAGGAGGCGTTCGAAGATGACGTTGCGCATGCCGAGCGGGCTGCCGAGCGTCAGCAGCAGGTCCACCTCCAGGTCGGGCTCCGCCCACAGGGCCTCGTAGGCGACGACGCTGCCGAGCGAGTGCGCGATCACCACTTTCGGCCGGTTCTTCCTGATGCACTCGGCCACGGCCCGCCGCGACTTCTCGCGCCTGGCCTGGTCGGTGAGGTACGCGGCCACCTCGGGCGCGAACAGCTTGGCGAACGCGGCCGACCGGCTGTCCAGCCGCTCCAGCAGCCAGCCGGTGAACGACTTGAGCGCCCCGGTGACGTGCTCCCCCACGCCGAGGTGCCGCGCCCAGTCGACGAGCACCTGCTGGGCCTGCAGCTCCATCGCCTTCCTCGGCGCGTCCCCGCCGTAGGCGCCGTACCCGTCGTCGCCGTCGTGCAGCAGGTGGGAGAAGTAGGCGATCTCGGCGAAGTACGCCCGGGGCTCGCCGCCGAGCCCGATGTGCAGGTAGCGGTCCCATTTCCGCCGCATGGCCTCGGCCGCCCCCGTCGCGGACCTGCCTGCTTCGAGGTAGTAGTTGTACTTGCCGATCCCGTGCACGCCGACGATGACGGCCACCGCGCCTCCCCGTGATCTTTTTGCCGGAATACTGGCACACGCCGCTTGCAGCCGGTTTGCAGAACGGGCGGCCCCGGTCCGGGGAAATACCGTTGCGGGCGGCATGGGCCCGCCGGATACGGTGACATGTCACTACAGCCGCTTCTTCTTCGAGAACGGGAGCTCCGCGCATGCCCGGCCCGCTGGTCGTCAACGACTCGATCGTCATCCCCGACATCGAGCTCGTCTGGCGCTTCTCCCGTTCCTCAGGTCCGGGCGGCCAGGGCGTCAACACCACCGACAGCCGGGTGGAGCTCACCTTCGACGTGGCCGCCAGCACGGCGCTGCCGCCCGCGCTCAAGGCGCGCGCCCTGGAGCGGCTGGGGTCCGCCACGATCACGATCGCGGCCTCCGAATACCGCTCCCAGCTCCGCAACCGGGAGGCCGCCGCCCACCGCCTGGCGCAGCGCCTGCGCGAGGCCGTGGCGCCGCCGCCCAAGCGCCGCCGCCCGACCAAGCCCAGCCGGGGCGCCGTGGAGCGGCGGATCGCCGCCAAGAAGCATCGCTCCGACGTCAAGCGCCTGCGCCGCGACCCGTAGACCCCTGCGACGCACGGCCGGTAGGTCTGCCCGCGCGGTCCGTAGGCGCTGTCAGTGAGCACCGTCAGTGGGCACTGTCCGCGCGGTCAGTGGACGCCGCGGATGGCGCCGCCGTCCACCCGCAGCGTGGTGCCGGTGACGTAGTCGGCGAGCGGGCCGCTGAGGTAGAGGACGGCGGCGGCGATCTCCTCGGGCCTGCCCATGCGTCCCATGTCGTTGGGCGCCAGCTCCTCGATGGCGTTGCGCTCGATCTCCGCCCACGTCTCGCCCCAGCCCCGGGCCGGCGCGAGCCCGGTCAGGAGCTCCTGGACGGAGTCGACCAGGATGGCGCCGGGCGCGACGGTGTTGGCGGTGATGCCGGTGCCCTTCAGCTCGCGCGCCAGGGAGACCGTGAGGTTGTGGCGGGCGGCCAGGGTGGCGGTGTAGTGCGGCAGGTCGGCGCCCGGCTGGAGGGCGAGCCCGCCGCCGATCTGGATGACGCGGCCCCAGCCGCGCTCGTGCATGCGGGGCACCACGCGCAGGATCATGCGGACGGCGGAGACGACGTTGATCTCGTAGGTCCGGCTCCAGTCGGCGGCGGTGGCCTCCTTCCACGAGGCGTGCGGGTAGGCGCCGGCGTTGTTGACCAGGATGTCGATCGGCCCGCCGGCCAGCGCGGCGGCGGCCACGGCATCGGCGCCCTCGTCGGTGGCCAGGTCGCCGATCGCGACGGCGGCGCTGCCCCCGGCCGCCCGGACGGCCCCCGCGACGGCCTCGGTCCGGGTGCGGTCGCGGCCGTGGACGACGACGTCGGCCCCTTCGCCCGCCAGCGCCTTGGCGATGGCCGCGCCCAGCCCGGAGCTGGAGCCCGTGACCAGCGCGCGCTTGCCTGTCAGTCGCAGATCCATGGTGTCCTCACCTCGTCAGCCATGTCTACAGTCGTAGACTTCCTGAAAAGTATACACTCGTAGACATGACCGACCCCGCACCCGGCAGGCGCCGCCGTGACGCCGCCGCCACCCGGCAGGCCATCCTGGACGCGGCCGTCGCCGCCTTCACCCGGCACGGCTACGACGGCGTCGGGGTGCGCGAGATCGCCCAGAGCGCGGGCGTGACCGCGATGCTCATCAACCGCTACTTCGGATCGAAGGAACGGCTGTTCGCCGAGGCCGTCGACGTGGCGTTCGCGCCGCGCACGGTGATCGCGGGCATGGGCGCGGAGCTTCCCGGCGAGACGGCGCGGGCGCTGGTCCGGCGCACGGCGCCGGGGGCGGAGGAGCTGGGGCCGTTCCTGCTCGTGCTGAGGTCGGCGGCCAGTCCGCAGGCGGCGCGGATCATGCGCGAGGCCATCGCGCTGCACGCCGGGCGGCATCTCAACGAGGAGCTGTCCGGCCCGGACGCCGGGGTGCGGGCGGAGCTGATGCTCTCCGTGCAGGCCGGGGTCTGGCTGATGCGCCGCGTCCTCGGCACGACGGCGCTGGCGGAGGCGGAGCCGGAGAAGCTCACCGAACGGCTCGAATCACTCTTCGACCTGCTCGCCGAAGGCGGCTCGCCACAGGCGGCCCGAGGCCGCTCGCCGCGGCCCCGCCCGAAGGGTGAGTGAAGTCAGCCGATGAGGCGGGGCAGGGCGGTGATGCTGGCCGAGAGGTAGCCGGCCACCGCCTGCGGGATGAGGTTGCGGGAGAAGATCTCCGAGCGCCGCAGCGGGACGCGCTCCACCTCGTATAGACCCCGGGACGGATCCTCGAACTCGGGGCCGTGCCGCAGCTCCGGATCCATGGACACCAGCCGGCAGCCGAAGACGTGCTGGGTCTTGACCTCGCCCTGCCACGGGTAGGAGACGCTGACGAGGAAGGTCACGCCGGAGACGGTCGCGCCGAGCTCTTCCAGCAGCTCGCGGCGGAGCGTGTCCTCCAGAGAGCCGTCCTCCGGCTCGACGTGGCCGCCGGGCACGGACCAGTAGCGGGCGCGGCCCGGGACCGTTCGCCGGAAGAGAACCAGGCGCTCGTCGTGGTCGAGCAGGACACCACGGACACTAGGTCGCATACATACACCTTATTTGACCGTTATGTCCTTCCGGTAGCCTAACCTACGGTACCGTAACCTGAAGGAGAAGATCTTTTATGGCGATGACTCAGACGGAGCTCCTCCACGCCCTCGAGCCGGTCGTGGAGGTCGAGCTCAACCGCCACGAGAAGGTGGCGAAGGAGTGGTTCCCGCACGAGTACATCCCGTGGAGCGAAGGCCGCAACTTCGACGGCATCTACGGGGGCGAAGCCTGGGAGGAGGGCCACTCCAAGATCCCGGAGGCGGCCCGCGTATCGCTCATCGTCAACCTCCTCACCGAGGACAACCTGCCCAGCTACCACCACGAGATCGCCACGACGTTCGGCCGCGACGGCGCCTGGGGCACGTGGGTGCACCGCTGGACCGCCGAGGAGGACCGCCACGGCACCGCCCTGCGCGACTACCTCACCGTCACCCGCGCCGTGGACCCGGTGGCGCTGGAGCGGGCCCGCATGGCGCACATGGAGAGCGGCTTCATGACGGAGTACGACACGATGCTGCAGCAGCTCGCGTACGTCTCCTTCCAGGAGCTCGCCACCCGCATCGCGCACCGCAACACCGGCCGGGCGTCCGGCGAGGAGGGCTGCGAGCGGCTGCTGGCCAGGATCGCCGCCGACGAGAACCTGCACATGCTCTTCTACCGCAACCTGCTCAAGGCGGCCTTCGAGCTCGACCCGAACCAGACCATGCGCGCCGTGACCGACGTGGTGACCACGTTCCAGATGCCCGGCCAGGGCATGGACGGCTTCGCCCGCAAGGCCATGATCATCGCGAACGAGGGCATCTACGACCTGCGCCTGCACCTCGACGACGTGCTCATGCCGGTGCTGCGCCAGTGGTCGGTGTTCGACAAGACCGGGCTCGACGCCGAGGGTGAGAAGGCGCGCGAGGAGCTGTCGGCGTTCCTGGCGAAGGCGGACGCCACGGCCGCCCGGTTCGTGGAGCGCCGCGAGGAGCGCCGCGCCCGCGCCGCCGCCCGCCAGTAGGGCCGCACCACCCCTCCGCACGTCCCCGGCACCCGGCGCCGCAGCAAGCCCCCCAAGCGCCGGTGCCCCCTTCGGCGTGCCCGGCATCCCGTACGGACGGGAATGTCTGTGCCCCTCTTGACCCGCAGATGGTCTTGGACATCCGGCACATCGGGCAGGTTCCCGGTAACACCGGAACCCCTGGGGAGCAGAGGGTGAAAATCATCGGGATCGCCGCCAGCCTCCACGCGGGGTCATTCATCACCAGATTGCTGGACGCGGCGGGCGGCGAGCTGCCGCCTGGCGTCGGCTTCGAGGTGTGGCGCGGACTGGGCGAGATCCCGGCCTACCGACCGGGGCCCGTGCCGGCCGCGGCGAGGGACCTCGTCACGCTGGTCGCGGGCGGTGACGCCGTCCTGCTGACCGCACCCGAGCACAGCCTGCTGCCGGTGGAGCTGACGCACGCGCTGGACTGGATGGCGGCGCGCGAGGGCCTGTCGGGCAAGCACGTGGCGGTGATGAGCGCGAGCGCGCGGGCCTGCGGGGCCATGTGGGCGCAGGCGGAGCTGTACAAGCAGCTCCTGGGCGCCGGCGCGGTCGTCATGGGGGCCGAGCTGGTGATCTCACCGACGTGGCCGCACTTCGACGAGGCGGGCCGGCTGGCCGCTCCCGGCCTGCGCACGCAGGTGCGCAACGTGATCAGGCAGCTCTGCCCGGCCGAGATGATGGAGCCCGCACTCTCCCTCTGAAGCGCCTGTTCCTGCGGGTCACTCGTCGGGGGTCAGCCGGTCGACCTTGATCGCCAGGTCCATGACCTCGGAGCGCAGGAAGTTGAACTCGTGCTCGACCTTCGACCGGATGACCTCGAACTCGACGGCGATCTCCGTGCGCACGTCGCCCTCCGCGCCCGGCCCGCCGCCGCCGAGCAGCTTCCTGACCTCGGCGAGGTCGGCCCTGAGCGCGCTCATCTCGGCCTGCGCCCTCTTGGTCCGGTCGATGACCTCGCGCAGGAGCGTCTCCTGCTCCTGCGACTCCCTGACCCGCTCAGCGGCGGTCTCGAGATCCTCGACGCGCAGTTTCAGATCGAGGATCTCCGCCCGTATGTCCACGCACTCCTGCCTTTTCCCGCCGTACGGTCTCGCGTCAGCCCATCGTCGCAGGCCGTCAAGGCGCCAGGCGCGCGGAAGGAGGGCCGGGTGTGGTTCTTTCCACCCGGCGCGCGGCAGAGGTTACAAGCGGGTGGAGGAATCTCCACCCCGTCACCGGCGGTCCTCGATCTCCCACAGGTGGTCGATGACGTGCCAGGCGATGCGGCGCAGCGCGTAGCGGGGCGGCCAGTCGGTCGCCGCCGGCGGCTCCCAGGGGCGCGACAGGACTTCCGCCAGCTCCGCCCGCATCGCGTCCCGGTCCGCGACCGACTTGTACGGCTTGTGCCGCACGCCCACCTTCCTGGCGAAGGCGCGCTCGGCGTTCTCCACGTGGTCGACGATCTTCGTCCGGTCGCGGCCGCCGCCGCGCGGGCCCTTGCTCAATTCCTCGGGCGAGACGGCGGCGACCTCGTCGAACAGCTCCCAGGCGGCCCGCACCAGCGCCACCGACCGCTCGGCCTCGGCGGCGGGCAGCGGCTCCAGGTCGAGGTCCGGCACCTCGTAGGGGACGCCGAAGTCCGTCATCGAGGTGCCCCGCACCTGCCCCACCACCCGGGGGTCGCCGGGGTCGAACGCCAGGCCGGCCCGCTCCGCAATGACGCGGTAGCGGGGCGCGTAGTCCATGAGCCGGTCGAGCGCCGCCTCCTCGCCCTTGTCGGCGCGGCACCAGCCGGGCCAGTCGAGGGCGCAGGCGAACACCTTCTTCGGGCCTGTCTCCAGGTAGACGCGGGTCATGGGGCCGAGCCTGTCATGCGTACCTGTCAGCGAGCGTCAGGTAAGGGCGGTCAGATGAGGTCGATCAGGTCCGCCACCGAGTCCACGACGAGCGAGGGGCGGTAGGGGAACCGGTCGATCTCGTGGCGCTGGGTGACCCCCGTGAGCACGAGGATCGTGAACAGCCCGGCCTCCATGCCCGAGACGATGTCGGTGTCCATCCGGTCGCCGATCATGGCCGTGGTCTCGCTGTGGGCCTCGATCTCGTTGAGCGCGCTGCGCATCATGCGCGGGTTGGGCTTGCCGACGAAGTACGGCTCCACGCCGGTCGCCTTGGTGATCATGGCCGCGACGGCGCCGCACGCGGGCAGGGAGCCCTCGGTGGAGGGGCCGATGGGGTCGGGGTTGGTGGCGATGAAGCGGGCGCCGCCCTCGATGAGCCGGATGGCGCGGGTGATCTGGGTGAAGCTGTAGGTGCGGGTCTCGCCGAGCACCACGTAGTCGGGGTCGAGGTCGGTCAGCACGTAGCCGACCTCGTGCAGCGCCGTGGTGAGCCCGGCCTCGCCGATCACGTACGCCGAGCCGCCGGAGCGCTGGTCGTCGAGGAACTGGGCGGTGGCCAGGGCGGAGGTCCAGATGGACTCGGCGGGCACGTCGAGGCCCGCGCCCGCCAGGCGTACCGACAGATCGCGCTGGGTGTAGATCGAGTTGTTGGTCAGCACCCGGAACTTCTTGCCGGATTCGCTGAGCCGCTTGATGAATTCGTCCGCACCTGGGACCGGTCGTCCCTCGTGGACGAGGACGCCGTCCATGTCGGACAACCAGGAGTCGATCCGCTTACGCTGAGTCACGTGGCCCATCGTACCGAGCGCGCCTTATCGACTTCCCGCCCGGCACATGAACAATGTTCCTCATGTCGTTCTCTGAATCCGCCCAGGACCTGCGGGACGAGCTGGTCCGGCTCAGGCACTCGCTGCACACGACCCCGGAGCTCGGGCTCCACCTGCCGCGCACCCAGGAGAAGGTGCTGGCGGCGCTGGAGGGGCTGCCGCTGGAGATCAGGACGGGCACGAAGCTGAGCTCGGTCACCGCGGTGCTGCGGGGCGGGCGGCCGGGCCCCGCGGTGCTGCTGCGCGGCGACATGGACGCGCTGCCCGTGACCGAGAAGAACGACCTGCCCTACGTCTCCCAGTTGCCGGGCCAGATGCACGCCTGCGGCCACGACCTGCACACGGCGATGCTGGCGGGGGCGGCGCACCTGCTGAGCGGGCGGCGCGAGGATCTGGCCGGCGATGTGATCTTCATGTTCCAGCCGGGCGAGGAGGGGCACCACGGCGCCCGGTACATGATCGAGGAGGGCGTGCTGGACGCGGCGGGCGCGCGGCCGGTGGCGGCGTACGGCATGCACGTGGTGTCGGCGATGCTGCCGCCGGGGCTGTTCGCGTCGCGGCCGGGGCCGATCATGGCGGCGGCCGACACGTTCTGCGTGACGGTGAAGGGGCGCGGCGGGCACGGGTCGAGCCCGCACCGCTCGCTCGACCCGATCCAGGCGGGCTGCGAGATGGTGACGGCGCTGCAGACGATGGTGACCAGGACGTTCGACGTGTTCGACCCGGTCGTGGTGACGGTGGGCAGCTTCCACGGCGGGTCGGCCGACAACGTGATCCCGGACGACGCCCGGTTCGAGGCGACGGTGCGCACGTTCAGCAGGGACAACCGGGTGCTGGTCAAGCGGCGGCTGGTGGAGGTCGTGCGGGGGATCGCGGCGGCGCACGGGCTGGAGGTGGAGGCGTCGTTCAACGACGGCTACCCGGTGACGGTGAACGACGGGGGCGAGGCGGGGTTCGTGGGGCGGACGGCCGACGAGCTGTTCGGGCCGGGGCGTTACTTCGTCTCGCCGCAGCCGGTGATGGGGTCGGAGGACTTCTCGTACGTGCTGGAGAACGTGCCGGGCGCGTTCGTGTTCCTGGGGGCGTGCCCGCCGGACCGGGATCCGGCGACGGCGCCGTACAACCACTCCCCCGAGGCGGTGTTCGACGACGCGGTGCTGCCCGACGGGGCGGCGCTCTACGCGCAGCTCGCGTACGCGCGGCTGTCGGCCTGACGTGCGCGCCTGGGTGGTCGGGCGGCCGGGCCCGATGGCGTCGGGGCCTCTGGAGCTGGTCGAGCGGGAGGTGCCGGTGCCGGGGCCCGGCGAGGTGCTGGTGCGGGTGGAGGCGTGCGGCGTGTGCCGGACGGACCTGCATCTGGCGGAGGGCGATCTGGCGCCGCGCCGCCCGCGCACCTCGCCCGGCCACCAGGTGGTGGGCCGGGTGGAGGGCACGGGCGAGCGGGTGGGCGTGGCGTGGCTGCGCTCCACCTGCGGCACGTGCCGCTACTGCCGGCGGGGTATGGAGAACCTGTGCCCGCGCTCGACCTACACGGGGTGGGACGCGGACGGCGGCTACGCCGAGTACGTCGTCGCGCCCGCCGACTACGTCTATCCGCTGCCCGGCAACCGGCCGGCGGTGGAGCTGGCGCCGCTGCTGTGCGCCGGGATCATCGGCTACCGGGCGCTGGCCCGGTGCGACCTGCCGCCGGGCGGCCGTCTCGGCATCTACGGGTTCGGGGCGTCGGCGCACCTGACGGCGCAGGCGGCGATCGCGCAGGGCGCGGTGGTGCACGCGGTGAGCAGGTCGGCCGCGTCGCGGGAGCTGGCGCTGGAGCTGGGCGCCGCCTCGGCCACCGGCGGTCCCCCGCCGGAGCCGCTGGACGCGGCGATCCTGTTCGCGCCGGTGGGCGAGCTGGTGCCGC
This sequence comes from Nonomuraea composti, assembly GCF_012034275.1. NCBI lineage: Bacteria > Bacillati > Actinomycetota > Actinomycetes > Streptosporangiales > Streptosporangiaceae > Nonomuraea > Nonomuraea composti. Next base: position 216,795 of record NZ_JAATEP010000001.1, on the reverse strand, counting down.
CGGCGCTGGAGGCCCTCGACCGGGGCGGGACGCTGGCCGTGGCGGGGATCCACCTGACGGACGTGCCGGTGCTGAACTACGAGCGGCACCTGTTCCAGGAGCGCACGCTGCGCAGCGTGACCGCCAACACCAGGGCCGACGGGCGGGCCTACCTGGAGCTGGCGCTGGCGCATCCGCCGCACGTGATGGCGGTGCCGTACGCGTTCGAGGAGGCGGACCGGGCGCTGGGCGACCTGGCGGCCGATCGGGTGAACGGGGCCGCGGTCCTGGTCATGGCCTGAACAGGCACTTGATGGAGATAAGCACCAGTCCATACACTGATGAAGGAAAGTTACATTAGCCTCACAACCTCTGGAGATTATTGACGCCGATCGGGCCCGATCGTAATGTCCGGTCAATCCCTAGAGACATCCCCCGGAGCGGCAAATGAAGCGACTGGCAGCGGTAGTGGCGTTGCTGGGCCTTGCCACCGCGACTGCGGCGTGCAGTGGTGGCACCACCAACAAGTCCGGCGGCTCGGGCGGTGGTGGCGGCGGGCTCTTCACCACGATCGACGTGACCCGCACGGGTCTTGAGGCGACGGCGCCGGCCAACCCGTACAACCCCAAGGGCAACTCCTTCGTGGGCTTCAACGCGATGCGGATCGGCTGGGTCAAGAACCACCTGACCGACCCGAACCAGGCCCTGCCCGGCATCGCGGCGAGCTGGGAGATCGCGCCCGACAACTCCTCCATCACGCTGAAGCTGCAGCCGAACGCCAAGTGGTCCGACGGCAAGCCGGTCACCGCCGAGGACGTCAAGATGTCCATCGGCATCGCCTACACGCAGGGCAGCACCGCCTTCTCGATCACGCCGGGCGCGGCGGGCGCGGCGGCCGACGTCACGGTCGTCGACCCGCAGACCCTGAAGATCACCCAGGACATGGCCAACCCGAGCCCGAAGTTCGCCCGCGGCGTGCTCGACACCAACGTCCTGCCCGCGCACGTGTGGAGCAGCGTGCTGCCGGCCGACTTCTGGGACAAGCTGAAGGCCGCCAGGGGAGACGGCGCGGACGCCGAGAAGGCGCGCGAGGAGATCACCGCCCTCGGTGAGAAGGTCATCGCCTTCGCGCCGCCGAAGGACGTCTCCGCCGGCCCGTTCGTGCTGGAGCGGGTCAACCCGTCCGAGGCGCTGCTGGTCAAGAACCCGAACTTCTACAACGCCGCGAACGTCGCGCCCGCGCAGGTGAAGTTCCTCAACTACACCGGCAACGAGCAGATCTGGAACTACCTCACGCAGGGCAAGCTCGACCAGGCGGGCTTCACCGCCACCCCGACCGACGTGATGAACCGGATCAAGCAGGCCCCCGGCAACGAGATCATCAAGGGCTACTCGCCGGTCGCCGTGAGCATGGCCTTCAACCAGTCCAAGAAGCCGTACGACAACGTGCACGTGCGCCGCGGCCTGGCCTACCTCATCAACCGCGACGAGGTCACGAAGGTCGCCTCTCCCGAGGGCGGCACGCCGGCCGTCACGACCAGCGGCATCCACCAGAAGGCCGCGCAGGCGTGGATCCCGGAGACGCTGCCGCAGCTGGAGCCGTACAAGCCGGACGTGGCCAAGGCCGAGAAGGAGTTCGAGCAGGCCGGCCTGACCAAGAAGGACGGCAAGTGGACGCTGGCCGACGGCTCGGCCTGGAAGGTGTCCATGCACGCGCCGGCCGGCTTCTCCGACTGGCTGTCGGCGCAGGAGAACATCAAGACCCAGCTCACCAAGGCGGGCGTGGACGCGGAGGTCGTCACGACCGCCGACTACCCGCTCTACCTGTCGGAGCTGAACGCCGGCAAGTACGACGTCGGCTTCTGGCTGATGGCGCTCGGCCCGGCGCCGTACGACATCTACCAGCGCCTCTACGGCGCCTCCAACGGCTGGACGAACATCGGCAACAAGGTGACCCACGCGGCGCCCGGCAAGAACGGCAACTGGATGGGCGGCCCCGAGGAGATCGAGGTCGACGGCGCGAAGATCAACCCCGGTGAGCTGACCGCCAAGCTGAACTCGGTCGGCGACGCGGAGGCCAAGCCGATCATGGCCCAGCTCGCCAAGGCCGCCAACCAGGACCTGCCGGTCATCCAGCTCTGGGACTACGTCAACACCCAGTTCGTCAACAACAACCGCTTCACGGGCTGGCCGAAGGACGACGAGCTGCTGCGCGGCGGCGGCAACGTCCTGATGGCGGGCGTGTGGATCCAGCAAGGTCTGATCAAGGCGAAGCAGTAGCCTATGACGCTCATCGCACGGCGACTCGCGGGCCACCTGGCCCGCGGTGTCGTCATGATCCTCGTAGTGGCGACGATCACCTTCTTCATCGTCAACAACATCCCGGGCGACCCCATGGCCGCCCGGTACGAGAAGCTCATCGAAGGCGGCATGGCCCCGCAGGCGGCCAGCCAGGCCGTGAAGGTGCTGTACGGCTTCCAGCCCGACGGCACGCTCTGGCAGCAGTACACCGAGTACCTCGGCGGCCTGTTCCGGCTCGACCTCGGCGTCTCCGTCAGCAGGCCGGGCACGCCGGTGCTGGACGTCCTGACCGAGGCGGCCAAGTGGACCGTTCTACCGGTGCTGCTGGGCACGCTGCTGAGCTTCCTCGTCGGGATCATCCTCGGCGTGTTCGCGGCCATCAAGCGCACCGGCAAGCTGGGCGACGCGCTGGCGATCTCCGGCTCGCTGCTGCACGGCATCCCGCAGTACGTGCTGGCGATGCTGCTCGTGGTGATCTTCGCGACGCTGATCCCGATCCTGCCCGCCGAGGGAACGGTGGACATCCTGTACGAGCCGGGCTTCAACGCCGGCTACATCGGCTCGATGGCCGAGCACGCCGTGCTGCCGGTCGTGACGTACGCGCTGTCGGCGTACGGCGGCTGGATCCTGGCGATGAAGTCGAGCGTGGTCACCGTGCTCGGCGACGACTTCATCCTGGCCTCGGAGCTGCGCGGCATGAAGCGCTCGATCGTCTTCCGCTACATCACGCGCAACGCGATCCTGCCGCTGTTCACGCTGCTGGCCCTGTCGCTGGGCCTGCTGCTCGGCGGCGCCGTCTTCATCGAGAAGATCTTCAACTATCCGGGGCTCGGCTGGTTGCTGATCGGCAGCGTCCAGGACCGCGACTACGCGCTGATGAGCGGGGCGTTCCTGCTGATCACGGTCGCGACCATCCTCGCCAACATCGTGGCCGACCTGTTCTACACCGTGATCGACCCACGGGTCCGCAGCGGAGAGGAGGCGTCGTGAGCGCCACACTCGTCCCCGAAACGGCGTCGGCCGCCTCGACCATGCGGCGCAACTTCTGGCGCGGCGTGTGGCGGGTCATGAAGCGCAAGCCGAGCCGGATGGCCGGGGTGGTCATCCTCGCCGGTTTCATCCTGATGGCCGTGATCGGGCCGATGCTCCTGCCGGAGCACCTGCCGGGCGACACCTCCTCGATCACGCAGCCGCCGAGCTGGGAGCACTGGTTCGGCACCGACCCGCAGGGCCGCGACGTGCTCGCGCTGGTCATCAAGGGCTCCCGGTACGTGCTGCTGACCGCCGCGGTCACCGCGCTCATCACGGTCGTCGCGGGCACCGCGATCGGCCTGTTCTCCGGGTTCAAGCGGGGCCGCTGGGACACCGTCCTCATGCGGCTGACGGACATGAAGCTCACCATCCCCGGCCTGCCGCTGCTGCTGGTGCTGGCGACGGTGTGGCAGTTCGGCAGCCCGCTGCAGATGGGCCTGGTGCTGGGGCTGCTCGGGTGGGGCGGTGTGGCGCGGGCGGTGCGCTCGCAGACGCTGTCGCTGCGCGAGCGCGGCTTCATCGAGGCGGCGCGCGGGCTGGGGCTGTCCACGTCGCACATCATCGGCAGGGAGCTGCTGCCGAGCATGGCGCCGTACATCGCGATGAACATGCTCATCTCGGTCACCGGGGCCGTCTACTCGCAGGTGGGGTTGTTCTTCCTGGGCGTGCTGCCGTACGAGTCGGACAACTGGGGCGTCATGCTCAACCTGGCGGTCTTCCAGGCCGGCGCCATGGTCACGCCGACCGCGCTCGGCTACCTGCTGGGGCCGCTGCTGGCGATCCTGCTGCTGACGCTGGCCATCGTGCTCGTGGTGGACGCCATGGACGAGATCTTCAACCCCCGGCTGCGCGAGGAGTAGGCACGTGGTTCAGCAAGCGCCGGGAGTGCGCATCGACGGCCTGACGGTCGTCTACAAGACCCCCGCGGGTGAGCTGCCCGCCGTCCGCGGCATCGACCTGACGCTGGAGCCCGGCTCGATCACCGGCATCGTCGGCGAGTCCGGGTCCGGCAAGTCCACGCTGGCGTTGTCGCTGCTCAACGCCGTGCAGCCGCCCGGCAGGATCGCGGCGGGCCGCGTCGAGATCGACGGGCTGGGCGACGTGGTGGGCCTGGCGGGCGAGCAGCTCCGCAAGGCGCGCGGCCGGCACATCGGCTACGTCTTCCAAGCCGCGCAAAACTCGCTCAACCCGCTCAAGACGGTCGGCAAGCAGCTGCTCGACCTGGGCCGCTCACACGGCGTGGAGGACCTGCGCGGCCTGGTCCGCGAGGCCAAGGACCTGCTGGGCAGGATGGGCCTCGACGGCGCCCGCGTGCTGGACTCGCACCAGCACGAGCTGTCCGGCGGCATGCGCCAGCGCGTCGGCATCATGCTGGCCCTCGTGCTCAACGCGCACCTGGTCGTGCTGGACGAGCCCACGACCGCGCTCGACATGATCACCCAGGCGAACATCCTGAAGATCGTCCGCGAGGTGCACGCCGAGCGCGGCCTGACGACGCTCGTCATCACGCACGACATCGGCGTGGTGGCCGAGGTCGCCGACCGGCTGGCCGTCATGTACGGCGGCCGCCTGGTCGAGCAGGGCCCCACCCGGGAGGTGCTCGGCGCGCCCCGGCATCCCTACACGAAGGGCCTCATCCGGGCCATCCCCCGGCTCGTCGGCGACATCGACGAGGCCCAGGCGCTGCCCGGCCGGCCGCCGACCCTCGCCACGGTGCCCAAGGAGGGCTGCGTGTTCAGGGAGCGCTGCGCGCTGCGCATGGACGTGTGCGACACCGTGGACCCGCAGGCGGTGGCCGACGGCCCGCGCACCGTGGCCTGCCACGCCGTGACCGTGACCGTGAAGGAGCACGCATGATCACCGGAACCGGGGTCGTCAAGACCTTCAAGCAGCGCGGCAAGCTGCTCGGTGCCCGCGAGGTGCGGGCGCTGCGGGGCGTGGACTTCGCGATCCCCAAGGGCGGCGCGGCCTCGTTCATCGGGGAGTCCGGCTGCGGGAAGACGACGCTGGGGCGGATCATCGCGGGGCTGGAGTCGTACGACGAGGGTGAGATCGCGATCGACGGCGTGTCCATGTCGGCGCTCAAGCCCAAGCAGCGCCAGCCGCACTTCCGCAAGATCCAGATGATCCACCAGGATCCGTACTCGGCCCTGAACCCGACCAGGACCATCCACCAGACGCTGCACGCCCCGCTGAGCCTGCGCGCCAGGCAGACCGGCCGGCCGAAGTCGTGGATCGAGGAGCGGGCGGCCGAGGTGCTGACGCTGGTCGGCCTCGATCCGGGCACGGTGCTGTCGCGCTACCCGCACCAGCTCTCCGGCGGCATGCGCCAGCGGGTCGTCATCGCCCGCGCGCTGACCGTGGACCCGGAGATGCTGGTCGCCGACGAGGCGGTCTCGATGATCGACGTCTCGCTCCGGCTGGGCATCCTGGCGCTGCTGAAGGACCTGCGCGAGCGGCTGGGCGTGAGCGTGCTGTTCATCACGCATGACGTGGCCACGGCCCGCTACATCGGCGACGACGGCGAGCTGTACGTGATCTACCGCGGCCAGGTCGTCGAGCGCGGCCCCGTGGACACGATCATCGCCGACCCGGTGCACCCGTACACGCAGTCGCTGCTGTCGGCGATCCCGGTGCTCCACGGCCTGGAGCTGCCCGGCGAGCAGCCGGTGGTGCCGCTGGAGTCGCTGGACGACAGCCGGTCGCAGGACGGCTGCCTGTTCGCCCCGCGCTGCCCGTTCCGGCAGGAGCGGTGCACGGCCGAGCGGCCGCTGCTGCAGGTCACCGAGGGTGTGCCGCAGGAGCACGCGTGCTTCTACCCCGAGCGGCGCAGCGTGATCGCCCGCCCGATGAGCGAGGTGTGATGTTCTCTGTCGAGCCGGCGCGGCTCGCCGAGGCGGCCGCGATCGCCGAGGCCGCGCTCACCCTGGACACCGGGGAGGCGGCCGCCCTGGTCCGGCACCTGTCGCATCCTCCGGAGGGCAGGCGGTGGACGGCACTGGCCGTGGACGGCGGCGTGGTGCTGGCCTCGATGTCGGACAAGGATCCGGCCGTCGGGCACCTCGACCTGCTCGCCGTACGTCCGGAGGCCAGAGGCGCGGGGCGCGGGACGGCGCTGGTGCGCGCGGCCGAGGACTGGCTGCGGGAGCAGGGCGCGCGCCAGGCCCGCTTCGCCGGGAACCCGCCGTGCTACGCCTGGCCCGGCATCGACGTGCGCTACACCGCCGCCGCGTGCCTGGCCGAGAGCCTCGGCTACGAGCGCTACCACGTGGCCTGGAACATGACCGCCGACCTGGGTGTGGACCTGTCCACCGAGGACGAGGTGGCACGCCTGGAGCAGGCGGGCGTCACCGTGCGCGCGGCCGGGGAGGACCGCGCGCGGGTGGCCGCGTTCGTCGAGGAGCACTGGAACGAGCGGTGGGCCTGGGAGGCGGTCACCGCGTCCGGGCTGCACTACGCCGAGCGCGACGGCGAGATCCTGGGCTTCGCCGCCTGGGGCGCGCGGCCGGCCTGGTTCGGCCCGATGGGCACCGCCCCCGCCGCGCGCGGTCTCGGCCTGGGCCGGGTGCTGCTGCGCCGGTGCCTGGCGGAGCAGCGGGCGGCGGGGCAGGACAGCGCCCAGATCGGGTGGGTGGGGCCGTTGCGGTTCTACTCGCGCGCGGTGGGCGCGCGAGCGGAGCGCGTCTTCTGGCTCTACCGGCGCGACCTGGCGTGATGGTCTCAGCGGTAGAGCAGCGATCCTTCGGGGCGGCCCGGCGGCGGGCACAGCTCGCGCGGGTCGGCCCCCTCCTCCAGGCACCGCGACAGGGTGCCGGACCCCCACAGGCGGTCCAGGAACAGGTCCGGGCCCTGCCAGCGCAGGTCGTCCGGGTAGAGGGTGCGGGCCACGTGCAGGAGGGCCAGGCCCGTGAGCACCGGCCTGAACGCGTCCCGGTCGTGCACGTGGAGCTGCACCCCGCGCACGGGGGTGCCGGCGTGCTTGTGGAACGTCGGCGTGAACCACACCTCCCTGAACCGCACCCCCGGCAGGCCCAGCGCGGACAGGGCGGGGGCGAACCGCGCGTCCGCGTACGGCGCCCCGACCAGCTCGAACGGCCGGGTGGTGCCGCGCCCCTCGGAGAAGTTCGTGCCCTCGATGAGGCCGGTGCCCGGGTAGACGAGCGCGGTGTCGGGGGTCGGCATGTTGACCGACGGCATCACCCAGGGCAGCCCCGTCTCCGCGAACGTCATCTCGCGCCGCCAGCCCTCCATGGTGACGACCGTCAGGTCCACGTCGAGCCCGAACAGCCGGGCCAGTTCCCCTGCCGTCCTGCCGTGCCGCAGGGGCAGCGGGAAGCGGCCCACGAAGCTCGCGTACGCCGGGTCGAGCGGCGGGCCCTCCTCGACGGTCCCGCCGAGGGGGTTCGGCCGGTCCAGGACGACGAAGCGCAGGCCGAGCCGGGCGGCCGACTCCATCAGGTCGTACATCGTCCAGACGTAGGTGTAGAAGCGGGCGCCGACGTCGGCGATGTCGAAGACCAGCGTGTCCACGCCGGCGGCGGCCACCACCCGGTCCAGCTCCCGCCCCGGCAGCCGGTACGTGTCGAACACCGGCAGCCCGGTCCGCTCGTCCACGGTGTCACCCTCGGCCCCGTCCGCCTGCGCGGTGCCGCGCAGGCCGTGCTCGGGGCCGAACAACGCGGTCAGCTTCACTCCGGCGGCCTGCAAGGCGTCGGCCGTGGGGGTGAGATCGGGCAGGACTCCGGTGGGGTTGGTGATCAGCCCGAGCCGGCCGCCTCCCGCGAGGGAGGGGTCGGCGGCCAGGCGTTCTGCTCCGGTTCGTACGTGCGGCATGCAACCCATTGTCTGAAAGATATTTACAAGAGAGAAGTAGAGGGTGGAAATTAGCGACATGATTGATCCGCTGCCCGAGCTGTCCACCGAGCAGAGCGACCCCCGCTACAGCCAGATCGACCGGCTGCCGACCGAGCGGATCGCCCGCCTGATGAACCAGGCCGACGCCGCCGTGCCCGCCGCCGTCGCGGTGGCCATCCCGGCGATCTCGGCCGCCATCGACGCGATCGCCGAGAGGATGGGCCAAGGCGGCCGGCTCGTCTACGTGGGCGCCGGCACGTCCGGGCGGCTCGCCGTGCTCGACGCCAGCGAGTGCCCGCCCACGTTCGGCACCGACCCGTCGCTCGTGCAGGGCATCATCGCGGGCGGCCCCGACGCGCTGACCCGCTCCGTCGAGGGCGCCGAGGACGACGCCGGAGCCGGCGCCGCCGCGATCGGGGACCTGGAGGTGGGACCGCTCGACTCGGTGGTGGGCGTGTCCGCCAGCGGGCGGGCCCCTTTCGTGCTGGGCGCGCTGGCGGAGGCCAGGAGCCGCGGCGCGCTCACCGTCGGCCTGTCCTGCAATGACGACGCGCCGCTCTCGGCCGCCGCCGACCACGGCATCGAGGTCGTCGTCGGGCCCGAGGTGGTGACCGGCTCCACCCGGCTGAAGGCCGGCACCGCGCAGAAGCTCGTCCTGAACATGATCTCCACGATCTCGATGGTCAAGCTGGGCCGCACGTACGGGAACAAGATGATCGAGATGTCGGCCATGAACAGCAAGCTCGCCGGGCGGGCCATGCGCATGGTCGCCGACATCACCGGCGCGGACCGGGAGACGGCGGGCGCGGCGCTGGACGCGGCCGGGGGGCAGGCGAAGGTCGCGGTGCTGATGATCCAGCACGGCCTCGACGCCGACGGCGCCCGCGCGCTCCTGGAGTCGCACGGCGAACGCCTCAGCGACGCGCTCAGCGGCTGAGCACTCCGAGGGACGGGGATGAGCGATCGGCGGGAAGCGGCGGGCGCGGCGGGCGCGGTGAGGGGCCGATGAGCGACCGGCTGGAGGCGATCCTCGCGGACGCGGTGCCGCGGGTGTGCGCGGCCGCGGTCGCGATGATCGCCGTGGACGGCTCCGTGGCGGCCTCGGCCGCCACCGGGGAGCTCGTCCGGTACGCCGACGCCGGCGGGAGTCTGGCGACGGAGCGGCCGCCCGCGAGCCTCACCTCGGTCTTCGACCTGGCCTCGATCAGCAAGCTCTTCACCACGGTCGTGCTCCTCTCGCTGGCCGAGGAGGGCCGCCTGGGCCTCGACGACCCGGCGACCGCCCTGCTCCCCGAGGCCGACCCGCGGATCACGCCGCGCCGCCTGCTCACCCACACGGCCGGCCTGCCCCCGACCCGCCGCATCGACCGGGAGCTGCCCGCCGCGGACGCGGGGGCGCGGATGGCCGCCATGGTGCGCACGCCGATCCTCCACCCGGTCGGCGGGCCGTACCTCTACAGCGACGTCGGCATGGTGATGGCGGGCCGGCTGGCCGAGCTGGCCGGCGGCGCGCCGCTGGACGCCCTGGTCCGCGCCCGGATCACCGGCGTGCTCGGGCTGACCGGCACCGGCTACCGGCCCGCCCGCCCCGACGGGATCGCCGCCACCGAGTGCAAGGCGGGGCGCCCGGGGCCGGGCTGCGTGCGCGGCGTGGTGCACGACGAGACCGCGTACGCGCTGGGCGGCGTGGCCGGGCACGCCGGCGTGTTCGCGCCCGCCGCGGACCTGCTGACCTTCGGCGAGATGCTGCGGCAAGGCGGCGGCCCCGTGCTGAGCCCGGCAAGCGTCGCCGAGATGACCCGCGACCAGGGCGTCCGCGACGCCCCCTTCCGGCACGGGCTGGGCGTGCGCATCGGCGACCCCGGCATCACCGGCCCCCTGGACGGCGCGTACGGCCACTCGGGCTTCACCGGCACCTCCTTGGTCATCGACCCGGCCCGCCGCCTGAGCGTGGTGCTGCTGACGAACGCCGTGCACCCCGTGCGGGGCCGCCCCGGCATCCGGGAATTGCGCGCCGCGGTCGCGGCGGAAGCACGGCGGCTGGCTTGACCTGGATTTTTGACCGCCGGTAATTACGGGAATACGACGGGCTTATTGCCCGCACTCGAAAACGTGTGTGAAGGTACCCAGGAGGCGCCCGTACACGGGGGGACGCCTTGCACCACCGGAAAGACCCGGGGGCCTTATGGGCGGAACGCTGTCGTCCCTGCATGCACGTTTATTTCGACGATTCACCGGGATGGGGAAATTCGGCCTCGTCTGGTGCGGCCAGGTCGTCACCCTGATCGGAAATTCCGTTCTCCGCTTTTCCCTGGTCATTCAGGCGTGGACGGTCGACCACCAGGCCACCCAGGTGGTCGCGCTCTCCCTGTGCGCGCTGCTCCCCCAGATGCTGCTCAGCCCCACGGCGGGCGCGATCGTGGACCGCTGCCGCAAGCGCACCGCGCTGCAGCTCGCCGACGCGGGCGGGCTCGTGGCCGTGGCCGCCATGACGGCCGTGTACTTTCTCGGCGACCTGCACCTGTGGCAGGTCTACCTGACGGTCGCGCTGCTCGGCGCCGCCGCCGCCTTCCAATTCCCCGCCCTGTCGTCGGCGGTGCCGATGCTCGTGGGCAAGGACCAGCTCCAGCGGGCCAACGGGCTGCTGGCCACCGCCAAGAGCGTGGCCGACGTCGGCGGGCCCGCGCTGGCCGGGCTGCTGGTGGTCACCGGCGGGCTCGGCGCGGTGCTCTGGATCGACCTGGTCAGCTTCGCCGTCGCGCTGCTGACCGTACGGCTGGTGCGCCTGCGCGGCGACGAGCCCGGCGAGGCGGGCGCCCGCAAGCGGCTCGGCGCCGACTCCCTGGAGGGGCTGCGGTACCTGTTCGCCCAGCCCAGCCTGCGCGGCCTCATCCTCGTGTTCTTCACGGTCAACCTGGTGATGGTGTTCGGGTTCGCCGTGGTGCAGCCCATGATCCTGGCCAGGACCGGCAGCGAGGTGTCCGTCCTGGCCAGCGTGAACGCCGGCATCGGCGTCGGCGGCATCACCGGCGGCCTGCTGCTCGCGGCCTGGGGCGGGCCCAAGAACCGGGTGCGCGGCATGATGCTCGGCGTCGTCGGCATGTGCGTCAGCGCCCAGATCGTCATGGCCCTGGTGCACGGCGTCGTCGCCTGGACCGCGGCCATCCTCGTCGGCGCGCTCATCATGCCGATCGTGAACGGCTCCATGCAGTCGATCATCCAGACCAAGGTGCCGGAGGAGCGGCAGGGCCGGGTGTTCGGGGCCGTCATGTTCGTCTCGCAGATCTCCTCCCCGGTCGCGATGGCCTGCTCCGGGCCGCTCGCCGACCACGTCTTCGAGCCCCAGGCCGCGGCCGGCACCGGCCTGGCGGGCCTGCTGCGACCCCTGGTCGGCACCGGGCCCGGCAGCGGCATGGCCGCCATGCTGCTCGTCGCCGGCCTGCTCGGCGCCGCCGCCGCCCTGTGGGGGCTGGCCCGCCGCGCCGTACGCGACATCGACGTGCTGACCCCCGACCTCGAGAAGCAACCCGCGGGAGGCTGACATGACGACCAACCCCTTCGAGGACGAGAACGGCACCTACCTGGTGCTCGTGAACGACGAGAACCAGCACTCCCTCTGGCCCGCGCACCTCGACGTGCCCGCCGGCTGGCGGGTGGCGCTGGAGGCGAGCCCGCGCGCCGCGTGCCTGGCCCACATCGAGACACACTGGACGGACCTGCGCCCGGCGAGCCTCACCCGGGCGTGACCGTGGACGTCAACGTACCTGGGCTCGTCCATGAGGTCTTCGCCGCGCAGGCAGCCCGCACTCCCGGCAGGACGGCGCTGATCTGCGGCGCCGAGCGGCTCACCTACGCCGAGCTGGACGCGCGCGCCCGCGAGCGGGCGGCCGGGCTCGGCGACGTGGCCGGCCGGCTGGTCGGGGTGCGCATGGAGCGCGGCGTCGAGCTGGTGGTCGCGCTGCTGGCCGTGCTCAAGGCCGGCGCCGGCTACCTGGTGCTCGACCCGGCCTTCCCGGAGGAACGGCTGCGCGGCATGGTCGCCGACGCCGGCGCCACCGCCGTCCTGTCCCCCACCGGCCTGGAACGCCTGCCCGGGGCGGCCCGGCACGACGGGGTCGCGTGCGTGATGTTCACCTCCGGCTCCACCGGCCGCCCCAAGGGCGTCGCCGCGCCGCACCGGGCGATCACCGCCACCGTCACCGGCCAGGAGTACGCGCCGTTCGACGCGGTGTGGCTGCAGTGCTCGCCCACCTCATGGGACGCGTTCGCCTTGGAGCTGTGGGGGCCGCTGCTGTCCGGCGGGACGTGCGTGCTCTACCCCGGGCCGCGCCCCGACCCGCTCGTGCTGGCGCGGCTGATCCCCGAGCACGGGGTCACCGCCATGTACCTGTCGGCGAGCCTGTTCAACGTGATCGTGGACGAGTGCCCCGGCGCGCTGGCCGGGCTCCGCCACCTCATCGTCGGCGGCGAGGCCCTGTCGCCCGGGCACGTCCGCCGCGCCCTCGACCGCCACCCCGGGCTGCGCCTGCGCAACGGGTACGGGCCCGTCGAAGGCATGATCTTCCTGACCACCCACCCGGTGACGGCCGTCTCCGGACCCGTCCCCATCGGCACCCCGCTGCGCGGCAAGCGCGTGCACGTCCTGGACGCCCGGCTGCGGCCCGTCCCCGACGGCGAGGTCGGCGAGCTGTACGCGGCCGGGGACGGCCTCGCGCTCGGCTACCTCGGCCGGCCCGCGCTCACCGCCGAACGCTTCGTCGCCGACCCCTACGGGGCGCCGGGCGAGCGCATGTACCGCACCGGCGACCTCGTGCGGCGGGGGCCCGGCGGGGCGCTGGAGTTCGTGGGGCGGGCCGACGAGCAGGTGAAGGTCCGCGGCTTCAGGATCGAGCCGGCCGAGGTCGAGGCCGTGCTCGCCCGCCACCCCCGGGTGGCGCGGGCGTGCGTGCTCGCCAGGGAGGACGTGCCGGGCGACCGGCGGCTCGTCGCGTACGTGGTGCCCCGGCCCGGCGGTCCCGGCGGGGTGGAGGAGCTGCGGGCGCACGCCGCCGCGGTGCTGCCCGAGTTCATGGTGCCGTCGGCGTTCGTGGAGCTGGAGTCGCTGCCCCTGACCGGCACCGGCAAGCTCGACCGCGCCGCCCTCCCCGCGCCCGCGTCCTTCTCTTCCGGGCAGGACGAGCCCTCTTCCGGGCGGGGCGAGCCGCGCTCGGAGCTGGAGCGGGCCCTGTGCCGGCTGTTCGCCGAGGTGCTGCGGGTGCCCCGGGTGGGGGTGCACGACGACTTCTTCGCGCTCGGCGGGGACTCGCTGATGGTGGCCCGGCTGCTCAGCCGCATCCATGGGGAGCTGGGAGCGGAGGTGGGCGTCCGGACGCTCTTCGAGACGCCCACGGTCGCCGCCATCGCCACCCACATCGCCCCCTCATCCGCCCCCGAAACCGCCGCCCCCTCCCCGCCATCCGCCCAGCCGGCACCGATCGCGCGGGCCGCCCAGCCGCCTCCGCCCGCCCCCGCCGCGGCCGTCCCGCTGTCGGCGGCGCAGCGCAGGTTGTGGTTCCTCGACCAGGTGGACGCGGGCGTCGCCTACAACATGCCCATGCTCGTCCGCCTGCACGGCCCCGTGGACGTGCCCGCGCTGCGCGGCGCCCTGGAGGACGTGGTGGCCCGGCACGAGCCGCTGCGGACGGTCTTCACCGTGCACGACGGGGAGCCCGCACAGCGGGTGCTGCCCGCCGCGACGCCCGGGTTCACCGTCGCCGAGGTGCCGGCCGCCGAGCTGGACGAGCGGATCGCCCAGGCGGCCCGGCACCGGTTCGACCTGGGGGCGGAGCTGCCCATCCACGCGGTGCTGTTCACGACGGGGCCGGACGAGCGCGCGCTGCTGCTGGTCATGCACCACATCGCCGTCGACGGATGGTCGCTGCCGCCCCTCATGCGGGACCTGTCCCTGGCCTACCGGGCGCGCCTGGACGGCCTGCCCGCCGCCTGGCCGCCCCTGCCCGTCCGCTACGCCGAGTACGCCGTACGGCACCGGGAACGGGTGGACGCCGTCGGCGAGGCCGAGCTGACGTACTGGCGCAAAACGCTGAAGGGCCTGCCCGACCGGCCGCCCCTGCCACGCCGCCCGGCACCGCCCACGCAGGCGGTGGACGCGGCCGATCGGCCCGACCGGGCAGGGGACGCCGCCGATCGGCCCGACCGGGCAGGGGACGCCGCCGGCCGACCCGCCGCAGCGGGGGACGCGCCCGGCCGGCCCGCCTGGGCGGCGGCGGACACCGTGGTGCGGCAGGTCGGGGCCGGGCTGCACGCGCGGCTCGTGGAGCTGGGGCGGCGGCGCGGGGCCACGCTGTTCATGGTGCTGCACGCCGCGCTCGCCGTCGTGCTGCGCCGGGCGGGCGCGGGCGACGACGTGGCCGTCGGGGCGCCCGTCGCGGGTCGGTCGGGCGGCTCGGTGGACGACCTCGTGGGGTTCTTCGTGAACCTGCTCGTGCTCCGTACCGACCTGTCGGGCGACCCGACCGCCGGCGAGCTGGTGTCACGCGTCCGGGAAGCGGACCTGGAGGCGTTCGCCCACCAGGAGGTGCCGTTCGAGCGGGTCGTGCACGAGCTGAACCCGGCCCGCCACCCGGGCCGGCACCCGCTCGTGGACGTGGTGCTGGCCCTGCAGAACAACCTGCGGGCCGAGCTGTCGCTGCCCGGGGTGGAGTCGCGGGTGGAGGTCGTCAGGACGGGGGCCGCCCGGTTCGAGCTGCTGGTGGACGTGACCGACGACTACCTGCCCGGCGGGGCGCCGGCCGGGATCGCGGTGACGCTGGAGTACCGCACGGACGCCTTCGACCGGGCGGTGATGGAGTGGCTGGCCGACGCCCTGCTCCAGGTCCTGGACGTCATGGCGACCTCCCCCGACACCCCGGTCACGCGCCTTGAGACTCCCCCATTACCCGAACCCACCCCCGCGTCCAGCGTCACCGAGCCCCAAGTGGGGAGCACCCCGGTTGTAACTGCTGCCCCTGCCGGCGCCTCGAACGCCGAGCTGGAGCGGCGGATCGCCGCCGTCTGGGCCGAGGTGCTGGGCGTGCCGCGCGTGGGCAGGGACGACGGCTTCTTCGCGCTGGGCGGGAACTCGCTGAGCGCCGTACGGGTCGCGGCCCGCCTGGCCGCTCAGGGCCTGCCCGTCACCGCCACCCACCTCTTCAACTCCCCCACCGTCGCCACCCTGGCCGCCGCCCTGGCCGCACAGGCCACGACACCGCCCACTGGGCCGGCCGCAGCACCGACCACCGGGCCGGGCGGGGCCGGGATCGCCCGCCTGCCCAGAACCCCGCGCACCCGCCCCCGGTGAGGAGCACGTCCATGGATCTCAGCGTGATGTTCTTTGGCGCCGACGACGCCGGCAGCACCGGACACGCCACGAAATATGACGACATCCTGGTCATCACCCGGGCCGCCGACCAGCTCGGCTTCAAGGCCGTCTGGACCCCCGAGCGCCACTTCCAGCAGGTGGGCCAGGTCTTCCCGAACCCGTCCCTGCTCAGCGCCGCCCTCGCCACCGTCACCGAGCGCATCCACCTGCGCGCGGGCAGCCTCGTGCTGCCCCTGCACCACCCGCTGCGGGTCGCCGAGGACTGGGCGGTGGTGGACAACCTGTCACGCGGCCGGATCGGCGTCTCGGTGGCGACGGGCTGGCACTCCAGGGACTTCGTGCTCGCCCCCGCCGCGTACGAGGACCGCAGGGCACGCGCGTTCCGCGACCTCGCGCTGCTGCGGCGGCTGTGGGCGGGCGAGGCCGCGGAGTTCACCGACGGCACCGGCGAGCAGGTCGCGGTGACCACGCAGCCGAGGCCGTACTCGGGCGCCCTGCCGCTGTGGACCACCACCTCCGGCAGCCCGCGGACGTGGGAGGCGGCCGGCCGCATGCGGACGAACATCCTCGGCGCCACCATCGGCCAGACCCGCGACGAGCTGGCCGCCAGGATCCGCCTCTACCGCGACGCCTACGCCACCGCCCCCGAGCAACCCGGCGCCCCTCCCACGGGCACGGTCACGCTCATGGCGCACACCTACGTGGCCGCCACCGACGAGGAGGCCAGAGAGCGGGCGGGCGGGCCGCTGAAGGCGTACCTGAGGTCATATGTCGCGCAGACCGCCGCGAACAAGGGGGCCCGCGCCGCCGCGCTGAGCGAGGAGCAGCTCGGGACGCTCACCGAGTTCGCCTTCCGGCGCTACCTGTCCTGGGGCAGCCTCATCGGCTCGCCGGAGACGTGCCGCAAGAGCCTGGCGGACCTGGCCGAGCTGGGCTGCGACGAGGTGGCCTGCTTCGTGGACTTCGGGCTCGGCAGGGACGACGTCCTGGCGAGCCTGCGCCGGCTGGCCGGTCTCGCTGAGGCGGGGAGGATGGCATGAGCACCGCCGACCGGTTCGCCGCGCTGAGCCCCGAGCGCCGGGTGGAGCTGCTGCGCCGCCTGGTCGAGGCGGGCCGCCTGGAGGCGGTCCCCGACATCGTGCCGCCGCGCGACCCGTCCGGCCCGGTGCGGCTCAGCCCGGCGCAGGAGGACCTGTGGGTGTACGAGTCGCTCTATCCGGACACCGCCGCGCTCAACCTGTGCTGCTCCTACCACTTCGACACCCCCGTGGACCCGGCCGACCTGGAGGCCGCGCTGACGATCGTGCAGGGGCACCACGACAGCCTGCGCATGCGGATCGCGGGCGAGGTGGGCGACCTGCGGGTGGAGTGCGCGCCGGCGGAGCCGTTCAAGCTGGAACGGCTCGACCTGCGCGGCACCGGCGTCGGCCTGCGTGAGGCGCTGCACGCCTTCAGCCGCCGCACGTTCGAGCTGAACGGCGGGCCGCTGATCAGGGGCCAGTTCATCACCGTGGACGACACGCGCGCCACGCTGGTCCTGGCGCTGCACCACATCGCGACCGACTGGTGGTCGTTCGACGTGCTGCACCGCGAGCTGACCGAGGCCTACCGCGACGTCCGCGACCGGGTGCCGCCGCGCCTGCGCAGGCCCTCCGTCCAGTACGCCGACTTCGCGTGCCGGCAGCGGGAGCTGGAGGCGGCCGGGGTGTTCGACGCCCAGCTCGCCTGGTGGCGCGACTACCTCGCGAACCCGCCCAGACCTCTCACCGTCGGCCCCGCCGTCCCCGGCCGGGGCTTCGGCGTCGAGCAGGTCGCCTTCCGGATCGACGCCCGCGTCGAGGCCGCCGTGCGCGCGCTGGCCCGGGAGCGCGGGGCCACCGTGTACGGGGTGCTGATGACGGCGTTCGCGGCCTTCGCGCACCGGCTCACCGGCGAGCCCGACCTGATCACCGGCACGCCCGTCGCCAACCGGTCCGCCAAGGGCCTGGACCGCGTCATCGGCTACGTCATGAACTCCGTCCCGGTGCGCTGGCGCATCGGCGAGCGCACGACGTTCGCGGAGCTGCTGGCCCGTTTCACCGCCGACTTCCCGCGGCTGCTCGCGCACGCCGACGTGCCCGTGGGCCGCATCGTGCGCGCGGTGGACCCGGAGCGGGTGGCCGGGCGGTCGCCGCTGTTCCAGTGGGTGTTCATGCACCTGCCGCGCCAGGAGAGCGTGGCGAGGCTGCGCGAGATCGCCGATCCCGAACGGGTGCACACGGGCGGGGAGCACGACCTGATCGGGATCGTGCGGGACGGCGACGACGGGTTCGAGGCGAGCCTGGAGATCCGGACGGACGTGTACGCGCCGGACGTCGTCCGGGCCTGGGCCGACAGCTTCACCACCCTGCTCGCCGCCCTGGTGACCGCCCCGGACGCCCCCGTCTCCGAGGCCCCGCTGGCGCCCGCCCCGTCTGTGACCGCCGCCCCCGAGATACCCGAGCCGACCACCCTGTACGGGCTGGTCTCCCGCCAGGCCGCCCGCACCCCCGGCGCCGTGGCCGTGGAGTCCGAGGACGGCCGGCTCACCTACCGGGAGCTGCTGGACCGGGCGGACCGGCTGGCCGGGGCGCTGGTGGAGCGCGGGGTGGGGCCCGAGCGGGTGGTGGCGCTGGGGCTGGGCCGGTCCTTGGCCATGGTGGTGGCGATCCTGGCGGTGCAGCGGGCCGGCGGGGCGTACCTGCCGGTCGATCTGGACGATCCGGCGGAACGGGTGGCGTACCTGATCGGGGACGCGGGAGCACACCTGCTGGTCGCCGAGCCGGACACCCTTCCCGGCCTGAACGTGGACCGCCTCACCCCTGACACCCGTTCCGAAGCTGTCACGACTTTTCCGGACATCGACCCGCGCGGTGCCGCGTGGGTGATCTACACCTCCGGTTCCAGCGGCCGCCCCAAGGGCGTCGTGGTAAGCCACGCGGGCGTCGCCTGCCTGGCGCACTCCCTGGTGACGGCGTTCGGGCTCGACGAGAGCAGCCGCGTGCTCCACCTCGGGGCGCCCACCTTCGACATCTCGATCGGCGAGCTGTGCCTGGCGTTCGGCTCCGGCGGCACGCTCGTCGTCCCGCCCGCCGGGCCGCTGGTCGGGGACGAGCTGGGGCGGGTGCTGCGGGAGCGGCGGGTCACGTTCGGGCTGATCCCTCCGGCCGTGCTCGCCACCGTGCCGCCCGGCGACTACCCCGACCTGCGCGGCCTGTCCTCCGGGGCCGACGTGTGCCCGCCCGAGCTGGTGTCCGCGTGGGCGGGCAAGGGCTTCTGGAACGCGTACGGACCCACCGAGACCACCGTCGCCGCCGGCGTCAGCGACCCCCTCACCCCGGACGGCACCCTCCCCCCGATCGGCCGCCCGCTCACCGGCACCCGCCTGTACGTCCTGGACGCCCGCCTGCGCCCCGTGCCCGTGGGGGTGCCCGGCGAGCTGTACGTGGCCGGGGCGGGGCTGGCCCGCGGCTACCTCGGCCGCCCCGGCCTCACCGCCGAACGCTTCGTCGCCGACCCGTACGGGCCGCCGGGCGAGCGCATGTACCGCACCGGCGACCTCGTCCACCGGCGTCCCGACGGGCAGCTCCAGTTCCTCGGCCGGGCCGACGACCAGGTGAAGGTACGCGGCTTCCGCATCGAACCGGCCGAGATCGAGGCGGCCCTCGCCGCGCACGGGGCGGTCGCGCGGGCAGCGGTGACCTGGCACGACGACCGCCTCATCGCCTACCTCGTCCCCTGCTCAGCCACCGGCACCGCCGGGGCCGGGATCGATGTCGGTGAGGTGCTGGCGCATGCCATGGCCACGTTGCCCGTGCACATGGTGCCGAGCGAGTTCGTGGTGCTGGCGGCGTTGCCGCTCACGTCCCGGGGCAAGCTGGACCGGGCCGCCCTGCCCGCGCCCGGCCCGCTCACCGGGACGTCACGCGAGCCCGTCACCGAACGCGAGTCGGCCCTCTGCGGGCTCTTCGCCGAGCTGCTGGGCCTGCCGGAAGTGGGTGCCGAGGACGACTTCTTCCGGCTGGGTGGCGACAGCGTCGCGGCGATCCAGCTCGTCAGCCGGGCCCGCGAGCGAGGGCTCGGGCTGACGCCGCGCGAGGTGTTCGTCGCCAGGACCCCGGCCGCGCTGGCCGCCCTGGCCCGCGCCGCTCAACGCGCCGTCACGGACTCGCCGGTCGGCCGGTTCCCGATCACGCCGATCATGCACTGGTGGCGCGAGCACGGCGGCCCGCTGGACACCTTCACCCAGTCCCTGGTGGTGCCCGTGCCGGAGGGGTGCGACGAGGAACGCGTCCGGACGGCCCTGCGCACCCTGACGGCCCGGCACGCCGCCCTGCGCATGCGCCTGCTGCGGCACTCGGACGACGACTGGGAGCTGGAGGTGCCGCCCCCGGAGGAGGCCGCCGAGGTCCCGTTCCGCAGGACGTGGCAGGAGGCCGCGTCCGGCCACGCCCAAGAGGCGGCGGAGGTCCCGCCCGACCGCGCGGGTGAGGAGGCGGTGCGGCCTGAGCCCGAGCGGGGCGCCATGCTCGCCGCCACCTGGACCGCCCCCGACCGGCTGCTGCTCACCGCCCACCACCTGGCCGTGGACGCCGTCTCCTGGCGCATCCTCGGCCCGGAACTGGCCGCCCTCCTCAACGCCCCTGCCCTGCCCGATGCCTCGCTCCTCCCCGGGAACTCCGCCCTGAGCCGGGAAATCGCCCCGGCCCCCGGGACGTCGTTCGCGCGATGGGCCCGTCTCCTGGCCGGCGAGGCGGTGCGGCCGGAGCGGGTGGTGGCCGAGCTGCCGCTGTGGGAGCGCATGGCGGCCGGCGGCGAGCCCCTCCTGAGCCCCGACCGCCCGGGCGGGCGCGCGGGCGGCCGGGCCCGTACCGTGCTGACCAGGACGCTCCCGCCCGTTCTCACCGAGCAGGCCATCACCCACCTTCCCGCCGCCTTCCGCTGCGGCCCGAACGAGGTGCTGCTCACGGCGCTGGCCATCGCCGTGACCCGGTGGCGCGGCGGGAAGGGGGTGCTGGTCGAGGTCGAGGGGCACGGGCGCGAGCCGTTCACGGACGACGTCGACCTGTCCGGCACGATCGGCTGGTTCACCGCCCAGTACCCCGTCAGCCTCGACGTCACGGGCAGCCCCGCCGACGCGCTCAAACGCGTCAAGGAGACCCTGCGCGCCATCCCGGGCGCGGGCCTCGGCCACGGACTCCTCCGCTACCTCAACCCGGACACGGCGGCCAGGCTGAGCGCGCTCCCCTCCCCCGACCTGCGTTTCAACTACCTGGGCAGGTTCGAGGGCGAGCTGGTGGGGATGCCGGACCTCCCGATGGCGTACGCGGTGGAGCTGGACGCGGTGGCCCTGACCGGCCCGGACGGCACCCGCCTGACGGCGAGCTGGTCCTACGCGGCGGAGCTCGTCGGCCACGAGCGCGTCGCGGAGCTGGCCGAGCGGTGGGAGGCGGCGCTGGCCGAGCTGGCCGCCCAGCGCGGTGAGGGCGGCGCCACCCGCTCGGACTTCCCGCTGGTCGAGCTGACCCAGAGCCAGCTCGAAGCCCTGGAGGCGGATCTGGAGGCGGATCTGGACGCGGGCCTGGACGCCGATCTGGACGCGGGCCTGGAAACGGACCTGGACGGCCGCTGGTGAGCGGCAAGCTGGCCGACGTGCTGCCGCTCTCCCCCGCGCAGGAGGGCCTGCTCTTCCACGCCCTGTACGGAGGCGGCGCCGACGCGTACGTGGTGCAGGCCAGGTTCACCGTCGAGGACGAGGCCGATCCGGCGCGGCTGCGGGCGGCGCTGGAGTCGCTGCTCGAACGTCACCCCAACCTGCGCGCCTGCTTCCGCCACAAGGGGCTCGACCGGCCGGTGCAGCTCGTCCCGCGTCGGGTGCGCGTGCCGTGGACGGAGGTGGAGCCGCCGACGGAGGCCGACCTGGAGCGGATGCTGGAGGCCGACCTGCTGCGGCCGTTCGACGTGACGCGCCCGCCGCTGGTGCGGGCCACGCTGGTGCGGCGGCGCGAGCTGGTGCTGACGATGCACCACCTGCTGGTGGACGGCTGGTCGATGCCGATCCTGGCCCGCGAGCTGGCCGCCCTGTACGCGGGCGGCCCCGCGCTGCCGCCCGCGCCCCCGTTCCGCGACTACCTGGCGTGGTTGCGCGGCCAGGACACCGGGCCGGCACTGGACGCCTGGCGTCAGGCCCTTGCCGGGCTGCCGGGGCCCACCCTGGTCAGGCCCGGGGCGGGCGCGGCGAGCGCGCGGCAGGAGGCGGTGGAGCGCGAGCTGCCCCCGGAGCTGGGCGAAGCCGTGCGGCGGCGGGCCCGCGCGGCGGGCGTGACGGTGAACACGCTCGTGCAGGCCGCCTGGGGGCTGGTGCTGGCGCGGATGACCGGGCGCGACGACGTGGTGTTCGGGGCGGTGGTGTCGGGACGTCCGCCCGAGGTGGCGGGCGTGGAGTCGATGGTGGGATTGTTCATCAACACCCTGCCGGTCCGCGTCAGGACCGACAAACCCGGCCTCCTGCGGCGGCTCCAGGACGAGCAGGCGCGGCTCACCGCCTGCCATCACGTACGCCTGGCGGACGTGCAGCGCGGCACCGGCGAGCTGTTCGACACCCTGCTCGCCTTCGAGAACTACCCGCGCGACGGCCTCTCCGAGGGCGGCGGCCTGCGCCTGACCGGCGTGCACGACGCCACCCACTACCCGCTCACGCTGACGGTGGTGGCGGGCGAACGCCTCTGGCTGCGCCTCGGCCACCGCCCCGACCTGGTGAGCCGCGCCGAGGCGGAGGCGGTTCTGGCCCGGTTCGTGCGGGCACTCGAATCCGCGGACGTGGACGGCGCCGACGTGCTCCCGCCCGAGGAGCACCGGCTGCTGTCGTCGTGGGGCGGCGCCACCGTTGAGGCGACCGACCGGCCCGAGCGAGCCGCCGGCGGGTCCGTGCCGGAGCGGTTCGCGGTGCAGGTGGCGCGGGCGCCGGACGCGGTGGCGGTCGAGCACGGCGGGCGGACGCTCACCTACGCCGAGCTGGACGCCCGCTCCGACCGGGTGGCCGCACGGCTGCGCCTGGCCCCGGAGACGCCGGTCGCGCTGCTCATGGAGCGCTCCCCCGAGCTGGTGGTGGCCGAGCTGGCGGTGCTGAAGGCGGGCGGCTGCTACGTCCCGCTGGACCCCGGGCAGCCGCAGGCCCGGCTGACGTGGCTGCTGGAGGACAGCGGGGCGCAGGTCGTCCTGACCGAGCTGGACGAGAACGACGCCCAGGCGGCGCCGACGGAACGGGACAAGAACGGGCCGCGCGAGGACGGGTCACGCGAGGACGGGTCGCGCGGAGACGGAGGCGGGTTCGGGGCGGTGGGCGTGCGGCCGGACGCCGCCGCGTACGTCATGTACACCTCCGGCTCCACCGGCACGCCCAAGGGCGTCGTCGTCACCCACGCGAACATCCTGGACCTGGCGCTCGACCACCGGTTCGCCGGGCATCACCGGGTCCTGCTGCACAGCCCGCACACCTTCGACGCCGCCACGTACGAGCTGTGGACGCCGCTGCTCAACGGCGGCACCGTCGTCATCGCCCCGCCCGGCCCGCTGCGCGCGGACACGATCGAGCAGGTCCGGCCGGACGCGGTGTGGCTGACGGCGGAGCTGTTCCGCACGCTGGCCGACCTGGCGCCGGGCACGCTCGCCGGCGTCCCGGAGATCTGGGCGGGCGGCGACGTGCTGGCCCCGGACGCGGTGGCGCGGCTGGCGCGGCGCGGGGCGCGGATCGTCAACGGGTACGGGCCCACGGAGACGACGACGTTCGCGACCAGCCACCCGGTGGGGCCTGAGCCGGGCGCCGGTCCCGTCCCGATCGGCCGCCCGCTGGACGGTATGCGCGCGTACGTCCTGGACGCCCGCCTGCGCCCCGCCCCGATCGGCACCGTCGGCGAGCTGTACCTCGCCGGGGCCGGCCTGGCCCGCGGCTACCTCGGGCGGCCGGGGCGCACGGCGGAGCGGTTCGTGGCGGATCCGTTCGCGGCGGGCGAGCGGATGTACCGGACGGGGGACCTGGCGCGGTGGACGTTCGGCGGGGTGCTGGAGTTCGCCGGGCGGGCGGACGGCCAGGTGAAGATCCGCGGGTACCGCGTGGAGCCGGGCGAGGTCGAGGCCGCCCTGGAGTCCTGCCCGGACGTGGACCGCGCCGTCGTCGTCGCGACCGGCGGCGAACCGGGCGGCTCCGGCCGCGCGGCTCCGGCGGGGCGGCGGCTGGTGGCGTACCTCGTGCTGCGCGGCGGCGGTGAGCGGCTGGAGCGGGTGCGGGGGCAGGTTGCGGGGCGGTTGCCGAAGCACCTGCTGCCCGCCCGGTACGTCCTCCTCGACCGCCTGCCCCTCAACCCGCACGGCAAGGTGGACCGCGCGGCCCTGCCCGACCCCGAGCCGCCGGCCCGCCGGCCGGCCGCCGAGCCGGGGACGCCGCGCGAGAAGGAGCTGTGCGAGCTGTTCGCCGAGGTGCTGAGCGGCACGACAGCCACAACGGCCACGACTGCGACCAGGGCCACGACTGCGCCGACGGCCCCGCCGGTTGTGGGCGCGGACACGGACTTCTTCGAGGCCGGCGGCGATTCGTTGCTGGCCATGCGGCTGACCGCCGCCATCGAGGCCAAGCTGGGCCTGCGCACCTCCATAGCCGCCCTGTTCGAGGCGCCCACCCCGGCGGCGCTGGCCGTGCGTCTCGATCGGGCCGCGCCGGAGCTGGACCTGTCGCCGCTGCTGGCCCTGCGCGAGGGGGAGGGCGGGGTGCCGTTGTTCTGTGTGCATCCGGGGCGGGGCATCGGCTGGTCCTACACGGCGCTCATCCCGCATCTCGCGCCGGGCCGTCCCGTGTACGCGCTCCAGTCGCCGGTGCTCCAGGACCCGGGTTACGTGCCGCCGGGCAGCATGCGGGAGCTGGCGGAGGACTACCTGCGACGGGTGCGGGCGGTCCGTCCTGCGGGGCCGTACCTGCTGCTGGGGCACTCCTTCGGCGGGCTGCTCGCGTACGAGATGGCCGCCCGCCTGCGCGCGGACGGGCAGGAGGTCGGGCTGGTGGCGTCGCTGGACGCGGTGCCGTGGCCGCCGGGCACGCGCGCGGACCCGGCGGACGCCGAGCAGGAGGCGCTGACGATCCTGCTGCGCACGCGCACCCTGCAC
Organism: Nonomuraea composti; assembly: GCF_012034275.1. Classification (NCBI taxonomy): domain Bacteria; kingdom Bacillati; phylum Actinomycetota; class Actinomycetes; order Streptosporangiales; family Streptosporangiaceae; genus Nonomuraea; species Nonomuraea composti. Next base: position 192,095 of record NZ_JAATEP010000001.1, on the reverse strand, counting down.
CCGTACGCGCAGCCGGGGCCGTTGGAGCGGGCGCGGGTGTTCGCGGCGGTGCGCGGGAGCGAGGGGCCGCTGTCGGGGCTGGACGACGACCGGCTGTCGGCGGTGGCGGACGCGGTGGCCGGGCATCTGCGGCTGGCCGTCACCTACCGGCCGCCGCCGTTCGACGGGACGGTGCTGCTGTTCGCGGCGACGGCCCAGCCGGGCGGTCTGGCGTCCCCGGTCAAGGCGGCGCGGTGGGCGCCCGCCCGCGTGCGGGTGCACGACCTCGACTGCGGCCACAGCGACCTGTTGCGGCCCGGCCCGGCGGCCGAGATCGCGCGGGTCATCGAACCGATCCTGGGGAGTGTGTGATGGCTCCGGTCGAGTACGAGTTCCCCGTGTCGCCGGCGCAGGCCAGGATGCTGGTGCTGGACCAGCTCCACCCGGGCACCGCCCAGTACAACGTGCCCGTGGCCTTCGCCGTGCGCGGCCCCTTCGACGTGGCCGCCTTCCGTGCCGCCCTGGACGCGGTGGTGGCGCGGCACGAGTCGCTGCGCACGGTGTTCCGGCCGGCCGACGGCGCGTACGTGCAGGTCGTGGCCGCGGAGGCAAGGGCGGCGGTGCGGGTGGAGCGGGGCGTTCCCGTGTCCGCCGTGGAGGAGGTGCTGCGGGCGGAGGCGGCGGCGCCGTTCGACGTGGAGGCGGGGCCGTTGCTGCGGTGCGTCGTGTACGCGCTCGCCGACGGCAGTCACCGCGTGCTGCTCACGGCGCACCACCTGGTGTGCGACGGCTGGTCATTGCGCCTGCTCCTCCAGGAGCTCGCCGGCGCCTACCGCACAAGCGTCCGCTCGGGCAACCTTCTCGGCAGCCCTCCGGACGGTCTCCCAGGCGGCCTCCTGCCCGAGCCGCCCGCCCTGCAGTACGCCGACTATGCCGCCTGGCAGCGATCCCGCCTCGACGCGCACGCCCTGGACGGATCCGTCGCGTACTGGGCGGGCGCGCTCGCCGACGTCCCCAGGACGCTGGCGCTGCCCACGGACCGGCCCCGCCCGGCCGTGCAGTCCACGGCGGGCGGCGTGCACCGGCTCGACCTGCCGCCGGACCTCCGGCGCCGCCTGGCGGAGGTCGCGGCCGAGCGGACCGCGACCCCGTTCACCGCCGTGTTCGCCGCGTTCGCCGCCTTCCTGGCCAGGATCACGGGGCAGCGGGACTTCGTGGTGGGCGTGCCGGTCGCGGGCCGCGACCATCCGGACGTCCAGGGCATGATCGGCCTGCTGGCCAACACGCTGGCGGTGCGGGCGGACGTGGCGGGCGAGCCGTCGTTCCTGGACCTCGTGACCCGGGTACGGGACCGCCTCATGGAGTCGCACCCGCACCAGGAGGCCCCGTTCGAGGCGGTGGTCGAGGCGCTGGCCCCGGGCAGGCAGCTCAGCCACGACCCGCTCGTGCAGGTGATGCTGGCCTACGACGACGACGCGCCGCTCCGGCTCGACCTGCCCGGCGCCGTCACCGAGCGTATGGAGCTGCTGCTCGACGACGCCAAGTTCGACCTGCTCCTGAACGTGCAGCGGGACGGCGACGGCCTGGCCGCCCACTTCGTGCACCGGGCGGACCTGTTCGAGGCGGCCACGGTCCGCCACTGGGCGCGCGCCTTCGAGGCCCTGCTGCACGCCCTGCTCGACCGCCCTGACCTGCCCGTGACCGCCCACGACCTCCTCCCGGCCGCCGAGCGCCGCCGCGTACTCCATGGCTGGAACCGCACCGCCGCCCCTGCCCCCGCCGAGCTGGTCCCCGACCTGGTGGCCGGCCGCGCCGCCGAGCGGCCCGACGCGACCGCGCTGGTGTGCGGCGCGGTCAGGCTCACCTACCGGGAGCTGCTGGAACGCGCCGACGAGCTGGCCGCGCGGCTGCGCGCGGCGGGCGTCGGCCCCGAGGTGCCCGTGGGGCTCTGCCTGGCCAGGGGCGTCGAGATGGTGGTGGCCGCGCTGGCGGTGCTGCGGGCGGGCGGCGCGTACGTCCCGCTGGACCCCGGCCATCCGGAGACGAGGCTGCGGTTCATGGTCGAGGACGCCGGGGTGCGGCTGCTGATCGCCGACGGGCCGAAGGACCTCGGGGTACCGGTGGCCGCCGGCGGGCCGATCCCGTCCATCGGCCCGGTGCTCGACGCCCGCCCCGCCCCGGCGAACACGGCGTACGTCCTGTACACCTCCGGCTCCACCGGCCGCCCCAAGGGCGTCGCGGTCGAGCACCGCGCGCTGCTGAACCTCGCCACCGCCGTCCGCGCCCGCTTCCCCGTCACGGGCGAGGACCGGGTGCTGCAATACGTGTCGTTCGGGTTCGACGTGGCCGTGTCCGACCTGTTCTTCGCGTTCGTGGCCGGGGCGGAGCTGCACGTGGCGGCCGAGGACGAGCGGCTCGGCGAGGACCTGTACGCCCGCCTGCGCGACTCCCGGATCACCTACGCGTTCCTGCCGCCGTCGGCCGCCATGTCGCTGCCGTGCCCGCCGGACGCGCTGCCCGACCTGCGCACGCTGGCCATCGGCGGGGAGGCGTGCCCGCCCGAGCTGGTGCAGCGCTGGGCGACGCCACGGCGGCGGGTCGTGGACGCGTACGGGCCGAGCGAGAACACCGTGTACTCCACCACGGCCGACCTGGCCCGGGGGCGGCCCGTGGTGATCGGCCGGCCGGTGCCGAACACGCGCGCGTACGTGCTGGACGAGCGGCTGCGGCCGGTGCCGGTCGGCGTGACCGGCGAGATCTACGTGGCGGGGGCGAGCCTGGCCCGCGGGTACGCCAACCGGCCGGGGCTGACCGCCGAGCGGTTCGTGGCCGACCCGTTCGGGCCGCCGGGCGAGCGCATGTACCGCACCGGCGACCTCGGCCGATACGACGCCGACGGGGTGCTGTCGTACCTGGGACGGGTGGACACGCAGGTCAAGCTGCGCGGCTTCCGCGTCGAGCTGGGCGAGATCGAGACCGTCCTGGCCGCGCACCCGGGCGTGGCGGTGGCGGCGGCGGCCGTGCGCGGGGACCGCCTGGCCGTGTACGCGGTGCCCGCCCAGGTGCCGGGCGGGGAGGCTGCCGGCGGGCGGGTGCCCACCGTGGCCGAGGTGCGGGCCTGGCTGGGGGCGCGGCTGCCCGGTTACATGGTGCCGGACGCGGTCGTGTTCGTACCGGAGCTGCCGGTCAGCACGTCCGGCAAGCTCGACAGGGGGCGGCTGCCGGAGCCGCCGCTCACCCGTCCCGACCTGGACAGCCCGTACGTCGCCCCGGTCACCGCCACCGAGCGGCGGATCGCCGAGGTGTGGGCGGCGGCGCTCGACCTGACCCAGGTGGGCCTGCACGACAACTTCTTCGACCTGGGCGGCAACTCGATCCGGCTGCTCGCCGTCCTCGCGGCGCTGCGCGAGCGCGGCGAGGACGGCGGGCTGAAGCTGGTGGACCTGTTCCGGCACCCCACGGTCGCGGCGCTGGCCGCCCGCCTGGACGGCACCGGCGCGAACGGGAGCACGGGCGGAGAGCTGGGCGAGTCCAGGCGGCGGGGGCAGGGCAGGCGCGAACGGCTGGCCGCCCGCAGGAGCACGCAGAGAGGCGAGAAGTGATGAGCGATGTACCGGCGGTGGCGATCGTAGGGATGAGCGGCCGTTTCCCGGGGGCTCGTGACCTGGACGAGCTCTGGCGCAACCTCCTCGACGGCGTCTGCTCGGTCGCGGACTTCACCGAGGACGAACTGCTCGCGGCCGGGGTGGACCCCGCCGAGCTGCGCGGGCCCGGGTACGTGGCGTCGAAGGGGTTCCTGGCGGAGGCGGACCGGTTCGAGCACGAGCTGTTCGGCTTCAACGCCACCGAGGCGGCGGCGCTCGACCCGCAGCACCGGCAGCTCCTGGAGACGGCGTGGGCGGCGCTGGAGGACGCCGGGCACGACCCGCGCCGCACCCTGCTGCGCACCGGCGTGTACGTGGGCGGCGGGCCGAGCGAGCACGCCGTCGCCGCCCAGGTGGACGGGCGGCTGCGGGCCCGGCTGGGGCCGATGCACGTGCGGGTGTTCACCGACCGGGAGTTCATGGCGGGCTGGCTGTCGTACCGGCTGGGGCTGACCGGGCCGAGCATGACCGTCCAGACGGGCTGCTCGACGTCGCTGGCCACGGTGCACGTGGCGGTGCAGGCGTTGCTGAGCGGGGAGTGCGACCTGGCGCTGGCGGGCGGGGTGTCCATCGACTCGCCGTACCCGCGCGGCTACGTGTACGAGCCCGGCGGCATCTCCTCCCCCGACGGGCGGTGCCGTCCCTTCGACGAGAAGGCGGCGGGCACGGTCGGCGGCGACGGGGTCGGGCTGGTGGTGCTCCGCCGGCTGGAGGACGCGGTGGCGGACGGGGACGCGATCCACGCCGTCATCCGGGGCACGGCGGCCGGCAACGACGGCTCCGGCCGGGTCGGTTTCACCGCGCCCGGGGTCGCCGGGCAGACCTCGACCATCGCCGAGGCGTGGGCGGCGGCGGGCCTGGACCCGGCGGACGCCCAGTTCCTCGAAGCCCACGGCACGGGCACCGACCTGGGCGACCGCATCGAGGTCACGGCCGCCACGGAAGCCTTCCAGGGTGCGCGGGGGTGCGCGATCGGGTCGGTGAAGTCCAACCTCGGGCACCTGAACGCGGCCGCCGGCGTGGCCGGGCTGATCAAGGCGGCGCTGATGCTGCGGCACCGCACGATGGTCCCCACCGTGAACGTCACCCGCCCGCACCCGGACCTCGCCCTCGACGACACCCCGTTCCGCCTGCTCACCCGGGTCGAGCCGTGGGAACGCCCGCCGTCGGGAGGGCCGCGGCTGGCGGGGGTGTCGTCGCTGGGCATCGGCGGCACGAACGTCCACGTGGTGCTGGAGGAACCCCCCGAGCCCCCCGCCACCGGCCCGGCTGATGCGGGCGAGGCGCTGCCTTCCGTGGCGATGTCGTCCGTGGCAGCGCCGTCTTTGGTGCTGCCGCTGTCGGCGCGGACGAGGCCGCAGCTCGCCGCCGCCGCCCGCCGCCTGGCCGCCGCGCTGCGGGCGCCGGGCGCGCCCCCGCTGGCCGACGTCGCCCACACGCTCGCGCACGGCCGCGCCGCTTTGGACGCCCGCGCCTGCGTGACCGCCACCACCCACGAGAACGCCGCCACCGCCTTGGACGCCCTCGCCACCGCCCTCGACACGGGCCGGCCACTCGACCCGGGCCAAGCGGGACAGGGGGCGGACACGGGAATCGATGCCGTCGCGGCGGCGTGGACGGCAGGGCAGGAGGTGACCTGGCCCGGCACCGGCGGCCACCGTGCCCACCTGCCCACGTACCCCTTCGCCGGCCCCCGCCACGGCGCCCTCACCCTGCGCCCGGCACAGTCCCCGGAAGAGCGGCCCGGCCAGGACGCCGGCACGGAGACGGCCGTGACCGAGCTGTTCCGCACCACCCTGGCCCTGGAAGGCGACCACGACCTCGACCGCACGTACTTCGCGGCCGGCGGCGACTCCCTGACCGCCGTCTTCCTGGTCAGCGAGCTACGCGACCGCTTCGCCCTGGAGGTCCCCATCGAGCTGTTCCTCACCGAACGCCCTTTGCGCGAGCTGATCGCGCGGGCCGTCCACGGCGACGCCGAGGAGGAGGACCTGCTGGGCGACCTCCTCGACGAGTTCGAGCGATGAGCCGACGAGCCGATGAGCCGGCGAGCCGAGCCGATGGGTCGAGCCGAGGGGTCGATGAGCCGATGAGACCTCAGCCGGATCCCGCCGTCCTCGACGGCCTGGACCTCCTCGACCCCCACCTGCACGCCTCCTACGACCTCACCCCCCTCTGGCGCAGGCTGCGCGCCACCGACCCGGTGCGCAGGCACGACCGCTTCTGGAGCGTCACCCGGCACGCCGACGTCCTGCGCGTCGTCCGGGACCCGGACACGTTCACCTCGCTCAAGGGGAACATGCTCCGCACCCTCCTGCGCGGCCACGACCCGGGCGCGGGCAGGATGCTGGTGGTCACGGACGGCCCCAGGCACACCGCCCTGCGCCGCGTCCTCACCCCCGGATTCGGCCCCCGTACGCTCGGCCCGGTCACCCGCTCGATCACCGAGGCCACCCGCGACCTGCTCGGGGCCCTGGTCAGGGCGGGCGGCGGCGACTTCGTCGCGGAGGTGGCCGCGCAGGTGCCGCTGCGGGCGATCTGCGAGCTGCTCGGCGTCCCCGAGCGGGACCGGCGGCGCGTGCTGGAGCTGACCGCGCAGGCGATGCTCGGCGACGAGGGCGCCGGCCTGGAGGCGAGGATGGCGCAGAGCGAGATCCTGCTCTACTACACCCGCCTGGCGGCCGAGCGCGGCTCCGCCCCCGGCGACGACGTCATCAGCCTGCTCGTCTCGGCCGGCCTCACCGAGGAGGAGGTGCTGCTCAACTGCTACAACCTGATCATCGGCGGGGACGAGACGGCCCGGCTGGCGCTGGCCGGCGGGGTGCTGGCGCTGGCCACGTACGAGAAGGAATGGGCGCGGCTGCGCGCGGACCCCGGCCTGGTCGAGCCGGCCACGGAGGAGATCCTGCGCTGGACGACCCCGGCCGCGCACGTGGGGCGGGTCGCCACGCGCGCGGCCGACGTGGGCGGGCGGCGCATCGAGGAGGGCGAGGTGGTGGCGTTGTGGACCGTGTCGGCCAACCGCGACGAGACGGTCTTCGACGACCCCGACCGCTTCGACGTGGGCAGGCAGCCGAACCGGCACCTCACCTTCGGCCACGGCCCGCACTTCTGCCTGGGCGCCCAGCTCGCCCGTGCCGAGATCAGGGCGCTGCTGGCCGAGCTGCGGGCGACGGTGACGCGGATCGAGGTGACGGGCCCGGTGACGTGGCTGCCGTCGAACTTCGTGAGCGGCGTCGCGACACTGCCCGTGGCGCTGACGTAGCCTGCAACCATGTCCGTCCATCTCAACCACACCATCATGCCGGCCAGGGACAGAGACGCGACCGCCGCCTTCCTCGTCGAGCTCCTGGGTCTGGAGCCGGCGCCGGAGTACGGCCCGTTCCGGGTCGTCGAGCTGGGCAACGACGTGTCCATCGACGTCGTGCAGGCCGACGGCGACCTGCCGTCGCTGCACTACGCGTTCCTGGTGAGCGAGGACGAGTTCGACCAGATCTGGGGCCGGATCAAGGAGCGCGGGCTGACGTACTGGGCCGATCCGTACCACCGGCGGGAGGGCCAGATCAACACCAACGACGGCGGGCGCGGCCTCTACTGGTCCGACCCCAACGGCCACAACCTGGAGATCATCACCGTGCCGTACGGCGGCGGCGCCTAGCACGCCGAAGCCCCGGGGCGGTCATGGCACGAACGCCCCGGCGGCGCGGCGGACGCCCGACCGCCCAGCAGCGCCAAGGGCGCCCGGCGGCCCGGCAGCGTTGAGGGCGCCCGGCGGTCAGGACGCGGGTGCCAGTGCCTCCAGCGCCTCCTCGGCCCGGCGCATCGCCTCCTTCGCGCCGGCCTCCGGGATCTCGCGGTCGAAGTTGAGGTCGTGGAACACCTCCGTGACCCCGCGCGCCGCCAGCGCCTCGACATCGCGCCTGATCTTGTCGTACGTGCCGGTCAGCGGCCGGTCCTCGTCGTGCGCCCGCACCTGCGTGGACCCCCGGCACACGAACCGGAACGCGCTCGCGTCCCGGCCGGCGGCGGCCAGCTCGGACTTGAGCAGCTCGACCCGCGCGGCGATGGAGGCCAGGTCCTCCCGGCTGGAGCTGACCCACCCGTCGCCGAGCCGCGCGGCCCGCCGCAACGCGACGTCGGCGGTGCCGCCCAGCAGGATCGGCGGCGGCCCCGGCTGCGGCTTGGGATCGATGTGCGCGGCCGGCACCCGGTAGAACTCGCCGTGGTGCTCCACCACGTCGTCGTTCCACGCCTTGCGCAGCACCTCGACGAACTCCTCGCCCCTGCGCCCGCGCCGCGCCATGTCGACCCCGGTCGCCTCGAACTCCTCCGGCAACCACCCCAGCCCGATCCCGGCGCTCACCCGCCCGCCGGAGAGCGTCTGCAGCGTGGCGAGCTGCTTGGCCAGGACGACGGGCTGCACGTACGCGTTGATCACCGCGACGCCGAGCCGGATCCGGCTGGTCACGGCCGAGACGTGGGCGAGCGTGACGATCGGGTCGTGCACGGCCCGGTAGGTGGCTCCCATGGGGTGCCCGACCGGGTAGAGCAGCCGCTGGAACGTCCAGAGCTCGTGATAGCCGAGCTCCTCGGCCCGGACGGCGATACGGCGCAGGTTCTCAGGTGTGGCCCATGGCCCTGACACGGGCACGGCGAAACCGACTCTCATGCCACTTAGTCTGTACGAGTGGGTCTTGAAGCGGAGCTGGCGGGTATCGCCAAGGCGTACGGCGGCACGGGTGAGCCCGTGTTACACCCGACGCGTACGGACGTCGTCGTGTTACGCATGGGCGAGGTCGTCGTGAAGGCCCATTCGGCGCGCGACGACGCCGAGTCGTTGCGGCCGAGGTTGCGGGCCGCCGCGTCGGCCGCGGTGAGCGGGGTGATGCTGGCGCCGCTGGAGCCCGAGGTGCTGGCGGCGGGCGGCCGGGCGGTGACGGTGTGGCCGGCGGGGCGGCCGGTGTCGCATGACGATCCCGGCTCGGCACCGTGGGAGGAGGGGGCCCGGCTGCTGGCCCGGCTGCATGCCGTTCCGCTGACGCTGGTGCCCGCCTTGCCGCCCGCGGGCGGGCCGGCGCGGGCCGCCCGGGCGGTGGGGCGCATGACGGGTGACGGGCCGGTGGAGGAGCTGGTCAGGCGGGCGTTCAAGGAGTTGCCTGACGCGGCGCCGGTGCCGGGGCTGCTCACGCACGGTGACTGGCATCTCGGGCAGCTCGTGCACCGTGATCGATGGCTGCTCATCGATGTGGACGATCTCGGGGTCGGTGATCCGGCGTGGGATCTGGCGCGGCCGGCCGCCTGGTACGCGGCGGGGCTGCTCGAACCGGCCGTGTGGGAGCGCTTCCTCGGGGCGTACCTCGCGTCGGGCGGGCCGGCGCTCGGGCAGGGCGACGATCCGTGGGCGCGGCTCGATCTGCCGGCCCGCGCGCTGACCGTTCAGCTCGCCGCCGTGGCCGTGATGAACGCCGAGAGCGAGGGCCGGGAACTCGACGAGGTGGAGCACTCGTTAATCGAATCGTGCAACAGAATCGTCCGAGCATGACGGGGGTTGCGCGCGGTAGGTTTCACCCTGAAACCTCGAAGTCAAGGAGAGCGACTTAGATGCAGTGCCCCAAGTGCCGCGGGAACATGCGGACCTATGAGCGCAACGGCGTCCACATCGAGCAGTGTGACAACTGCCGCGGGATCTTCCTCGACTACGGCGAGCTGGAGACCCTGACCCGGATGGAGTCGCAGTACCACGCGGCTCCCCCGCCGCCCCCCGCCCCCGGCCCGGCCTGGGGTGCGCCGCACCACGGCGGCGGCCACTACGGCCACCACCGTCAGCGCAGCTGGGTGGGCATGCTCTTCTCCACCTGATCCGATCTGCTTGACACAAGAGGGCCGCGCACCGGTGGGGTGCGCGGCCCTCGCCGTGCAAAAGGCGTGCGGGGTCAGCCCGGGAAGTCGTCCGGGTCCACCTCCGAGGTGCGGACGTTGCCCCCGGAGATGGAGTGCAGGGTGATCCGCCAGTCGTGCCAGAGGATCTGCGTGGCGGTGAACGTGGTCTTGAACTTCACCGTCTTCTCGAACCGCTCGAAGCTGCAGTTGCGGGTGAACGCCTTGTTCTTGCCGTCCCAGTCGGCCCCGTGCGTGAAGTAGATCTTGTAGCTGCCGTCGCGCACGCCCTTGACCTTGAACTTCGCCTTCTTGCGCACGTACACGCTGAAGACCTTGCTCTTGCCCTTGACCACGGTGACCACGGCGTCGAGGGTTCCGCCGTTGTCGATCTCCAGGGAGCTGCGCCCGTTCAGCGTGCTCCTGCGGATGAACGAGCCGTTGCTGAGCCGCCGGCTCTGCCGCTTGCCCGCCTTGACGGACACGACGTCGGCCGGGTAGTCGCCGGCGCTCTGCAGCGCCTTGCCGGCCTCGTCGAGGGCGTCGAGCTTGTCGCCGAGGTCGGCGAGCACGGCGGAGGAGGTGCACAGGTCGTGGGCGCCGACCTTGCCGGAGGTGGCGCCCAGCTCGGTGGCGACGTCGCGCAGGCTGGTCACGTACGTCTCGTGCTGGGCGCGCACGGCCTCGGGCGGGGTGAGGGCGGACAGGGCGTCGGCGGCGCCGGCCAGCTCCTCCTCGGCCCGCCCCACCCGCTGGTCGAGCGCCTTGAGCCCGCGCGCCCCCGCCAGTGCGGTGATCGCGTCGGTCATCGCCTTCTTGCGGCTCTCCAGCTCGCTCTTGTACGCCTCGGGCGTCAGCGCGGCCGTGGTCGGGCCGCCGGTGCTGCTCTCTCCGGGCCCCGTCTGCGGGACGGCGCCGTCGCCGCCGGCGACGCCCGTGACCCTGGGCTCGCCGCCGGTCGGGGACAGCCCTCCGGAGGAGCACGCGCCGAGGGTGGTGAGCGTCGCCAGAACGAGAACGCTGGAGATCAGCCGGGGTGTAGCCACCTGCCACACTATCGCCGGGTTGATCCCCAACCGTCAATTACGATTCGGTCAGTCCCTCCTCCCGATCCTGCCGCAGCCAGCGGGTGATGCCGAGCGTCTCCAGGAACGGCAGGTCGTGGCTGGCCACGATGAGCGCGCCCCGGTAGGCGGCCAGCGCCTGGGAGAGCTGGCGGACGCTGGCCATGTCGAGGTTGTTGGTCGGCTCGTCGAGCAGGAGCAGCTGCGGCGGCGGCTCGGCCGACAGCAGCGCGGCCAGCGTGGCGCGGAAGCGTTCACCGCCGGACAGCGTGCCGGCGGCCTGGTTGGCCCGTTCGCCGCGGAACAGGAAGCGGGCCAGGCCGGCACGTACGTCGTTCACGGACGCGGAGGGCGCGACGGCCCGCACGTTGTCCAGCACGCTCAGCCGGTCGTCGAGCAGGTCGAGCCGCTGGGGCAGATAGCGGACGGGCACGTGGGCGCCGTGCTCGACGATGCGCCGCAGCAGCGTGGTCTTGCCCGACCCGTTGGGCCCGAGCAGCGCGATCCGTTCCGGCCCGCGCACGACCAGCGTCTCCAGCACCACGGCCGCGCTCTCCTCGCCCGTGCGGCGCGGCGGGTCCAGCGGGAGGGTGAGCACCGTGCGGCCCGCAGGCACCTCCGTGCCGGGGAGCTGGATGCGGATCTCGGCGTCGTCCCGCACGGCCTGCTCGGCCTCGGTGAGCCGCTCGCGGGCCTCCTCCAGCTTCTCCATGTGCAGGGCCCGCTGCTTGCCGGCGCTCACCTGGGCCTTGCCCTTGAGCGTGTTCGCGACGATCTTCGGTACCTTCTTGTTCTCGAACGCCTTCCTCCCGTTGCGCAGGCCGCGGTCGATCCTGGTCCTGGCCTCGATGAGCTCGCGCTGCTGGCGCCGCACCTCGCCCTCGGCGGTGCGGACGGAGCGCTCGGCCGCCTCCTGCTCGGCGGCGACCTGCTCCTCGTACGCGCTGAGGTTGCCGCCGTACATGCGCACGGAGCCGTCGCGCAGCTCGGCGATCTGGTCGACCAGCTCCAGCAGCGCCCGGTCGTGGCTGACGACGAGCAGCACCCCTTGCCAGGCGGCGACGGTGGCGTGGAGCCGGTGGCGCGCATCCAGGTCGAGGTTGTTGGTGGGCTCGTCGAGCAGCAGCACGTCGGGCCGTTTGAGCAGCTGCGCGGCGAGCGCGACCATGATGGTCTCGCCGCCGGACAGGGTGGCGACCGTGCGGTCGAGGCCGAGGTGGCCGAGCCCGAGCCGGTCCAGCTCGGCGCGGGCGCGCTCCTCGACGTCCCAGTCGTCGCCGACGGCGGTGAAGTGCTCCTCGGCGACGTCGCCGCGCTCGATGGCGTGCAGCGCGGCCCGGGTGCGGCTGATCTCCAGCAGGTCCGACACGGTACGGCGGGCGCCGAGCGGCACGTTCTGGGGCAGGTAGCCGACCACGCCCGAGACGGACACGGATCCGGACCGGGCGTCCAGCTCGCCCGCGATGATCTTGAGCAGGGTGGACTTGCCCGACCCGTTGACCCCGATGAGCCCGGTACGTCCGGCGGGGAAGGCGGCGTCGAGCCGGTCGAGCACGGTGGTGCCGTCGGGCCAGGCGAAGGAGACGTGATCGACGACAATGGAATAAGGCATAAGGCGGTTCCCATCACAAAAATCGAAATTTCGTGACTTGGCGGGAATCACCGCATACATGCGCGACACGCGGGAACTCGGAGTCGGAGTCCACGGCGAAGGGGCGAGGATGCCTTCGAGGTCCAGGTGATGCGCGCATGCCCATGACAGGGCCGAACGGCGCGGTGCCCGCGACCTCAGATCCTCACGTCAGCTGCCCCCGGGGGTCGGCGATAAGACGTCCGGCAGCTTACGCGACAGATCGATCACCTGGCAAGCCCCGCAGCCCGATCCCCCGTAAGCATTGAAATGCACAAGGCCCTTACCGCACGTTGGAATCATGCACACCAGAGAGCTGCACGACCCCCTGGCCATGACCGTCGTCTCCGCCCACCGCACCTCGGAGGGGGTGGTGTCGTACCTGAGGTGCGCGTGCGGTGTCTGGGAGGTGCGCACCGCGCGGCTGGTCGGTGTCGCCACGCCGAGATCACGATCCGTCAGGAGCATCGACTGAGACGGTGCCGCCGTCCTAGAGTCGGGCCAACACCCCCAGGAGGTCAGGCATGTCCAGCATTCCCTCCCTGTTGCGCGACCGGATCGCGGCCACGCCCGATGCCGAGGCCTATCGTGTCCCCTCGGCCGACGGGTGGACCTCGCTGACCTGGCGGGAGGTGGGCGAGCGGGTACGCGACCTGGCCTTGGCGCTGGCGGAGCTGGGCTCGGGGCCGGGCACCCGCGTGTCGATCCTGTGCTCCACCCGCCTGGAATGGATCCTCTGCGACCTCGCGGTGCTGGCGACCGGGGCGGCCACGACCACGATCTACCCGTCGAACACGGCCGCCGAGTCCGCCTTCGTCATCACCGACTCGGGCAGCACGATCGTCATCGCCGAGAACGACGAGCAGGTGGCCAAGCTCAGGTCCGTCCAGAAGGAGCTGCCCGGCGTCACGCACGTGATCGTGATCGACGGTACGGGCGGCGACGACGGCTGGGTGATCACCCTCGACTCCCTGAGCGGCGGCGCCGGCGACTACGACGCGATGGTGGACGCCATCGCCCAGGACGACCTGGCCACCCTCATCTACACCTCCGGCACCACCGGCCGCCCCAAGGGCGTCGAGCTGACCCACGACAACTGGCTCTACGCGGCCGGCGCGGTGCGCGAGATCGACCTGATCTCCCCCTCCGACCTGCACTTCCTGTGGCTGCCGCTGTCGCACTCGTTCGGCAAGCTGCTGGAGGTCGTGATGATCGACATCGGCGTGCCGACCGCGATCGACGGCCGCATCGACAAGATCGCCGACAACCTCGGCGTGGTCCGGCCGACCGTCATGGCCGCCGCGCCGCGCGTCTTCGAGAAGATCCACAACACGGTCGTGGCGAACATGCGGCGCGAGGGCGGCCTCAAGCTGCGCATCTTCTCGTGGGCGCGCGAGACCGGCCGGCGGGTCGTCCGCGCCAGGCAGCGCGGCACGGCGATCCCGGTCACCACCCGCGCCGAGTACGCCCTGGCCGACCGCCTGGTGTTCGCCAAGCTGCGCGAGCGGTTCGGCGGCCGGATCCGCTTCTTCATCTCCGGCGCGGCCCCGCTCAACCAGGAGGTCGCCGAGTTCTTCGACGCGGCCGGGCTGACCATCCTCGAGGGGTACGGGCTGACGGAGTCGTCGGCGGGCAGCTTCCTCAACCGGCCGGAGTCGGTGCGGTTCGGCACGGTCGGCCCGCCGTTCCCCGGCACGCGGGTGCGCATCGCCGACGACGGCGAGATCCTGATCGGCGGGCGCGGCGTCATGCGCGGCTACCACGGCCTGCCCGAGGAGACGGCGGAGGCGCTGGAGGACGGCTGGCTGCACACGGGCGACATCGGCGAGCTGGACGAGGCCGGCCGGCTGCGCATCACCGACCGCAAGAAGGAGCTGATCAAGACCTCGGGCGGCAAGTACGTCGCGCCCACGTACCTGGAGGGCCGGATCAAGGCGGCCTGCCCGTTCGTGTCGCACGTGTTCGTGCACGGCGACCGGCGCAACTACGTCACGGCGCTGGTCACGCTCGACATGGACGTGGTCACCCCCTGGGCGCAGGCCGAGTCGCTGCCCGCCGACCCGGCCGAGCTGCGCGAGCATCCGCGCATGCGCGCCGAGGTCGAGAGGGCGATCAAGAAGGTCAACGCCGGGGAGGCCAGCTACGCGACGGTCAAGAAGTTCGCGATCCTGGCGGAGGACTTCTCGGTGGAGACGGGCGAGCTGACCGCCAGCCTCAAGATCAAACGCAAGGCCGTCGAGGAGCGGCACGGCAAGGTGCTCGACTCCTTCTACGCATGACCGCCGTGGACGACCTGGCGGTGATCTCCCGCCTGCCGGTACGGCCGCGGCACTGCGACCCGCAGGCCATGGTGCACGCCAGCCGCTACTACGAGTACTTCGAGGACGCCTTCCTCGACTGGCTCGCCGCCAGGGGCGGCTACGAGCGGCTGCTGCGGGAGGGCGCCGACCTGGTCGTCAAGGTGAGCGGCTGCGAGCACCACGCGCCGGCGCGGCTGGGCGACGTGCTGGCGGTGGAGAGCGCGCCGGCCAGGATCGGCTCGACGTCGCTCACGATGACGTTCACGATGCGGCGCGGGCAGGAGCTGGTGGCGGTCGGCACGGTCACGTACGTGTGCGTGCGCGACGGCCGCCCGTCCCCGCTGCCCGCGATGCTCGTGACGCCGCCGGGCTAGAGCACCCGCCTGGCCCCGGGCAGCGAGCGCACCAGGTAGGCCAGCCACCAGCACAGCGGCAGCGCGCAGGGACCAGCGGGCCGAGGAAGCCGGGGATGTGCACGCCCAGCGACGGCTCCCCCGGCCCCGCCGACAGCCCCGCCGGCAGCCCCGACGCCCGCACCGCCGCCGCGATCCCGGGGCTGAGCCGGTCGCGGTTGAACTGCAGCCGCCCCAGCGCGTACAGGGTGCCCCTGGCGTGCAGCATGAACCAGTAGGGCGCGTGCACGCCGCCACTGCCGTGCCGCTTGCGGTGCACCGCGACCAGCCGCCCCAGGTCGGCGAAGGTGGCCTGCGACACCTCCGCCGGGATGCCCAGGCTCCCGGTGGTAGGCCAGCGTGTACGGCGGCGCGCCCAGGAAGGCGTACACGTAGAAGTAGGGACCCAGCTCCGGCAGCGGCCGGAAGAACGGCGGGCCGTCGTCCGGCCGTCCCATCGTCGCCACCAGCGAGCGCGCGCACCGCTCGGCCAGCCACCACCGCCCGCTGCCCGGCTCGGGCAGCAGGGCCTTGACGTCCACCGGATCAGCCCAGCCGCCCCTGGTAGACCGCCCTGGCCTGCTGGAGCAGCGACATGTGGTCGCCGAACTGGTAGGGGCTGGCCAGGCGGCCGTGCTGCCTGATCAGCTCCTCCAGCCCGTCCAGCCACTCCAGGCACCAGCGCACGTCCTCCTGCCGGGCCACCTGCCGGCCGTCCACGTCCACGTACACGGGGCTGGTCAGGGCGTAGCCGGTGGCGGTCAGCGTGCGCGGGTGCGGGTCGCACAGCACCTCGGCCACGATGTACGTGGGCGCGTCCACCTGCAGCTCGGCCGTCACGGTCAGCCGGTCCCGGCCCCAGCCGCGCCCGCCGGGCGACAGCCGCTCGGCGCCCGCCCGCACGCCGTCTGCGGTGCGGATGCGCACCGCGGCCACCTCGGGGCCGAGGGCGGTGGCCGTGACGCTGACGCGCTCGCCCGGCTCGGCGTGCAGCACGTGGCCGGGGCCGTGGCCGTCGACCGTCAGCTCCAGCCAGGGGCCGGTGGTGGCGAACGTACGGCCCGCGCGTACCGCCGCCGCGAACGACCGGGCGGTCAGCTCGCCCTCGACGCGGGCGTAGACGCGGGCCCAGCCGGGCGGGTTCGACTGGGTGTCGGAGCGGGTGAAGGAGATCATCGCGTCCGTGCCGGCCGTCACGGCCAGCCGGTTGCCCGCGCCGAGCAGCCGCCGGTACACCGACGCCGTGGACGGGATCGAGGCGTGCGTGAGCACGTCGAGGCTGTCCACGAGCCCGAGCGCGGCGTCGGCGACCAGCTCGCGGGCGGCGCAGTTGCGCGGCACGGGCGAGACGATGCCCTTGGGCGGGTCGGCGTCGGTGATCGGGGCGCGGAAGGGGTGGCTGTAGCCGACGAGCGCGCCGAGGCCGCGCAGCTCGCGCAGCCCGTCGGCGTTGGGCGGCCAGTCGGCGTCGCCGTCGAAGCCCGTGTGGTAGCGGCCGGGGGCCGAGCGGGGCGCGAAGGCGTAGATGTGGCCGAGCAGGTCGTTGCGGTACTCGACGCCCATCCTGGCCAGGTGGGTGCCGTCGGACCACGGCAGGTCGCGGTCGACCCAGTGCTCCAGCGCCTCCCGGTCGTACACGCGGCGGCCCGAGACGTTGCCGGCCAGCAGGTTGAGCACGTGCAGGTCCTCGCCGTGCTGGGCGGCGGCCGCGTCGGCGGGCACGGCCACCAGGTCGCCCGCCCAGTTGAGGTGCACGTGCAGGTCGCCGCCGTACCAGCCGCGGGCGGCGGCGTCGTACAGGCGGGCGGGGGTCAGCTCGACCCGCTCCTCGCCGGCGGGGCGCGGGACGAGCCTGGTCGTGGCCTCGCCGTGCTCCATGCCGCGCGCGGCGGTGACCGTCAGCTCCAGGCAGGGCACCTCCAGGCGCAGGTCGTCGCCGTGGAAGTACGGGCGGCCGTGGTAGTCGTAGCGGTGCGGGACGTCGGGCGGGAACCAGCCGCTGCCGTCGCTGGCCACCACGCTCCACCGGCAGGGCACCCCGGCCACCAGGCGCAGCGTGGCCGACGGGATGGGCCGCAGCAGCGTGTCCAGGCGGACACGGACGCCGTCGACGATGACCAGGCCGTCCTCGTCCACCTCGGCCAGCCAGGCGCCGTGCGGGGGGAGCAGGCGCTGCGCGTCGTCCACGCTGACCAGGCAGGGCGCGTCCCGGCTGGAGTCGATGAGCAGCGAGATCCGCTCCTCGCCGCGCCCGGGCAGCGGCGCGGCGGGCGCGAGCCCGTCCCCCGGGCGCGCGGGCCGCCGCTCCCCGCCCGGCAGCATGACGAGCGGCAGGCCCCCGCCGGGGCGCCGCGCGGCCGGCGACGGCTCCGAGGGGAGGAGCACGGTGCGGGGCGCCCCTTCGAGGCGGACGTCGTCCTGCTCGACGCGCACGGCGACGAGGTGCCCCGGCAGCTCGCCGTCGAGCGTGTCGCGCAGCACGCGGTCGTAGTCGGGCTCGGACAGCCGGGCGGCGACCCGGTCGTGCGGCTCGTCGGGGTGGCTCTCCGCCACCGCCTTCAGGACGAGCTCCCAGAACCGGTCGAACAGCCGGGTCGGCAGCACCCGGCGGCGGGCGAAGAACTTCACGTAATGGATCTCCGGCTCGCCCCAGGTGATGCCGTGCTCGTCCAGGAGGCGACCGTACTCCTCCAGCGCCTCCGTCACCCTGTCGGGCAGCGTCGATCCCGCGGTCGATTCCGCACCCATGTAGCCCTCCCCACTCGGTTGCGCGACATCGTGACACGCATCACGGGTGCGCCCCGTCCGGAGGTCATCGGGAAGGGAGGGTTTTCACACCCAGGGAGGATGTATCTCCACCCGGGGAGTAGCGTTTCGGCGCCCGCCCCGGCCCGAAAGCGGGTCAAAGCCTCTTGAACACGGACAGAATTTTTTCCGCCGCGAGGGCCGGCGTCAGCTCCCCCGCGAGCACCTCGCGCTCCACCTCGCCGGCGATCTCCGCCACCCCCGGATCGCCGCGCAGCTCGGCCAGGAGCCGGTCCTGGACGAGCGTCCACGTCCAGCGGACCTGCTGGCGGCGGCGCCTGGCCTCCAGGTCGATCGCGTCCTGGTGGGCCAGGACCCGCCGCCACAGCTCCTCCAGCCCGTCGCCGGTCAGGCCGCTGCAGGTCAGCACCGGAGGCGGGGTCGTGTCGGAGCGCAGCAGCCGCAGCGCCCCCGCCAGCTCGCGCGCCGCCTTCCTGGCGGGCGGCTCGTGCTCGCCGTCGGCCTTGTTGACGGCGATGACGTCGGCGAGCTCCAGCACGCCCTTCTTGATGCCCTGGAGCTGATCGCCGGTACGGGCCAGCGTGAGCAGCAGGAACGTGTCCACCATGTCGGCCACCGCCGTCTCCGACTGCCCGACGCCGACGGTCTCCACCAGCACGACGTCGAACCCGGCCGCCTCCACCACCACCATCGCCTCCCTGGTGGCCTTGGTGACGCCGCCGAGCGTGCCCGAGGTCGGCGAGGGCCTGATGAACGCCGCCGGGTCCGCCGCCAGCCGGGCCATGCGGGTCTTGTCGCCGAGGATGCTCCCGCCCGTCCTCGTCGAGGACGGGTCCACCGCGAGCACCGCCACCCGGTGCCCCGCCGCCGTCAGCCGGGTGCCGAGCGCGTCGATGAACGTGGACTTCCCCACACCCGGCACGCCCGACACGCCGACCCGGCGCGCCCGTCCGGACAGCGGGGTGAGCTCGACGAGGAGCCGCTGCGCGAGCGCGTGGTGGTCGGGCCTGGTCGACTCGACCAGCGTGATCGCACGGGCGATCCAGGTACGGGAGCCCGCCCGTACACCCTGGGCGTAGTCCTCCAGCGAGTGCACCCCACTTACCCCTTTCTTCGCAGTTGATCAGCCTAACTTCTGACAAGTCTTGACTTTTGCCAGTAGGGTGCTCGATGTTCTGTCTCAGCCGTCACAGGAGTCACTCCCCTCATGCCCAACGTCGAACCCCTCCGCGAGGGCGACCCGGCAGCGGTGGGGCCCTACCGGCTGGTCGGGCGGCTCGGCGCGGGCGGCCACGGTGTCGTCTACCTCGGCCAGGCACGCAACGGAACCCCCGTCGCCGTCAAGGTGCTGCACGAGGGGCTGGCCGTGGACGATCACCTCGCCGCCGACATCGCCGCCGCGCGCAAGGTCGAGCCGTTCTGCCTCGCGCAGGTGCTCGACGCCTCGACCAGCGGCAGGCCGTACATCGTGTCCGAGTACGTGGACGGGCCCTCGCTGCAGCAGGCGGGCCGGCGCGGCGGGGCGGAGCTGCAGCGGCTCGCCGTGGCGACCGCGACCGCGCTCGACGCCATCCACCAGGCCGGCGTCGTCCACGGCGACCTCACGCCCGCCAACGTCCTGCTCGGCCCCGACGGGGCCCGCGTGGTCGACTTCGGCATCGCCGCGGCGCTCGGCTCCGGCATGAAGGCCACCAGCAACATCGTCGGCACGCCCGCCTACATGGCGCCCGAGCAGCTCGCCGGGCGGCCCGTCGGGGCCGCGGCCGACGTGTTCTCGTGGGCGTCCGTGCTCGTCTTCGCCGCCACCGGCGTGCCGCCGTTCGGGGACGACTCGCTGCCCGCCGTCATCAACCGCATCCTGCGCGAGGAGCCGGTGCTCGGGGACCTGGGCCGGCCGCTGCGCGAAGTCGTGACGGCCTGCCTGACCAAGGACCCGGCGGGGCGGCCGTCGATGCGCGACGTCCTCCTCCGCCTGACCGCCCCCTCCCGCCGGCCTTCCGCCCCGTACGCCGCCCCGGCCCCCGAGCCGGCCCCGGCCCGGCCCTCGGACGCGCGCGACGCCTGGGACACCGTCGACCACCCCGTGGCGCCCCGGCCCGGCGCCTCCGACCCTCTGCCCCGGCGCGGCGCGGCCCAGCCGCACAGCGGCGCCCATGCGAAGGGCGCCGCCCAGCCGCACGGAGCCGCCCAGCCGCACAGTGCGGCCCCTTCGCAGGGCGGGCACCAGGCATATGCCACAGGCCAGCCGCCCAGCGGGCCGCAGACGCACAATGGGCCGCAGACGCACGGCGGGGCCCACTCGCAGGGCGGGCCGCAGGCGCACGGCGGGATCCACTCGCAGGGCGGGCCGCCGGCGCACGGTGCCGCCCAGGCGCACGGGCTGGGTCATGAGCACGGGCTGGGTCATGAGCACGGCCGCTCGCGGGTCGAGGCGGCGGGCGCGCACGAGGGGCCCGGCCCGGCGACCTCGCCGCTGCAGGCGCTGTTCGACCTGTCGTCGCCGGTCGAGCAGCCGCCCGGCGCCCCCGGCCGGCCGGGCTCGCCGCAGGCGCCGGAGCCGTTCGGTGGCGCGGCCCCGTCCCAGGCGGCCCCGTCCCAGGCGGCCCCGTCCCAGGCGGCCCCGTCCCAGGGGGCCCCGTCCCAGGCAACCACGGCGGCGTTCGGGGCCGGGGGCGCGTTCGAGGGGCGGATGCCGCTGGGCGCTCCGGTGGCGATGGACGAGCCGGCGACGGCCCAGTACCCGCCCGCCGGCCACGGGAGCGAGCCGCCCCCGCCGCCGCCACGGGACGAGCCGGCGCCGCCCGCGCGGCGCAGGGGCCGTACGGTCAAGAAGGTCCTCATCGCGGGCGTCTCCGGCGTGTGCGTGTGCGCGCTGGCCGGCGCGATCGTCTGGCTCACCCCCACCACCCCCACTCCGAAGACCCACAACGTCGCCGTGACCACCGGCGTGCCGACGACCTCCGCCGCCACCGCGGAGCCGACTCCGAGGCGTACCCGCACGGCCAGGCCTAGCCCCCAGTCGGAGGGCACGCCCAGCACGGTCCCGAGTGACGGCGTGGGCGTCTCCGGCACCCCCACCGCCACCCCGGACCGGCTCCGGGTGATGTACGTGCGCCCCGGCGGCACCCAGGACGGCGAGTGCTGGGCGGGCGGCGAGGTGACGCTGCAGGCGCTGGTCCGCCGCACGGGCGCCCCGGTGACGTTCACCTACACCTGGCTCATCGACGGCGCCCCGGCCGGCCGCGCGACGGCGACCATCGCCGAGAACGGCCGGCGGTACCTGACCTCGCCGCGCCCGCTCACGAGCTCGGGCGGCACCCACACGGTCACCTTGCGCATCCTGTCGCCGGTCACCGCCAAGCGCACGATCTCGGTCACGATGTGCGACGAGGCGGCGGCCTACTGACGGCCCGTTGACGGCCTGCCGACGGGCCTGGGGCCGCCCCGGCGGCGTCAGTGGCGGCTCCGGAGCTGTTCGAGCAGGTCGAGGGCGGCGTCGGCGATCACGGTGCCCGGCGGGAAGATCGCGGCGGCGCCCGCGGCCCGCAGCTCGTCGTGGTCGCCGGGCGGGATGACGCCGCCCACCACGATCATGATGTCGGCGGCGTCGAGCTCGGCCAGGGCGGCGCGCAGCGCGGGCACGAGCGTGAGGTGCCCGGCGGCCAGCGACGAGACGCCGACGATGTGCACGTCGGCCTCGACCGCCTGCCTGGCGACCTCTTCGGGCGTCTGGAACAGCGGGCCGACGTCCACGTCGAACCCGAGGTCGGCGAACGCGGTGGCGATCACCTTCTGGCCGCGGTCGTGCCCGTCCTGGCCCATCTTGGCCACGAGGATGCGCGGCCGGCGGCCCTCGGCGCGCTCGAAGTCGGCACAGGCCGCGCGGGCGCGTTCGATGTTGCCGGCCGATCCGGACTCGTCGCGGTACACGCCAGTGATCGTACGCACCTGCTCGGCGTGCCGCCCGAACACCCGCTCCAGGGCGTCGGAGATCTCGCCGACGGTGGCCTTGGCGCGGGCGGCGTCCACGGCCAGCTTGAGCAGGTTGTGCTCCAGGCCGGGGGCGGGGTGGCCGGCGGCCTTGGTGAGCGCGTCGAGGGCGTGCCGCACGGCCTCGGGGTCGCGTTCGGCACGCAGGCGGGCGAGCTTGTCGAGCTGCTCGGCGCGGACGGCGCTGTTGTCGACCTTGAGCACCTCGATGTCCTCGTCGGAGGTCGCGCGGTACTTGTTCACGCCGATGACGGGCTGCCGGCCGGAGTCGATGCGGGCCTGCGTGCGCGCGGCGGCCTCCTCGATGCGCAGCTTCGGCAGCCCCGCCTCGATGGCCCTGGCCATGCCACCGGCGGCCTCGACCTCCTCGATGTGCGCCCACGCGCGCTCGGCGAGGTCGTGGGTGAGCCGCTCGACGTAGTAGGAGCCGCCCCACGGGTCGATCACCTGGGTGGTGCCCGACTCCTGCTGGAGGAGGAGCTGGGTGTTGCGGGCGATGCGGGCGGAGAAGTCGGTGGGCAGGGCGAGCGCCTCGTCGAGGGCGTTGGTGTGCAGGGACTGGGTGTGGCCCTGGGTGGCGGCCATGGCCTCGACGCAGGTGCGGGCCACGTTGTTGAAGACGTCCTGGGCGGTGAGCGACCAGCCGGAGGTCTGGCTGTGCGTCCGCAGGCTGAGCGACTTGGGGTTCTCGGCGCCGAAGCCGGAGACGAGCCTGGCCCACAGCAGCCGGGCGGCGCGGAGCTTGGCGACCTCCATGAAGAAGTTCATGCCGATGCACCAGAAGAACGACAGGCGCGGCGCGAACCGGTCGACGTCCATGCCCGCCGCGACCCCGGCCCGCAGGTACTCGACGCCGTCGGCCAGGGTGTAGGCCAGCTCCAGGTCGCAGGTCGCCCCGGCCTCCTGGATGTGGTAGCCGGAGATGCTGATGGAGTTGAACTTCGGCATCTTCTCGCTGGTGTAGGCGAAGATGTCGGAGATGATCCGCATCGACGGGCCCGGCGGGTAGATGTAGGTGTTGCGGACCATGAACTCCTTGAGGATGTCGTTCTGGATGGTCCCCGACAGCTGCTCCGGCGCGACGCCCTGCTCCTCGGCCGCCACGATGTAGAGGGCGAGGATCGGCAGCACGGCCCCGTTCATGGTCATCGACACCGACATGCGGTCGAGCGGGATGCCGTCGAAGAGCTGGCGCATGTCGTAGATGGAGTCGATCGCCACCCCCGCCATGCCGACGTCGCCGGCCACGCGCGGGTGGTCGGAGTCGTAGCCGCGGTGGGTGGCCAGGTCGAACGCCACCGACAGGCCCTTCTGCCCGGCCGCGAGGTTGCGCCGGTAGAAGGCGTTGGAATCGGCGGCCGTGGAGAAGCCCGCGTACTGGCGGACCGTCCACGGCTGGGTGACGTACATGGTGGGGTACGGGCCGCGCAGGTAGGGGGCGGCGCCGGGGTAGGTGCGCAGGAAGTCGAGGCCCTCCAGGTCGGCGGCCGTGTAGAGGGGCTTGACGGCGATGCCCTCGGGCGTCTCCCACGGCTCGCCCGCCGGCTGCGGCGCCTGGGCCGGCCGCTCCTTGAGGGGGTCGAGCGGGATGCCGGAGAAGTCCGGGATCATCGGGTCACCTCCAGGTCGTCGAACGTCTCGCGGAGCACGGCCAGGGCGTCGCAACCGGCGTGGAGCAGGGCGTCCACGCCTTCGTAGTGTCCCTTCCCCGCCAGCCACACCTTGCGCGCGCCCGCCCGGCGCAGCGCCCTGGCGACGGCGGTGGCGTGCTGGGCGTACAGCTTGTCGCTGGAGCACAGGCACGCGACGGTGGCGCCGCTGACGGCGAACGCGGTGGCGATCTGCTCGGGGTCGGTGCCGGGGCCGGCCGTCTCGGTGGCCAGGCCGCCGGCGTGGAACAGGTTCGCGGCGAACGCGGCCCTGGCGGTGTGGGCGGCGAGGGGGCCGATCGTGGCCAGGAACACCTTGGGGCGCTCGGGCCGCGCGTCGGCCAGGTCCCGCAGCCGCTCGAACGGCTCGGCGTACCGGACCCGCGGCAACCCGCCGCTCTCCTGCTGCACCGGTGCCGGGCGGCGGCGGACGGGCTTCTCGTCGAGGTCGGGGAACTCGCTCACGCCGGTGATCGGGAGGCGGCGGTGGGCGATGTCGTCGTCGCGGCGTTCCCGGGTGGCGGCGATCCGCCCGGACAACAGCTCGGCCGCCGCCACGATGCCGCCGGCGGCCTCGATCTCCTGGAAGAACGCCCAGGCGGCCGCGGCGAGGTCGGCGGTGCGGCGCTCGACGTACCAGGAGCCGCCGGCCGGGTCGATCACGCGGCCGAGCCCCGACTCCTCCAGCAGCAGCGACTGCGTGTTGCGGGCGATGCGGCGGGAGAAGGCGTCGGGCAGGCCGAGGCACGCGTCGAACGGCTGCACGGTGACCGCCTGCGCCCCGCCCACCCCGGCGGCGAAGCAGGCGATGGTGGTGCGCAGCATGTTCACCCACGGGTCGCGGGCGGTCATCATGGCGGAGCCGGTGACGGCGTGCTGCCGCTGCCCGCCCGCGCCGGGGGCGCCGCAGACCTCGGCGACCCTGGCCCACAGGCGGCGGGCCGCGCGCAGCTTGGCGATGGTGGCGAACTGGTCGGCGGTGGCGGCGTACCGGAACTCGATCTGCCCGAGCGCCTGCTCCACGGACAGCCCGCCGCCGGTCAGCGCCCGCAGCTCGGCGACGCCCTGGGCGATCGAGCAGGCCAGCTCCTCGGCGTCGCTGGCGCCCGCGTCGTGGTACGGCGTCGCGTCCACGGTGACGGCCCGCAGGCCCGGGTATTCGGTGGCGCAGCGCAGCGCCAGCTCGGCCCCGCCGGTGCCGAGCACGGCGGAGGCACCCAGGTTCCCGCTCAGCGCCCCTTCGCCCGCGCCCGCTCCGCCCGGCTGGCCGGGCTCGGGGCGGCGGGCGGCGGCGAGGGCGAACAGGGCGTCGGCGGCCTCGGGCGTCCGCTCCCCCGCCTCCAGCACGATGGGCGCCAGGTCGAGGTAGACGTCCTTCAGCACCGCGCCCAGCTCGCCCACCGGGATCGCGCCGTCGCCGACCACCAGCCACAGCGAGGTGACGCCGTTCTCCAGGTCGGCCAGCACGGCCTCCGGGTCGGCCACGGCGTGCCGCTGCCGCACGTCCCACCCGCCGGCGGCACGGGCGCCCCGCACGTACGGGGCGGCGCCCGGCAGCCCGGGATCGCCGGGCAGGTCGTCGGCGTCGTAGAGCGGCGCGACGGTCACCCCGTCGTACGTCGCCCTGGACAGCGCCTCCTCCGGCGAGCCGGCCTCGATCCCCGACCTGCGCAGGACCTCCGCCGCCAGCGCGCGCCAGTCGTCTCGTGAGATGGACGCGAACCCCGCTGCCAGTTCCATGGTTCGGATAGTAGGCGGAAGGAGTACGCGTCAGTAACCCCGGGGGGCGGCGGGCGCGGGCGCAGGGCTCAGGCGGAGGGCGCCTCCCAGGTCAGCCGCCAGGTGAGCGGCCCCACGATCCCGTCGCCCGTGATGCCCTGCTGCCGCTGGAAGCTCAGGCACGCCTCACGCGAGCGCGCCCCGTACGCGCCGTCGGCGGCCAGGTCGAAGCCGCGCCGCCGCATCTGCTCCTGCCACGTGCGCACGTCCTCCCCCCGCATGACGGGCGGGTACTTCAGCAGCCGCCCGGGGAACGGCGGCGCGGCCGGCGGGGCGGGCGGGCCGGAGCCGCCTCCGGGCCGGGGCGCGCCGCGCTTGACCCAGGCGTAGAGCGGCTCGCCGGGGCAGTCGGTGGAGTAGCCGTCGCGGTGCCCCTTGATCTCCTTGCCGGCGCGGCCGTAGTCCCGGACGTACTGGACGGCGTCGAGGATGCCGTTCAGGATCCCGTCGGTCGGCTCGACGAGGCCGGCGTTGCCGACGAGGCCGAGCACGGCGTAGTGGCCGGCGTTGAGCCCCGGCCCGTTGGCGGCGGGCAGGTGGTGGAGCCCGCGCCCCTCGAACACCTTCTGGTGGGGGCAGGCGACGTAGGAGTTGCCGGTGAAGTAGACGGTCCCGGCGCGGCGGGCCATCCAGCTCTGGTTCGCCGTGCGGGGGCACCAGATCTCGCCGTGGTAGGGCTCCCTGGTGATCGTGAAGCGTCCCTTGCGCTGGGCCGCGTGCGGGGCGAGGGTGCGCCGCCGTCCGAGACGCACCCGCCAGCCGCCGCGCGACTGCTGCCGCAGGGTCACCGGCGCGCCGGTGAGCAGCACGGCGAGCAGGAACGCCTCGGCGGCGGCCCGCTCCCCGAACGCGGCCACGCGCTCGCCGCCGACCACGGTCTCGACGAACAGGGAGAGCTGCGCCCTGGTGAGCGACAGCAGGAACGCGTGGCCGGGCACCCGCCCCGGCGCCACCTCGTCCAGCTCCCGCCGGGCCGGCGCCGGCAGCTCCCGCCACGCGGACGTCCCGAAGACGGACCTGAGCGCCGCGCGGACCCCGGCGTCCCGCGTCGGCGAAAGCAGGCCGTCCCCCTGCCCGGTGGAGAACCAGGCGACGAGCTGGACGAACGCGTCGGACCACTTCGCCTCGGCGGGCAGGTCCGCGCAGGGGGCCGCGAGCACCATCCGGTCTCCGGGGCCCATCGTCTCCGTGGTCACCCACGGCCGCCCGGCGCCCCGCTCGACGGGCCAGCGGTGCGCCGGGGTGGTCAGCGAGGAGTGGCCGGCGCCCTCCATGCGGATCATCTCCCGCGGACGGGCGGGGAAGACGCACACCTCGATCACCGGCTGCCACTGCGACAGCCCCGTCTCATGATCGAGGGTGAGGACGAGCTCCCCGGCCCGCAGCCGCCGGTAGGAGGCCCAGCCCTGCCGCGTCAGGATCTCCGTCTCCTCGTCGGCGCAGTAGCCGATGTCGATCCAGCCGTTGCCGTCCATGTGGTAACCCTGGATGGAGCGGACGAGGGCGACGCACGCGTCATGGTCGGTCACGATGCCGGGCGAGACGAGGCCGCCGGTGTAGTGGACCTTGACGCCCTTGGTCGAGTCGAGCTGTGTGTAGTCGCCGCGCGGCGCCCGCGCCGACCAGTCGCGCCGCACTACCAGATCGATGGCCACGGTGCTCTCCGGGGGTCGAGAACATGATGACCGAGCGTAACCCGATCGATGCGGCCAGGTCTTGCCGATTGGCGGTTTCGCCGCTACGGCCTGATCACCCGCTGCTCGGTCACGATGGCGCTGATCAGGTCGTGCGGGGTCACGTCGAAGGCCGGGTTCAGGGCCCGCGTGCCCTCCGGCGCCACGCGCACGCCCCTGAAGGTGACGATCTCGTCGTCGCCGCGGTCCTCGATCGCGATGTGCTCGCCCGAGGGGGTGCCCTGGTCGATCGTGGACTCGGGCGCGACGACCACGAACGGCACACCGGCCCGCTCCGCGCCGAGCGCGAGCGCGTACGAGCCGATCTTGTTGGCGGTGTCGCCGTTGGCGGCGATGCGGTCGGCGCCGATGAGCACCGCGTCGACCCCGCCCTTGGCCAGCAGGTACGGCCCGGCGGAGTCGGCGACGAGCCGGTGCGGCGCGCCCATCCTGGCCAGCTCCCACGTGGTGAGCCGGGCGCCCTGGAGCAGGGGCCGGGTCTCCAGGGCGAGCACCTCGGCCAGGCGCCCGCGCTCGTGCAGGGTCTGGACGACGCCGAGCGCGGTGCCGCGTTCGACGGCGGCCAGGCCGCCGGTGTTGCACACGGTCATGATCCGCAGGCGGTCGCCTTCGAGCAGGTCCGCGCCGCGCTCGCCCATGGCGTGGCAGGCGGCGATGTCGTCGTCGCGGACCTTGAGCGCCGCTGCGAGCACCGCTTCGCGGCCCTGCGGCAGGCGGGCGGCGGCCTGGTCGACGCCCCACGCGAGGTTGACCGCGGTGGGGCGGGCGGCGCGCAGCTCGGCGATCTGGGCGGGGTCGCCGTCGGCCAGGACGACGCCGAGCGCCCCCGCCACCCCGAGCGCGGGCGCGCCGCGCACGGCCAGCCGCCGGATGGCGTCGACGAGCTCGGCGACGGTGCGGATGCGCAGCATGACGAGCTTGTCGGGGAGCAGCGTCTGGTCCACGAGCTCGACGGCCCCGTCGACCCAGTCAATGGTCCTCACGGGCAAACGCTAACCCACTCGCCGGGCACCGGTCAGCGTTCGGCCAGGACGATCACCGAGTCCCGGCGGCCGAGCACGATCTGCTCGGACTTGTCGGGGTTCAGGACGATGCCGTAGTGCGGCGGGTCGTTGCGGGCGGTGGCGTTGCGATAGCCGATCGCGGTCTCGCCCCTGCGCCGCGCCGACTCCACGACGGTCGCGAACGACACCCGCGTGCCGGTCTTGACGTAGTCGCCGGCGGGGCGCGGGTAGATCTCGGAGCCGCGCGAGTCGAAGAGGTAGGCGAAGACGTCGGCGAGGTGCCGGTTCTCGGCGAGCTGGGCCAGGAGCAGGCCGATGACGGTGTCGCTGATCACGATGTCGTCGGCCTCGGTGACCTCGGCCAGGGCGCGGTTGTTCTCGTCGTGCATCTCGCTGACGATCGAGTAGTGCTCGCGCAGCGTGCTCTGCATGTCGCGCAGCTGCAGCAGCGTCATCAGGGTGCGGGTGTCGGCGTGGTGCGGGTCGAAGCGGTCGTCGGACAGGACGATGACGTGCTGGAAGAGCCCGACGCCGAGCGACTCCAGGGCGAACCTGTCGGTGGTGTCGCAGTCCTTGACGTTCACCGTGAGGTTGCGCAGGCCCTCCAGGCCGGCACCTGCCTTGGGGTGGTCGGCGGCGACCTCCAGGACCGAGCCGGGCGCCACGTAGCCGTCGAGGTAGCGGATGATCTGCTCGGCGCGGCCGTTCCAGTTGAGCAGGAGCGTGCGTTCCGGCTCGGTGGGCGCGGCGCCGGCGGTGACGATGACGGACTCGTCGATGGCGGGCTTGCCGGCGGCCAGGCGGACGTGGGAGTCGTCGTGGGCGATGACCACGATCTCGTCGTCGGCGTTGATCACGGTGTCGGCGGGCGGGTTCAGCACGACGCCGGAGGGGCGGCGCAGGCCGATCACCGAGGCGGTCTGGTAGGCGTGCAGCGCCTCGCCGTAGGTGACGCCGACGAGCTTCTTCGGGGTGCGCAGGTAGATCTCGCCGCCGTCGAAGTTCAGCAGGTCCATGCAGACGACGGACATGCCGGACTGGCGGGAGGACTGCACGATGAGCCGGGAGGCGGTGTCGTCGGAGTCGACCAGGTGCACGTCCGGGCCGCCGGCCAGGCGGGCGGCGGCGATGTTGCGGCTGGAGGCGAGGCCGGCCACCACCGGCGGGTGCGCGCCGTGGCGCTTGGCCAGCGCGAGCAGGATCTTGATCACGTGCGCGTCGGGGTCGTCGCCCTCGGGGGAGAGCACGACGACGGAGCGGGCCGCCGCGAGGTTCATCAGCGCGAGGTCGCGGGGCTCGGTGGGGCGGCCGGTGCGGCACACGACGCGGGTCCTGCCGAGATCGCCGACGTGCTCGCGGATGGCCTCCTCCATCTCCAGCTTGTCACGTTCCGCCAGGACCGCGATCACCGAGCCCTTCTGGCTGGCGTGCGCCTTGATCAGCTCGGACACGATCGTGAACACCTGGTCCGACCAGCCGAGGATCACCGTGTGCCCCGACTCGACGATCCGCGAGCGGCCCCTGCGCAGCCGGTCCACCCGCTGCTTGAGCCCGTTGGACAGCAGGCCGACGAGCATGCTGACGATGAACAGGCCGCCGAGCGAGCAGATGAACATCACGGTCATGTACGCCAGCGAGCCCTTGTCGCTGGCGACCTTGCCCGGGGTCAGGGCGTGCATGAGGGCGATCCAGAGCACCTCGCCCATGTGCCCGACGCCTTCGGGCTCGCCGGGGGCCAGCCACATCGTGAGGACGGCGACGACCACGATCAGCCCGACCGACACCACGGCGAGCCAGCCGATCAGGGAGGCGGTGCCCCTGGACATGGTGTTGTCGAACCAGTACCGCGCCCGCTCGCGGAACGTGATCTTCGACACTTCCCCGATACCTCCGAGTAAGGAGTGATTTGACCCGAGGACACGGTACCGGGCGATCATGCCTTCCGCATGACAACGGGCGATCGGTGCGGGAAGCCGCAAATCCCAGCACATCCCTCGGGCCGCCCGCGCCGGGCTCCGGGCGGCTCTCCCCCTCAGCCGGTACGCTGAGGACGAAACGCAGCCGATCCCCAGCCAAAACCCTTCGACATCAGGCCCAGAGACGGAGATCATCAACAGTATGTCTGTGATCAGGGAGGTGCCGTTCCCCAGCCCCGACTCCTCTGAGCTCCCGATGAACATCTGGATCGACGACGCCGACTCGGCCATCGACGTCATCGACGCCCTGGCGCTGTCGCCGTTCGCGACGGGCGCGCAGCCCTGGTCGCGCCTGGCCAACCTCGAGCGCGTGCGCCCCGACGCCACCCTCACCCCCGCCGGCGGCCGCGTGCTGCGCACCGCCCGCGTCGAGGACGGCTCCGAGTCGCGGCTCATCAGCGGAGACGGCTGGACCCTGCGCGTCATCCGGCACCGCAACCGCACCGCGACCGTCAGCGTCACCGCCGTCAACGAAGACCTCGCCAAGACCGTCCTGGCCGAGAGCATCGAGGGCGCCGAAGAGCCGATGCCCGAGGCCGACCACGTCGAGATGGGCTTCTGGTGGCGCGGCATGCACGGCGGCACCCGATCGGAGAAGCCGATCACCGCGCAGCCCTGGCACGAGATCAGCTCCAACTACTCCGCCAAGGTGCGCCCCGCCCTCGACCGGCTCATGTCGCTCACCCCGGCCGACGTCAACGGCCGCCTCATCCTCCTGCACGGCGAGCCCGGCACCGGCAAGACCACGCTGCTGCGCTCCCTCGCCAAGCAGTGGCGCGACTGGTGCCAGGTCGACTGCGTGCTCGACCCCGAACGGCTGTTCAACGAGCCCGGCTACCTCATGGAGGTCGCGGTCGGCTACGACACCGACGAAGACGCGCAGCGCTGGCGCCTGCTCGTCCTCGAAGACTGCGACGAGCTCATCAGCTCCGGCGCCAAGGCCCAGGCCGGGCAGGGGCTCTCCCGCCTGCTCAACCTCACCGACGGGCTGCTCGGGCAGGGCCGCGACGTCCTCGTGGCCATCACCACCAACGAAGACCTCGCCCGCCTCCACCCCGCCGTCGTCCGTCCCGGCCGCTGCCTCGCCCAGGTCGAGGTGGGGCCGCTGAGCAAGGAGGAGGCGACCGCCTGGCTCGGCTCCTCGAAGGGCGTCGGGCCGTCCGGGGCGACGCTCGCGCAGCTCTACGCGCTGCGCGCCGGCCGCGACATCACCCCGACGCCCGGCGACGAGTCCACCGGCCTCTACCTCTGACACCTTCTCGTCCCCACCCGGGGCCGGGTGGGGACGAGCCGTCACGTCACGTCAAATAGGTGTGCAGCCTGCGGGCCTGCCGGACGAAGGTGTTCGACGCCCGGCGGCGGGCGATCTCCGCGACGCACGCCACCGCCCCGCGCGCCTGCGCCCACCGCGCCGCCCGCAACGCGAACGTGAGGCTCTGCGCGTGCCGGGTGTGCGTCCGCTCCCCCGGGCCCGGCAGGAACACCGGCAGGAACCCCGCCATGATCCGCCACACCTCCCGCTGCGCCCCCAGCGCCGCCGCGCTCTCCAGCGTCTCGAACACCGGCCCCGGCTTGAGATCCGTCCTGCGCACCAGCAACGCGAGCTGCCGCCCCACCTGCTCGGCGTCCAGCTCCCCTCGGGCGGCCAGCTCCACGAGCGGCCTGGCCCGCTCCCCGGGATCGGCGCACCAGGCCCGGTCGGCCACGAAGTACGCCTGCACGAGCGCACCCGCCTCCCCCATCGGCCCGTCCGCCACCGCCAGCGCCCACGCCTGCCCCGGCTCGGCCCGGGCCCGCTGCCACCGCCCGGTCAGGTGCGGCACGAGATGCGCGGCCACCACCTCCCGATCGGACGGCATGAGGAACGGCCACCACCGCAGATACCCGTCGTGCTCCTTCAACCGGTGCCCGACCGGCCCACCCAGCAACCCGTCACCCGCCGGCTCACCGCCCGCAGCGGACAACGCAGGAGGCGGCACGGTGGCCGACGGCACGGTGGCCGGCGATGCGGTGGCCGGCGGCGCGTCCATCGGGAGTAGCCCCGGCGCTGGCGGCGTGCGGAGGCGGGCGGTCAGCTCGTAGAGCACCGCGCCCGTCCCGGCGTGCTCGCGGTCCTCGCGGTACACCTGCCGATCACCGCACCCCGGCGTCCCCGCCGGCGGGTAGTACCACCAGGCGATCTCCGCGACGGGCTCGGGCCGCTCGCCGCCCATCCAGCGCGCCGCCGCCCGGCCCGCCCGCGAGGTGAGCCGCCCGGCCCGCGCCACCACCTCGGGCGCGAGGCCGCGCGGCAGCCGCAGCAGCGCCTGCCGCAGGTCGGCGGGCAACGCCTCGACACCGGCCCGCTCGTACCCCTCCAGCCGCTCCACCAGCACCGCGCCGTCGAGATGGCCGGTCATCGAGGTGGGCTCGGCCAGCAGGTACGGCGGCAACGTCCCGCCCTCGACCGCCCCGCACACCTCGGCCCAGCGCCGCAGCAGAAACAGGTGCGGCCCCGGCACCTCCCCCACCTCGGGCAGCCGCGAGAGGTACGCCGCCGTCGCAGGCGCGGCCTCGCCGGTGTCTCCGGCGGGCGTGGTCAGCAGCCGGGCGATCTCCCAGGCCCAGTGCCAGACCGCGAGCCACCGCCCGTCCGGCGGGGTCACGCCCGGCATCAGCGCCGACAGCCGGGACGCGAGGCCGTCGCGATCGCTCGCGTGCAGCCGCACGACGCCGGCCAGCCACAGCTCGGCGGCCTCCCACCGGGCCCCGTCCGGCAACCCCTCCACCTCCCGCGCCGCCGTCACGGGCGCGGGGAACGGGGCCGCGGTGACCGGCGGAGGCAGCGGTACCGGCACGAACCCATCGGAATCGCGCGGATCCTCACCGACCTCCCCGAACGCCCCACCCGATACCGGGCCCAACACCGGGCCGAACGCCGAGGCCAGGGTCTCCCCCAGCTCCTGCGGCAGCACCGTCGCCGCCTCCCACACGGCCCGTGCCCCCGCCACCCCGAAACGCCTGGCGTGCTTGACGGCCACCCGCACCGCCCGCCCCTGCACGTCGGCGGACTCGCAGGCGAACGCGTACCCCAGCGCGGGGGCCAGCGTCTCCAGGTCGGCCCCGGGGTCGCGGGCCAGCTCGTCGAGCCAGGTGAGCCCGGCCGTCAGCAGCTTGCGCTCGCCCCTCGACAGCAGGGCCAGCACCGCCTCCGTCACCTCGCCCGGGTCGAGGTCGTCGAGCCGCCGCAGGTGCCGGAGCGCCGGCTCGGCCACGATGCCGGGCGCGGCGGGCAGCAGGCGCAGGTAGTCGCGGCGCCGCTTGCTCACGTCGTCGTACGTGGGATCGAGCAGCTCGTGCAGCCGTACGAAGAAGCGCAGGTCGGCGGGCTGCCCGCCACGCAGGAAGCGCCGCAGGAGCCCGTCGAGCAGCAGGTCGCGCCCGATGCGGCCCTCGCGCTGCAGCTCGGCGAGCGCGGCCAGCCAGCTCCTGGGGTCGGGCGGGTCGGCGCGTTCGTCGCGCAGCAGCCGTCCGACGCCTTCCGCCTCGAACAGCCGGGGCACGAGGTGGTCGAGCAGCGGGTCCGCGCGCAGCTCGGCCGCGGTGGGTGTGGCGGTGGCCCAGGCCAGGACGAGCGGGTCGTGGTGCGGCGGGACGGCGCCGCTGCGCCGCAGCATGGCCAGCACGAGCCCGGCCAAGGGGTCCCGGCCTCCGCGGCGGCCCGAGGCGGGGCGGAGTTCGAGCGCGGCGCGGGCGACGAGTTCGAGGTCCCCACGGTCGATCGCCTCCACCACCGACTCCCACGCGCTCACCAGCCCGGCCCCCGTCTCACCACCCCCGCCCAGCGGCCCGGCCGCCGCCCGCACGTCACCTCCGCTCGTCCCCGCGTCCGTCGTCACGGTGTGGCCTCCACCGCCAGGCGGGACGCGATCCTGGCCGACAGGACGTGCTTGCACGGGCCGCGGGAGCCCCGGTGGTCGAACCACCACGGGCAGGTGCACGTGCCCTCCATGAGGCCGACGCGGCGGATGCCGCCGTCGGTGGTGACCTCCGCCTGGCCGGCCGGCAGGAGGCGGACGGCGCCCGAGTCGGCGAGTTTCCTGGCGGCGGTCAGGCGCGGGTTGAGCGCGGCCACCTGGGCCCGGTCGTAGGGCAGCTCCCGGTGGAAGTGGCCGGCCTCGTGCAGGTCGTAGCCGACCCGGCCGGCGGTGCCGAGCTGGGTGAGCGCCGCGCGTACCCGCTGGAGGGGCAGCCCGGAGCGGTCGGCGAGCAGGCCGAGCTGGACGGCGGGTCCGAAGGTGAGCAGCATGCCGATGACGTCGGCGTCGGCGGCGGCCTCGGCGGCGGCCAGGTCGTCGAGGACCTGGCCCTCGCCGGAGAAGCCGCGCGCCGGCTGCGGCGAGACGGCCAGCGTGTAGCGCATGCCGGGCAGCTCCAGCTCCCACGCGCTCGCGGTGGCGGCGCCGTCGGCGGGCCCGTAGACGCGCAGCGCCTTGGCGAAGCGCAACAGCGGCAGGAGCGTGGCCACGCGGCCGGTGCCGGACAGGCACACGCCGCCCCGCCCGCCGGTGGCGGACAGCCGCAGGTCGCGGCCGGCGGGCACGGCCCAGACGGTGGAGCGGGCGCCCTTGGGCAGGGAGCGCAGGAAGCGGACGGCCTGGGGCGCGGCCAGCTCGGCCCGCAGGTCCCAGCCGGCGGCCATCACCTGCACCTCGGCGAAGCCGCGCAGCCACCGCGGCGGCAGCGGCACCTTCTTCTCGACGACGGCCCCGTCGAGCGTGGTGGCGGTCAGCTCGTCGGCCCCGACGCCGAGGTGGAGCGGGTCCGTGCCGCCGACCCTGGCCAGGGATTCGCGCAGCGGCCCGTTGACGTCGACGTTGGTGGTGCCGCGGTCGAGCACGTCGCCGTCGAGGGCGAGCACGTCGAGCCGGGCGTAGACGCCGCCGCAGGCGGAGAACGACTCGAACCTGAGCCGCTGCCCGTCGCACGTGACGACGGGGTCGCGGGTCGATCCGGGGCGCGGCTGGTGGTAGCGGGTGAGCGCCACGTCGGCCACGGCCAGGAGCCCGGCGGCGGCCGGGGCGGCGTGGATGAGCAGCCCGCTGAAGAACCTCGGGTGGGCGGCGGGGCCGGATAACGCCGTGCCACCGGAGGTCGAGAGGCCGAGCTTCCCGCCGGCCAGCACGGAGGGCCCGGTGTAGGTGTATGCCTGTACCGCTGATGTCATGCCCCGAACCCTAGGGATGATCACCGACACAATCCGGGGCCGGTACGTAAACCATCCGATGCGCGACATGGAGTGCGAAACCACAATGTGCCTGGTGCTCACCGTCGATCTGGCCCATGTCGCCTTCGCCCGTCTCACCGTGCCGGCGGGCGCCCGCGTGTGGACCGGCGAGGAGCTGCCGATCGGCTTCGCCGCGACCCAGCTCGTCCCGTCGTGGACGGCGCGCACCCCGCCGGGCGCGTGGATCGAGGTCGCGCTGCGGGCCAGGACCGCTTCGGGTGAGCCGACCAAGTGGTACGTCATGGGCCGCTGGTCGGAGCAGGGCGCGCCGCGTACCTCGGTGCCGGGCCAGGGCGACGAGCACGGGGACGTGGCGGTGGACACGTTCGTGGCCCGGCAGCCGGTGACGTCGTTCCAGGTGCGGGTGACCCACTATGGCGAGGGCTCGCGGGTGACCGGGCTGGGCGTGATGGCCTCGGCGCTGCCGCGCGTGCCGCCCGCGCCGAGCGCGCCGGGCCCCGGCGGCGCGGTGGAGCTGGCGGTGCCGCGGCGTTCGCAGCACGCGCACGCCGGGCATCATGTGCGCTACGACGGCGGCGGCGCCAACTGGTGCAGCCCCGCCTCGGTGGCCATGGTGCTGGCCTACTGGGGGCGCGGGCCCGCGCCGGACGAGCTGGCCTGGGTGGGCGACGGCGACCCGGCCCCCGACGTGGACCACGCGGCGGCCGGCACGTACGACGAGAGCTACCAGGGCACCGGCAACTGGCCGTTCGGCGTGGCGTACGCGGGGCGGTTCGGGTTGTCGGGGTTCGTGACGCGGCTGCGGTCGGCGGCGGAGCTGGAGCGGTTCGTACGGGCCGGCATCCCGGTGATCACCTCGCAGTCGTTCAAGGCGCACGAGCTACCCGGCTCCTGCTACTCCACGAACGGGCACATCCTGGTCGTCACCGGTGTCACGGCCGGGGGCGACATCGTGGTCAACGACCCGGCCGCGCCGTGCGACGCCGAGGTCCGGCGGGTGTATCCGCGGGCGGCGTTCGAGCACGTGTGGCTTCGGAGCTCCGGCAGCGGCGGCATCGCGTACGTGCTGCACCCCCCAGACGTTCCTCTTCCTCCTTGTACGAATGGCAATTGGTGAGTTGATGAGCATTCGACCGATCGACGTGGCCCATATCGACGGCGGCCCCCAGTGGGTGGAGGCGGTGGCCACGCCCTCCGGTGTCGAGGTCTGGTGGGACGAGCCGCGCCCGCACGAGGGCGGCCGGCGGTGCGTGGTGCGCCGCCTGCCCGACGGCTCCCGCGTCGACGCGCTCCCCGAGGGCTGGAACGCCCGCAACCGGCTCGTCGAGTACGGCGGCCGCTCCTGGCGCCCGCTGCCCGGGGGCGGCCTGGCGTTCACGAACTGGGCCGACCAGCGCCTCTACCGGCTGGACGGCGGCACCCCCGTGCCGCTGACCCCGGAGGGCGCGTCCCGGTACGGCGACCTGTACCTGCCGCCGGGCCGCGACGAGGTGTGGGCGGTCAGGGAGATCGCGGACGTGCGGGACCTGGTGGCGGTGCCGCTGGACGGCGGCCCCGTGCGGGTCGTGGCCGAGGCCCAGCACTTCCTGATGAACCCCCGCCTCTCCCCCGACGGCCGGTGGGTGGCCTGGATCGGCTGGGACCACCCGAACATGCCGTGGGACGGCACCGAGCTGTGCGTGGCGCCGCTGTCCGGCGACGGCACCGCCGGGCCGTACGAGGTGGTGGCGGGCGGGCCGCGCGAGTCGGTCTGCCAGGCGGAGTGGCGCGACGACACGAGCCTGTACGCGGTGACGGACCCGACCGGCTGGTGGAACGTGCACCTCGTCCCCCTGGACGGCTCCCCGGGCCGCAACCTCACCCCGATGGAGCTGGAGTTCGGCATGGCGGCCTGGAAGCCGGGCCTGACCTGCCTGGCCGTGGCCGAGGACGGCCGCCTGGCCGTCGTCTACGGCACCGCCGACCACCGGCGCCTCGGCGTGCTCGATCCGGGCAGCGGCGACCTGCGGGAACTCGGCGGCCAGGCCACGCACTGGGCCTCGACGGTCTCGGTCGCGGGCGGCAAGGTCGCGGCGGTGGGGGCGACGCCGTACACGCCGCTGGAGGTCACGCTCGTCGGCCTGGACGACGGCGCGCACGAGGTGGCGTCGCCGCGCAAGGCCCTGCCGGACCGCGCCCTGCTGCCCGATCCGGAGACCGTGACGATCGAGGGCGTGCACGCGCACCTGTACCCGCCGTCCGGGGTGCGGGGCCCCGGACCGTACGTGATCTTCGCGCACGGCGGCCCGACCGGGCACATGCCGGTCATGCTCGACCTGGAGATCGCCTACTTCACCAGCAGGGGCATCGGCGTGGCCGTGGTCAACTACGGCGGCTCCACCGGCTACGGCCGCGCCTACCGGGAGCGGCTGCGCCACCAGTGGGGCGTCGTGGACGTACAAGACTGCGCCAAGGTGGCGCGTGGCCTAGTCGAGCTGGGCCTGGCCGACGCCGCCAAGCTCGCCGTCAGGGGCGGCAGCGCGGGCGGCTGGACGACGGTGGCGGCGCTCGTGCACAGCGACGTGTTCGCGGGCGGGGTGGCGCACTACGCGATCACCGACCCGGAGAGCTGGGCCGCCGAGACGCACGACTTCGAGTCGCGCTACCTCGACGGGCTGATCGGCCCCCTGCCGGAGACGCGGCAGCGCTACACCGACCGTTCCCCGCTGCTGAACGCCTTCCGCGCCTCCGGCCCCTGCCTGATGCTGCACGGCCTGGAGGACGCCATCGTGGACGTGTCGCAGGCCCGCCGCTTCACCGCCGAACTGGACAGGCACGGCAAAGAGTGGGCCCTGCTGACCTTCCCCGGCGAGCAGCACGGCTGGCGCAGGGAGGAGACTGTCGTCGCGGTGCTGGAGGCCGAGCTGGCCTTCTACGGGCTGATCTTCGGCATGGACACGCCGGAGGTGCCGCCGCTGACTCTTAAGGGGAGAGCGTGAAGAGCGTTGCCGAGATCTGCTCGGACCTGATCAGGTTCGACACCACGAACCCGGGCTCCGGCGAGCGTCCGGCCGCCGAGTACGTCGCCACGCTGCTGGCCGACGCCGGCCTGGAGCCGGAGGTGTTCGAGTCGGCGCCCCGGCGCACCACCGTCGTGGCCAGGATGGCGGGCGACTCCCCCGACGCGCTCCTCGTGCACGGCCACCTCGACGTCGTGCCCGCCGACCCGGCCGAGTGGCGGATGCACCCGTTCTCCGGCGAGATCGAGGACGGCTGCGTCTACGGGCGCGGCGCCGTCGACATGAAGGGCTCGTGCGCGATGACGCTCGCCACCGTGCTCGGCATGCGGGCGCGCGGCGAGCGGCCGAAGCGGGACCTCGTGCTGGCGTTCCTGGCCGACGAGGAGGCCACCGGCGACTACGGCTCCCGGCACGCCGTCAGCGCGCACCGGGAGCTGTTCGACGGGGTCAGCGAGGCCATCAGCGAGTCCGGCGGGTTCAGCGTCGCCTCCGAGGGGCACCGCGTGTACCCGATCGCGGTCGGCGAGCGCGGCACCGCCTGGATGAAGCTGACCGCGCACGGCGTCGCCGCGCACGGCTCCCGGCCGGCCGTGGACAACCCGGTCGCCACGCTCGTGCACGCCCTGTCGCGGGTGGCGTCGTACGAGTGGCCGGTGCGGCTGACGCCGTCGGTCGCGGCGCTCCTCCAGGAGCTGTCGGAGATCACCGGCGCGCCGATCGACCTCGACCGGCTGGACGCCGAGGCGGCCCGGCTCGGCGCGCTCGGCAGCCTGTTCAAGGGACAGATCCGCAACTCCGCCAACTCCACCATGCTGGAGGCCGGCTACAAGGTGAACGTCGTGCCCTCGACGGCCTCGGCCCACGTGGACGGGCGCTACCTGCCGGGGCTCCAGGAGGAGTTCCTGGCCACCGTCGACGAGCTGCTCGGGCCGAAGGTCACCCGCGAGTTCGTGAACCTGGAGGAGGCGCCCGACGCGCCCTACCCGTCGGCGTTCTTCGACGAGCTGGCCGGGGCGCTGGTGGCCGAGGACGCGCACGCCCGGCCGGTGCCGTACGTGATGGCCGGGGGCACGGACGCCAAGTCGTTCGCCCGGATCGGCATCAAGGGGTACGGGTTCGCGCCGCTGATGCTGCGGCCCGATCTGGACTACTTCGGGATGTTCCACGGGAAGGACGAGCGGGTGCCGGTGGAGGGCCTGGAGTTCGGCACCCGCGTCCTCACCCGCCTGTTCACCTGACCCCGCACCGGCCTCACGCGGCCCTGCCTGAGCTCCGCCCGCCGCAGGGCCTCACGCGGCTGCGGCGGCGGGCGGGCCGAACCACGTGGTGAGCGCGTCGCGCGCCCCGTCGGGCTCGCCGGCCCAGGCGACGTACCCGTCCGGACGGACCAGCAGCGCGCTCGCCCCGCCGAGGTCGGCACCGGCCTCGGCGCGGGCGAACCGGACGCGGTCGCCGTGCCCGGCCAGGACGGCTTCGAGGCCGCCCGGCCGCGCGCCCGGGCCGGTGGCCTCCACGCCCGGTACGGAGCCGCCGATGAGGAGGCCGTGGCCGTCGCGCAGCAGCTCGGCGACCCCGGCCGGGCCGGTCAGCGGCAGGCCGGCGGGGACGAAGCGGCCGGTCAGGGGCACGGCCGCGCCGGGCGCGTAGTCGATCGCGGTGCCGTCCATCATGCCCGCGAAGTGCTGCCACGCCTCCGGCAGCCCGATCACCTCGCCCAGCACCTCCCGCAGCGCGTCCACCTGCGCTCCAGGGCGCATGAGCGCGACCTGCGCCCGCGCGTTCCGCAGGACCCTGGCCGCCACCGGGTGTCGCTCGGCGGTGTAGCGGTCGAGCAGGCTCTGGGGCGCCGCTCCCCGCGCCACCAGCCCCAGCCGCCAGCCGAGGTTGAACGCGTCCTGGAGCCCGAGGTTGAGGCCCTGGCCGCCGATGGGCGAGTGCACGTGCGCCGCGTCCCCGGCCAGCAGCACCCGCCCCTTCCGGTACGACTCCGCGTGCCGGGCGTTGTCGCTGTACCGGATGCCGGTCACGAGCCGCCGCACCACCACGTCCTTGCCGGTCACCCGCTGCAGGCTGTCCTGCAGCTCGGCGGCGGTGACGGGCGTGTCCCTGTCGCCGGGCCCGCCGTCGAACTCGATGGTCGCGATCTCCCCCGGCACCAGCGACAGGTTGACCAGCCCGCCGGGCCCGCGCAGTGACGAGGTCACCATGGAGGGGTCGGCCAGCTCGGCGACCGCCGTCCGGCCCGTCATCGTGGGCGGCGTGCCGTCGAAGGCGAACCCGGCGCGCTTGCGCACCACGCTCCGCCCGCCGTCGCAGCCCGCCAGGTACGCGCCGCGCACGGCGCGCCCGTCGTCGAGCACGGCGGTGACGGAGGAGCCGTCCTGGACGACGTCGGTGACCGCGCACCCTTGCCGGATCCGCACCCCCATGGCGGTGGCCCGCTCGGCGAGCAGCTCCTCCAGCCGGTCCTGGCGGAGCATCACGTACTGGGCGTTCCCTTCGGGGTCGAGGATCGGCAGCCCGGCGAAGTGTCCTCTGACCTGCCCCTTGCGCAGGATCTCCAGCATCAGCGCGACCACGTCCCCGGCCTCGCCGGGGTCCTGGCGTTCGGCGGACAGGTTGTCGAGCATCTCCCACTGGGCCCGTTCGACCGGCTCGACGAGCCCGCGCAGGGCCAGCGACTGCATCGTGCGGGCGTTCAGCGAGCGCAGCCCGAGGCTGCGCGTCCGGCGCCGCTCGCCGTCGGCGGCCTCCAGCACCAGCGGGTCGGCTCCGGCGAGCTTGAGCTCGCAAGCCAGCAGCAGGCCGACCGGCCCGCCGCCGACAATGATCACGTCTTCCATCGATCTCCCCTACTTACAGCGTAAGCGTACGCCGCAAGTAGAACACGTACACCGTAAGCTTTGTCAACCGGCACCCGAGGGAGAGGAAGGCGCACATGGCTCGACGCGAGCCGCTGAACAGGGAGAAGGTCCTCGACGCGGCCCTGGCGCTGGCCGACGAGGAGGGCCTGGACGGCTTGTCGATGCGCCGCCTGGCCAAGGCGCTCGGCGTGGAGGCGATGTCGCTCTACAACCACGTCGCGAACAAGGCCGACCTCCTCGACGGCATCGCCGAGCGCGTGTTCGCCCAGGTGGAGCCGCCCGATCCGGAGCTGCCATGGCAGGAGCAGGTCAGGTCGGCGGCGCTGAGCATGTACCGGGCCTTCCGCCGCCATCCGGTGGTGCCGATGGCGCTGGTGACCGACCGCTCCAACCCGACCTCCGTGCGCGCGCTGTCGCCGCTGGACGCCCTGGTGGGGGCGCTGTACGCGGGCGGGTTCGACGACCAGGGCGCGTGGCGGGCGCTGGGGGCGGTGAACTCGCTGGTGTTCGGGTCGCTGCTGCTGTCCACGGGCGGGTTCGCGGCGGACGTACGGGAGCACGCGGGCGCGACGAACGTCGGCGCGTACGTCACCCAGATGAACCCGGCCGCGCTGCCGCACTTCAGCCGGCTGCTGCGCTGGACGCAGGGCGGCGGCGTGGACCCGGAGGCCGACTTCCGGCAGGCGCTCGACGCGCTCATCAAGGGGCTGGAAAACCAGACGCCCTAACTATGGAACAAAGCATTCCGTTCTGATAGAGTGGTCTCACCGACAGCGGAAAGGGACACACTCATGAGCGACAGCATCAACACCAGCGGCTGGGACGTTCTCGACGCCTCGCACGAGGCGCTGCGCCAGGCCGTGCGCGGCGTGCCCGCCGGCGGCTGGAGCCTGCCCACGCCGTGCGCCGGGTGGAGCGTCGCGCATGTCCTGCAGCACGCGGCGGGCGACCAGATCGGCTTCGCCTCCGCGCTCACCGGCGAGCCCGGCCCCGACTTCAACCCGTTCGACCCGTCCGGCACCATCGACGGCGACCCCACCGCCCTGATGGAGGACGCGCTGGCCCGCTCGGCCAGGGCGTGGGCGGGCGTCGACCGGCAGGCCGCCGAGGTGCCGACCCCGGTGCCGCCGCACAAGATGACCCCCGAGTCCGGCGCG
Source organism: Nonomuraea composti (assembly GCF_012034275.1). Classification (NCBI taxonomy): domain Bacteria; kingdom Bacillati; phylum Actinomycetota; class Actinomycetes; order Streptosporangiales; family Streptosporangiaceae; genus Nonomuraea; species Nonomuraea composti. The sequence continues at coordinate 150,104 of NZ_JAATEP010000001.1, read as the reverse complement.
GCGGCCTGCGCGCTCGACGCCGGCGTGCACGCTTGGGACATCGCCATGGCCACCGGCGGGCCGTCGCCCCTCACCCCCGAGCTGGCCCGGCCCCTGCTCAAGGTGGCCAGGGAGATCGTCGAGCCGCTGCGCGCCTGGGGCGCCTACGCCGCCGAGCTGGAGGCCCGGCCCGGCGACGACGACGTGGCCACGCTGCTGCGCTACCTCGGCCGCGACCCCCACTGGACGCCGGCGACCGCCTGACCCCGCCGGCCGCCTGACCCGCGCCGGGCTCAGGCGGCCTCCCGGCCTCCGGGCCGGCTCAGGCGAACTTGGTCTTCGGCCGCTCCTGCAGCTCGCCGTCCACGTACACGTCGAGCTTCTCGTCGTAGAACGCGATCAGCCCCGCGATCTTCTCGCTCTCGGGCAGCGGCGTCCGGTACGACCACGCCAGGTCCTTCTTGCCGTTGACCGCCCAGTACTCCGCCGTGCCCTTGTAGGGGCAGTGCGTGGCGGTGTCGGTGTGCTCCAGCAGGTCGAGGCGCACGTCGGTCTTCGGCAGGTAGTAGCGGGCGGGCAGGCCCGTCTCGAAGAGGATGCGCGGGCTGCGGGAGTCGGCCACGGTCACGCCGTCCACCTCGATCCGCACGTGCCGCGAGCTCGCCAGGATGTCCACCCTCGTGTACGGGTCGCGCGGGTGGAAGAACACCTCCTCGTCCTCCTCGAACCAGGCGTCCATGGCGTCCCACTCGAAGCGGACGTATCCTCGGATCTGCTCCAGCGGCGACTCGGGGTAGGCCAGCGCCGCGTCGGGGGCCTCGGCGGTGCCCGACGTGACGGTGTAGACGACCGCGTCGCCCCTGCTCGGGGAGTGCTTGGTGGCTCCGGTGGCCTTCAGCGCGGACTCGTCCACGTCGTCCGGCGGGAAGTAGTAGGTGGGGTAGTACGGGACTTCCCACACCAGCAGGGCGTCGGTGGTGTCGGCCACCACCCTGCCGCCCAGGTAGGTCCGCACGCGCTTGGCCGTGCGCTCGACGCGCACCCGGCCGCGGTTCGTGGCATCCATGTTGGCGCCAACCCCGCCGGCGACGCCGCTATTCCGCCGGTGGGTGTCGTCAGGCGCCCAGCCCGAACGCGCTGAGCGTCGCCCACGTCGTCAGCGTGCCGACCGCCGCCCCGGCCAGCACCTGCGGCCCCGTGTGGTGCGACAGCCGTACCCGCGCCCAGCACACCAGCGCCACGACGGCGGCCCCGGCGAGTGCGGTCGGCCACGCGGGCAGGACGTGGGCCAGCACCACGACCGTCCCGGCCGAGACCGCGGCGTGGAAGGAGATCTTCCAGCGCAACGTGATCGGGACGGTCACGCCCAGCGCGACCAGCATCGCCGTCACGGTCGCGACCAGCAGCGTGGGCGCGCCCATCAGCACCAGCAGCGCCAGCGCCACCAGCACGGCCGCGACCGCCGCGAGCAGCGGGCCGGTGCGGCGGGCGCGGTCCACGATGTGGTGCGAGTCGAGCCTGCCCGAGCGCACGCCGACCGCGATCACCGCCGCCGGCACCCCGCCGCAGAACGCCGACGCCACCAGCCCCCACGCCGCCCCGCCCCAGCCCTGGGCCAGCAGGCCGACGAGCGGGGGCATGACGATCACCAGCACCTGGGGTGCCAGCACGTTCGTCACCCGTTTCGCCAGGAGGTCGGCCGTCATGTCAGGAAAGATTACGCGATCATGGCACCCGCTCTCGCCCGCGGGTCCCGGGTCCGGCGCGGCCGTTCAGGATGAGGTCAGCGGCCCGACCGGCGACGGTGGCGCGCCGGTCGGTCGGGACCCGGCCCCGCGCCGGACACAGGTCCCGGGCCGGGCACAGGCCCCGGGCCGGGCACAGGTCTCGAGGTGGGACCAGGCGACGGGGCGGGCGCGGGCCCGGAGGCGGGGCCGGGCCATGGGGCGTGGCTGGGCGATGAGGCGGGGCCGGGCCATGGGGCCGGGGCGGGCCCAGCGCCGGTCGGCCCGCGGCCGTCACCGTGCCGCCCTGCGGCGGGCGCCGGCTCGGGGCGGGCACGCGCGTCGGGGCGAGGCTGCGGCGTGAAGAAGCCGTCGTAGTCGTCCTCGTCCCGATCGTGCCTGCGGGTGAAGAAGTCCTCGTATTCGGAGTCGCGCCCCGAGCGCCCGGATCGCCCGGCATGCCCACCGTGCGCGGCATGCCCGCCGTGCGCGGAGTGCCCGGAGTGCCCAACGTGCCCGGCGTGGTCGGGGTCGGGTGCGGGATCACCGGCGAGCCGGCGGGAGGCCGTCAGGGCGGCCAGGGCGGTCGTGATGGGGACGGCGGCGATGAGCCCCAGCGTGCCGACGATGCTGCGGACGATCTCCTGCGCGATGACCGGCGTCGACATCACCTCGCCCAGCGGCTGCTCCCCGATGCTGAACAGCAGCAGCAACGGCAGCGACGCCCCCGCGTACGCCAGGATGATCGTGTTGATGACCGACGCGATGTGCGCGCGCCCGATCCGCATGGCCGAGCGGTAGAGGCGGCCGAAGCCGTAGGACGGGTTGGCGTGGGCGAGCTCGGCGACCGTGACGGCCTGGGTGACGGTGACGTCGTCGAGCACGCCGAGGGCGCCGATGATGATGCTGGCCAGCAGCAGCCCCTGGGTGTCGAGGGACAGGCTCATGTCGAGGGCGAGCGCGCTGTCGTCGGTGATGCCGTTGAGCCGGGCGAACCCCAGGGCGGCGTACGACAGCACGCCCGTCAGCGCCAGGCTGGCCAGCGTGCCGAGCACGGCCACGGACGTGGACAGGGAGAACCCGTGCGTGAGGTAGAGCACCGCCAGCATGATCGCCGCGGCGCCGACGATGGCGACCAGCATGGGCGGCCGCCCGTCGAGGATGCCGGGGATGACGAACGTCAGCAGCAGCACGAACGTGACGGCCAGCCCCACCAGCGCCGTCACCCCGCGCCACCGCCCGAAGGCGATGACGGCGAGCGCGAACGCCGCCCCGAACAGCCACAGCGGCGTCGACCGGTCGTGGTCGGAGATCTGGTAGGTGCCGTCGGCGCCGCGCAGCAGGATGACGTCGTCGGCGGCGGCGAAGTGCTGCGCCCCGGGCCCGCTGGGCAGGCGGAGCTCGACGTCGTGGCCGGCGTCGGGCCCGTCACCCACCTTGACGACGGCGTTACCGCAGGTAGCGGGGTCGGGGCGGGGCGAGCCTTCGAGGGCGGCCGGGCAGGTCTTGAGCGTGACGCTGACGACGGTGCCGGTCAGCCGCTGCACGCCGGACTGCGCGGGCGCGGCCGCCTTCCCGCCGTCCGGCCACAGCCACACGAGGGCGGCCAGGGTGACGACGGCGAGCGGCACCAGGACGGCCAGACCGGCCACCACCGTGCGGCGCGAGCTGGGAACGGCGGTACCGTGCGCGTGGTTGGCGCCCATCGCGTGACAAGTCCTCCTCGGCTGACGAACTAGGACAGTTGTACTGCACGCGGCTGTGCAGGGTAGGCCAGATGCCATGACGCGGCTGGTGGGCACCTCGGGGTGGCAGTACAAGGACTGGCGTGGCGTCCTGTATCCGGAGGGCGTGCCGATGCGGTTGTGGCTGGAGACGTACGCGGCCGAGTTCGCCACCGTCGAGAGCAACAACGCCTTCTACCGCCTGCCGAGCCTGGAGTCGTTCGCGGCCTGGCGCGACCGGACGCCGCCGGGTTTCGTGATGGCGGTGAAGGCCAGCAGGTTCCTGACCCACATCAGGCGGCTGGAGGAGCCGGAGGAGCCGGTCGCGCGCCTGATGGGCGCCGCCGCCGGGCTGAAGGAGAAGCTGGGGCCGATCCTGCTGCAGCTCCCGCCGACGCTCAAGGCGGACCCCGCCCGGCTCGACCGGTGCCTGGGCTGCTTCCCGCCGGAGGTGCGGGTGGCGGTGGAGCCGCGCCACGACTCGTGGTGGACCGAGGAGGTGCGGCAGCTCCTGGTGGCGCGCGGGGCCGCGTTGTGCTGGGCCGACCGGCTGGGCCGGCCGGTGACCCCGCTGTGGCGTACGGCAGATTGGGGGTACGTGCGCCTGCACCAGGGCCGCTCCGGCTGGTCGTACGGCGAGGCCGCGCTGCGCACCTGGGCGGCCCGGGTGGCGGAGGCGGGCTGGCAGGACGCCTACGTCTACTTCAACAACGATCCGGGAGGGGCGGCCGTGCGCAATGCCCGACGATTTGCCAGACTCGGCTAGTGCATACGCGTCTGTACCGGAACGGCGTCCTCGTGAAGGAGGGCTTCCCCGTCGAGGAGGTCTCCGACCACGTGGCGGACCCGGAGAACGTGGTCTGGTTCGACCTGTGCGCCCCGTCGCCGGAGCAGCTCGCCGTCATCAGCGAGGAGCTGGGGCTGCACGAGCTGGCGATCGAGGACGTGCTCAGCGACCACGAGCGCCCCAAGGTGGACGTCTACGACCATCACCTGTTCGTCACGGTGTACGGGCTGTGCCTCGAAGGGGGCCGGATCCATCCCGTCGAGGTGGACGTCTTCGTCACCAAGAACGCCCTGGTCACGGTGCGCGAGAGCGACCGGTTCGACCTGGGCGGGGTGCTCCGGCGCTGGGACTCCGCCTCCCGCATGGCCTGCCACGGCGTGACGTTCCTGCTGCACGGCCTGCTGGACCACGTCGTGGACCAGCACTTCGACCTGGTGCAGGAGCTCGACGGGCAGGTGGAGGCGATGGAGGAGTCGCTGTTCGCGCAGAGCGTCCGCGACGGCAGGGCGTTGCAGCAGGCGATGTACCTGCTGCGCAAGGACACGACGAAGCTGCGCCGGGTCACCTTCCCGATGCGGGAGGTGATCGGCACGCTGCTGCGCCGCGACGAGGACCTGGTGGCCGATCCGGCGATGAAGCCGTACTACGAGGACGTCTACGACCACGTCCTGCGGGTCACGGAGTGGGTGGAGTCGATCCGCGACATGCTCGCCAACGTGCGCGAGACCCGCCTGTCCCAGCAGGGGTTCCGGCTGAACGAGATCATGAAGCGGGTCACGAGCTGGGCCGCGATCATCGCGGTGCCGACGGCGATCACCGGCTTCTACGGCCAGAACGTGCCCTATCCGGGGTCGGGGACCCCGCTGGGGTTCTGGACGTCCACGGTGCTGGTGGCGCTGGCGTCAGCGGGGCTGTACGGGGTGTTCAAGAAGAAGGACTGGCTGTAGGGGCGCGAAGACGGCGGGGCACGGCAGGCCGGGGGCGGGCTGGGCGAGCGCGAGCGCCAGCCGCACCTCGCGGGCGCCCCGCTCCGGGTAGAGCGGCAGGCAGCGCCCGCCCGAGACGAGCGTCCTGCGCCCGATCGGGGTGGTGAGCAGCGTCAGCTCCTCGTACGTGGCGGGCTCGGCCGGCCGCAGCACGTACGCGCCGCCGGGCAGGCGGGCCCGCTCGCCCTCCAGCGCGTAGTAGTCCAGCACGCCCCCGCTGAGCGACACGACGGCACGCATGGTGAACCGGGTGCCCTCCACGGTGAACACCTCGGCGGCGGGCGCGCGGTAGACCGAATGCACGTACGCGATCGAGAACGTGCCCGCCACCACGGGCAGGCCGTTCACGGTCAGGCGCCCGGCGCCGCCGCCGGTGCCGAGCGCCGCCACCGCCGCGAGCGCCAGGAGCAGGCGGATCAGCCCTTCTCCTTGTAGTAGCGGGCCGCGCCCGGGTGCAGCTCGACCGGGGCGACCTGCTGCCCGAGTGCCGGGTCGAGCTTGCGCGCCTCCGGGTGCACCATCGCCAGCTCGGCCTTCTTCTCGAACAGGGTCTTGGTGATGTCATGGGCGAGCTGCTCGTTCATGGAGGAGGGGACGAGCAGCACGTTCGCGATGCCGATGGTCCTGATCGTGCCGGACAGCTTGTAGGTGTCGGCCAGGTCCACGTCGAGCAGGGCGTACTGGGGCCCGTACATCTGCTGCATCTTCGCCAGCACGTCGCCGGTGTCGAGGATCTTCATCCTGCTCTTGCTGGTGGCCAGGTCGGTGATGCCGGCCGTGGGCAGGCCGCCGACCCAGAAGAACGCGTCGATCGTGTCGTCCTTGACCGCCTGCACCGATTCGTTGATGGACAGCTGCTGCTTGCTGATGTCGGTGTCGGGGTCGAGGCCGGCCGCCTGCAGCATGCGCCTGGCGACGACCTGGGTGCCGGAGTTGGCGGGGCCGAGCGAGACGGTCTTGCCCTTGAGGTCGGCGAGCTTGGTGGCCTGGACGCCGGGGGCGACGACGACGTGCGCGTAGTTGTCGTAGATGCGGGCGATGGCCTTGACGGGCTGCTTGGCGGTGAAGGTGTCCTTGCCGTTGACGGCGTCGGCGGCGGTGTCGGCCTGGGAGAAGCCGATCTGGGCCTTGCCCGAGGCCAGCAGCTTGATGTTCTCGACGGAGGCCGAGGTGGCCGAGGCGATGGCGCGGGTCTTGGGGATGCCGGCCGACAGCTGCTGGGCCAGGCCGCCGCCGTAGACGTAGTAGACGCCGCTCGTGCCGCCGGTGGCGATCACGATGCGGTTGCCCGAGCCGCCGCCCGCGCCCTGCCCGCCGCAGCCCGCGACGGCCAGGACGGCGGCGGCGGCGATCGTGAACATGCGCTTCACTTCCGGCGTGAACATGCGCTTCACTTCGGGTCCCTTCTGCTTCTGAACAGGTGCAGGGCGACGGCCACGGCCAGCACGGCCAGGCCGGTGACGATCGGGACGGGCTCCAGGAACAGCAGCAGCACCGCGGCCACCGCCGCGAGCAGCCGCTCGGGCCAGCGGGCCAGCCCGCCGGTGGCCATGGCCAGGGCGGCCACCGCGACGGCCGAGACCGCGGTCATCAGCAGCACGGTGCCGAGCGGCCCCTGCGCGAGCAGGGCCTGCCCGTTGGGCGTCAGCACGAAGGCGAACGGCACGAGGAAGGCCGGCAACGTGTAACGCCAGGTCATCATCATGGTCCGGTACGTGTTGCCGCCGGTGATCGCGGCGGCGGCCACCGCGGACAGCGCCGTGGGCGGGCTCACCTCCGACAGGACCGCGTAGTAGAAGACGAACATGTACGCCTCGGGCCGGGTGACGCCGAGGTCGAACAGCGCCGGCCCGATGATCACGGCGGCGATGATGAAGCTGGCCGTCACCGGCACGGCCAGGCCCAGCAGCAGCACCGCGACGGCCGCCATGGCGGTGGTGATGACGAGGTTGCCGGCGCCGAGGTCCACGATGATGTCGGCGAGGTTCTGGCCGAGGCCGGTCAGCGTGATCGTGCCCACGATGATGCCGGCCGCCGCGCAGACCGCGGTGACGGGCAGCACCTCCAGCGCGCCCCTGGCCAGCGCCTGCCCGACCCGCTTGGGCCCCATGCGGTGCCGCGGGTCGAGGAACGACAGCAGGAACGCGATCACCGTGGCGATCACCACGGACTGGAACGCCGAGCGGTCGAGCGCCATCAGCACGACGATGAGGAGGAGCGAGCTGAAGTGGTAGCCGAAGCGCAGCAGCAGCCGGCCGACGCCGGGCGTGTCCACCCGCACGGCCTGGGTGCCGAAGTGGCGCGAGTCGATCTCGATGGCCAGGAAGATGCCGAGGTAGTACAGCAGCGTGGGGATGGTCGCGTACAGCAGCACCTGGAGGTAGCCGACCCCGAGGTACTCGGCGATGATGAACGCCGCCGCGCCCAGGGTGGGCGGCGACAGGATGGCGCCGATGCCGCCGGCGGCGAGGATGCCGCCCGCGGCCTCCTTCGGGTAGCCGGCCCGCCGCAGCACCGGCCAGGCCACGCTGCCGAGGCTGACCGTGGTGGCCACGCCGGAGCCCGACACGGTGCCGAGCAGGAAGCCGGCCGTGGTGACGGTGCGGCCGGGGGCGGCGCGGGAGCGGCGGAAGGCGGCGAAGCTGAGGTCGATGAAGAACTTGCTGGCGCCGGAGTAGTCGAGCACGGCGCCGTAAATGGTGAACAGGATGATGTAGCTGGCGGCCACCTGCATGGGCACGCCGAAGAAACCCTCGGTGCCGGTGTAAAGCTGCGAGACGATTTGTCCGATATCGAACCCGGAATGGCCGATGGTCCAGTCAATGGGCAAATATGAGCCGTAGTACGTATAAAGCAGGAAAAGGAGGCAAATGATGGCGAATGACCAGCCGACCGTCCGCCGTACCGCCTCCAGCAGCAGCACCGTCAGCACGACGCCCGACACCACGTCCACGTCCGTCAGCGCCGCGCCCGAGCCCCGGTCGCGGAAGGCGTCGATGTCCAGCAGCGGGTAGACGAGCACGGTCAGCGCCATCGCCGCCAGCACCCAGTCCATCGGGCTCGGCCACTCCGCCCGCCGCTCACCGTCCTGCGGCGGGGGTGGCGGCCCGGGGCGCCGCAGGAGGCGCCGCGCGAACGGCGCCAGCCCCGAGCGGTAACAGAGGAACACCAGCGGCAGCGCCACCGCCAGGAACGTCATGCGGTGCTGGATCGTCTCGACCGGCCGGAAGACCACCACCAGCGAGTACGCGGAAAGCAGCCCGCCCATGACCCAGACGCCGAGTTTGAGCGGCCCGCCCAGTCGCCGCGCCGGACGTTCCTGCTCGTGAGCGGAGACCAGCTCTGACTCGCGATCGCTCAGCTCGGTCAAGTGCGTCCTCCCCCGACACGGCGTTGCAGGGACTTTACGAGCCGTTTACGCGATCAGGGAAGCCTCTGTTATGCATTTGATTTCCGCTTTTCAGGCGAACGGCCGCGATCGTGCGGCCAGTTCCTCGATCGGCACCTCCCCCGCCTGGCTGCCGTCGCGCAGCCGCACCGCCGCCCGCCCGGCCGCTCCCCCGCCGGCCGCCTCGCGCGGCCCCACCACGAGCTGGTACGGCACCAGCCGGTGCGCCCTGATCCTGGCCCCGAGGCTGCCCCGGTCGGGGGGCGCCAGCTCGGCCCGCAGCCCGGCGGCCACGCAGCGGCGCAGCACCCGCTCGGCGGCGGGCAGCTCGGCGTCCGACAGCGGCAGCACCACGGCCTGCACGGGCGCCATCCACGCGGGGAACGCGCCCCCGTGCACCTCGATGAGGTGGGCGACCAGCCGCTCCAGGCCGCCGACCACGCTGCGGTGCACCATCACGGGCCGCTCGCCGCCGACGTAGCGCAGGTCGAAGCGCTCGGGCTGGAAGTAGTCGACCTGGACGGTGGACAGGGTGGACTCGCGGCCCGCCGGGTCGGCGATCTGGATGTCGATCTTCGGGCCGTAGAAGGCGCCCTCGCCGCGTTCCTCGTCGTAGGGGCGGCCCCGCTCCTTGAGCACGTCGCGCAGCACCGACTCGGAGCGCGCCCACATGCCGGGGTCGTCCACGAACTTCGCGCCCTCGCCGCGCAGTGACAGCCGGTAGCGGGCGGCCCGGATGCCGAGCCGCTCGTGGGCGGTCTCGATCAGGTCGAGCGCGGCCGACACCTCGGCGGCGGCCTGCCCGGGCGCGCAGAACACGTGCCCGTCGTTGAGCTGGATGGCGCGCACCCTGGTCAGCCCGCCGAGCACGCCCGACAGCTCGGAGCGGTACATGCCGCCCAGCTCGGCGACGCGCAGCGGCAGGTCGCGGTGGCTGCGCTGCCGGGAGCGGTAGATGATCGCGTGGTGCGGGCACAGGCTGGGCCGCAGCACGAACTCCTCCCCGCCCACCCGCATCGGCGGGAACATGTCCTCGGCGTAGTGCGACCAGTGCCCCGACCGCTCGTACAGCTCGCGTTTGCCCAGCACCGGCGAGTTGACGTGCTGGTAGCCGTTGCGGCGCTCCAGCTCGTGCACGTAGTCCTCAATGGCCTTGCGTACGGCCGCCCCGGCGGGCAGCCAGTAGGGCAGGCCGGAGCCGATGAGCGGATCGGTGTCGAAGATGCCCAGCTCGCGGCCGAGCCTGCGGTGGTCGTTCATGATCAACCTCTCTCAGGGAAAGGGCGAACGACCAGGCTCCCGGGCGTCCGCCCGGGAAGCATGCGATCAGCGCGCCGGGACGGTGTCCGGCGTCGTCGTGACGAGAGCACGCTGCATGAGAACGACCCTAGCACCCCCGCCGTGGCGGCCACCGGGTAAATTTCCGGGCTGGAAAACGGCAAGTGATATAAAAGCAGCGTGGCCGAGATCACCGTGGACGTACGCCATCTCCAGGCGTTCGCCGAGGTCGGCTACCAGGTGGCGGGCGGTGGCGGCGCCGAGGGCGCGATGGCGGCGCTGCGCCGCGTGGTGCCGCTCGACGCCTACGAGTTCGTCGCCTACGACCCCGCGACGGGCCGGCACCAGAGTGTCGTCTCCGACGGCCATCCGCGCATCGACCACGACGCGGCCGAGGAGTACGCCGGGCTGGAGGCGTACCGTCGGGCCATCGCCACCCGCGCGCCCGTCGCCATGCCCGAGCCGGGCACCGAGCGCTACTTCCGCCGGCACCTGGCCCCCTACGGCTGGCGGGCCGGGCTGACGGCGCCGCTGTTCCTGCGCGAGGGCCGCTACACGGGGCTGCTGCACCTGGCGGCCAGGCAGGCGTTCCCCCGGCGCACCGGGGCGCTGGTGGCGGCCGTCAGCCCGATGCTGGCGCACGTCACCGACCTGAGCAGATGCGTCATCGATCCGGTGGGGCTGCCGGCGGGCTTCCGCGCGGTCGCCTACGACCGGCTCGGCACCCGCCGCGAGGTGCCCGGGCACGAGGTCTCGGCCGCGCTGTGGGACGACCCGGCGATGGCCGCGTACGCGCGGGCGTTCATCGACTCGCGGGAGCTGAGCCGGCACGGGCTCTGGCTCGGCGCCGGCGGGCGCTGGCACGAGGTGCGGCTGCTGCGGGCCGGCGTGGGATTCCAGGGGTCGCTGCAAGGAGCGGTGGCCGCCGAGCGGCGCTGCCACCTGCCCTACGACCTGACGGGGCGGGAGGTGGACGTCCTGACCCGGGTGGCGGCCGGCGACTCCAACCCGCAGATCGCGGCGGCGCTGGTGCTCAGCGTGCGCACCATCACCACCCATCTGGAGCACATCTTCGCCAAGCTGGGCTGCGACAGCCGCACCCGCCTCACCACCAAGGCCCTCGCCGAGGGCCTGTGCCGCCTCGACCTGTGACAGGCGGTCAGGCGGCGGGGCGCCGGGGCTCCGGTACGCGCTGCGCGGCCCGGACGAGCACCGGGGCGTCCGACACCACCACGACCGAGTAGCGCCGCTCTGGGGCGGGCAGGCCGGGCCCCGCCAGGTCGGCCAGCACGTGCGAGCGCGTCCGCTGCGACGGGACGACGAGCCGGAACGGCCCCTGCGGCCGGCCGCCCTCGGCGCAGAACGTCACCTCCACGTGGGCGTCGCCCGGCCCGGTGTTGTACAGGTCGAGCCGGTCGCCGGGCAGGCACCCATCGGTGATCGCCATCTTCCCGTACCGCACCATCGTGCCCATCCGTGACTCCCGTCCGTCGTACCGGCGTTCCGCTACCCAGGCAGGGCGCGATCTATCCGACCGCGCCCCTCCGGTCAGGACTCACCACCAGTCCCAGCCGCCGCCCCATGGGCCGCCCCACCAGCGCCTGCGGTGGCGGCAGCGGCGGCGCCGCCAGCGGCGTCCCCGGCAACCTCCTCCTTCACGGAATCCGGTCATGATTCCTCCCCCGACTGTCGACTCCCCCTCCTTTCGACGGTACGCCGCTAAAGGCGACAATCGACGACATATACCCCTATTTCGCCCAGCGTTGGGCGTGATTTCAGCCGGCTTCTCCCGCGCCGGTGCGCGTGAAGTGGAACGGGCAGTGGGTGCCGCCCAGGCCGATCGTGGTGGGCCGGTCGAAGCGGAAGCCGTCCCGGTCGGGGGCGATCGCCTCGATCCAGTTGCCGTCGAACGCGCACAGGGCCGGGGTCAGCTCCGGAGCTCCGTTCGCCACGAGCACGTCGTGGTAGAAGCAGCGCCGCACCTCCAGCAGGTAACGCCGGTCGTCGTCGGCCGTGCGGCGGAAGACGAACCCCTTGCCGAAGGCGTGCTCCTCGCGGGACTTGGAGACGGCCACCATGGCCGCGAACGGGTCGGGCGCCGCGTCCAGCATCGCCCGCGTGCCCTCCCGGACGGCGGCGCCGAGCGGCTCGATCAACGCGGCGCGTACCGCGTCGAAGGCCGCCTCCCGCCCCAGCCGGGGCAGCAGCGCCTCGTACGCCGCCACCAGGGCGAGGGTGATGCGCAGGTTGTGGCGGGCGGGCTCGTCGACGATCAGGTGCGCGTTCGCGCTCTCCAGCTCCGCGTGCCGGCCGCGCATGACGGCGAGCAGGCCGGCCGGGAGGTGGTGCGCGCGCAGCGTCGCCGCGACGTGCTCGAAGAAGCCGTCGATGAGCGCCGCCGTCTCACGCCCGGGATCGGGGACGTAGTCGCCGCCGGTGAGTCCGAACTGGTCGGTGGACATGGGTAACGTCCTTTCGGGGACAGGCTCGGCCCCGAACACGGCTCGGCCTCACGCGGAGCATGCCGACCGTGCTCGCCACCGAGCGAGCACGCCGACGCGCTCCACCGACCGACCAGGCGTCAACGAACTTCATGGATACTGACCCGTCGATCATGCCACGCGCGAGCACCTGCCCGCGCCCGCGACGGGGCGAAAAAGTTTTTTCGCGGGTCGTGTCCTTCCGGGCCGGTCCCGTTCGTAGACAGGGCGACGCGGCACTCCGGCCGCGTCCGGACGACAAGGGAGACACCATGAAGTACATGCTGCTGATCAACAGCCTCGGCATCGACGGCGAGGCCGGGGAGACCTCGTTCGAGGAGTGGGTGGCCTACGACAAGAGCGTCAGGGACGCGGGCGTCTTCGTCGCCGGCGAGTCGCTCGCCGACCTCACCACCGCCACCACCGTCCGCGTGAGCGCCACCGGCGAGCGGACCGTCACCGACGGGCCGTTCGCCGAGACGCGGGAGATCCTCGGCGGGTTCTACGTCATCGACGTGCCCGACCTCGACGCCGCCCTCGACTGGGCGGCCCGCTGCCCGGGGGCGCGCGCCGGCAACGTCGTGGTCCGGCCGGTCGCCCAGTTCGACTGACCAGGAAAGGGGACGGGGTGATGACGGCCGGTGTGGGGCCTTCCATCGAGGCGGTCTTCCGCGAGGAGCGGGGGCGGCTGCTCGCCGCCCTGGTGAGCCGCTTCGGCGACCTCGACCTGGCCGAGGAGGTCGCCTCCGAGGCCATCGAGGCGGCGCTGGTGCACTGGCCGGCCGGCGGCGTGCCGCCGAACCCGGGCGGCTGGCTGATGACCACCGCCCGCCGCAAGGCCGTCGACCGGCTGCGCCGCGACCGCGCGTACGCGGCGCGCCTGGCCATCCTCCAGGTGGAGGCCGAGCGGGCCGGCCCCGCCGGGCCCGCCGACCACGGCGACGGCGGCGGGGAGCTGCCCGACGAGCGGCTGCAGCTCTTCTTCACCTGCGCCCACCCCGCCCTGCCCGCCGAGGACCGGGTGGCGCTGACGCTGCGCTGCCTGGCCGGGCTCACCACGCAGGAGGTCGCGCGCGCCTTCCTCCTGCCGCCCGCCACGATGGCCAAGCGCATCGTGCGGGCCAAGAAGAAGATCCGCGAGGCCCGCATCCCGTTCCGCGTGCCGGGCGCGGACGAGCTGCCCGGCCGGCTGCCCGGCGTGCTCCAGGTGATCTACTCGATCTTCACCGAGGGGTACGCCGCCAGCACCGGCCCCGACCTGCAGAGGCTCGACCTGGCGGAGGAGGCCGTCCGGCTGGCCCGCATCCTGCGCCGCCTGCTGCCCCGCGAGCGGGAGGTGGCCGGGCTGCTCGGCCTGATGCTGCTCGTCCACGCCCGCCACGCGGCCAGGGTCGGCGCGGACGGCGAGCTGGTCCTGCTCGGCGACCAGGACCGCGGCCGGTGGGACCGCGCGATGATCGAGGAGGGGCAGGCCCTCGTGGTCGCCGCGCTCAGGGGCGGCCCGCCCGGCCTGTACGGCGTGCAGGCCGCCATCGCCGCCCTGCACGACGAGGCCGCGGACGTCGCCACCACCGACTGGCCGCAGATCGTCGCCCTCTACGACGTGCTGCTCGCGCTCGCCCCCTCCCCCGTGATCGCGCTCAACCGGGCCGTGGCGGTGGCGATGCGCGACGGCCCCGAGGCCGGGCTGGCGCTGCTGGACGAGCTGGCGCGGGAGCCGCGGCTGCACGGCTACCAGCCGTACGCGACGGCGCGGGCCGACCTGCTGCACCGGCTGGGCCGGCACCGCGCCGCCGCCGACGCCTACCGCCAGGCCATCGACTGGGCGGGCACGGAGCCGGAACGCGCCCACCTGCGCCGCCGGCTGGAGGAGTGCGAGACATGCCTACGAGAGGCTGACGACTAGCCCCCTGATCTCGTAGCCGCCGATGTCGTTGTTGAACGTCACCCTGGGCGCCGCCGCCATCCTGACGCCCTCCATGGCGAGCAGCCGGGTCAGGAAGACGTCGGTCTCGAGGATCGCGATCGCGGACCCGGGGCACTTGTGCGGGCCGTCGCCGAACGCCAGCGCCGCCGCCCCCGTGCCGTCGCCGACCGCCCGGCCGGGCCGCACCGCCAGCGGCTCGTCGCCCACGGCGGCGGGGTCGGTGTTGGCCGCGTCGACCAGCACCTCCACCACCGCGCCCGCCGGCACCGTGACGGGGCCGCCGTCGCCGGGCAGCTCGATCGCGGCCGTGGTGCGCCGCCGCAGCCGCGCCACGACCGGCTCCAGCCGCACGATCTCGTGCAGGACGGCCAGCCGCTCCGGCTCGTCGGCGGCCCGGTAGCGGGCCATCAGCGCGTCGTCGGTGAACAGGTGCCAGGCCGCCACGCAGATGAACTCGCGCGTGGTGACCATCCCCGCCGCCGCGAACGTCAGGCACTCGCCGAGGATCTCCGCCGCCGAGCACCCGTCGTCCAGCAGGTGGGTGATGAGGTCGTCGCGCGGCTCGCGGCGGTGGTCGCGGATCGCGGGGCGCACGTCGGCCAGGTAGAAGCGCAGCCAGTTGGCGTTCTGGCGGAACAGCCAGTAGAGGCCGTGCAGGCTGGTAAGCCCCGGCCTGCCGTACTTCTCGGGGAAGAAGCGCTCCAGCCGCTCGCGGATGCCCGGCCTGCTGGAGGTCAGCCCGATGATCGCGGAGGCCACCTCGATCGCCATCCCGAAGCTCAGCTCCGACAGCGGCGCCCGGCCCGCCGCCCGCAGCTTGCCGAGCTGCCGGCCGGCGACGTCCGCCATCAGCCCGCGGTAGCGCTCGTCCACGCGGCGGGGCGTGAAGAAGCGGGCCGTCTGCCGCCGGTCCTCCCGGTGCTCGGGCCCGTCGCGGTACAGGACCGGCCGCCGGAGCCTGGCCGGCAGCTTCTCCACCGTCTCGATGCCCAGACCGGCCTGCACGGTGGCCTCGCTGCGCAGCACGGCGCGGGCCGCCGCGTGGCCGCTCACCTGCCAGGTGCCGTCGCCGGCCCGGTGGATGGGGCAGGCCGGCCGCTGGGTGCCGGGCCGCTCGATCTTGCGAGCGTCACCGTCGTCCTGAGTCACGCCGCCGCGTCTCCCGTCCGTGCTCGCCCGTTTCGACCATGATCCTGCTCAGCCGGCGGCGGATCAAGACGGCGGATCAAGACGGGGGCGGCTCGTCAGCCCGCCAGGCGGGCGTCCACCCGCTCCCGCAGCAGCTCGAACCAGACCGTCGTCGCCCCCGCCTCCCTGGTGAACCCCCAGCGGTGGCTGAGCGCCTCGATCAGCGGCAGGCCGCGCCCGCTCGTGGCCTGCGTGCCGGTACGGCACACGCACGGCGGCTCCTCCGACCCGCCGTCCGCCACCAGCACCCGCACCGCCGTCGCCGAGGTCGCCACGCGCACCGTGAACGAGCCGCCGGCGCCGGACTTGGTGTGCAGGATCGCGTTCGTGGCCAGCTCGCTGGTGAGCAGCGCCACGTCGTCGTAGAGCGGATGGTCGCGGCCGAGCGCCGCCGTGACCAGCTCTCTGGCCCTGGCCACCTGGGACGGCATCCCCGGCAGCCGGACCACGAGATCACCGGCGCCGCCGCGATCGTCCCCGTCCGTATCGTGCGAGTCCGTGTCGTGCGAGCCCGGCGCTGCCACAGTGACCTCCCCCGAATCCGGTGACGTCATGAGACGCCCCAGAGGTGGTCCGGAGATGATTGCGAAAAGGTAGGAATGACCTTTCCCGAGGTCGCCTGCACGCCCCGGTTCACCGACCGAGTACGCTGCGATCGACGAGTCGTCTAGGCCCGTGGGGGAGCAGGAGGTCGTGTGAGCAGCCTGGAGGCCGTCTGGACGCTGCCGTACGAGCGGCCGGGGGCGGCGGTCGTGACCGGTGTCTTCGACATACTTCACGTGGGTCACGTGCGCTATCTCGGCGCGGTGGCGGCGCGCGGGCTGCCGCTGGTGGTGGGCGTCGAGGACGATCCGCGCGTGCGCGCGTGGAAGGGGCCGAGCCGCCCGTTCAACCCGTCGGCGGAGCGCGCCGAGGTGCTGGCCGCGCTCCGCTTCGTCGCCGGCGTCTTCATCGTGACCGGGCCGCCCGAGGCGCACGGCCCTGACGACTACATCGACCTGCTGGCCCCGATGCGGCCCGCGGCGCTGGCCCACACGGCGGGCGACCCGCACGCGGGGGCGCGCGCCGCGGCGGCGGCGATCCTGGGGGCCGACTGCTGGGAGATGGCCGCCATCCCCGACCGCTCGACGACCCGCATCGTCAACGCGGCCGGCAAGGGCTGAGCCGAGCTTCCAGCGGGCCGAACTTCGAGCGGGCCGAGCTTCAAGCGGGCCGGGCGCGCCCGGCCCGCGTCATGGGCGTCAGTCGACCTCGGCGCTGCCGTCCACGCGGAGCTTGCGCCGCGCCCGTTCGTAGAACGTGGTGCCCAGCCGCACCACCTTGGCGGCCCCCGGCCAGGCGGAGACGGTGATGCTGTCGCCGGGGCACAGGTGCCCCACCACGGCCCCGTCGACCTCCACGGCCAGCCGCCCGCTGGTCGGCAGCACCTGCAGCGTCACCTCCTCGTCGGCGGGCAGCACCAGCGCCCGGTTGAACGACGAGTGCGCGGCGGCGGCCACGACGAGCACCGCCTCCACCCGCGGCGACACGATGGGCCCGCCGGCGGAGAAGCTGTAGGCGGTGGACCCGGTGGAGGTGGCCACGATGACGGCGTCGGCGGAGTAACGCACGAACGGGCTGCCGGACGGGGTGACGGACACGCCGGCCAGCCCCTCGCCGGGGATGCGGACGAGCGCGATGTCGTTGAACGCCGTCACCTCGGCCCCGGCCACCGTGCTGCGGATCGCCATGCGCGGCTCGATCGTGTACGCGTGCTCGTCGATCGCCGACAGCGTGCCGGGCAGCTCGTCCACGTCGATCTCGGCGAGGAACCCGAGCCGCCCCAGGTTCACGCCCAGGATGGGCGTCGGCCGCCCGGCCAGCAGCCGCATGGTGCGCAGCATCGTGCCGTCGCCGCCCAGCCCGACCAGCAGGTCGGCCCGCTCGACGAGCGAGGTGGCGTCCACGGGGACGGCGGTGCAGTCGATGCGGCCCACCTCCTCGGGCAGGCCGAGCACGGTGGCGCCCTTGTCGGCGGCCCACCGCAGGATCGTGTCTATCGCCTTCTTCGAGTCGCGCTGAGGATGCAGAACCAGCCCGACCGTCCCGACCATGCCCATGTGCCCACATTACGGCCACTGCCCGCGCGGGGATGTGACGGGTCGCGGGTGGCGATAACGTCGTGCCCATGCGGCTTCACGTGGGATGCGCGATGTGGGCACATGCGCGCTGGCAAGGACGCTTCCTCCCCGCCCACCTCTCCCCCGGTGACCGCCTGCGGGCCTACGCCTCGTGGTGCGACGCGGTGGAGGGCAACACGACGTTCTACGCCACCCCGTCCAGGGCCACGGTGGAGTCGTGGGCGGCGCAGACGTCCGAGGACTTCCGGTTCGTGATCAAACTGCCGAAGCCGGTCACCCACGAGCGCCGCCTGGTGGGCGCGGAGGCGGAGCTGGGAGCGTTCCTGGACGCGATGGAGCCGCTGGGGCCGCGGGTGCACGCTTTCTGGATCCAGCTGCCCGGCTCGTTCTCCCCGGCCGACGTCGGCACGCTGGCGGCGTTCCTGCGCGGGCTGCCGCAGGAGCACCGGTACGCGGTGGAGGTGCGGCACCGCGCCTTCTTCGAGGACGAGCGCGCCGAGCGGCTCCTGGAGCGCGTGCTGGAGCCGGCCGGGGTGGAGTGGGTGCCGTTCGACACGACGGTGATGTTCGCCAGCCCGCCCACGAGCGACGCCGAGCGCGAGGCGTGGACGAAGAAGCCGCGGGTGCCGCGCCGTACGCGGGCCCTGACGGCCCGCCCGATCGTGCGCTACCTCGGCAGGGACGCCGAGGAGCGCACGGTGGAGGGCTGGCGGCCGTGGGTGGAGCAGGTCACGCGGTGGCTGCGCGAGGGGCGCGAGCCGACCGTGTTCGTACACACCCCGGACAACGCCGACGCGCTGCGGCTGGCCCGCCGCTTCCACGACGAGGTGCGCGCCGGCGTCCCGGAGCTGGAGCCGCTGCCCGACCCGGCGCCGGACGAGCCGCTGACGCTCTTCTGACGGACGGCCTTCCAGCGGGCTTCTAGCGGACCAGGCAGGGCCGCTTCGGGTCGAACACCCAGCCCTCCACCAGGAACTGCATGGCCACGGAGTCGTCGCGGGCGCCGAGGCCGTGCCGCAGGTACAGCTCGTGGGCCGCGGCGAGGGCGTCGCGGTCGAGCTCGACGCCGAGCCCCGGCGTGTCGGGCACGTCGATCGCGCCGTCCACGATCCGGAACGGCTTGGTGGTCAGCGCCTGGCCGTCCTGCCAGATCCAGTGCGTGTCCAGGGCCGTGATCTCGCCCGGCGCCGCGGCCCCGACGTGCGTGAACATGGCGAGCGAGATGTCGAAGTGGTTGTTGGAGTGCGAGCCCCACGTCAGCCCGAAGTCGTGGCAGAGCTGGGCGACGCGCACGGACCCGGCCATGGTCCAGAAGTGCGGGTCGGCGAGGGGGATGTCGACTGCGTCGGAGCGGATGGCGTGGGCCATCTCGCGCCAGTCGGTGGCGATCATGTTGGTCGCGGTGGGCAGGCCGGTGGCGCGGCGGAACTCGGCCATGGTCTCGCGCCCCGAGAAGCGGCCCTCGGCGCCGCACGGGTCCTCGGCGTAGGCGAGCACGCCGCCGAGGCCGCGGCACAGCCGTACGGCGTCGGCCAGCAGCCAGCCGCCGTTGGGGTCGAGCGTGACGCGGGCGTCCGGGAAGCGGGCGGCCAGGGCCTTGACCGCCTCCACCTCCTCCTCGCCGGGCAGCACGCCGCCCTTGAGCTTGAAGTCGGCGAAGCCGTAGCGCTCCTGCGCGGCCTCGGCCAGCGCGACCACGGCCTCGGGCGTCAGCGCCTCCTTGCGGCGCAGCTCGGACCAGGCGTCGCCGGCGCCGTCGTCCACCAGGTACGGCAGGTCGGTCCGGCCGGGGTCGCCGACGTAGAACAGGTAGCCCAGCATCGGCACCCGGTCGCGCTGCCGCCCGTCGCCGAGCAGGTCCGCGACGGGCAGGCCCAGGTACTGGCCGTGCAGGTCGAGCAGGGAGGACTCCAGGCCGGTGACGGCGTGCACGGTGGTGCGCAGGTCGAAGGTCTGCAGGCCGCGCCCGCCGGCGTCCCTCGCGGCGAACCGCTCCGACACCGAGCGCAGCAGCGTCCGGTAGCGGGCCACGGGCTGCCCGGCCAGCAGCTCGCCGGCCTCCTCGATGGTGCGCCTGATGGCCTCGCCGCCGGGCACCTCGCCGAGCCCGGTGCGCCCGTCGGAGTCGGTGGTGATGACGACGTTGCGGGTGAAGAAGGGGCCGTGCGCGCCGCTGAGGTTGAGCAGCATGCTGTCGTACCCGGCGACCGGGACGACCTCGACGCGCTGGATGGTGGGTGACACGCGACCCCCTAGCTGATCTTGTTGATGAGGGCGGTCAGCTCGGCGAGCTCGCCGTCCTTCAGGTTCGACAGCGGCGGGCGCACCGGCCCGGCCGGGCGGCCGACGGCGGCCAGGCCCGCCTTGATGATCGAGACGGCGTAGCCCTTGGTGCGGTCGCGGATGTCGAGGTAGGGCACCACGAACTCGCGGATGCGCCGGTAGACGGCGGCGCGGTCCTGGGCGCGCACGTCGGCGTAGAAGTCGAGCGCGTACTGCGGCACGAAGTTGAAGATGGCCGAGGAGTAGGTGCTCATGCCGAGCTGCAGCAGCGGCAGCGCGAACGTCTCGGCGGTGGGCAGGCCGCCGATGTAGGCCAGGCGGTCGCCGACGGCGGCGTAGATGCGGGTGAGGTTCTCGATGTTGCCCACGCCGTCCTTGAAGCCGACGAGCGTCTCGTTCCGCTCGGCCAGGGCGGCCACGGAGCGGTCGTTGAGCACGGCGTTGGCGCGGCTGTAGACGATCACGCCCAGGCTCGACGCCCGGCACACCGCGGAGACGTGCTCGACCAGGCCCTCCTGGCCGGCCTCGGTGAGGTAGGGGGGCATGAGCAGGATGCCGTCGGCGCCGGCGGCCTCGGCGGCCCTGGCCTGGGCGACGGCGTTGGCGGTGCCGCCGGTGGCGGGGGCCACGACCGGCACGCGGCCGTTCACCTCGCTCACCGCCGCGCGGACCACGCGGTCGATCTCCTCGGCGGTCAGCGAGAAGCCCTCGCCGGTGCCGCCCGCGGCGAACAGGCCGGCCACCGGGTAGGAGCTGAGCCACGCCAGGTGCTCGCGGTAGGCCGCCTCGTCGAACTCCAGATCCTGGGTGAAATGGGTGACGGGGAACGACAACAGGCCGCTCTTGAGCTGGGTGGCGAGCTCCTGCGGGGAGTAATGGGGCATGTCGGGCGCTCCTCGCTTCACTTGCGGCCGTGGGATTTCTCCGCGCCGCCGGTAAGAACTGTCGCCGACAGGCTAAGGAGGTGGGGCGATACTTGTCCAAGTGCGATTCTGTATCCGGCGATACCCGTAGGGCATCACCCGGCTTCCAGGTCCGGCAGCAGCTCCAGCACGCGGGCCAGCGCCGGGTTGGTGGAGTCGCGGCTCCAGATGACGTGCAGCTCGACCGGCTCGCCGTTGCCCGCCTCGCCGTCCAAGGGGTCGCCGCCGCCGCGTACGAGGTCACAGAAGGCGATGCCGTCCACGCCGAGCGAGCGGGCGCTCGCCGGCGCCAGGGCCACGCCGCGCCCGGCCGCCACGAGCAGGACGGCGGTGAGGATCTGGTGCACCTGCTGCTCGATGCGGGGGTGGGCGTTGGTGAGGAAGCGCACGGTCAGCTCGTGGAAGTACCGCGACTGGACCGGGTTGTAGCTGATCACCGGCAGGCCGTCGAAGTCGTCGGGCGCGAGCGGGCGGCCCAGCTCGGCCAGCGGATGGCCGAGCGGCACGGCGGCGCACAGCGGCTCGCGGAAGACCACCCGGGAGTCGAGCGTGTCGATGTCGAACGGCGGGCGGGCCAGGCCCAGGTCGAGCTCCCCGCGCAGCAGGCCGTCGACCTGCCCGGCGGTCACCCGCTCGTGCAGGATGACGTCGATCTCCGGCAGCCGCTCCGACAGCCGCCGCAGCAGCGCCCCGAGCATGCTGATGGCCGAGACGGCGGTGAAGCCCAGCCGCACGGTGCCGGCCGCGCCGCTGGCGATGCGCCGCGCCCGGTCGCCGGCGGTGTCCACGAGGGAGAGCATGCGCCGGGCGTCCTCCAGGAAGCCGCGCCCGGCGTCGGTGAGCACGACGCGGCGGTTGTCGCGTTCCAGGAGGGTCACGCCGATCACGCGCTCCAGCTTCTGGATGTGCCTGCTCAGCGGGGGCTGGGTCATGCGCAGCCGATCAGCCGCGCGGCCGAAGTGCAGCTCCTCGGCGACCGCCACGAAAGCCCGGATCTGATCGAGTGTTAGCATGATGCATGAAGAGTATCACTCGATACCGAATTGAGCCTGGACAGGCATCGAGGCTGGTCCATAGTCTCCGGAGACTACAGAGCGGAAACCTTGCCGTAACCTTACGCAACCCCTCTCCGCTGCACGAAGATCCACGGGCGGCACCCGCCCGCATGAAGGAGAAGTCAATGCCGACATCTCGGACAGCCCCCCGTCGCATCCTCCTGGGTGTCGTCGGCGCCGCCGCCGCGGTCGCGCTGACCGCCTGCGGTGGCGTCAAGACGACCTCCTCCGGTGGCGGCGACGGCGAATATCCCACGGGCAACATCGAGTTCAGCGTGGGCGCCTCCGCGGGCGGCTCGACCGACCTCATCACCCGCGCGCTGGCTCAGGGCATCGGCAAGGAGCTCGGCGTCTCCACCCCCGTCCTGAACAAGCCGGGCGCGAACGGCGCGCTGAACGCCAAGGAGCTGCAGTCCGCCAAGCCCGACGGCTACAAGATCGCGGTGCAGAACGCCTCCCTCTTCACGATCACGCCGCTCACGGTGTCGCCCGCCGAGGCCACGAAGATCGACTCGTTCGACGTCATCACCGGCATCTCGCGCGACGACTACGTCATGGCGACCAGCGCCCAGTCCGGCTACAAGTCGATCGACGACCTGAAGAAGGCCGGCAAGACGATCAGGTACGGCACCACCGGCGTCGGCACCGGCGCCCAGCTCGCCTCCGCCCTCACCTTCAAGACGGCCGGCATCGAGTCGACCGCCGTGCCCTTCGACGGCGGCGCCCCCAACCTGACCGCCCTGCTCGGCAACCAGGTGGACGTCTCGACCATGCAGATCGGCGAGGCCATCGAGAACATCAAGGGCGGCAAGCTCGTCCCGCTCGCCGTCTTCTCCAAGGAGCGCATCCCGTTCCTGCCGGACGTCAAGACGGCCAAGGAGCAGGGCTACGACGTCCAGGTGACCCAGTACCGCTTCCTGACCGCGCCCAAGGGCACGCCCGAGAACGTCAAGGCCAAGCTGCTCGACGCCGCCAAGAAGACGTTCGCCACGGCGGAGTACAAGAAGTTCAACGAGGAGAACTCGCTCACCCCGATGGAGGTCTCCCCGCAGGAGGTCCTCACCTCCCTGCAGAACGACTCCGCCACGTTCAAGGCGCAGCTCGACAAGTACGGCATCAACCTGGCCGGTTGACGAGGGAGCGGCGGGCGGGCGCACCGGCCGCCGCTGTCCCCCCTCCGCTTCTCGCCGCCGCTTCCGCGCCGTTTCCGCGCCGCTGCCCTGCCGCTTCCGGCGCCGCACGAAGCCCGCGCACTAAGGAGTGTTGAAACCCATGTCCGACCCCACGCAGCCGCCGGGCGCGGCGCCCGAGCAGGCCGGCCTCGATCTCCAGGAGGAGACCGAGCGGCTCCAGGCCGAGCTGGAGGAGGCCAGGCCGCCGCATGCCGGCCCGATCTCGCAGATCGCGGCCGCCGTCGTGGCGCTGGCCGTCGGCGTCTTCGGTGCGGTCGGCTCGTACGCGCTCGGGCTCGGGCGGCTCACCCAGCCCGGCCCCGGCCTGTGGCCGTTCGCCATCAGCGTCGTCATCATCGTGCTGTCGGCCGTGCTCGTCGTCACCGGGCGCGGCCTCCAGGACACCGAGCGGTTCTCCCGCTCCAGCCTGCTCACCGCCGCCGGCCTGGTGACGCTCGTCGGGCTCGCCGCGCTGCTGCCGGTGATCGGCTTCGAGATCCCCTCGCTGCTCCTGATGTTCATCTGGCTGCGCTGGCTGGGCAAGGAGTCGTGGCGCTCCTCCATCGTGATCAGCATCGGCGCCGTGGCCGCGTTCTACGTGCTCTTCGTGCTGCTGCTGCAGATCCCGCTCCCTCGCCTCATCTGAGAAAGTCACATGGACATCTCCCCGATCCTCGACGGTTTCGGCGTCGTCCTTGAGCCGACGAACCTGCTCTACTGCCTCATCGGCGTCATCATCGGCATGCTCATCGGCGTGCTGCCCGGCCTCGGCCCCGGCGCGACCATCGCCATCCTGCTGCCGATCACGTACGGCATCGGGCCCGTGTCGGCGATCATCATGCTGGCGGGCATCTTCTACGGCGCCCAGTACGGCGGCACCATCACCTCGGTCCTGCTCCGCCTGCCCGGCGAGGCGTCCTCGGTGGTCACCGTCTTCGACGGCTTCGCGCTGGCCAAGCAGGGCAAGGCGGGCACGGCGCTGGGCATCGCGGCCATCGGCTCGTTCATCGGCGGCACCGTCTCGATCATCGGCCTGACGCTCGTCGCCCCGGTCGTCGCCGGGTTCGCGCTCGACTTCGGGCCGCCCGAGTACGCCGCCCTCGGCATCCTCGGCGTGCTGCTGATCTCCTCCATCGGCAACGGCAACAAGCTCAAGGCCATCATCGCCGCCTGCGTCGGCCTGCTCATCGCGACCGTCGGCCGCGACACCTTCACCGGCGCCGAACGCTTCACCTTCGGCAGCCTCAACCTGGCCGAGGGCATCGACTTCATCCCGATCGCCATGGGGCTGTTCGGCCTCAGCGAGATCCTCTACAACCTGGAGGAGCGGCACAACCAGGTGCACTCGCCGGCCAAGGTCGGCAACGTGTGGCCCTCGCGCAAGGACCTCGGGCAGGCGAGCGGCGCCATCGGGCGCGGCTCGCTCATCGGGTTCGTGCTGGGCGTGCTGCCCGGCGGTGGCGCGGTGCTGTCGTCGCTGGCCGCGTACGCGCTGGAGAAGCGGCGCGCCAAGCAGCCCGAGCGCTTCGGCAAGGGCGCCGTCGAGGGCGTGGCCGCGCCGGAGACCGCCAACAACGCCGCCGCCACCTCCTCCTTCATCCCGCTGCTGACGCTCGGCATCCCGGCGAACGCGACGATGGCGCTGATGTTCGGGGCGCTGCTCATCCAGGGCATCCAGCCGGGGCCGCAGCTCGTCACCGAGCACCCCGACGTGTTCTGGGGCGTCATCAACTCGATGTACATCGGCAACATCCTGCTGCTGATCATGAGCATCCCGATGGTCGGCGTGTTCGTGCGCATCCTGAGGGTACGGCCCGCCATCATGGCCCCGATCACCGTGCTCATCACGCTGCTCGGCGCGTACACCGTGCGCAACCAGGTCTACGACATCTTCCTGGTGATCGCGTTCGGCGTGCTGGGGTACCTGATGAAGAAGTTCGGCTTCGAGCCGGGGCCGCTGGTGCTCGCGTTCGTGCTGGGCTCGATGATCGAGAGCTCCGCCCGTCAGGGGCTGCTCATCTTCGGCGGCGACCCGACCGGCTTCGTCACCCGCCCCATCTCCGGGACGATCTTCGCGCTGATCCTGGCGGTGGCGGCCTGGCCGCTGATCCGCAAGGCGCTGCCCCGCAAGACCTCCGTCGAACGTGTTGAGGAGAAGACCAAATGACCATCCTCGTCGGGTACCTGCCCACGCCCGAGGGCGAGGCCGCCGTCGACGCGGGCCTGCGCGAGGGCGCCCTGCGTGGCGAACGCGTGATCATCGTCAACTCGCCGCGCCGGGGCGCCCCCGTCGACGAGCACATGATCGACGACGCCGCCGGGGCCGAGCTGCTGCGCCGGGCACGCGCGGCCGGGGTCGACGCCGAGCTGCGCCAGCCGCTGCACGACGACGACCTGCCCGAGACGTTCGAGGCGCTGGTCAAGGAGACCGGGGCGACGCTCATCGTGATCGGGCTGCGGCACCGGTCGCTGGTCGGCAAGTTCATCCTGGGCAGCGAGGCGCAGCGCATCCTCATGGAGTCGACCGTCCCGGTCCTGACCGTGAAGGCCGCTCAATGAGCGTTCGTGAGGCGGGGCGGATCAGCCGGGTCACCGTCACCCCCGTCGCCTTCCGCGACCCTCCCCTGCTCAACGTCGTCGGCGTGCACCAGCCGTACGTGCTGCGCACCATCGTCCAGGTGCACACCGACGAAGGGCTCGTGGGCCTCGGCGAGACGTACGCCGACCAGGGCCACGTGCGGCGGCTGGAGGCCGTGGCCGCCGCCCTGCCCGGCGCGGACGTCTTCGACCTGCACGCGCTGCGCCGGATCGTCAGCGAGACGCTCGGCGCCGCCACCGGAGGCGCGGGCGCCAGCTTCGGCGGCATGCTGGAGGTCTCCAGCGCCGTCGACACCGTGGTGTCGCCCTTCGAGGTGGCGCTGCTCGACCTCCAGGGCAAGGCGCTCGGCCGGCCCGTCAGCGACCTGCTCGGCGGCGCCGTCCGCGACCGCGTGCCGTACTCGGCGTACCTGTTCTACAAGTGGGCCGGCCACCCCGGCCACGACGAGGACACGTGGGGCGAGGGCCGCACGCCCGAGCAGCTGGTCGCCCAGGCGCGGCGGATGGTCTCCGAGTACGGCTTCACCGCCATCAAGCTCAAGGGCGGCGTGTACGAGCCGCGCCACGAGCTCGAGACCGTCGAAGCCCTCGCCGCCGCCTTCCCCGGCCACGCCCTGCGCATCGACCCCAACGGCGCCTGGACCGTCGAGACCTCGATCAAGGTGGCCGACCGGCTCTCCGGCGTCCTGGAGTACCTGGAGGACCCGACGCCCGGCATCCCCGGCATGGCCGAGGTCGCCAGGCACACCTCGCTCCCCCTGGCCACGAACATGTGCGTGATCGCGTTCGAGCATCTCAAGCCGGCCGTGGCCGCCGACGCCGTCCAGGTCGTGCTCTCCGACCACCACCTGTGGGGCGGCCTGCGTCGCTCGGCCCTGCTGGGCGGCATCTGCGAGACGTTCGGCATGGGCCTGTCCATGCACTCCAACTCCCACCTCGGGGTCAGCCTCGCCGCCATGACCCACCTGGCCGCCGCCACCCCCAACCTCACCTACGCCTGCGACACCCACTACCCGTGGAAGACGGAGGAGGTCATCAGGCCCGGCGCCCTCGAGTTCACGGACGGCGCCGTCACCGTCCCCACCGGCCCCGGCCTGGGCGTGGAGCTGGACGAGGACGCGCTGGCGACGCTGCACGAGCAGTACGTGCGCTGCGGGCAGCGGGGCCGCGAGGACACCGCGTACATGCGCACGATCGTCCCCGACTTCACCCCGAACACGGCCCGCTGGTAGCCGGCTCAGGGCGCCTGGAGGCGGGCGCGGGAGTTCGACAGGTGGAGGCGCATCGCGGCGCGGGCGGCGGCGGCGTCCTGGGCGGCGATGGTGCGGTAGATGTTCTCG
Organism: Nonomuraea composti; assembly: GCF_012034275.1. NCBI lineage: Bacteria > Bacillati > Actinomycetota > Actinomycetes > Streptosporangiales > Streptosporangiaceae > Nonomuraea > Nonomuraea composti. The sequence goes on along the minus strand of NZ_JAATEP010000001.1, from coordinate 123,152 downwards.
TGTTCGAGCGTCACCCGCGTGAAGTGGGTGGCGTCCGACACCGTGTAGACGTGCTCCAGGCGGGTGCGGGGCAGCATGATCATCATGGGGCCGAGTGAGGCCAGCAGGTCGGCGTAGAAGCGGTTGTTCGCGGCGAGGGCGATCTTGAGGTGGAACTCGAAGTCGGCCTCCACCGCGTTGCTGGGCTGCTCGCCGGAGCGGCCCAGGTCGACCAGGGCGCGTTCGATGGCCTTGAGCTGCAGGTCCGTACGCCGCTGCGCCGCCAGGCCGGCCGCCTCCGACTCGATGCCGATGCGGAAGTCGATCATGTCGAGGATGTCGCGGTGGGTCCGTACCTGCGACGCCTCCACCGAGAACGCCGTGGAGGCGGGCAGGGCCAGCACGAACGAGCCGCGCCCCTGGAAGGTCTCGACGAGCCCGGCGGCCTGCAGCCGGGAGACGGCCTCGCGCACCACCGTGCGGCTGACGCCGAACTCCTGAATCAGCGACGACTCGGTGGGCAGCTTCTGGCCGGGCTGGATCTCGCCGGCCAGGATGCGGGCCTTGAGCCGTTCGACGAGCTCGTGCGCGAGCCCGCGACCGGTGTCGCGATCAAGCCTGCGATCTGAAGGAGCGGCATCGCGGGCGGGCTTGGGGTCTGGCGGCACGGCGGACAATCTACCGGCCGTTCAGGTGGAACTCGACCTGGTCGAGCCGCCAGTCCCGCGCCCGTCCCGCCAGGCTCAGCCCGAGCCCCGGACGGCCGGGCACGGCGATGCGGCCGTCCGCGATCTCCAGGCGCTCCTCGAAGAGGGGCGAGAGCCATTCGATGTGCTCGACCCAGGAGTCGCGCGGGTAGGCGGCGGCGAGGTGGACGTGGATCTCCATCACGAAGTGCGGCGCGACCTGGAGGTGCGCGTGGTCGGCGAGCGCGGCGACCTTGAGATAGGGGGTGATGCCGCCGACGCGCGGCACGTCGGGCTGCAGATAGTCGACGGCCCGCAGGTCGATGAGGCGGACGAGGTCGGGAACGCTGGAGAGCATCTCGCCGGTGGCGATGGGGGTGTCGAGGGCGGCGGCGAGCTGGGCGTGCCCTTCGGCGTCGTACGCGTCCAGCGGCTCCTCGATCCACACCAGCCCGAGCTCTTCGACCGCCCGCCCGAACCTCAACGCGCTCGGCCGGTCCCACTGCTGGTTGGCGTCCACCATCAGCGGCACGTCGTCGCCGATGTGCTCGCGGACGGCGGCCAGCCGCCGCAGGTCCTCCTTCATGTCCGGCTGCCCCACCTTGATCTTGATGCCGCCGATCCCGCCGGCCAGCGACTGCGTGGCCTTCTCCGTGACCTCCTCGATCGGCGCCTGGAGGTAGCCGCCGGAGGTGTTGTAGACGCGCACGGAGTCGCGGTAGGCGCCGAGCAGCTTGGCCAGCGGCAGCCCCGCCCGCTTCGCCTTCAGGTCCCACAACGCGACATCGATCGCGGCCAGCGCCTGCGTGGCCACCCCCGACCGGCCCACCGACGCGCCCGCCCACAGCAGCGACTCGTACACCTTGCCGATGTCGGACGGGTCCTGCCCGATCAGGTTCTCGCCGACCTCCTTGACGTGTGCGAACTGCGCCGGCGTGCCGGCCCTGGTCGTGTAGGAGAACCCGAGCCCGGCGATCCCGTCCGTGGTGGTGATCTCGCAGGTCAGGACGTCGATCCGGGACAGGGGGCGCTGCCGCCCCGTGGCCACCTTGGCGTCGCTGACCGGCCGGGCGAGGGGCACGGCGTGGCGGCCGAAGCGTACCGACTGGACGCGCACGGGCTCAGGCCCGCCCGAACGCGACGGAGTCCACCGTCCACTTGCGGCACTGCTCGCTGAGCGTGAACCCGAGCCCGGGACGGTCCGGCACGATCATGCGGCCGTCGCGCGTCTCCAAGCGCTCGTTGAACAGCGGATTCAGCCATTCGAAGTGCTCCACCCACGGCTCGCGCGGGTAGGCGGCGGCCAGGTGGAGGTGGATCTCCATGGCGAAGTGCGGCGCGAGCTGCAGGCCGGCGTGGTCGGCGAGCGTGGCCAGGCGCAGGAACGGGGTGATGCCGCCGACGCGCGGGGCGTCGGGCTGGATGATGTCGGCGGCGCGGGCCTCGATGAGGCGGACGTGCTCGGCGACGCTGGAGAGCATCTCGCCGGTGGCGATGGGGGTGTCGAGGGCGGCGGCGAGCTGGGCGTGCCCTTCGGCGTCGTACGCGTCCAGCGGCTCCTCGATCCACACCAGCCCCAGGTCCTCGACCGCCCGCCCGAACCGCAGCGCGCTCGGCCGGTCCCACTGCTGGTTGGCGTCCACCATCAGCGGCACGTCGTCGCCGATGTGCTCGCGGACGGCGGCCAGCCGCCGCAGGTCCTCCTTCATGTCCGGCTGCCCCACCTTGATCTTGATGCCGCCGATCCCGCCGGCCAGCGACTGGGTCGCGCGCGCCTTGACCTCCTCGATCGGCGCGTGCAGGAAGCCGCCGGAGGTGTTGTACGTCCGGACGGAGTCGCGGTAGGCGCCGAGCAGCTTGGCCAGCGGCAGCCCCGCCCGCTTCGCCTTCAGGTCCCACAACGCCACGTCGATCGCGGCCAGCGCCTGCGTGGCCACCCCCGACCGGCCCACGGACGCGCCCGCCCACAGCAGCGACTCGTACACCTTGCCGATGTCGGACGGGTCCTGCCCGATCAGGTTCTCGCCGACCTCCTTGGCGTGGGCGTACTGGGCGGGGCCGCCGGCCCGCTTGGAGTAGCTGAAGCCGGTGCCGCTGTGGCCGTCCTCGGTGGCGATCTCGGCGAACAGGAAGGCGATCTCGGTCATCGGCTTCTGCCGCCCGGTGAGGACCTTGGCGTCACTGATGGGGACGTCGAGCGGGAGCGTGACGGAGGAGAGCGCGACGTGGCGGATGCGGTCCATGGCGATCCTTGACGGGGGTCGGCGACAGATTCATCCGTCATCGTACGAGTCCATAAGTCGTATGACAACATGGCCTCCCCGCTCAGTCGATCCCGTCGTACTCCACCACCAGGTGGCGGGGCCCGCGCAGGACGGCGCTGGGCCGGTACGGCGGCGGGTCCGCCACCAGGCGCGGCCCGCGCAGCCGCCGGACGAGCTCCTTCAGCACGATCTGCGCCTCCAGCCGGGCCAGCGGCGCGCCGAAGCAGTAGTGCACGCCGCCGCCGAAGCCCAGGTGCTCGTTGCGCGGCCGGTCGACGTCGAACTCATCGGGCCGGTCCACGTGCGCCGGGTCGCGGCTGCCCGCCGCCATGGCCAGCACGATCGGCGCCCCCGCCGGGATCGTGGTGCCCGCGATCGTGATGTCGTCCAGCGCCACCCGGGACGACACGAACTGCACGGGCGGCTCGAAACGCAGCAGCTCCTCCACCGCCGGGATGATCAGCTCGGGGTCGTCGCGCAGCCGGCGCAGCAGGCCGGGGCGGCGCAGGAAGGTGAGCATGCCGTTCGCGATCAGGTTGATCGTGGTCTCGTGGCCGGCGATCAGCAGCAGCACCGACGTGGCCACCACCTCGTCCCTCGTCATGCCGCCGGCGGGCCCGCGGTAGGTGATGAGCCCGGACAGCATGTCCGCGCGCGGCGCCCGCTCGCGGGCCTCGGCCAGCCCCGCCAGGTAGCGCGACAGCTCCATGGCCGCGGCCTTGCGGGCCCGCTCGCGTTCCGCCCGGTCCTCCTCCCCCGGCCCGAGCGTCTCGACGACCTCGTCCGCCAGGGCGTGGAAGCGCGGCTCGTCCTCCTCGGGGACGCCGAGCAGCGCGCAGATCACCGCGACCGGCAGCGGGTAGGCGACCTCGTCCACGATGTCGGCCCTGGTCCTGCCCCTCAGGGCGTCGATCAGCGCGGTGGTCAGCTCCAGCATCTTCGGCCGCAGGCGCTCGACCGTCTCCGGCGAGTGCGGCGGGCCGAAGTGGCGCATCGCCAGGCCGCGCAGCCGGTCGTGCTCGGGAGAGTCGAGCCCGATGAAGGACGGGTTGAAGTCGTCCCGCTCGGAGGGCGCGCCGGCGCTCAGGTTGCGGCGGTCGGAGCTGACGCGCGGGTCGTGCAGCAGCGCGACGATCTCGCGGTAGGTGCTGACCAGGTACGTGCCGTCCTCCTGCACCGTCACCGGGCTCTCGCGCAGCGCGCCGAAGTACCGGTACGGGTCGGGGCGGGCGGCGGGGCCGAGGATCTGCTTCAGGACGTTCACGGATCTCCTTCGGGCTCAGCCCGGATGGACGAGCGAGGCACGGCGTTCGGCCGGGTCGTGGCCGGTCACCACCACCGTCGCCCCGGCGGTGGCCACCAGCCGCTCGGGCACGCGCGCGGGCACCGGCCCGCCGTCCGCTCCCCCACCCACGTGGCGGAAATCGGGCGGGAACGGCGCCGCCCGCTCGATCTGGTGCTGGTAGAACTCCAGCCACATGGCCTGGTCGAAGGTGACCGCCGCGGTGATCCGGCCCCGGTAGCCGTAGACGGCCACGAAGCGCCGCTCCGCCGGCGAGCCCTGGGCGAAGACGATCTGGTCGGCGAACGTCGGCACGCCGACCGACTTGATGTTCACCCCGAACTGGCTGGACCAGAAGACCGGCACCGACAGGTGCGGCCAGCGGTGCGCCTGGTCGCTGACCATGTTGTGCGCGGCGACCTCGGCCTGCGCGACCGCGTTGCCCCAGTGTTCGAGCGACATGAACTGGTACTCGTAGAGCGGGTGCGGGAAGCGGGCGATGTCGCCGGCCACGAAGACGTCGTCGGTCACCAGGCCGTTGCTGTCGACGGCGCGGCAGCCCGCGTCGCAGGTCACCCCCCACGCGCCGACAGCCAGGCCGGAGTCGCGCAGCCATTCGACGTTGCGCACGGAGCCGAGCGCCACCACGGCCACGTCCGCCTCGACCGTGCTGCCGTCCGACAGCCGCGCCCCGCTCAGCCGCCCGCCGTCGCCTTCGAGAGCCGTGACGGTCGTGCCGCAGCGCAGGTCCACGCCGTGCTCGCGGTGCAGCTGCGCGGCCACGTCCCCGATGACGCCGCCCATCGCGTTGTGCAGCGGGGCGGGGCCGCGCTCGACCAGCGTCACCGGCAGGCCCAGCTCGCGGCACACGGAGGCGATCTCGCTGCCGGTGAACCCGCCGCCCAGGATCAGCACGCGGCGCGGCCCGGCGGCCAGCGCCCGCCTGAGCGCGGCCGCGTCGCGCGCGTCCCGCAGCGTGTGGACGCCTTCCAGCGCGGCCTCGGCCTCGTCCGGCCAGGGGCGGGCGCGGGTGCCGGTGGCCAGCAGGACCCGGTCGAAGCCCACCTCACGGCCGTCGGCCAGCAGGACCCGCTTGCCCGCCACGTCCAGCGCGGCGGCCGGCGTGCCGCACAGCCACTCCGCGTCGATCTCGCGCAGGCGGGGCAGCAGGGTGTGCTCGGGCGGCACCTGGCCGGTCAGCACCTGCTTCGACAGGGGCGGCCGGTCGTACGGCTCGCCCGCCTCCGCGCCGATCATCGTCAGCGTCCCGGCGAACCCCTCCCGCCGCAGCACCTCCGCCGCCCGCGCCCCGGCCAGCGAGGCCCCGACGATCACGATGCGGCCGTCCTCCATGACCGGCGCCCGTTCGTGGTCGTCGTTCGGGGTGCTCGCCGTCCGGTCGAGGTGGATGGCCTGCACCGGGCAGGCGGCCGCCGCCCGCAGCACGTGCTCGCGCCGCTCGTCGGCGGGCTGCAGGTCGTACAGGAGCGCCTCCTCGCGCATGGTGAACACGTCGGGCGCCAGGAACACGCACTGCCCGTACCCCTGGCAGCGCGTCAGATCGACGACGACTCGCACAAGCCCGCTTCCTTTCTCGCCGCGGCTCAGATCGTGACGATGTCCGACCGGGCCAGGGTGCGCAGGTGGTCCAGCAGCTCCTCGGCGCTACCGGTGAGCGGCTGGATGCAGACGTGGTCGGCGCCCGCGTCGAGGTGCGCCTGGACCCGCCCGGCGATCACCTCCGGATCGCCCCACACCACGACGGCGTCGACCAGCGCGTCGCTGCCGCCGTCGGCCAGGTCCTCGTCCGTCCAGCCCAGCTCGCGCAGGTTGTTGGCGTAGTTCGGCAGCGCCAGGTACCGCGTGGTGAACTGGCGGGCGATGCTCCGCGCCCGGTCGCGATCGGTCTCGAGCAGGACGGTCTGCTCCGGCGCCAGCAGCGGCTCAGGCCCGAGCACGGCCCGCGCGCGGGCGGTGTGGTCGGGCGTGACGAAGTACGGATGCGCGCCGGACGCCCGGCTCGCGGCCAGCTCCAGCATCTTCGGCCGGAGCGCGGCCAGCACCCGGGGCGCCGGCTCCGGCAGCGGGCCCACGTACTCGGTGGCGTCCATGGCGTCGAGGTAGTGGCGCATGGCCGTGACCGGCTTGCGGTAGTCGTGCCCGCGCGCCGACACCGCCGGCGCGTGACTGACCCCGAGCCCGAGCAGGAACCGGCCCTCGTACGCCTCGGCGAGCGCGTTCGCGCCGTTCGCGGCGGCCGTCGGGTCGCGCGCCCAGATGCTCGCGATGCCGGTCGCCACCGTGAGAGCGCTCGTGGCGCCCAGCAGGATCGCCGCGTGGGCCAGCGACTCCTTGCCGTTCGGCGTCTCGCCGATCCACAACGCCTTGAAGCCCAGGCTCTCGATCTCCGCCGCGGCCTCCCGCTCCACCGCGGCCGGCTCCCTGGTGAGGGTGGCGTTCCATACCCCTACCCGCCCCAGGCGCTCCTTCAGCGCCTCGATCCCGCTCGTCCCCGGCATCGCGCCCCACCACCTCATCGACCGGACCATGCGAGATCCACCCTAGGCAGGGCATGGTCGAGGAAGGTTAATGACGTGCCGTGCTCGCGGCCATCCCCGCCCCGGGCCGCTCGGCGATCACCCCGCCGTCGGCGAGAACCGCCAGGAACAACCCGAGGCACAGCAGCGCCACGGGCCACACCTTCTGGGTGAGGGCGAGGACGAGGCCGGCGAAGAGCGCCACGAGGGCGAGGATGTCGAGGGCGTGCATGGTCAGGCCCCTGCCCGCTCGTACGGATCTCAGGCGGGGAAACGGCGGGAAAAGGAGCGCCGGCTCTCCTTTTGAACCGATCGCCGCTGGTGATCGTCACCGCCGGGCGTCTCCCGCACGCGGCGCGCCGCGTGCGGCGGGGTCCTGCGGGTCACGGCGTCGTGGCCTGGTCGAGCAGCTCCAGCAGGTGGTGGTAGGGCTCGCCGGTGGCGCGGGTGAGGCCGAGCTCGCAGGTGCGGTTGACGGAGGCGTGCGCGGCGAAGCCCCCGGCCCGTACGGCGGCGGCCTCGGCCCGGGTGGCGGAGGCGGTCAGCTCCGGGTGCAGCAGGCCGCGGTCGCCGGCGAACGCGCAGCACTGCCAGCCTTCCGGGACGGTCACCTCGTCGGCGATCGCGCGGGCGACGGCGGTGATGGCGGCGTCGAGCCCGAGGTGGGTGGAGGAGCAGGTGGGGTGGACGGCCAGGGTGGGCAGGCGGCGTTCGACGGTCAGGCGGGGCAGGAGGTGCTCGGCGGTGTAGGCGACGGCGTCGGTCACGTCCAGGCCGATGCGCTGGAAGCCCTCGGTGCAGGAGGCGGCGTCGCTGACGACCGGGACGCGCCCGCCGTCGGTGGCCTTGAGCAGCGCCGCGCGGACGCGACCGGCCATGACCTCGTGCCCGCCGGTGAACCCCTTGGACGACCAGGGCGTGCCGCAGCACAGCCCGCCGATCTCCTCGGGCACGTGCAGCCGCACGCCGGCCCGCCTGGCCAGCCGGGCGAACGCGATCATCACGCCGGGCCCGCCGTCGGCGGGGGCGAACATGGTGTTCAGGCACGACGGCAGGTAGACGACGTCGGCGCCGGGGTCCGGCAGGGGGCGGCGGCGCATCCCGCCGCGCGGCAGGTCGCGGCTCCACCGGGGGACGGCCTCGGGGCCGGCGAGCGCGCGGGCGGCGCGGCTGGCGGCCTCGGGCAGCGCGGGCGGGGTGGCGGCGGCGGTGTCGAGGGCCGCGTTCATGGCGCGGGTGATGCCGTCCCAGTGCCGGGCGGCGCTCTTCCAGCCCTGGCGGGCGGCGCGGCCGTGGCGTTCGGCGCGCAGGCGTTTGGTGAGGTCGCCGGTGTTGATCAGGACGGGGCAGGCGGTGGCGCACATGCCGTCCACGGCGCAGGTGTCGATGGCGTCGTAGCCGTACTCGTCCTCCAGCTCGCGGGCCAGCTCGTGGTCGCCGGCCTCGCGGGCGGCGGCCTGCTCGCGCCTGAGCACGATGCGCTGGCGCGGGGTGGTGGTCAGGTCGCGGCTGGGGCAGACGGGCTCGCAGTAGCCGCACTCCACGCACCGGTCGACCTCGGGCTCGACGGTGACGACGGCTTTGAGGTCGCGCAGGTGGGCGTCGTCGCGGTCGGTGAGGACGACGCCGGGGTTGAGCGTGCCGGCCGGGTCGCACAGGCGCTTGACCTCGCGCATCACCTCGTACAGCTCGTCGCCGTACTGGCGGCGCACGAACGGGGCCATGACGCGGCCGGTGCCGTGCTCGGCCTTGAGCGTGCCGCCCCGCGACAGGACGGCCTCGACCATGTCCTCGGTGAAGGCGGCGTAGCGCTCCAGCTCGGTGTCGAAGCGCTCGTTCAGCATGAAGTGCAGGTTGCCGTCCTTGGCGTGGCCGAAGATGACGCTGCGCTCGTACCGGTGCCGGGCGAACAGGGCGGTCAGCTCGTCGCACAGGCCGGTTAGGGCGGGCACGGGGACGGCGACGTCCTCCAGCAGGGCGGTGGTGCCGCTGGGGCGGGCGCCGGCGACGGAGGCGTACAGGCCCTTGCGGATGTGCCACAGCGCGGCCCTGGCCTGGCTGTCCCTGCTCAGCCGGGCGGGGGCGGCCAGCTCCAGGCCGGCGAACGCCTCCGCGGCGGCGCGCTCGCGCCCGGCCAGCGCCTCCTCCTCCGGCTCCTGCCATTCGACGAGGAGGGCGGCGTGCCCGGCGACGGTGAGGGCGCGCAGCACGTCGTCGGCCTTCGGGTCGGTCCGGGCGACGCGCAGGGACTCGGCGTCCAGCAGCTCGACGGCGGCGGGCGCGGCCTCGACGAGCCGGGGCATGGCGCCCATCGCCGCGTGCAGGGCGGGGAAGACGAGCAGGCCGGTGGCGGCCAGCGGGTGCGCGGGCACGGTGCGGAAGACCGCCTCCGCCACGAACCCGAGCGTGCCCTCGCTGCCGATGACGAGGTGGGCGAGGATCTGCGCCGGTGAGTCGTGGTCGAGGAAGCTGTTCAGGCCGTAGCCCATGGTGTTCTTGAGCGAGAACTGCTGCTGGACCCGCCGCACCGAGTCCGGATTGTTCCGGACTCGATCGCGCAGCGCGACGAGGCCGTCCGCCAGCTCCGGCTCCAGCGCGCGCAGCCGCTCGTCGGCGTCGGCCGCGCCGGTGTCGACGACGGTGCCGCTGGGCAGCACGATCGTCATCGACTCCAGGGTCCGGTAGGTGTTGGCGTGCGTGCCGCAGGTCATGCCGCTGGAGTTGTTCGCGACGACGCCGCCGATGGTGCACGCCGACTCGCTGGCCGGGTCGGGGCCGAGCTTGCGCCCGTACGGGGCGAGGCGGGCGTTGACCTGCCGCAGCACCGCGCCCGGCTGCACCCGCACCCGTGCCCCGCCGTCCAGCACCTCGATGGAGCGGAAGTGCCGCCGCGTGTCCACGAGCAGGTGCTCGCTGACCGCCTGCCCGCTCAGGCTGGTGCCGCCGGAGCGGAACGTCAGCGGCAGCCCGGCGCGCAGCAGCGCCGCGACCTGCTCCGCGCTCTCGGGCACCAGGACGGCCTGCGGGGTGAGCAGGTAGTGGGAGGCGTCGTGGGCCAGGCCGAGCCGGTCGCTCGCGCGCGTCCTGGCGATGCCGGGGACGGCGGCCTCCACCCTGGCCAGGACGGTGGGGTCGGGTGCGATCAGAGTCATGGCGCGTTACCTGGGCCCGACGACTTGCTGCCGCTGGCTGCCCAGCCCGTCGATGCCCAGCTCCATGACGTCGCCGGGCTGGAGCCAGATCTGCGGGTCGTGGCCCATGCCGACGCCGGGCGGGGTGCCGGTGTTGATCAGGTCGCCGGGCTCCAGGACCATGAACTGGCTCAGGTGGTGCACGATGACGTACGGGTCGAAGATCATGGTCTTGGTGGTGCCGGTCTGGCGGCGCACGCCGTTGACGTCGAGCCACATGCCGAGGTTCCTGACGTCGGCGATCTCGTCGGGCGTGACGAGCCACGGGCCGGCCGGGTTGAACGTCTCGGCGGACTTGCCCTTGCTCCACTGGCCGCCGCGCTCCATCTGGAACGCGCGCTCGCTCACGTCGTTGACCACGCAGTATCCGGCGATGCAGGCGCGCGCCTCCTCGACCGAGTCGAGGTAGGAGGTGCGCCGGCCGATGACGATGCCCAGCTCCACCTCCCAGTCGGTCTTCGTCGAGCCGCGCGGGATGCGCACGTCGTCGTTGGGGCCGACCAGCGTGTTGGGCGACTTGGTGAACAGGATCGGCTCGTCCGGCACGGCCTGGCCGGTCTCGGCGGCGTGGTCGCTGTAGTTGAGCCCGATGCACAGGATCTGGTGCGGCCGGGCGATCGGCGCGCCGATCCGCTCGCCGGCGAACTCGCGGACCTCGCCGGTGGCGACCCTCTCGGCCAGCAGCGCGGGGCCGCCCGCGGCGAAGAACCTCTCGTCGAAGTCGGGAGTGACGTCGGAGACGTCGACGTAGTGAGTGTCGTCGATGCGGACGACGGGCTTCTCGGCGCCGGGGGCGCCGATGCGCATGAGGTACACGGGTGTCTCTTTCAGGAGTGGTTCCAGTAGGGCGCGGGCAGGCCGCGCACGCCCACGCGGGCGGTGAACAGGCGGCCGTCGTCCGGCCCCGGCTCGCTCAGGCCGGTGGTGGCGGTGGTGATGACGAGGACGTCGAGGCCGGGGCCGGCGAACACCGGGCAGGACGTGTGCGGCGCGCCGGTCTCGACGACGTCGAGCAGCTCGCCCGCCGTGGTGCGGCACTCGACGCGGCCCAGCCCCCAGTTGGCGATCCACAGGTTGCCTGCGGCGTCGGCGCACATCCCGTCGGGCGAGCCGTCGGTGATCGTGAACGCCTCCCGCCGCGGCCCGGTCTCCCCCGTCTCCGCGTCGTAGTCGCGCACCCAGATCGTGCCGGGGACGGTGTCGACGTTGTAGAGGCGGCCGTCCACCCAGGCCAGGCCGTTGGAGAGCACGAGGTCGGTGTCGAGGTAGGTCAGGCCGGTGCCGTCGAGGCGGGCCAGCACCTCCTGCCCGTGGCGGTCGTCCTGCGCCAGGCTGCCGATCAGGAAGCGCCCGGCCGGGTCCACGGCGCCGTCGTTGAGCCGGCTGCGCACGCCCTCCGGCAGCACCCGCGCCAGCTCCTTGCGGCTGCCGTCGGTGCCGACCGCGATCAGCGTGGACTGCGCGGCGACGAGCAGCGTGCCGTCGGCCGCCACCGCGACCGCGCCCACCGTGCCGTCGAAGGTGTGGCTGCCGGTGACGGTGATCGCGTCGCCGTCGAGCCGCCCCTCGTACACGGTGCCGGCGACGATGTCGACCCACAGCAGGCGCTGCCGGGCGGAGTCCCACACGGGGCCTTCCCCCAGGGTGTGGACGCCGGCCGAGGCCGGGACGGCGGTGAACGTCACGAATGCTCCTCTCCGGAGACGATGGCGCGGATGGCCGGCAGATCGTCGATGAGCCGCTTCAGCGGCGTGCGGTAGGCCAGGCCGCTGACGCTGATCGCGCCGCTGGGCACGGTGGGCGAGGTCAGGTAGGCCGCGACCGCCACGCAGTTGACGCCCGGCTCGTTCTCCTGGTCGTCGGTGGCGTAGCCCTGCTCGCGGATGCGGGCCAGCTCGGCGTGCAACTCCTCCACCGTACCGATCGAGCGCTCCGTCGGACGCTCCAGGGTGCGGCCGGCCGCCCACGCCTCGACCGCCTCCCGCGTCGGAAGGGCGTCGGCGAGCAGCACCTTGCCGACCGCCGTGCAGTGCGCCGGGTTGCGCCCGCCCACCACCGAGGTCAGCCGCACCGCCCCGCTGGCCGGGTCGAGCTTCGAGCGGTAGACGACCGAGGGGCCGTCGAGCACGGCGTAGTGCGCCGTCTCGCCGTACCGGTCGCACAGGGCCTTGAGCACCGGCATGACGCGGACGTGGTCGGGCCGCGCCTCGTGGTGGGCGAAGGCCATCCGCAGGAACTCATCGCCCAGCACGTACCGGCCGTGACCGTGCTGCGCGGCGAAGCCGGCGCGGCGCAGCGCGGCCAGCGCCCGGTGCACCGTCGGCTTGGGGCTCGCCACCGCGCGCGCCATCTCCTCCAGCCCGATGCCGTCGGGGTGGCGCGCCAGCTCGGCCAGCACCGCCAGCACCCGGTCGGAGCCGACGAGCTTGTCCGCGGAGTTCTGCTCGGACATGTTCCGAACCCTAGACCATCGTTCCACCAGACGAAAGTTCGCCGCGCCTACTGGACGGTGACCACGATCTTGCCGACCTGCGCGTTCGACTCCAGGTGGCGGTGCGCCTCGACGATCTCCCCCAGCTCGAACGTGCGGTCCACGACCGCGCTGAACGCGCCGGAGCGCAGCCCCGACGCCACGAACGCCTCCGCCCGGCGCAGCCGCTCGGGCCGGGTCGTCGTCTCCAGCATCGTGTACGTCCGCATGGACAGCGCCGGCATGCCCAGCTCGATCCCCGGGTAGGGCGTCGGCTGGCCGCTCAGCGCCCCGTACACGAGCAGCTTGCCGTCGTCCGCGACGACCCTGGCCAGGTCCCGCACGCCGGGCCCGGCGACCGCGTCGAGGACGATCTCGGCCCCCCGGCCATCGGTCGCCGCCAGCACCCGCTCCACCACGTCCTCGTCCTCGGTGACGATCACCTCCGCCGCCCCTTGCTTCAGCAGCGCCTCCTTCTTGGCGGCGGTGCGGGTCAGGGCGATCGGGGCGGCGCCGAGGCGGCCGGCGACGTGGATGGCGGCCAGCCCCACGCTGCTGGAGGCCGCGTTCAGCACGACGGTGTCGCCGGGCCGCATCCCGCCGGCCTCCATCAGCGCGCCGTAGGCGGTCACGTACGCCATCCACACGGCGGCGCCCTCGACGGCGCCGAGCCCTTCGGGGCGGCGCAGCACCGCCGCCGCGGGGACGATCACGCGCTCGCCGTACACGCCGTGGTCGTTCATGGAGAACGTCTGCACCGTGCTGACCGGCTCCCCCGGCCGCAACCCGGTCACCCCGGCGCCGACGGCCTCGACCACGCCGGCGGCCTCCGTGCCCAAGGTGGCGGGGAAGCGCTTCACGGGCTCGATGTAGTGGCCGGAGCGGAACAGGGACTCCGACCGGTTCAGCCCGATCGCCTCCACCCGGATCCGCACCTCGCCGGGGCCCGGATCACCCACCTCGACGTCCTCGACCCGCAGCACCTCGGGCCCGCCGAGCTCGTGGAACAACACTTTCCTGGCCATCGCACAGTCCTTCCGCAGCAGGAATGGGAGGCCCACTCCAGCACGGAAGTACGACGGCTGTCAAACTTCGACAGCCGTCGTACTAATGCGGCGACGCCCTAGGCGGGGCGCTTGGTCCCCGAGTCGCCGTCGGCCAGCACGTACTGCGGGCGCTTGGTCCCCGAGTCGCCGTCGGCCTGCACATACTGCGGGCGCTTGGTCCCCGAGTCGCCATCGGCCTGCACATACTGCGGGCGCTTGGTCCCCGAGTCGCCATCGGCCTGCACGCCGCTCACCTGCGGCGTGCGGACCACGGTCGCGGCGTTGCACGGGTCGGACCCGCCGTCGGCCTGCGCCGGGGCGGCGCCCAGCACGAACACGGCGCCCAGGGCCGCGGTCGCCGCGGCGGCGCGGCGCGTCCGGGTACGGAACATCATGGGGCTCCTCCAGTGGTCCGGTGATCACGGGCGTGCTGCTCACCAGCATCGGGGTCACGCCCCCGGCCGTCCACCCCGGAATGCTTGCTTTTCTGCTAGTTGCGCGCCGCACGTGGTCCCGTATCGTCCCTGCCAACGATCCTGATCACGTGAGGGGTGATCGGCATGTCCGCCGCTGCGATCCGGCACGTCTTCCAGGTGGTCGACTCCTTCGACGCCGACGCGTTCGTGCAACTGCTGGCCGAGGACGCCACGCTCGTGTTCGCCAACGCCGAGCCGGCGACCGGGCGCGAGGCCATCGCCGCCGGGCTGCGCGAGTTCTTCGCCACCATCGGCGGCCTGCGGCACCGCATCGTCAGGACGTGGCAGGTCGGCGACGACAACATCGCCGAGACCGAGGTCACCTACCGGCGGCTCGACGGCAAGGACGTCAGCGTCCCGGCCGTGTCGATCTGGCGCGTCCGTAGCACCGACGGCCTGATCACCGACTACCGCATCTTCGTCGACCTCGCCCCCGTCTACGCCGCCTGATCCATAGCCGGCGGCTATGACAGCAGGTATTGGACGCCGCAGCCGCCACGCGCCGATCATGAGCCCCGTCCGCGAATTCCCGAAGGACGGAGAACGTGATGGAGCTCGGCGTCAACGGCCTGAACGCCAAGGCCACCCTGGGCCCGGCCGAGACGGCCCGCCTGGTGCGCCTGGCGGAGGACCTCGGCTACCGCTCGTGGTGGGCGGGCGATCACGTGGTGCTGCCCAGCCCGCGCGTGCCCGCCTCCCCCATGGACCCTGAGGACCCGATCCTCGACCCGCTCGTCCACCTCGCCCATGTCGCCGCGCTCAGCACCACGCTCGAGCTCGGCACCGGCATCATCATCCTGCCCCAGCGCAACCCGCTGGTCCTCGCCAAGCAGGCGGCCAGCCTCGACGTGCTCAGCGGCGGCCGGCTGCGGCTCGGCGTGGCCGGCGGCTACCTGGAGCCGGAGCTCGCCGCGCTGGGCGTGCCGATGTCCGAGCGCGGCAGCCGTACCGACGACTACCTGGACGCGATGCGGGCCCTGTGGACCGCGCCCGCCCCCGTCTCCTACGCGGGGCGGCACGTCTCGTTCGAGGGCCTGGACGCCCACCCGCGGCCGGTCCAGCCGGGCGGCCCGCGCGTCATGGTCGGCGGGCACAGCCCCGCCGCGTTCCGGAGGGCCGTGGCCCGCGGGCACGGCTGGATCGGCAACGGCCGCTCCCCCGAGGACCTGGCCGCCGCCCTGGCCGGGCTGGAGAGGGCGGCCGCCGAGGTCGAGCGCCCGGCCCGGCTCGGCCGGCTGGAGATCACGTTCATGCAGCTCGACCCGGTGGAGGTGGACGCCGCGACCGCGTCGCGCTACCGCGAGCTGGGCGTGGACCGGCTGCTGGTCTACCCGCTGCCCCTGGAGGACCCCGACGAGGTGGCCGCGTTCCTGGAGCGCCACGCCACCCTCTAGAAAAGTCCCCACATGAGGACTTATGCTGATCCTGACCCCGTCACCCCTGGCGATCAGGAGATGCCATGTACGCAGTCGTACGCCACTACCGCACCACCCCGGGCGCCGTCGAGGCGATGATCTCCGCCGTCGACGACGAGTTCGCCGACCGCGTCCCGCGGCAGGTCGGCGCCGTCCTCTACAGCGCCGTCGACACCGGCGGCGGGACGGCCATCACGATCACCGTCTACGAGGACGAGGCGGCGGCCGTCCGGTCGGAGAGCACCGTGGGCGAGCTCCAGCGCGACCTCGGCGAACGCTTCGGCGTCAAGGAGACCTCCGCGCACCGGGGCCAGGTCGTGGTCAGCCGGGCCACCGAGGCCATCGTCCGGCCCGTGCGCGCGACGGCCTAGCCCCTGCGTGGACGGCGGTGCTAGGGGCTAGCCTCACCTGCATGAGCAGGACAGGACGGCGGCCGGGCACCTCCACCACCCGGGAGGAGATCCTGGCGGCG
Organism: Nonomuraea composti; assembly: GCF_012034275.1. Lineage (NCBI taxonomy): Bacteria > Bacillati > Actinomycetota > Actinomycetes > Streptosporangiales > Streptosporangiaceae > Nonomuraea > Nonomuraea composti. The sequence goes on along the minus strand of NZ_JAATEP010000001.1, from coordinate 107,334 downwards.
GCGGCCGAGGCGTTCAGCGTCGCCGGCTACGAGGCCACCAGCATGCGGCAGGTCGCCGCCGCGGCCGGGGTCGACCCGGCCCTGGTGCGGCGCTTCTTCGGCGGCAAGGAGCAGCTCTTCAGCGCGGTCGTGACCGACGTGTTCCGGCCGGAGCAGGCCCTGCCCATGCTGCTCGACGGCCCGCGCGCCGGCCTGGGTGAGCGGCTGGCCGCGTACGTGCTGGGGCTGCTGGGCGAGGTGGAGCGCCCCGGCCCGCTGCTGGGCCTGATGCGCTCCGCCGCCACCAGCGCCCACGCCGCCGCCCTGATCAGGACCTTCCTCGCCGACGAGATGCTCGGCAAGCTCACCCGGCAGCTCGGCACCGACCACCCGGAGCTGCGCGCCGCGCTGGCCGCCGCCCAGCTCGTCGGCCTGGCCATCACCCGGTACGCCGTCCGCGTGGACGCCCTGGTCACCGCCGATCCCGCCGAGCTGACCGCCTGGGCGGCCCCGGCGCTCCAGCGCTACCTGACCGGCCCGGCCCCTCGCTGACCAGCACAGAGCCATTAGCATCCAGTCACCGACCGGCTCAGGGGGAGCGAGGACATGCCGCACACCGCAGTGCGCGCCGCCACGGAAGGCGACATGCCCGCCGTACGCGCCGTCGCCAAGCGCTTCGGCCTGCTCAGCGGCTGGCATCCCGGCTCCCCCGACTTCCTCGACGCCGAACGCGCCTTCGGCACCCTGCTCCTCGCCCCGGGCGGCGAGGACGGGTCCGCCACGGGCTTCGGCGGCACCCTCCGCAGGGGCGGCCTCACCCACCTGGGCGACCTGTTCGTCCTGCCCGCCCGCCAGTCCTCGGGCGTCGGCCGCACCCTCCTGTCCCGCCTGCTGTCCGGCGACGGCCCGAAGGTGACGTTCGCCTCCTCCGACCCGCGCGCGATGAGCCTGTACGTCCGCCACGGCCTGCGCCCGTGGTGCCCGCTGCTCTACCTGACCGGCCCGCCGGCCGGCCGGCCCGCCCCACCCGTCCGGATCGCCACCGCCGAGGACACGGCCGCCCTGGACGCCGACGTCTCGGGCGGGAGCCGCGCCGGAACCCTCACCTGGTACGCCGCCCTGCCCGGCGTCACGGCGTACACGACGGACGCCGGCTACGCCTTCACCCGCACGACGGCCGGCGGCACCCTGATCGGCCCGGCGGGCGGCGCCACCCCGCACGACTGCGTGACCGCCGTCCTCGGCGCCCTCGCCGCCACCGCTCCCTCGTCGCACCCCGCGAAGCTCGCCGTGCCCGGCCCGCACCCTCTCGTCCCGCTGCTGCTCGGCACCGGCTGGCGCATCGCCGACCTGGACACCTTCATGGCCGACGACGCGGCACTCGCCCTGATCCGTGCGGACCGGTACGTGCCGCACCCGGACCTCGGCTGAACCGCGGACATGCGAAAGGGTGCCACCCGAAGAGTGACACCCTGATCGACCAGCGAGAATCTGGTCGGGACGACAGGATTTGAACCTGCGACCCCTTGACCCCCAGTCAAGTGCGCTACCAAGCTGCGCTACGTCCCGGCTTGTGTCGGCCGCCCGGTGTGGGGCGGGACGTCATAACCTTAGCGCACATCGGAGGTGCACGCGTACACGGAGAGCGGGAGCGGAGGCGGCCAGGTGGGGCGTAAGGCGACCATTGATCGCAAGGAGCTGGCGCGGCTGGTGGCCGAGGGGATGAGCGTGCAGGAGCTGGCCGCTCACTTCGGCGTCAGCGAGTCGGGGGTGCTGCAGGCCAAGCGGGCCGCCGGGCTGGCGAAGCCGATGCTGGACCACAGCGCCGCCCTGCCGTGGAAGCTGGCGCGCGCGCACGCCCAGTCGGGTCCTGCCACGAACCTGCGTAACCTGTCGGCGGCGGCGCAGGGCAGGCCGCCGGCGGCGGAGCGGCTGAACACGGCGTTGCGGTGGGCGCAGCGGCTGGTGGACGGCGGCCTCGACGTGCGCTACGACGCCAACGAGGGGTTCACCGAGGTGCCGGCCGCCCCTCACGGCTCACACGTCGCCTCCGTGCTGGCCGCGGCCAGGAAGGCACTTGACAACCGCTGAGAAACGCGTTTCGACCTGCCGTTCGAGGGCAGTCGCTGGTCTCGACACAGAGACCGGAGGCGAACATCATGACCACCTGGGCATGGGTGGCCGTCGTCGTGGTCGCGGTGGTGGCGCTCGCCGCAGTCGGCTATTTCGTGCTGCAGCAACAGAAGCGCCGCGCCCATCTCCGCGAACGCTTCGGCCCGGAATACGAACGTATGGTCGCCGAGCACGACAACCGCCGGGAGGCGGAGCAGGAGCTGCTCAACCGTGAGCAGCGGCACGCCGAGCTCGACATCCGCCCCTTGACGCAGGAGTCGCGCGACACCTACGCCAACCGGTGGACCGAGGTGCAGGAACGCTTCGTGGACGCACCCGGGTTCGCGGTGACCGAGGCCGACCAGCTCGTGACGGCGGTCATGGCGGAGCGCGGCTACCCCACGGAGAACTTCGAGCAGCGGGTGTCCGACCTGTCGGTGGGGCACGCGGAGACGCTCGACCATTACCGGAAGGCTCACGAGATCAGCGGGCGCGCCGCCAGGAAGGAGGCCTCCACCGAGGAGCTCCGCCAGGCCATGGTGCACTACCGCGCGCTGTTCGAGGAGCTGCTGCACGAAACCACCCGAGGACGGTGAACGATATGAGCAGCGACGAGCTGAAGGTCCCGTCGCAGCAGCAGCGCAACGACGTGAACGACGATGTGCACGACGACGTCAAGGATGACGTGCACGACGACCGGGACCGGGACGCCCTGAGGGACGATCCGGTCGACGGCGAGGAGCTGGCCCGCAGCGAGGCCAGGACCGAGACCCTTCCCCAGCACGACGACGGCGACTACCGGGAGCCGTACGCCAGGACCGACGGCGACATGCTGGCGGACGAGCCCGAGCCCGAGCCGGAGCCGGTGCAGGCCCCCGGCTCCCACGCCGCTCCCGACGACGTCGTCCTGTTCGACCAGGACCCGACCGAGGTGCAGGCCCGCTGGCGCGACCTGCAGTCCTCCTTCGTGGACGACCCCGGTGAGGCGGTGCGCCGGGCGGACGGGCTGGTCGGCGAGGTGGTGGACTCGCTCACGAGCACGCTCACCAGCCGGACGAACGCCCTGCGCGAGCGCTGGAAGGAGACCGGGAGCAGCGCCGACACCGAGCAGCTGCGCCTGGCCCTGCGCGACTACCGGACGGTCCTGGAGCGGCTGCTGGCCCTGTCCAGCAAGTCACCCGCCCAGCCGGCCCAGTCGGCCCAACCGGCCCAGGCGGTGGGCGCGGTGCAGCCTGATCCGTTCCAGAGTCAGGGAATGAGGTGACATGACATGCTCGCGGTCATCGCGGCGATCATCTTCGGGCTGGGCTTCCTGCTCGACCTGGTAGGCGCGCGGATCCCAGGCGGGTTCTCCGGCATGACGTTCGTCCTGCTGGGGCTGACCCTGCTGGCCCTGCACCAGGCAGGCGTCGGCACGGCCAGCATCCGTACGGGCTACAGCAACTGGCGTGGCGGCCGAGCCCGCCGCTGACGAGGATGGAGCACGACATGAGATCGCCGGGTGGCGGAAGCCACCCGGCGATCTGCCGTCAGGAGCCAGGTCTTGCCAAGCCAGGTCTTGCCAAGCCAGGTCTTGCCGGGTCAGGTCCCGCCGGGTCAGGTCTTGCCGGGGAAGCGCATGATGACGGTGCTGCCGCCCCGGCCGACCCGCAGGGTCAGGTCGGAGGAGAGCAGCCGCGCCACCCACAGCCCCATGCCGCCGACGGCACCGGGCATGGGGCCGGGCTTCCAGGCTCCTTCGTCGTGCACCTCGACGATCAGGTCTCCGCTGAGCACCCAGGTGCGCATGCGGGCGTCGCCGGCGCCGTGGGTGACCGCGTTGGTGGCCACCTCGTTGACGGCGATGACGAAGTCGCCGATGGCGTCTTCCGGCATGCCGACGGCTCTGGCTTCGTCCTCGGCGAACTGCCGGACCTGCGGCAGGTCCGGCAGGCGGAAGCGCAGGGATTTCACGGGCGCGCCGGGTGGCGGGCTCGTGTAGCCCGATTGAGGCTCGACGTCCTCGTTCACCCGGCGACCGCCCTCGTCAGCCGACCAGCTCGGTGCGAAGCTGGTCGAGAACTTTGCGGAGAATACGCGAAACATGCATCTGGGAGATTCCGAACTCGGCCGCGATCTCGGCCTGCGTCATGTTGCCGAAGAAGCGCAGCAGCAGGATGTGCTTCTCGCGGGAGGGCAGCGCGTCGATGAGCGGCTTGACGGCCTCCCGGTCGACCATGTTGCTCAGCGTGTCGTCGTCCTCCGGGATGACGTCGCCGAGCGAGGCGGCGTCGTCGTCGGTGCCGAGCGGCGCGTCGAGCGACAGGGTGCTGTAGGCGGCGGAGGCGTCGAGCGTGAGCAGGACGTCCTCCTCGCTGATGTTCATCTTGGCCGCCAGCTCGGCCACGGTCGGGGACCGGCCGAGGTCCTGGCTGAGGTCGGCGACGAGCCGGTTGAGCTCGGAGCGGCGCTCCTGGTAGAGGCGGGGCACCCGGATGGCCCAGGTGCGGTCGCGGAAGTGGCGCTTGACCTCGCCGGTCATCGTCACGACCGCGTACCCCCTGAACGCGTGACCGAGCGTCGGATCGAAGCCGTTGACGGCCTTCATCAGGCCAACATACGCGGCCTGGAGGAGATCCTCCAAAGGTTCGCCGCGGTAGCGGTAGCGTCGGGCGATCTCCATGGCGAGCGGCCGGTGCATCTCGACGATGCGCTCGCGCAGACGCTCCCGGACGCTGTCGGGCGTCTCTTCCCTGACCATCTCGGCCAGGAGTTCTTCCGCGGACATCTCCTCGAGGACGTATTCCTGCACAGCCATCGCTGCTCCTCATATGGGTCGCAGGCGGCCTGCCGCACAAGGAAAAAGCCCATGCAGAGGCACGCCTCGCTCAACTCTCGAGACCGAAGCCCTCTGCTGGACTTCGGCTCCAGTATCCCCCATGCCGCGGGAAGTATTCCTCGATCGCGCGGTGACAGTAGGGTTGCCCCGTGACAATGCCGGAGAACGGCGAGGAGCCAGTGGCGGCCCTCAGCCTGACGTCGTCGACCGTGAACGAGATCACCGTGGTCAGGGTCGACGGTGTTCTCGACGCCACGACACGGGCCCAGTTCGCCGACTACCTGGCGATGGCGGGCCCCGATCTGATCCTGGATCTGGCCGGGGTGACGTTCATGGATTCACGTGCCCTCGGTCTGATCGTGCACCACTGGCAGACGAGCCTCGCGGCGGGCGCCAAGTTCGCCCTGATCGGAGTCGAGTACTCCAAATCGAAGGTGATGTGGATCACCGGCCTGGCCCAGCGCCTGCCGCTGTACGACACGCTGGAGGACGCCCTGTCCGCCATCGCCTAGCGTCCATCAGCGTCTCGCCGACTTGCGCTGGTGCTCGTCCACCAGCAGCCGGGCGAGGTCGGCCACCTTGACCTGGTGGTGCTGGGAGATCCTGCGCAGCTCCTCGAAGGCGGCCTCGGCGGTGCATCCGCTGGTCTGCATGATGATGCCCTTGGCCTGGTCGATCACCGAACGGCCGGCCAGGGCCTCCTGGAGCTGCGCGTGGTCGGTGCGCACCTCCTCGAACTCCCACATGTTCGCCATGGCCACGCCGACCTGTTCGGCCAGCATGTCGGCCAGGGAGCCGGCGCCCTGCGGGGAGAACGCCCCGGGCCGCACGGAATAGAGCCCGACGACGAGCAGCGCGGGCGGCACCTCGATGGGGACGACGAGCACCGAGCGCACGCCCCAGCGGGTGGCCAGGGCGTCGTAGCGGGGCCAGCGGGTCTCTTTGAGCACGTCCGTCACCGTGGCGCGGCCGCCGCTCTGGCGGGCCTCGATGGAGGGGCCCTCGCCGAGCTCGCGCTCGCCTTCGACGAGCATGATGAGCTCGCTGTGGGAGCCGGAGACGAGGACGCGGTGGTCGCGCCAGTGCTCGGCGGAGGCGCCCGAGCAGTTGGGGACGCCGGTCGCCAGGGCTGTGGTCAGGCCGCGCAGTACGCTTTCTGTCGAGGTGTCCTCCCCCAGCCGGCCCAGTGCGGCGAGGTCTCGGGCAAGTCCGGGAGTGATCATCGCGGTCGATTCCATAGCAACAAGCTTCTACCCCTTATGGCTAGCATTATCCCGAGTGGCGTAGCGTCAGACCATGACCATGCCGGACCTCGAACACGCGCTTGACGCGCTGGCCGGGCGCGTCTCCTCGTTGCGCGAGGCGAGGGCCGCCTACCCCGCCGACCTGGCACCGACCCTGGATGCCGCGCTCGCCGAGCTCGACACCGCCGCCGAGCTGCTGGCCGAGGCCCGCGAGGAGCTGCGCAAGGCTCCCAAGCGGGCCACCGGCCGCAAGGACGGCGGGCAGCGGGAGCTGAAGCTGCTGCGCCAGGTCCTGCGTGCCTTTCCCGTTCCCGTCATCATCCTCGACGGCGGCGGCGTGGTGCGGCGGATCAACCCTGAGACCTCGCGCGTGCTGGGCAGCCCCGACGGCTACCTGGTGGGCCGCTCGTTCCCGCTGCTGGTGGACGTGTCGCGGCGGGCGGCGTTCCGCTCGCACCTGACGGCGGTGCTGCAGACCGGGCAGCCGGCCGCGTTCGAGACGCGGCTGGCGCACCAGGGGCGCACGCACACCGTGCAGCTCGCGCTGACCAGGCTGACGATGCCGGGCGAGCCGCAGCAGATGGTGGCGGCGGTGGCGCTGCCGACCGAGGTGCAGCTCCCCGAGCCGGGCGCGCGCCGGCCCGAGCAGTCCGACGGCGCGCTGCTGCTGGCCGCGGCCAGGCGCCAGGACCTGCTGACCCGGATGGGCCGGGTGCTGCTCGACGAGGAGGCGCTGCTGCGGCCCGTGGCGTTGCAGCGGGCCTCACGGCTGCTGGCGGCCGAGTGGGCCGACTGGGTGATCGCCGACATGGTGCGCAACGGCGCGCCGCGCCGCTCGGTCGTCATGGCGCCGAAGAACCACCCGCTGGGCGGGCTCGTCCGGCAGGTGGAGTCGGCCGAGCCGACCGCCAGCCAGCTCGTGCTGCAGGTGCTGGAGCGCGGCTCCGGCCTGGTGCTGGAGATGGTGGACGACGACACGCTGTTCGGCTTCTGCCCCGACGGGCCGCTGCTGACGGTGATGGGCGCCGGGTCGGTGCTGTGCGTGCCGATCGGCCGCTCCGACGGCGTGCTGACGCTCGTCCGCGCGCACGACCGCCCGCCGTTCGCGCTGGCCGACCTCGCCGTGCTGCAGGAGGTGGGCCTGCAGATCGGGCTGGCCGTACGCGCGCAGAGCAGCTTCCAGAGCCGCTCGCGGGCCGCGGACGCCCTGTCGGCCAGCGTCGCGCCGCGCAACCTGCCCGACGTGCCCGGCTACGAGGCGGCGGCCGTCTACCACCCGGGCTCCTCGGTGGGCGCCGAGTTCTACGACGTCTTCCCCGTCTCGGGCGGCTGGGGCTTCGCGCTGGGCGGCGCGGCCGGCAAGGGCGAGGAGGCCGCCTCGGTCAGCGCCATGGTGCGCGGCGGGCTGCGCGTGCTCAGCGTCTGGGACTCCGATCCCGACCTGGTGATGCGCAAGGTGAACGAGGCCCTGGTGACGCAGGGCACGGGCATGTTCGTGATGGCCGTGGCCGGGTTCGTGAAGGGCAGGGAGATCCGGATGTCGTCGGCCGGGCACCATCCCGCCGTGCTGCTCCAGCCCGACGGCGGGGTGCGCTTCGCCGCGGGCGGCGGCGTCCCGCTGGGCATCTCGCCCGAGGCGGAGACCGGGGTCGAGACGCTGACGATCGCCCCGGGCGAGACGCTGGTGCTCTACTCGGAGGGGCTCATCTCCTCCAGGAACGAGCGCGGCGAGCCGTACGGGGAGGAGCGGCTGGCCGACGTGCTCAGCCGGTGCGCCGGCCAGGCGCCGTCCACGGTCGTCAAGGCGGTGGAGGCGGACCGGCACACGTTCTCGGGCGGTCAGGTTTGGGATGAGATCGTGGTGTTCGCCCTGCGAGGTGTCTGATCTGCGGGGGTTTGCGATCGACGGAAAACTGGGTATGGTCGAAGTCGTAGAACGACGTGCCTAAGACGCAGGCACACCTTTGAAGGCTTTCCACGCTTGAGGTGTGCCATGAATATCGCGATCGTCGCTTCCGCAAACGGCAACCAGCGCCACCGCATCCTGTCCGTCGCACGCGAGCTGGGCCGTGAGCATCACGTCACCATCTACTCCCGTCGTGACAACTCCGATGGCAAGCCCAAGACGCGGGTGGCCCCGGGTGTCACTCTGGAGCACATCGACGTGGGCCCGGCCAGAGAGCTCACCAGTGACGACGTGGTGCCTTACCTCAACGAGGTCGGCAACCAGTTGATGAAGCGGTGGAGCCAGGATCGCCCCGACGTGATCCACGCGCACTCGTGGACCGGCGGCCTCGTGGCGGTGGCGGGAGCCAAGGGTCTGGGCGTGCCCGTCACGCAGACGTTCCACACGGTCGACAACAAGCGCATCGAGCTGGAGCGCGCCCTCGGCCGCCGGGCCAACGCGGTCATCGCGGGCTCGGGCGACGAGGAGTCGGCGCTGATCAGGCTGGGCGTCCCGCGCGGCAACATCGCCGTCGTGCCGTACGGCGTCGACACCGAGCGCTTCCAGCGCCGGGGCGCGGTCGCCACGCGCGGCAGCCGCAAGCGCCTCCTGCACGTGGGGCCGCTGTCCATCGAGCGCGGCGCGCACACCATCGTGCGGGCGCTGCAGGGCCTCGGGGACGTCGAGCTCGTCATCGCCGGCGGGCCCGAGCCGGAGGACCTCGACCAGGACAGGGACGCGCGCCGCCTGCGCGCGCTGGCGGATCAGCTCGGCGTGGCCGACCGGGTGACGCTGCTCGGCCAGGTCAAGCGGTCCGCCGTGCCGAAGCTCATGCGCAGCGCGGACGCCGTCGTGTCGGTGCCGCGCGAGGCCGTGACCGGCATCGTGGCGCTGGAGGCGATGGCCTGCGGCGTCCCCGTGATCGCCTCGGCCGTGGGCGCGCACCTCGACTCCGTCATCGACGGCGTCACCGGCCTGCTGGTGCCGCCGGACCGGCCCGCCCGCACCGCGCGGCTGGCCCGCGAGCTGCTCTACGACCCCACCCTGCGCACCGCGCTGGGTTACGCGGGCGCCGACCGGGCGCGCTCGCGGTACTCCTGGGAGCGGGTGAGCCAGGAGCTGGTCCGCGTCTACGAGGCGGCCTGCGCCTGACCCCTTTTCGTACGGACTCCCGGCAGGTGGCAGCGGCCACCTGCCGGCGCCATTTCCAGGCCCGCCCTCATGTGCGATCGTGCGCGCATGGACCTCCACGACGCGAACGCTCTGGCGCGCGCCCTCCAGCAGCTCTTCCAGGACGCCCACCGTGTCATCGACGAGTCCCGCCCCGTCTCGGAGCTGGCCTCCAGGGTGACCGGGCACCTGTCCTGCGCGATCAAGGACCTGGTGTGCGTCACCCAGTCCTTCCAGAACTGGGAGCACGCCAGCCTCCAGCGGGGCGTGGACGCCTACCTCGCGACGAGGGGCGCCTCCTCCTGGTTCGGCGTGTCGGGGCAGGGCCGCAGCCACAGTGACACGATCGACATCCTCGGCATGTCCAGGCGCGGCTTCGAGCACTTCGAGATCGGCGCCGTCGACTACGCCACCACCGCGACCGGCCCGGACCAGACGATCGACGTCGTGACGTTCGGGCTGGTCGAGACCGTCGCGCCGGACGGCTCGCCCATCGTGATCGGGCTGCGCGGGCCGGCCGAGATGTTCGGCAGGGAGGGGTGCAGGGTCGAGGTGATCGCCGCGTCCCGGACGAGCGCCACCGCCGCGCGGGAGGAGATCGAGCGGCTGATGCGCCGCGACGACGTGATGCGCGGCCAGATCCTCACGTTCGGCGTCTCGGAGCACCGGGGCAACAGCCTGGTGACGTTCCTGCCGCGCCCCGCGCTCGGCCCCGACGAGGTGATCCTGCCCGAGGGCGTGCTGGAGACGGTGGAGCGGCACGTGGCCGGCATCGGCCGGCACGCGGAGGCGCTGCTGGCCCGCGGCCAGCACCTGAAGCGCGGCCTGCTGCTGCACGGCCCGCCCGGCACGGGCAAGACCCACACGGTGCGCTACCTGATGAGCCGCATGCCGGGCGTGACAGTGGTGATCATGACGGGTACGGCCCTGCGCGCCATCTCCGACGCCGCCGCCATGGCCAGGCGGCTGCAGCCGGCCATCGTCGTCGTCGAGGACGTCGACCTGGTCGCGCACGCGCGCCGCTACTCCGAGGAGGGCAGCCCGCTGCTGTTCACCCTGTTCGACGCGATGGACGGCATCGGCGCCGACGCCGACGTCACGTTCGTGCTCACCACGAACCGCGCCGACCTGCTGGAGGAGGCCCTCGCCACCCGCCCGGGCCGGGTGGACCTGGCCGTCGAGGTGCCCCGGCCGGACGCGGTCCGCCGCGCCGCCCTGCTGCGCCTGTACGGCGGCGGCCACCTGCCGGAGGCGGACCTGGAGCGGCTGGTGACCAGGACCGAGGGCATGACCGCCTCGTTCTTCAAGGAGCTGCTGCGCCGGGCGGTGCTGGAGTCCCTGCGCGAGGACCCCGCCCCCGACCGGCCCTCCATGGAGCACCTGACGGCCGCGCTGGAGGAGATGCTGCACGGCCACGAAGCCCTCACCCGCTCCCTGCTCGGCGCCCCACCCGAGTGACGGATGGGACAGAAGGGTTGTTATCCGAGCGAGATCTTTGCTTCGATGGACCGCATGCCTCAACGCAGTCCGATCTTGGCGGCGGTGGCGCTCGCCGGCGTCGCCGTCCTCCCCCAGACCGCGCACGCGCAGACGTCCCCATGGGGCCGCCCCGCCCTCGTGGAGAACTTCGACGGCTCCTCCATCGACACCAGCCGCTGGATGATCTACCACTCGCCGCAGGCCGAGCGGAACCCCCGCACCGGGAAGGCCGCCTCCGTCGCGAACGGCGTCCTGCGGCTCAAGGGCGGCCTGTACGGCGGCAAGGACCTGTCCGGCGGCGTGGCCAGCCGGCTCGCCCAGGAGTACGGCCGGTGGGAGGTCAGGTTCAAGGCCGAGGCCGGGGCCGGCTACACGCCCGTGGCGCTGCTCTGGCCCGCCACCGAGGACTCCGGCTACTCCGAGGTCAACATCGCCGAGATCGTCGACCCGCGACGGCAGGGCGGCGGCATCTTCGTCCACAGCGAACGCGGCCGCGCCAGGAAGGTCCTGCACGCGGACTTCACCCGCTGGCACACCGTGGCCGTGGACTGGCTGCCCGGGCGGCTGACGTTCTGGCTGGACGGCCGGAAGATCTGGGACTACCGGGGGCCGCACGTGCCCGCCGGCCGGCGGATGGGGCTGGCGCTGCAGAACGACGTGGTGTGCGAGCCGAAGTGCCGCGACTCCACGACCCCCGACACCGTGTCCATGTACGTGGACTGGGTCAAGATCTACAAGGCCCGCTGACGTCAGTCGGCGGCCTGCCGACGGTTTGGGCGGCTTCTCCAGGGCTTCGCGAGCGGCTTCTTCGGGGCTTCGCGGCGACTTCGCGGCGGCCTCTCGGGCGGCTTCGCGGGCGGCGATGAGCTTTTGTCACCCCCGCCGTCTACATTGGCGACCGTCGAGAAGGAGCTGCCACATGACCGAGCCCAAGACCCACACCCTTGAGGTGCCCGGAGCCACCATCGCCTACGACCTGCGCGAGGCGGAGGGCACCACCGAGCCGATCCTGCTGATGATCGGCTCCCCGATGGACGCCACCGGCTTCACCACCCTGGCCGGCCACTTCGAGGACCGCACGGTGGTGACGTACGACCCGCGCGGGGTCGGGCGGAGCAAGCGCACCGACGGCCTCGCCGAGTCCACCCCCGACCTGCACGCCGACGACCTGCACCGGCTGATCGACGCGATCGGCGGCGGGCCCGTCGACATCTTCGCCAGCAGCGGTGGCGCGGTCAACGCCCTGGCCCTGGTCGCCCGGCACCCCGAGCAGGTCCGCACGCTGGTGGCGCACGAGCCGCCGGTCGCCAAGGTCCTGCCCGACCGCGACCGGGCGCTGGCCGTGATCGCCGACATGCGCCAGACGTACGAACGCGAGGGCTTCGGCCCGGCCATGGCCAAGTTCATCGCCACCACCGGCCACAAGGGCGAGTTCCCTGCGGCCCCGTCCGAGCTGCCGGCCCCCGACCCCGCCACCATGGGGCTCCCGACCGCCGACGACGGCTCCCGCGACGACCCCCTCCTCGGCCAGAACCTCATCACCTGCACCCATTACGAGCCCGACTTCGACGCCCTCCGCGCCGCCTCCACGCGGATCGTGATCGGCATCGGGGCGGAGTCGGAGGGCGAGATGGCCCACCGCGGAGGCGAGGGCGTGGCCGACCGCCTCGGCACGAAGCCGGTCACCTTCCCCAGCAACCACGGCGGTTTCCTGGGCAACGAGTTCGGCATGCCCGGCCAACCAGAAGCCTTCGCCACCACCCTCCGCCAGGTCCTGACCACTTAGGCCCCGCTCCTGCCCTGGACCGTCCCGCCGGGGCGAGGCTCCGCCCAAGGACCGCCTCGCCCCGCCACGCGAGGTTGCGGCGCGCTTCCCACCCCGGCGGGCCGCCCCACCCTTCCGCCCGTTTCCCGCCCAGCGCCTCCCCTGGACGCCTTCCTACCCGACGCTGAGATGACCGGCGTCGCGACGGCCGGCCACCTCGACCCGCGCCGGCCCTCCCCGGCGCCGGTACGGCGAGCCGCACGGTGGTAACCGGCGCAACGCGCACGGCGCCCAGCACGACACCCCGGCCCGAGGGCGCGCAGGAACCGGCGCGCGGCAGGGCGTGCGCGCAGGAGCGCGGAGCGAGCCGGGCGCGCAGGAGCTCGGGCCCCACCCCGGCACGAAGCCGCGCGCAGGAACCGACGGGCGGGCAGGGCATGCGCAGGAGCGGGCGAGCCGGGCACACGATAGCCGGGCACAAAGCCCCAACCCCCGCTAAGGCCCGTTCTGGGTCCGGAGGTGGGCGGCCTTGAGGCCCAGGTGGACGGCCAGCCGATCATCCCCGTCCGACAGGTCCCGGTGGGTGAGGCGTTCGGCCTTGCCCAGCCGGTAGTAGAGCGTCTGCCGGTGGATACCCAGCTCGGCCGCGGTCTTCTGCACGTGCCCCCCGCGATCGAGGTACACCTCCACGGTCTGGGCCAGCTCGACGTCCAGGGCAGCGATCTCGGCGGCGAGTTCGCGCAGGTCGGCCTGGCTGAGGCGGGCCAGGAGGCGGTGGACGCCGAGGTCTTCCCAGCGGGCGATGGGCGCATGGCGGGGGAAGTGTTCGGCGATGCGCAGCGCTTGGCGGGCTTCGCGCCAGCTGAGCCAGGCGTCGGCGGGGTCGGCGCGGGTGGCGCCGATGCCGGCCGCGGTGCCGTAGGCGCTCTGGACGGTTTGGGCGACTTCGGCGGCGAGGTGGGCGGGGGCGAGCAGGGCGACGGGGGAGCCGGCGCGGGCGAGGACGCCGCGCGGGAGGGTCCAGAGGGCGGCGACGCGTTCGGGTGATTCGCGCACGGCGATGGCCGCGACGGGCCCCGGGACGTCGATGGAGGCGTTGGCGCGTTCTTCGGGGTCGGCGGAGAGGAGGGCGCGCAGGCCGTGGCCGAGGTCCTGGCGGCTTCTGGCTTCTTGGGCGAGGGCGGCGGCGGCGCGGGCGACGAGGGGCGCGGCGGCGCGCAGCCGCTCGTCGGTGAGCTCGCCGGAGTCGAGCAGCCACAGGTAGCCGTAGGTGACGTCGGCGTGGCGCAGCGGCCAGCAGACCCGGGCGAGGACTTTGAGCTCGGCGTCGGCGGGGATCCTGACAGGGCCGCCGGCTCTGGCGATGCCGTAGCGTTCGAAGTAGTCGCGCACCTCGCCGGTGGCGCGCCGGCGCAGGATCGACTCCTGGCGGACGGTGTCGATGTCGCCGTGCTGCGCGCCGTAGGCGAGCAGCCGGAACGAGCGGTCCTCCAGTGTCGCGGACGCCCCCAGCCGGGCGGCGATCTCGTCGACGATCTCTTGTAGGTCAGCGGCGTTGTGCATTTGTACGACAGCCTGCCACACCCGGCGTTACGCCCGTCGATGGCCCCCTCTGAGCTGCGGTTTCTACACTGAACGCATGCTGGGTCAACTGCTGCTCGCCGCTTCGAGGAGCGGCGTCGTACGCCGTTCCGTGTCAGGCTTTCCGCTCACGAAGAGGGTCGTGCGGCGGTTCGTCGCGGGTGAGAGCGTCCAGGAGGCCCGCGCCGCGATCGAACGGCTGCGCGACGCGAACCTCGCCGTCACCGTGGACCATCTCGGCGAGGAGACGCTCGACGCGAAGGCGGCCGAGGAGACCGCCGCCGCCTACGTCACGCTGCTGCGCGCGATCGAGCCGCTCGACCTCGGGACGCGGGGCGAGGTGTCGGTGAAGCTGTCGGCCGTCGGGCAGCGGCTCGACGAGGCGATGGCGCTGGAGCACGCCCGCGAGATCTGTGCCGCGGCGGCCTCGAACGGCTCGACGGTCACGCTCGACATGGAGGACCACACCACGGTCGACTCGACGCTGTCGATCCTGCGCAAGCTGCGCGAGGACCATCCGTCGACGGGCGTGGCGATCCAGGCGTACCTGTTCCGCAGCGAGCAGGACTGCCGCGACCTGGCCGCGGAGGGCTCGCGCGTGCGGCTGGTGAAGGGCGCCTACCGGGAGCCGGCGTCGGTCGCCCACCAGTCCAAGGCGGAGGTGGACAAGGCGTACGTGCGATGCCTGCGGATCCTCATGGCGGGGAAGGGGTACCCCATGGTGGCGACGCACGACGACCGCATGATCGCGATCACCGAGCTGCTCGCCGACCGGTTCGGGCGCACGCTCGGCGACCACGAGTTCCAGATGCTCTACGGAATCAGGACCGACCGGCAGGAGGCCCTGGCCGGGGCCGGTCACACGGTCCGCGTGTACGTCCCCTACGGCGACGACTGGTACGGCTACTTCATGCGCCGCCTAGCGGAGCGCCCGGCCAACGTCGCCTTCTTCCTTCGTGCCCTTGGGGGTAAGTAAATGGATGCCATCAGCAACGTCCCGGTGCCGGCGAACGAGCGGGTGCTCGGCTACGCGCCCGGCAGCGCCGAGCGGGAGACGCTGGAGGACCGCATCAAGGAGCTGGCCGGCGCGTCGCTCGACCTGACGATGACGATCGGCGGCGAGCAGCGGCTGGGCGGCGGCGCCCCCATCGACGTGGTGCAGCCGCACAACCATGCCTCCGTCCTGGGCCGTACCAACGACGCTACGGCCCAGGACGTGCAGGACGCGATCGGGGCGGCGCTGGCGGCGGCGCCGGCGTGGCGGTCGCTGTCGTTCGACGAGCGGGCGGCGATCTTCCTGAAGGCGGCCGACCTGCTGGCGGGGCCGTGGCGGGCGACGCTGAACGCGGCGACCGTCCTGGGGCAGTCGAAGTCGGTGCAGCAGGCGGAGATCGACTCGGCGTGCGAGCTGATCGACTTCCTGCGCTTCAACGTGGCCTACGCCCGGCAGCTCTACGCCGACCAGCCGATCTCGTCGCCCGGCGTGTGGAACCGGATGGAGTACCGCCCCCTTGAGGGGTTCGTGCTGGCGATCACGCCGTTCAACTTCACGGCGATCGCCGGCAACCTGCCGACGTCGGCCGCGCTGATGGGCAACGTCGTGGTGTGGAAGCCGTCGCCGACGCAGCAGTTCGCGGCGCACTTCACGATGCGGCTGCTGGAGGCGGCGGGCCTGCCGCCCGGCGTGATCAACCTGGTGACGGGCAACGGGCAGGCCGTCTCGGAGGTGGCGCTGGCCCATCCGGCGCTGGCGGGCATCCACTTCACCGGCTCGACGGCGACGTTCCAGCACCTGTGGCGGACGATCGGCGAGAACATCTCCTCCTACCACGGCTACCCGCGCCTGGTCGGCGAGACCGGCGGCAAGGACTTCGTGCTCGCGCACCCGTCCGCCGACCCGGCCGTGCTGGCGACGGCGCTGATCAGGGGCGCGTTCGAGTACCAGGGGCAGAAGTGCTCGGCGGCGTCGCGGGCGTACGTGCCGCGCTCGCTGTGGACCCGCATGCGTGACGACTTCGTCGCCACCGCCGAGTCGCTGACGGTGGGCGACGTGGCGGCGGACCTGTCGACGTTCATGGGCGCGGTGATCGACGCGCGGGCGTTCGCCAAGCACAAGGAGGCGATCGACCGGGCGCGCGCGGCCTCGAACATCGACGTGCTCACCGGCTCCTACGACGACTCGGTCGGCTACTTCGTCAAGCCGACCGTCCTGGAGTGCGCGGACCCGGCCGACGAGATCTTCGTCAAGGAGTACTTCGGGCCGATCCTGGGCGTGCACGTCTACGAGGACCGCGACTACGACACGGTCGTGGACCAGATGGAGGGCATCGCCCCGTACGCGCTGACCGGCTCGATCATCGCCCAGGACCGCTACGCGATCGCGGCGGCGGCGGAGCGGCTGCGCTTCGCGGCGGGCAACTTCTACGTCAACGACAAGCCGACGGGCGCCGTCGTGGGCCAGCAGCCGTTCGGCGGCGGGCGCGCGTCGGGCACCAACGACAAGGCCGGCTCGATGTTCAACCTGACGCGGTGGGTGAGCGCCCGCGCGATCAAGGAGACGTTCGTGCCGCCGACCGACCACCGTTACCCGCACATGGGCTGAGACCAGCCCATTTCCGCCGACAGCCCCCGGGTCCTGCCCCCGGGGGCTGTCGGCGTTCCGGCCACGGTGATGGCGTAATCTGCAATATTCGTGTCGTTGACGCCATGCCGGGCCGCGACCAGCATGAGAGGCATGCAGCGACGGGTCGTGATCGTCGTCTTCCCCGGCTTCCAGCTTCTCGACATGGCCGGTCCCGCGGACGTGTTCGGGACGGCCACTCTGCTCAGGCCCGGCGATGGTTACGCGGTGGAGGTGGTGGCGCCGGGCGGTGGTCCGGTGGCCGCGGGGAACGGCGTGACGGTCGTGGCGGGGGCGCTCGGCGACGTCTCGGGGCCGATCGACACGCTGCTGGTCGCGGGCGGGCTGAGCGTGCCCCGGCACGTCGAGGACCGGGCGCTGATCGCCGACATCGTCCGGCTGGCCGCCGGCGCGCGGCGGGTGGCGTCGGTGTGCAACGGCGCGTTCCTGCTGGCGGAGGCCGGGCTGCTGGATCACCGGCGGGTCACCACGCACTGGCTGGCGGCCGGCGAGCTGGGCAGCCGGTACGCCGACGTCGAGGTGGACCCCGACCCGCTCTACATCGAGGACGGCGACATCTGGACCTCGGCCGGCGTGCTGTCAGGGGTGGACCTGGCGCTGGCGCTGGTCACCCGCGACCACGGCCACGAGCTGGCCACGAGCGTCGCCCGCGGCCTCGTGGTCTACCTGCACCGGCCGGGCGGGCAGAGCCAGTTCAGCACCCCCATGCGGGTCAGGACGCCTCGTAGCGAGCCGCTCAGGGAGCTGCAGGCCTACATCGACGCCAACCCGGCCGCCGACCTCAGCGTGCCCGCGCTCGCCGCGCTCGCCGGGATGAGCGAGCGCCACTTCTCGCGCGTCTTCACCGAGCAGACCGGCCTGTCGCCCGGCCGGTACGTCGAGCGCAGCCGCGCCGACACCGCCAGGCGGCTGCTGGAGGTGACCGCCCTCCCCCTGGCTGCGGTGGCCAGGGAGGCGGGGCTCGGCACGCAGGAGACGCTGTACCGGGTCTTCCGCCGGCACTGGCGGATCTCGCCCGGCGACCACCGCAGGAGGTTCCGCTCCAAGGTTCCCGCCGACAGGGCTCCCACTGACCCGATTTCCAGTGAAAGGTGAGGCAAGATGCACGTCGCCATCCCGCTCTATCCCCGGTTCACCGCGCTCGACGCCGTGGGCCCGTACACGGTGCTGGCCTTCGCGCCCGGCTTCACCGTCACGTTCGTGGCGGGCCAGGTGGGCCCGGTGCCGGACGATCACGGCACGCTCCGGATCGCCGCCACCGCCTCGTACGCCGACCTGCCCGCCCCGGACGTGATCGTGGTCCCGGGCGGCAGCGGCACCTTCGACGCGCTGGCCGACGAGGCCCTGGTCGCCTGGATCCGGCAGGCGCACGAGCACACGCGCTGGACGACCTCGGTGTGCAGCGGCTCGCTCCTGCTCGGCGCGGCCGGCCTGCTGGACGGGCTGCCCGCCACCTCGCACTGGGCGGTGCTGGACGAGCTCAAGAAGTACGGGGCCGAGCCGGTGAGCGAGCGCGTGGTCACCTCCGGCAAGATCGTGACGGGGGCGGGGGTGTCGGCGGGCATCGACATGGCGCTGACGCTGCTGGGGCAGGCGAGCGGCGAGGAGACGGCGCGCAGCGTGCAGCTCATGATCGAGTACGATCCGCAGCCGCCGTTCGACTCCGGCTCGGCGAAGACCGCGTCCCAGGCGATGATGGAACGCGCCCTCAGCCTGCTCCCCTGATCCTGTGGATGGAGCCGGCGCCCCCGTCCCTCCAGCCCGGGACGAGGGCGCCGCCCCTCCGTGCCCTATGTCCGGCGGGCCCGGAGGTCTGGCGTGTCGGTAAGGGCTGCGGCGCCGCCGAACATCGCCCGCTCCGACGGCGGCGCCGCGCCCAGCATCCCCGCCCGCGACCGCACCTGCCGGGACCGCGTACGGGCGCGCTCGCGCGCGGGCGAGCCCCCGCCTGCCGCCCATGGGAGCGTCCCCCGCCGCACCCCTCTGGACCGTTCCAGAGGGCGGGCGCGAGGCCCAGGGTCCGCGGTCCGGCCGTCGCCCGTGTCGGTGCTGCGTGCCATGGTCGACTCCTACCTCAGTTGAGCACTGCTCGTGATAGGCCGGGTGACGAAGAACCTAAGGGCTGGCGCGAAGCCGTGGCCTCAGGGCGGCACCTAGGGAAATCCCTAGGTTGTGATCGCGGCGGGCACCCCTGAACCTCATCCCCGCCGGTCAGGAGCGGTTCGTGCCCACGGGCAGGACGTCGAAGTGCACGACGACGTGCCCGGCCCCCTCGCGCTCGCCGGAGTCCGACAGGGCGCGGTAGCGCTCCAGCACCTCGAACACCTGGTCCCGCATCCGCGCCGTCTCCTCGGGGGTGAGGCGCAGGGAGCGCCGCCCGTACACGCTGGCCTGGACCCACTCCTCGGGCGCCGTGGCCGACTCCTCGCGCCAGCGGGACAGCTCGGCGCCGCGCGTGCGTACCAGGTCGTCGAGCAGGTAGTCGAGCGCGCCGGCCACCTCGGGGTCGGCGGGGTTCGCCTCGCCGTAGGAGAAGCCGCCGGGGGTGATGCGCCAGTACTTCTCCTTGCCGCGGCCCATGCCGGCCACGACCTCGATCATGCCGTGCTTGGCCAGCTCCCTGAGGTGGTAGCTGGTGGCGCCGGTGTTCTGGCCGAGCAGGGCGGCCAACCCGGTGGCGGTGGCGGGGCCGTGCTCGTCGAGGAGCTCGTAGATGCGCAGCCGCAGGGGGTGGGCGAAGGACTTGAGCGCGTTCGCGTCGAGCGTCCGGGCGGAGAAGGACTTGATCTGCGTCACTGTGCAAGCCTATCTTTGCAAAGAAACCTGTGCACATTTTTCCTTACACACTATCGGAGAGCACTGTGGCGCGTCTCGGGCGATCGTTCGCCTTCCTGTGGTCATCCACCGGGCTGTCCAACCTGGCGGACGGCGTACTCAAGATCGGGGCGCCGCTGCTGGCCGTGACGCTCACCCGCTCCCCCACCCTCGTCGCCCTCGCCGGCGCCGCCGCCACGCTGCCGTGGCTGGTCCTCGCGCTGCACGCCGGCGCCATCGCCGACCGGGCCGACCGCCGGCGCATCATGGTCCGCGCGAACCTCGCCCGCGCCGCCCTCCTCGCCTGCGCCACCGTCCTGGCCGCCCTCGGCCTGCTCAACCTCTGGCTCCTGCTCGCCGCCGTGCTGCTCGCCGGGGTGTGCGAGGTGTTCGCGGACCTGTCAGCGCAGTCCGTCCTGCCCATGACCGTCCCCGAAGGGGAGCTGACCAGGGCGAACGGCCGCGTGTCCACCGCCCAGATGATCGGCAACGACTTCGTCGGCGCCCCCGTCGCGGGCCTCCTCGTCGTCGCGCTGCCCGCCGCCGTCTTCGGCTCCCCCGCCATCCTGTACGGCGCCGCGGGGCTGCTCCTGCTCGGCATGCGCGGCACGTACCGGCTGCCGGAACCGCCCGCGCGCCGCCCCATGCGGGCCGACATCGCCGAGGCCCTGCGCTACCTGTGGGGGCACCGCGTCCTGCGCGGCCTCGCCATCACCGCCGGGCTGCTCAACCTCGCCAACGCCGGCTACTTCGCCGTCTTCGTCCTGTGGGCGGTCGGCGACGGGTCGCGGATCGGGCTGGAGCCCGGCGAGTACGGCCTCATGACCACGGCCTTCGCCGCCGGGGCCGTGTTCGGCTCGCTGCTGGCCGGCCGGGCCGCCACCGCGTTCGGCGAGCTGCGCACCCTCGTCGGCAACTGGCTCGTCACCAGCGTGCTGCTCCTCGTGCCCGTGATCGTGCCGTCGCCGTGGACCCTCTACCCCACCGCCGTGCTGTGGGGCCTCGTCGGCGCCGCCGGGAACGTCCTGGTCATCTCCACCCGACAGCGGCTCATCCCGGCGGAACTGCTCGGCCGGGTCAATTCGGCATACCGCCTCGTCGGAATGGGCGGCATGCCGCTCGGAGCCGCCCTCGGAGGGCTCGTGGCCGAGCTCGCCGGCCTCACCGCCGCCCTCGTCGGCGCGACAGGAGTATGTTTGGTGGCGGTCGGGATGGTGTGGCGCGCCTTGTCAGATCAATTTTCTGGGCCTCTGACCAGCGCACCTACACTTTCCGACATATCCACATCACGTTAGGCACCCTACAGCTCGTGCTGAGGTGACATGATTATCCCCGAGCTTGAGGGGATGGTATGCGGAAGATCGGCGGACGGTACCTCCTGAATGAGGAGGCCGGTCGTGGGGGTATGGGAGTCGTCTGGCGGGCGTTCGATCAGCTCCTCCACCGTACGGTGGCACTTAAGGAGCTGACCTTGGCCGGAGAGGCCGAGATGGTACGCCGCCGGGTGCTGCGTGAGGCCAGAATGGCAGCCGGCCTGACGCACCCCAACATCATCACGGTCCACGACCTGATCGAAGAGGGCGGCAAGCTCTGGATCGTGATGGAGTACCTCGACGGGCTCTCCTTGCACCAGCTGCTCTCCCAAGTGGGCACGCTGCCCGCGCAGTCGGTCGCGGCCATCGGCCAGCACCTGCTCGCGGCGCTGCGCACCGCCCACCAGGCCGGCGTGCTGCACCGCGACGTGAAGCCCGCCAACGTCATGCTGACCGGCGACCGGGTGGTGCTGACCGACTTCGGCATAGCCACCGCCGAGGGCGACATCCGCATGACCACCTCCCGCCGCCTGCGCGGCACCCCCGCCTTCATGGCGCCCGAACGCCTGCACGGCGGGCCGGCCAGCAAGGAGGCCGACATGTGGTCCTTCGGCGCCACCCTCTACAGCGCCATCGAAGGCCAGCCCCCCTACCCCGGCCAGGACGCCGCCACCGTCCTCGGCATGGCCCGCAGCGGCCCCTACCCGCCGCCACGGCGAGCCGGGGTGATGCGCCCCCTCATCGAAGGTCTGCTGCACCACGACCCGGTGCGGCGGTACACACCGGAGCAGACGGCGGGCTTGCTGGCCGGCATGCGCGCCAGCGCCTACCAAGCAGCCATCTGACGGCCCGGCCCGGTGCCGGGATGCCGGACGCGCGGCACGACGGCCGGCAAGCCCCGGTCCAGCGCGGCGGGCGCCAAGCGGGGAGCGCAGCGCGGCGAGCGCCGGGCCGTGCGGCAGCCCACGCCCGACCGGAGGCGCAGCACAGCGCACGGTGGCACGAGCTGGACCGGCGCCGGTGCGGCGAGACGTTGTACGGCGGCGAGCGGCGCGACGCGCACGGCGGCCAACCCCAAGGACGTGGCGGCCGGCCCCCGAAGGGACCGCCGCCGGACGCGACGGCCGTCAGCGACGGAGGCAGCGGCCGGCGGGCCGCGGGGCGGGACACGATGAGTGACCGAGCGTGCGGCGGCTCACGCACGATCGGCGGCTCACGCCCCACCGGCGCCGACGCGGCGAGGCCGAGTGCGGCGGTGGGTGGCGTGGCGCGGGCGGTGGCTGCCCCGCCCAGGGGCTGTCGCCGGCGGGCGGGTCAGGTGGTGGGTTGGTCGCGGTTGGCGCGGGCCTCGGCTTCGGCGGCGTCGAGGGCCGCGGCCTCCTCCGGTGTGGGTGCCGTGCCTCCGAGATGGGCGGGTTGCCACCAGACACCCTTCGGGACCTCCGGGTAGGTGCGCTGGGCGCGGTCCACGAGCTCGGACAGGCGGGCGTGGAGGTCGGAGGTGTGCTGGTTGACGTTTTCGCCGCGCTTGGGGTAGATCGGCTCGCCCACGAGGATGGTGAGGGGGACGTGGCGTTGCAGGAGCTTGCGGGGGCGGCCCTTGGTCCAGAGGCGCTGGCTGCCCCAGAGGCCGACGGGGATGATCGGGGTGCCGGTGGCCATGGCCATGCGGATGGCGCCGTTCTTGATCTCTTTGACGGTGAACGAGCGGCTGATCGTGGCTTCGGCGAAGACGCCGACCACCTCGCCCGCCTTGAGCATGCGCAGCGCGGTCGCGTACGAGCCCGCGCCCGCCCCCCGGTCGACGGGGATGTGGTGCATGCCGCGCATGAGCGGCCCCGAGATCCGGTGGGTGAACACGTCTTCCTTGGCCATGAAGCGCACCAGGCGCTTGGACGGCAGCGCGGCGAACCCCGCGAAGATGAAGTCGAGGTAGCTGATGTGGTTGCTCACCAGCACCGCTCCCCCGGACCGCGGCACGTGCTCGGTGCCCTCCATGTGGAAGCGGATGTCGAGCACGCGAAAGAGGGTCCGCGCGGCGGCGATCACCGGCGGGTACACGATCTCAGCCATGTGCAGAAGGTAACCTACTCAGGCGGGTGTCACGGTAGTGGGGAGGCTGACCATGCCGCGCACGTTGCCGTGGGCGGTGCGGCTGATGCCGCCGGGATCGACGTCGTAGCCGGGTCTGACGGCTTTTGTCAGCTCTTCGAGGGCGATGCGGGCTTCGAGCCGGGCGAGGGGGCCGCCGAGGCAGTAGTGGCGGCCGGCGCCGAAGCTGATGGCGCGGCCGGTGTCGCGGCCGAGGTCGTAGACGTCGGGGTCGGGGAAGACGGTCTCGTCGCGGTTGGCGGAGCCGATGAGCAGCCACATCCTGGAGTTCTTGGGGACACGGACGCCGTACCAGCCGGTGTCGCGGGTGAGGCGGCGGGCGGTGCCGTGGGCGGGCGTGTCGTAGCGCAGCGATTCCTCCATCCACGGCTCGATCGCCCCGCCGAAGGCGGTGGCGCGCTGAGTGGGGTTGCGCCACGCCCAGTACCAGGCGGCGCTGAGCAGGTGGGTGGTGGTCTCGGCGCCGGCGCCGATGAGCAGGAAGAGGAAGGCGACGATGTCGTCGTCGGTCAGCTCGTCGTCGGCGACCAGCACGGAGACGAGGTCGTCGCGGGGCGCCTTCCTGCGTTCGGCGACGATGGCGCGGTAGTAGTCGCCGAGGCCGATGATGCTTCTGAGCCCTTGTTCGGCCATCTTGCCGTCGGGGTCGTACATGAGCAGGGTGCCGAAGTTCCTGCGCACCTGCGCCCGTTCGGACGGCGGCACGCCGACCAGCTCGGAGATCACGTCGAGCGGCAGCCTGGCGGCGATGTCGCGGGCGAAGTCGAACGTGCGCCGCTCGACCGCCCGCTCGATGTGCCCCTGGGCGATCCGCCTGATCATGGGTTCGAGGGCGGCGACGCGGCGCGGGGTGAACCCGCGCGAGATCGCGGCGCGCATGCGGGTGTGCTCGGGCGGGTCCATGGCCACGAACGACAGGAACGTGCGGGCGTGCGGCCCCCACGCCCCCGGGTCGAGCATGGGGCCGTGGTCGCTGGACAGCAGCGCGCTGTCGGTCAGCGCGGCGGAGACGTCGGCGTGGCGGGACAGTGCCCAGAAGCCGAGGTCGGCGTTGTGGTACAGGGGCGCTTGCGCGCGCAGCCGGGCGTAGACGGGGTAAGGCTCGTCGTTCACCGCGGGATCGTACGGGTCGTAGACGACATCCACCCCGCCCACGCTACGACGCTTGCGCGGTCGTGAAAACGGGCAGATGTTTTGACCATGAAGAAGCTCATCAACTCGGCGGACTCCGTGGTCGAGGACGCGCTGAACGGCATGGCCGCGGCCCACCCGTCGCTGCGCGTCCGCGACCGGGTGGTCTACCGGGCGGACGGCCCTCGCCCTGGGAAGGTGGGCCTGGTCTCGGGTGGCGGTTCGGGGCACGAGCCGCTGCACGCCGGGTTCGTCGGCCACGGCATGCTGGACGCCGCCTGCCCGGGCGAGGTCTTCACCTCGCCGGTGCCCGACCAGATCATCGACGCCACGAACGCCGTGGACGGCGGCGCCGGGGTGCTGCACATCGTCAAGAACTACACGGGTGACGTGCTCAACTTCGAGATGGCCGCCGAGCTGGCCGACGGCGTCGAGGTGGTCAGCGTGCTCGTCGACGACGACGTGGCCGTCCAGGACTCCCTCTACACGGCGGGCCGGCGCGGCACGGGCGCGACGCTGTTCGTGGAGAAGATGGCGGGGGCGCTGGCGGAGGAGGGCGCGCCGCTGAACGAGGTGGCGGCGGTGGCGACCGAGGTGAACGAGCGCAGCCGCTCGTTCGGCATCGCGTTGTCGTCGTGCACGGTGCCGGCGGCCGGCAAGCCCACGTTCGACCTGCCGGAGACGGACGTGGAGCTGGGCATCGGCATCCACGGCGAGCCGGGCAGGGCCAGGGTGCCGATGGTGTCGGCGCGCGAGCTGGCGGGCGTGGCGATGGAGGCGATCCACAGCGACCTGCCGCTCCAGGGCGACCTGCTGGTGATGGTGAACGGCATGGGCGGCACGCCTCTCATGGAGCTGTACGTGGTGTTCGCCGAGGTGGCGGCGTTCGTCAAGGGCAAGGGGGCGCGGGTGGCGCGGTCGCTGGTGGGCAACTACGTGACGAGCCTGGAGATGCAGGGCTTCTCGGTCACGGTCTGCCGGCTCGACGACCGGCTGACCCGGCTGTGGGACGCGCCGGTCGAGACGCCCGGCCTGCGGTGGGGGCGCTGATGGAGACCGCGTTGTTCGTGGCCTGGTTCGAGGAGGCGGCCAGGCTGGTGCGCGCCGACCGCGACCGGCTGACCCGCCTCGACGCCGCGATCGGCGACGCCGACCACGGCACCAACCTCGACCGCGGCCTGGCGGAGGTGCTGAAGGCGCTGGCCGAGTCGGCGCCGGCGTCGGAGGCTGAGGTGCTGACGACGGCGGGCGCGACGCTGATCCGCCGCGTCGGCGGCGCTTCCGGGCCCCTGTACGGGTCGCTGTTCCGGCAGATGGGCAAGGTGTTGCAGACGCCGGTGACGCTGGCCGGGTTCGCGGGGGCGTTCGAGGAGGGCGTGGTGGCGGTCGAGCGGCTGGGCAAGGCCGCGCTGGGCGACAAGACCATGGTGGACGCGCTGGCGCCGGCGTCGCGCGCGCTGGCCCTGGCCGTACGGGACGGGGTGGGGGTGCGGGAGGCGCTCGACCAGGCGGCCCGCGCGGCCGGTGAGGGCTCCAAGGCCACGATCCCGATGCAGGCGAGGAAGGGCAGGGCCAGCTATCTGGGCGAGCGCAGCATCGGCCACGAGGACCCGGGGGCGGCGTCGGCGACGCTGATCATGACGGCGCTGGCCAACGTGGCGGGATGACGGCCGCGACCGCGGGAGGTGGTGGGACGCCGTGATGGTGGGTGTGGTGCTGGTCTCGCACAGCGCCGGGCTGGCGATCGAGGCGGCGGCGCTGGCGCGCGGCATCGCGGGCGAGAACGCGCCGGTGGCGGCGGCCGGGGGCACCGAGGACGGCGGGCTGGGCACGAGCGTGGACCTCATCGAGGCGGCCGTGCGCGGCGTCGACAGGGGAGCCGGGGTGGTGATCATCCCCGATCTCGGCAGCTCAGTGCTGACGGCCCGGCTGCTGGAGGAGGACGGGCGGGTGGTGGTGGCGGACGTGCCGTTCGTGGAGGGGGCGATCGCGGCGGCGGTGGCGGCGGGCGCGGGCGTTCCGCTGGCCGACGTGCTGGAGGCGGCCGAGGAGGCCCGCACCTTCCGCAAGCTCTGACGCGCTCTGACGCGCTCTGACGCGCTCTGACGCGCCGAAAAGCACGGTCAGTGGCGAAAACACCGTTAGTGGCGAAAGGCACCGTCAGTGGCCCTTGAACGCCTCCTCCAGCCACCAGGAGCCGCGTTCGCCCGCCACCTTGGCGTGCACCAGCAGCGGGCGGTCGCGCGGGCCGTTCACCCAGCCGGCGACGCCCGCCAGGTCCTCCGCCCGGGTGACGGTCACGGCGGCCAGGCCGTGGCCGCGGGCGATGGCCGCCAGGTCGGCGGGCGGGAACGTGACGGTGTCCAGGGGGTGGCCGTGCGGGCCGAAGTGGTGCACTTCAGCCCCGTACGCCTCGTCGTCGTACACGACGATCACCATCGGCAGCCCGAGCCGGACCACGGTCTCCAGCTCGGCCAGGCCCATGAGCGCGCCGCCGTCGCCGAGCGCGGCGACCGGGAGCCGGTCGGGGCGGGCGACGGCGGCGCCGATCGCGGTCGCCAGGCCGAGCCCGACCGACTGGAACGCCTGCGTGAAGCAGAACCCGCCCTCGTCGGGGACGTCCAGCAGCATCGACGGATATCCCATGAAATTTCCGGAGTCGACGGAGACGATCCGCTCGGCGGGCAGCAGCTCGTCCAGGCCGATCGTGAGCGTCCGCGGGTCGATCCGGCCGCCGCCGCTCTCGTCCTCGTACGGGACGGCCCGCCAGCGCCCCTCGGCCCTGATGCGGGCGGCCAGCGCGGGCGTCCGGCAACCGGGCCGCACCGCGACCTGGGCGGCCACCTTGCGGGCGACCTCGGCCACGTCGCCCACCACGCCCAGGTCGGCCGGGACGTGCGTCTTGAGCGCCGCCGCGTCGAGATCCACCTTCGCCACCCTGGCGCCGGGCGAGATGAGGGAGCCGTGGCGGGTGGTCCACATGTTCAGCGCGCAGCCCCAGGCGACGACCAGGTCCGCCGCGCGGATCAGCTCGGCGGCCAGCGGCGTGGCGAACCCGCCCGACACGTCGAGATCCCACGGGCTGCCGCGGAAGAGCCCCTTGGCCACCGCGGACGTCGCCAGCAGCGCGCCCGTCCGCTCGGCCAGCTCCTCCAGCTCACGGCGGGCATGCCGGGCGCCGCGCCCGGCGATGAACACGGGCCGCCGGGCCGCCTCCAGCGCCTGCACCAGCGCCCCCACCTCGGACCCGGCCGGCTCCTTCGCGGCGGGAAACCCTGAGGGCGGCTCGGCCGCCAGCAGGCGGGCGACGAGCGCGGGCACGTCCTGCGGCCCGTCGTAGGCGGCGGACTGGACGCCGAGCGGCAGGTTCAGCAGCACCGTGCGCCGCTCCTCCACCGCCACCCGGTACGCCTCGACCACCTGCTCCACCGCCGCCCGCGCCGAGGTGACCCGCAGCGCCGCCGCTCCCACGGCGGTGGCCAGGCCGGCCTGGTCGATGTGGAAGTTGGACCGGGCCTCGGTGGCCTCACCGGCGAGCACGATCAGCGGCGTGCGGCTCTTGGCCGCCTCCGTGAGCCCGGTCATGGCGTTGGTGAGGCCGGGCCCCTGGTGCACGGTCACCACGCCGGCCCGGCCGCTCATCCGGGCGTAGGCGTCGGCCATGGTGGCGGCGCCGCCCTCGTGGCGGGCGGCGACGAACGGCGACCCGCTCGCGACGAGGGCGTTGGTGACGTGGAAGTTGCCGCTGCCGACCACCCCGAAGACGGTGCCGGCGCCGCACGCGGCCAGGGCCCGGCCGACGGCCTCCGCGACGATCAACGCTCCACCAGGGCGAGCACCCGCACGGGGCTGCCGGAGCCGCCGACGATGGGCAGCGGCGGGGCGACCACGACGGCGCCGGTCACCGGCAGGCGGTCGAGGTTGCGCAGCTGGGTGAGGCCGTACTTGCCGGCGCCCAGCAGGAAGGAGTGGCAGGGGAAGGGCGGGTCGAAGGAGTGGGCCGCGCCGGCGTCGGTGCCGACGGTCTCGACGCCGATGCCGAGGATGGGGGTCTCGGCGGCCAGCCACTGGGCGCACTCCACGGAGATGCCGGGCGTGTGGGGGCCGTTCGCGTCGGCGTTCAGGAAGGCGGCCTGGTCGCCGGAGCGGGTGTCCCAGCCGGTGCGGTAGAGCAGCCAGCCGCCGTCGGGGAGCGGGCCGTTGGCCCGCTCCCACTCCTTGACGTGGTCGATCTGAAGGAGGAAGTCGGGATCCTTCGACGCCTCCGCCGCGAAGTCGAGCACCACGGCGGGCGCGATGAGGCTGCGCGCGGGCACCTGGGAGACGTCCTGGCCGTCGCGGGCGGTGACCCAGTGGACGGGGGCGTCGAAGTGGGTGCCGGTGTGCTCGCCGGTGTGGATGTCGTTCCAGTACCAGGCCGGGCCGCGGTCGTCGTAGCGGCTGATCTCCTCCAGCCGGAACGGGATCGTGTTGCCGAACGGCTCGGGCAGCTGGAGGATCGGCGTGTCCTGCGAGAGGGGCGCGGTGAGGTCGATCACTTCGATCGCGCCGCCGCGCACGCTGTCCACGAAGCTCTGCAACACCGACATGTCTTCCTCCTTGGTGGGCTGAGCGCATCCTCCTACGCTCGCCCTACCGGCGCAAACGCCTTTAACGGCAGGCGGTGCGGGTGCCGTCCAGGTCGTAGGTCTTCTTCAGCGAGTTGAAGTTCTGGGCGTTGGAATTGGCGCAGAACTGGGAGGTCTTCAGCTCGTACTCGACCTGGAAGACGGCCTTGCCGGCCTTGACGAACTGGTCGTAGCCGTACGTGCCGTTCTGGGCGGTGGTGCACTCGGAGTATTGCCAGCACTGCTCGTTGACGGCGAAGTCGTAGTACGGCAGCAGCTTCGGGATCTGGGCGACGTCGTTCTTGAGCCCGACGGACAGCCCCCGCTTGTGGGCCTCGTTGGCGAACCAGGCGTTGTAGGCGAGCTGGTCGGCGGCGGTGAGCGGGAAGCCGCTGTCGTTGGTGTAGGCGTCGACGTTGTCGGGCTCCACGGCGTCGAACCCGGCGGCCTTGCACATGTCGAGCCGGGCCTTCATGATCTCGCCGAGCGTGCCGCCGTACTGGCGGATGTCGAGCCAGCGCTCGCCCTCCCACTCCTCCAGCGGCTCGCCGATCACGCTCGCGGGGAAGCGGCCGGCGTCGGGGCGCCAGTCCTCGTGGGTGCCTGCGCTGATGTAGCAGACGACCTTGCGGCCGGGCTTGGCGGCCTTGAGCTCCTTGACGATCGTGCCGCTCTTGGCGGCGAAGCCGTCGATGTCGTACATCTGCACGTCGAGGAACGGCTTGGCGGGCAGGGAGGACAGCCGCCACTCCCAGCTGGTGTTGAGCGCGGGCTTCCAGCAGCCGGCGCACGGGACGGGGTCGGGCAGCGTCGCGGCCTCGGCGGGCGCAGTGGTGAGAGCGGCGGTGACGACCAGGGCGGAGATGAGAACGGGAAGACGCATGGACACTCCTCGCGAACGGAAGGGTTCGGATCGGTGGCTCACGCGTGCTGTTCCGCACTCTCCGTCGCGCGTCCTGGCCAGGGACGCCGGAGTGGCGTGGCCCATAGAGCGCAGGGTCGACACGCCAGCACGCCCGGGCGTGCCTCCTCTCTGTCGCCCGACAGAATTGCGCGTTCTTGCCGGATTGTCCAGCGCTTCGGTCAAGAAAGGGCGTCAGACCTTGGTCCACTCCACGCAGCCGCCCGTCTGGAACGCCTTGTCCGTGGCCAGGATCGTGACGGTGGCGGGGCCGTTCGGCATGCCGGTGGCGATCGCGTCGCCGGTCGTGGTGCGCAGCCTGGCCCAGTAGCACATCGGGAAGCCGGACATGGGGCCGGTCGTGCGGTACGTGCCGGGCTGGATGTCGGTGCCGACGACGAGCGTGCGCAGGAGCGAGGAGAGCTCGACGGCGGGCCCGGTGGCACCTCCGTCACCGGCCGGAGGAGTGGTGGCCTGCCCCGGCTGGGTTTGAGCGGGTGGCTGCGTCTGAGCCGGTGGCTGGGTCTGAGCCGGTGGCTGGGTCTGGGCGGGTGGCTGGGTCTGTGCGGGTGGCTGGGTCTGTGCGGGCGGCTGCGTGTCCTGGGGCGGCGTGGTCCCGGCCGGGGCGGACTCCTCCGGCAGCGTGTCCTCGACCGTCACCGTCACCTTGGGCTCGGCGGGCTCCTCCTCGCCCGTCGTGCCCGCCCCGAACCCGACGAGCACGCCCAGCAGGAAGCCCAGCAGCGCCGCCAGCCCTGAGACGAGCACGATGATCGGCGGACTGCTGGTCGCCCGCGGGTAATCCGGGTACCGGGACTGGTCAGGGGGTGGCGGGGGCCCGTACATCACGGACCCAAGCGTGCCATCCCTGTCAACGGTGGAGATAGTCGACGAGCGACGCCTTCTCCGTCTCCAGCTCCTCGATCGCGCTCTTGACCACGTCGCCGATGCTCACGATGCCGACGAGCCGGCCGCCCTCGACCACGGGCATGTGGCGGAAGCGCTGCGTGGTCATCGTGCGGCGCAGCGAGTCGACGTTCTCGCCCGGGCCGACCGTGGTGACCTCGGTCGTCATGATCGACGAGACCGGGGCGTCGAGGATCGCGGCGCCGCGGTCGTGCAGGCGGCGCACGACGTCGCGCTCGGAGACGATCCCCTCGATGGTCTGGCCGTCGGTCGAGACGACGACGGCGCCGATGTTGTGCTCCGCGAGCCGGGCGAGCAGCTCTCGAACGGTGGCCCCGGGTGCCACCGTCGTCACGCCACTGCCTTTCGCACGAAGGATCGTCCCGATGAGCATGTGCACCACCTCTGCCCTCAGTCTTCCAAGCCTGCCTCCAGGCAAACAAGCCGGTGGGGACGGAGTCAATGGGTCACGTAGGCTGCTTGGCGTACGAAATCCCGTACACGACCGAAATATCACCCGAGGACTGCCAGATGACCGAGCCGCTCAACACCGGAAGCCACGACCTGCCCGTCACCGAGGAGCTGGCCGCCTTCATGCGCACCGGCTGGGGGCGGCAAGGCGCGGCCGAGGTGAGCGCGCGGCCGATCGCGCCCTGGGCGGCCAAGCGGCGGGCCGCGCTGGCGCAGCGCTTCCCCGGCGAGCGGCTGGTGATCCCGGCGGGCACGCTGAAGGTGCGCAGCAACGACTGCGACTACCGGTTCCGGCCGCACAGCGCGTACTCGTACCTGACGGGGGCGGGCGAGTCGGACGACGTGCTGGTGATCGAGCCGTCCGGCGAGGCGGTCCTGTACGTCAGGCCGCGCGCCCCGCGCGAGGAGGGCCAGGAGTTCTACCGCGACCGCCGCTACGGCGAGTTCTGGGCCGGCCCGCGGCCCGACCTGGCGGAGGCGGCCGAGCTGTACCAGATCGAGTGCGCCCACATCCGCGAGCTGAGCCTTGAGGGCCCGGCCCGGGTGCTGCGCGGCGTGGACGCCTCGGTGGACGCCCGGGTGCCGAGGGGCGACGGGGACGCCGAGCTGGAGTCGTTCCTGTCGGAGATGCGGCTGGTCAAGGACGAGTGGGAGATCGGCGAGCTGCAGGGCGCCGTGGACGCGACCGCGCGCGGCTTCGAGGACGTGGTGCGCGCGCTGCCGCAGGCGCTCGGGCACCCGCGCGGCGAGCGGTACCTGGAGGGCGTGTTCGGGCTGCGCTCGCGGCTTGAGGGCAACGCGGTCGGCTACGACAGCATCGTGGCCGCCGGCGCGCACGCGTGCGTGCTGCACTGGATCCGCAACGACGGCGCCCTGAACGCCGGCGACCTGCTGCTGATGGACGCGGGCGTCGAGGCCGACACGCTCTACACCGCCGACGTCACCCGCACCATCCCGATGTCCGGCCGGTTCAGCGCGGTGCAGCGGCAGGCGTACGAGCTGGTGTACGAGGCCCAGTCGGCCGCCATCGCCACCCTGCGCCCCGGCGCCCGCTTCCGCGACTTCCACCTCGCCGCCATGCGGGTCATCTGCGACGGGCTGCGCGACTGGGACCTGTTCACGCAGTCCACGGACGAGCTGATGGAGACGGGCCTGTACCGGCGCTACACGCTGTGCAGCAGCGGCCACATGCTCGGCCTCGACGTGCACGACTGCGCCAAGTCGCGCGCCGAGATGTACCTGGACGGCGTCCTGGAGGAGGGGCACGTGCTGACCGTCGAGCCGGGCCTGTACCTGCAGCCGGACGACCTGACGCTGCCGGAGGAGCTGCGCGGCATCGGCATCCGCATCGAGGACGACCTGGTGATCACCGCCGGCGGCGCCCGCCTGATGTCCTCGGCGCTGCCCCGCCACCCCGACGAGATCGAGGCGTGGATGGGCGCCCTGCTGTGATCGGCCGGGTGTAACGGGGCGGTCACTTTTCGTACCCGCCTGACAAGGCGCGGCCCGGCCCTCATCCCTTTCGCGCAAATTCCCGCCAAGCCATGGCCTACTGGACAACCCGTCAGTAGGGTGGGCGATCCGTAGGCGGCGGAGGTGGTGATGGCCTGGTCCGGGTACGTCGGACGCCGGGCCGGCTCGGCTCTCGGCCAGGTCGGCGACCTGTTCGTCATCGTCCTGGAGGGCCTGCGCCGGAGCTGGGACGTCAGGCGCTGGTGGTGGGAGTTCGTCGACCAGTGCTGGTTCCTGGCCCGCGTCACCAGCGTCCCCGTGCTGCTGGTCGCCCTGCCGCTGGGCGCCACCGTGGCCCTGCAGGTGGGCGAGCTGGCCAGGCAGCTGGGCGCCGGCTCCGCCACCGGCAGCGCGGTCTTCGTCGGCCTCATCCGCGAGGTGGCGCCGCTGGCCAGCGCGCTGCTCATCGCCGGGGCCGGCGGCAGCGCGATGACCTCCGACATCGGCGCCCGGCACATCCGCGACGAGCTGAGCGCGATGGAGGTCATGTCGGTCAACCCCATCCACCGCCTGGTCACGCCGCGCATGTGGGCGGCCAGCACGATCGCGGTGTGCCTGTGCCCGCTGGTCATCGTGGCGGGCGCGGCGGGCGGCTACTTCTTCAACGTGGTCGTGCAGGGCGTCACGCCGGGCGCGTACTTCGACGGGGCGCTGTCGCTGGTCGTGGCGTCCGACCTGTACGTGACGCTGTTCAAGGCGTGGATCTTCGGGTTCGTGGCCGCGGGCGTGGCGTGCTGGAAGGGCATGACGTGCGCGACCAGCCCGGTCGGGGTGGGGCGGGCGGTCAACCAGGCGACCGTGGTGACGTTCATGCTGGTGTTCACGTTCAACTACGTGATCTCGGCCGTGTACTTCCTGGCCTACCCGCCGAGGTCGCTCTGATGGTCACCCGGACCGCCGGCCTCCGGCTCGCCCGCAGGGGACGGGACGCCGCCGAGCGGTTCGCCGCGCTGGCCGACTGGCCGCTGTTCGTGTGGCGGGTGCTGTTCTACTCCGTACGCGACGTCGTGCTCCGGCTGAAGTACTTCAAGGTCGTCGTCCGGCAGGTCAGCGACGTGGTCGTGGGCGTCGGGGCGACCGTCATCGGCGGCGGCATGATCTTCGTGGTGTTCACGATGGCGTTCGTCGTGGGCGCGACCGTGGGCCTGCAGGGCTACCAGGGGTTGCAGGCGATCGGCGCGGAGTCGTTCATGGGGCTGGTCGGCAGCTTCGCGAACGTGCGGGAGATCACCCCGATCATCGCCGCGACGGCGCTGGCGGCGCAGGTCGGCTCGTCGTTCACGGCGGAGCTGGGCGCGATGCGCATCTCGGACGAGATCGACGCGCTGGAGGTGATGGGCATCAACGCCTTCACCTACCTGATCTGCACGCGGGTGGTGGCGGCGCTGCTGGCACTGGTGCCGATCTACCTGATCGCGTTGTTCGCCAGCTTCTTCGCCACCCGGCTGATGTGCACCGTGCTGTTCGGGCTGGCGCCCGGTGTCTACGACTACTACTTCTATCTGTACCTGCCGGTCAGCGACATCGTGTTCAGCGTCGCCAAGGTGGCCGTGTTCGCCTTCGCGGTCATCGTGATCCACTGCTTCCACGGCTTCCACGCCACGGGCGGGCCGGTGGGCGTGGGGGTGGCGGCGGGCCGGGCTATCCGCCAGTCGATCGTCACGATCGTGCTGCTCAACCTGCTGCTGTCGTACCTGTTCTGGGGCGGCGGCGGCAACATACCGCTGACGGGGTGAGCCGGTGGCCCGAGCTGATCTCTCTCTCGCCGCCCGGCTGGGCCTCGCGCTGGCCGTGCTGGCCGTCTTCGCCGCCGCGGCCCTGTACGCCGTCCGCTCCGCCACCCAGGTCCCCGGCACCCGGATCGACGCCGTGTTCGGCCGGGCCGGGCAGGGCCTCGACGCCGGCTCCCCCGTCAAGATCCGCGGCATCACGGTCGGCGAGGTGACGAACCTGTCGCTGGACCCTCAGGGCCGGGCCGTGGTCACCATGCACGTGACGGTCCCGCTGCCCAGGACCACGGTGGCGTCCGTGGAGCCCGCGTCGGTGTTCGGCCCCAAGTTCGTCGGCCTGGAGCCCGGCTCGGGCGAGACCACCGGCCCGTTCCTGGCGGCCGGCGCCGTCATCACCGACACGCGCGACCCGCTGGACCTGTCCGACACGCTCGGCGACGCCTACGAGGGCCTGGACGCGGTCGATCCGCGCGAGGTCACCGTCATCGTGCACACCCTGGCCAAGGGCCTGGAGGGGCAGGGCACCGACCTGCGCGAGCTGATCGACGACGCCGGCACCGTCGTGGGCGTGGCGCACCGGCACCGGCAGCGGGCCAGGCAGTTCCTGCACGACGCGGCGCTGCTCGGCACCGCGCTGTCGGACAAGGGCGACGACCTGGTCGCCATCTCCTCCGACGTCAACGTGATCACCCCTGACCTGCTGGAGCGGGCCGACAAGGTGCGCGCGCTGCTCGCCGGGATCGACTCGATCTCGGGCCAGGTCACGCACGGCCTGGCCAAGCACCGGCAGGACCTGCGGGCCGGCGTGCACTCGGGCGAGCGGGTGGCCGCGCTCATCTACGCCCAGCTCGGCCTGGCCGGCGACGGCGTGCGCGGCCTGAACCGGCTCATCGACCTGCTCAACGAGCTCATCGAGGCCCCGGGGCCCGGCAACAGCCGCCAGCTCCAGGTGGAGGCGTTCGTGGCGACCGACATCTGCGAGCTGATCGTCGGCGCCTGCGGCCCCACCGACGGGAGGCGCTGATGGAACGCGTGCGCCGCCGCTGGACGTTCGTCCGCTTCGTGCTGTTCATCGGCGTGACGCTGTCGCTGATCGTGTTCATCGCCGTGCAGATCGCGCGGGTGAGCACGGGCGGCGGCTACCGGCTGACCGCCGTCTTCGACGACGTGTCCGGGCTGGTCGAGGGCGACCAGGTGAAGATCGCCGGCGCGCCGGTCGGCCAGGTCGAGCGGATCAGGGTCGTGGACGGGCGGGCGGAGGTGACGATGGAGGTGCGGGACGCGGTCAAGGTGCCCACCGACACCGAAGCCGCCGTCCGCTGGCGTAACGCCGTCGGCCAGCGCGTGGTCTACCTGCTGCCCGGCACCGCGCCCGGCCGGCTGCCGCCCGGCTCGCGCATCACCCGCACCTCCTCCGTCGTGGACATCGGCGAGCTGGTCAGCGACCTCGGCCCGCTCACCCGCAGCCTCGACCCCGAGCAGATCAACCGGCTCCTGACGGCCGCCGCCACCTCGCTCAAGGGCAACGAGCACAACATCCCCCGCCTGCTCGACAACGTCAACGCGATCACCACCACGGTCGCCGAGCGCAGGAAGACCATCGAGCGGCTGCTGAAGGACTACGCCACCGTTACCGGCGTCGTCGCCAGGCGGGACAAGCAGATCGAGCGGCTCGTCGACAACCTCGTCACGCTGTCGGAGGCGTTCGCCGACAACCGGAAGCTCGTGGACGACGCGCTCGTGCAG
Source organism: Nonomuraea composti (assembly GCF_012034275.1). NCBI lineage: Bacteria > Bacillati > Actinomycetota > Actinomycetes > Streptosporangiales > Streptosporangiaceae > Nonomuraea > Nonomuraea composti. The sequence continues at coordinate 71,357 of NZ_JAATEP010000001.1, read as the reverse complement.
CTCTCGGCCACCTTCCACACCTCCAACGAGGTGCTCGGCAAGAACGCCGGCGAGCTGGGCCGGCTGGTCGACAACCTGTCGGGGCTGACCGGCGGCATCCGGCGGCACGTGGGCGAGATCGACAAGGCGGTCAGCACGTTCCCGCCGCTGCTCACGCGGGCGTACTCGTCGGTCAACCGGGGCCACTACTTCATCACCGCCGTGCCGTGCCTGGCGCTGAGCGCCGCGCCCTGCCCGTACGGAATGCAGACGCCGCCGCCGCTGCGCAACACCAGGATCCAGAGCGAGAAGGACCTCAGGAAGCTGCTGGTGGGCCGGTGAAGTCCTTCCGCGACCGCGACAAGCACGCCGTCGGCCTGGCGTCGCTGGCCACGCTGGCCGTGGTGCTGGTGGCCACGTTCCTGGTCGGGAACCTGGGGCTGCTGGAGGGCGGCTACACGATGTCGGGGGTGTTCGTGGACTCCGGCGGGCTGCGCACCGGCAACGACGTCCGCGTGGCCGGGGTGCGGGTCGGCAAGGTGACCGAGGTACGGGCCGACTACGGGCAGGGCAACGTGGTCGTCACGTGGAAGGTGGACGACGGCGTGCGGCTCGGCCGCTCCACGCGGGCCGACATCACCCTGTCCAACCTGCTCGGCGGCCGGTACGTCAAGCTCACCGGCACCGTCGCGCCCCCGTACCTCGACCAGCTCCCCGAGGCCCAGCGGCGCATCCCCGTGCAGCGCACCGGCGTGCCCACCCTCGTCAACGACGCCATCAAGGACGCGACCCGGCTGGTCGAGCGGCTCGACACCGATGCCGTGGACGACCTGCTCACCGAGCTGGGCAAGCTCGACACGTTCAAGCGCGGCCGGGTCACCCGCCTGCTCGACAACATCGGCGAGCTGTCGGAGACCATCAGCGGCAGCGAGCCGCAGCTCCAGCGGCTGCTCGACAACGGCACCCGGATCATGAAGGTCCTGGAGAAGAAGGACGCCCAGCTCGGCCGGCTGCTCGACGCGGTCGAGATCATGCTGAACGAGCTGCGCCGCCGCCGCGACGAGCTGCGCGTGATCCTGGGCGACGGCAGCGACCTCGTGGCGAGCACCACCCGGCTGATCACCGAGCACGAGCGGGCGCTCGTGCGGGTGCTCGACGACAACGCGGCCATCACCACCCGGCTCAGCGGCAGCAACGAGCGGCTCAACGCGCTGCTGGCGTGGGCGGGCCCGACGTTCTCCGGGCTGGCCACGATGGGCGGGCAGGGGCCGTGGCTGGAGGCCATCGCGACCGGCCTGGGGCCGATCAACCCCGAGGTGCTGGCGGCCATCGCCGACGACAGGAAGGAGCGGCGATGAGACGGCTCGCGGCGGTGCTGCTCGCCTGGGTGCTGCTCGCCTCCGGCTGCTCGGTGGGCGGGGCCGGCCCGTACCCGCTGGTGGCGATCTTCAGCCAGGCGCCTTCCCTGTACGAGGAGGCGCGGGTCAAGGTGATGGGGCTCGACGCCGGCTACGTGGACCGGATCCGGATATCAGGCGACAAGGTACGGGTGGAGCTGCGCATCGACCGGCACGTGCCGCTGCCCGCCGACGTCCATGCCGTGGTCGCGCCGCAGAACACGCTGGGCGAGCGCAACGTCGTCCTGTATCCCCCGTGGAAGCCCGGCGACGCGCGCGCCCAGGCCGGGGCGACGATCCCGCTGGAGCGCACCGACCTGCCGGTGGAGATCGACGAGGCGCTCGACGCGTTCACCAAGCTGACCGACGCGCTCGACGACGACAAGCTCGGCCGGGTGGCCGGCGACCTGGCCGACGGGGTCCGCGGCCGCGGCAAGACCATCAACGGCGCCATCGCCGACACCGCCGAGCTCACCGGCGTCCTGGCCAAGCAGGACCAGCAGCTCGTGGACCTCGCCAAGAGCCTCAACAAGCTGGCCACCAGCCTCAACGAGCGCGAGAGCCAGGTGACCGGCGCCATCGACGCCTTCTCCGAGGCCAGCGCCACGCTGGCGGAGGAGCGGCGGCGGCTGCGCGGGTTCGTCACGTCCATGGCCGGGTTCGTGCGGCGCGGCGACGTCATCATCGAGCAGTACTCCAAGCGGCTGCCCCAGGCCGCCACGACGCTGGCCGAGCTGGTGCTGACCGTGCGGGCCAACAGCGCCTCCACCGCGCGGGCGGTCAAGGGCGCGGCCGACTTCGCCGACGTGCTCATCGACTCATGGGACCGCAAGCAGCACGTCCTGAAGATCCGCGTCGTGCTCAACGCGATGACCAGGGCGTGGCTGACCCCGCTGTTCGACGCCCTGAACCTGGGCCCGGTGCCGTGCCTGCCCGCCGGGCTGAGCAACTGCCCCTTCGAGCGACAGGGGAACCCCCGATGACCAGGCGGTGGACGGGAGTGCTCGCGGCGCTGGCGCTGACCGCCGGGTGCTCGCTGCAGACGCTCGGCGCCACCACCGGCGACCTGACCCTGCACGCCGTCTTCGACGACGCGCAGAGCCTCGTGACCGGGCACAGCGTGCAGATCTCCGACGTGCGCGTGGGCACCGTCACCGGCATCGAGCTGGCGGGCTACCGCGCCAGGGTGACGATGTCGATCCAGTCGGCGCACCGGGTGCCCGAGGGCAGCACGGCCACCGTCGCCAAGACGTCCGTGCTGGGCGAGAACTACGTCCGCCTCACCCCGCCCCCCGGCAAGAACCTCGCCACCGGCCCGTACCTGAAGGACGGCGCCACCATCGCCGAGACGTCCGTCGAGCCGGACATCGAGCAGGTCACCGCCAAGGCCGGGCCGCTCATCGAGGCGCTCGGCGCCCAGGACGTCAACGCCATCCTCGACGCCGCCTCCACCGCCTTCGCCGGGCAGGGCGACGACGTGAACCGGCTGATCAAGCAGACCGCGCAGGTCACCGACGCGTACGCGGCCGCCCGCCGCGACCTCGGCACCTCCATCGACGCCCTGGCCAGGCTCGGCGACGACCTCGCAGAAGGTAGCGCCGAGCTGGACAAGCTGCCCGGCACGCTCGCCGCCGCCACCGGACGCCTCGCGCACGGCCGCAGGCACGTCAAGAAGACCATCGTCGCCCTCACCCGGCTCGCCGAGCAGGCCAACCTCACCGTCTACCCGCGCCACGCCGCGCGGCTGCGCACGCTCCTGCGCGAGCTGGAGGCCATCTCGACGGCCATGCAGCGGGGCAAGGAGGACCTCAAGGCGCTGGTGGCCAAGCTGCAGGCGTTCATCGACACGCCGCCGATCACCGTCAACGGGCAGGTGCTCATCTACGTGTGGCTGAAGGGCCTGCTGCCGAACGTGCGCGGCGCCCCCGTACGCGACGAGCGCGGCGCCGACTTCAGCCTGCTGCTGGAGCCGCCGCGATGAGAAACCGCATCTACGTCAACCTCGGCTTCTTCGTGCTGCTGGGCATCGCCATGACGGTCTGGGCGTTCAGCACGATCATCCGGCTGGACGCCGTCGAGCGGCCCTACCGGGTCTCGGCCGAGTTCGTCTCCTCCCCCGGGCTCATCCGCGGGTTCGACGTGGCGTACCTGGGCGTGCGCGTCGGCAAGATCGGCGAGGTGCGGCTCGCGCCCGGCAAGATCATCGTGGGCCTGGACATCGACAGGGAGATCCGGCTGCCCAAGGGCGTCACCGCCGAGGTGCGGCGCCGCTCCGCCATCGGCGAGCCGTACGTGGCGCTCTCCCCGCCGCCCACCGGCGTCGCCGGGCCCGCGCTCGCGCCCGGCGACACCATCCCGCTGGCCAGGACGACCGTGCCGCTCGACTACAAGAAGCTGTTCGAAGGGGTCGGCAAGCTGCTCAACGCCGTGCCTCCCGAGGACGCCGACACCATCGTGCACGAGCTCGCCGTCGCCCTCGACGGGCGCGCGCCCGCCATCCGCCGCATCGTCGACGACGCCCACACCCTGACCGGCACCCTCGCCGACAACGCCGCCGTCCTCGACGACCTCGCGGTGCAGCTCACCCGGCTCACCCACACGCTGGCCGGCCGGCGCGGCGCGCTCGCCTCCGGCATCACGGACCTGCGCACGGTGACGGCGGCGCTGCGCGAGTCACGTACGGACCTGAACGCCATCCTCGACCAGGGGCCCGGCGTGTTCGCCCAGCTCGACGCCGCCATCCGCACGTCCAGGCCCGGCTTCTCCTGCCTGCTGACCGCCGCCGGGTTGCCGCACCAGCCCGCCTTCTCCGCCGCCACCGAACGCAACGTGCACCACCTGCTGAGCATCATGCCGACCGCGCTCAGCCTCGCCGGCGACATCAGCGAACGGCGCGGCGGGACCGTGTACGGGAAGGCGTCGTTCATCTTCAGCGTGCCGGGCGGGCCGACGCCGGCCGAGGAGTACGCAGGCCCGCTCGGGCCGCCCGCCATCCCCAAGCTGCGCTCCTGCCCGGCCCGCTCGCCCGCGCCCGCCCCCGACTTCACCGCCGACCGCGGCCACACCTCCGCTGACGACGCCGACGCGTCTTCGGCCGCCGAGCGTCCCAGCGAGCAGGCCACTCCTGAGCCTTCCTCTGACAGCAGCACCACCCCGTCGCCCAAGGGTGTGGCCGCCACCCGGCCCGCGCCCCCCATGAACGTCGTCCCGCTGATTGCCGCGATCTTCCTCGCCGTGGTGGTGAGCGGTGGCATCGTGGGCTGGATCGCGGCGGGCCGGGCCGCCCGCCGCCGTGAGGAGCCGTGATGACCGACGAGCCCAAGGCCGTCCAGCCGCCCGAGGACGTCCAGCCGCCCGAGGACGTCCAGGAGCGTGAGGACGCACAGGAGCGTGAGGACATCCAGAAGCCCGAGGACGCACAGGAACCTGAGGACACCCACGCGCCTGACGGTGGGCGGCCCTCGCGGCGCGGGCGGTTCACGCGGGCCAAGGTGATGGGCGCGCTGGCCGCCATGCTGGTGACCGCGATCACCGCCACCGCCGTCCTGCAGTGGCTCTCCGCCGCCCAGGCCGAGGACGCCCGCGCCGGCCTGGAGTCGGAGCGCGCCCTGCGCCTGGAGGTCTCCGGCGCGGCCAGCGCCTTCAGCCGCGCCCTGCTCAGCTACGACTACCAGAACCTCCAGAGCACCCGCTCCACCCTCGCCGCCCAGGCCACGGGCGACTTCCTGAGCACGTACGACGCGGCGTTCGGCGGCGCGATGGCGCAGGTCATCGTCAAGCTCAAGGCCACCTCGCAGGCCACGGTGCGCGAGGTGTACCTGGCGGACGTGGACGAGGCCACCGCCCACGCCATCGTCGTCGTGGACCAGCAGGTGAACACCTCGGAGGCGATCCGCTCGGTGAAGGACTCCCACCTTAAGATCAGCCTTGTCAAGGAGAAGGGGACCTGGAAGATTCATGACGTGACCGTGCTCGGCGCGGCGTCGGAAGACCAGTACAACCTCAACGACGACAAGAAGAAGAAGGACTGACGATCGGCCCTTTAGCGATGGGCGGCCGCCCCGACGAGGTGCGCGCCCCCGATGACTGGCTCACCGAGGTGGAGAAGGAGCGGGCCGCCCGCTTCAGGTTCGACACCGACCGCACCATCTTCATCGCCGCTCACCTCCTCGTCCGGCTCTGCGCCGCCGAGGTGCTGGGCGAGGACCCGGCGCGGCTCACGCTGCTGCAGTACTGCGAGATGCACGGCTTCGGGCACGGCAGGCCGTACTTCGAGCAGTATCCCGACCTCGGCGTCAGCTTCAGCCACACGCGCGGCTACGTGTGCGCGGCGGCCGGGCCCGGCAAGGTCGGGGTGGACGCCGAGCGCGTGCGCCCTGGGCCTCTGGACACGGTGCTGGCCGACCGCGTGCTGACCCCGCGCGAGCGGGCGCTGGTCACCGGCAACGACGAGCTGATCCGGCACTGGACGCGCAAGGAGGCGCTCATCAAGCGGGGCGAGCTGACCCTCGACAAGGTGAGCGCGGGCGGCGAGGACCTGACCGGACGCCACCTGCTGGAGTGGACGGCCGGCCCGGACATCAGGGTGGCCGTCGTCACCGACACCCCGGCCCGGCGCGCCCCCATCCCGGGCGCACCTTCATGAGGGTGTGCCTTCACGAGTGGCGGCAGATCGAGGAACGGGCCTTCATGAGCGGCGGCGGGTGGGGGTCGGGTCGAGGAAGACCTGCCTGACGCCGGGGAAGCGCTCCCTCAGCCGCCGGTCCACCTCCTCGCAGGCGCTCTCCACCCCGGCGGCGCTGGCCTCGTCCCGGAAGTCGATCTTCGCGGCGACCAGCACCTCGCCGGGGCCGATCATCATCGTCAGCAGCTCGACCACGTCCTCCACCTCGGGCTGGGCCAGCAACACGGCCCGCACCCCGGTCTCGAGCGCCTGCGGCGCGGCCTGGCCGATGAGCAGCGACAGGTTCGACTGGATCAGGATGAGCGCGACGACCAGCAGGAGCAGGCCGATCGCGACGGACGCGGCGCCGTCCCACAGCGCCGAGCCGGTGAGCTGCGACCCCAGCAGCCCCGCACCGGCGACGAGCAGCCCCACGAGCGCCGCCGCGTCCTCGAACAGCACGGCCTTCAACGCGGTGTCGGACGTGAGCCGCACCAGCCGCACGGGGCTCACCTCGTAGCGGACCGCCTCGGCCCGCAACTGCCGGTACGCCTTCGAGAACGAGACCGCCTCGATCACGAACGAGACGGCCAGCACCACGTACGACGGCGTGAGGTTCGCCAGCTTCTCACCATGGCTGATCTCGTGCAGCCCGTGCGTGACCGAGAACCCCGCCCCGCCCACCAGCGTCGCCACCGCCGCCATCATCGCCCAGAAGAACCCGGCCTTGCCGTGCCCGAACGGGTGCCGCCGGTCGGCGGGCCTGCCCGCGCGGCGCACCGCCACCAGCAGCAGGAGCTCGGTGACCGTGTCGGCGGCCGAGTGCGCCGCCTCCGACAGCATCGCCGCCGAGCCGCCGATCAGCCCGGCGACGAGCTTGGCCAGCGCGATGGTGAGGTTCGCGGCGCCGGCGACGAGCACGGTGCCGAGGCTCTCCCCCGACTTGGGCTCCCCCATGGTGTTCAACTCTACGTGCGCTAGATTGGGGATCATGAGCGCGCCTCGCTGGCTTTCACCCGCCGAACAGCGTGCCTGGCGTACACACCTGGCGCTGCACAAGCTCCTCATGCACCGGCTCGACCGCGAGCTGCAGGAGCACTCACTCTCGTTGAACGACTACGAGATCCTCGTCAACCTCTCCGAGAGCCAGGGCCGGCGCATGCGGATGAGCGACCTGGCCGACGCGACCATCCAGTCGCGCAGCCGGCTGTCGCACCAGATCTCCCGCATGGAGGCCAAGGGCCTGGTCGTCAGGGAAGACTGCCGCGACGACCGGAGGGGCACGTACGCGGTGCTGACCGACGAGGGCTGGGACACGATCCAGCGGGTCGCCCCGCACCACGTGGCGGGCGTCCGCGAGCACTTCGTCGACCGGCTCACCGACGACCAGCTCGAAGCGATCGAGGAGGCGTACGCGCCGCTGGTGGAGCACCTGAAGAAGCTCCGCTGACGCGCCGTGCTGACGTCCGGCCCGCGCTGAGCCCGGGGGGCCAGCGGTGACATCCCGCGGGCCTGCGCCGACACCCAACCGATATCGGCCACCGCGCGCGGCCCGCGCCGGCGGTCGATACGATCCGGGCATGCTCAGAAGACTCCTCGTCGTCGCCGTGCTCGCGTTAGCGGCGGCGTGCTCGTCGGGTGGCGGCGGGGCCGAGCTGCCCGCCGGGCCCGACCTGATGAAGAAGGCCGCCGAGGCCATGAAGGCCGTCAAGTCGGCCGGCTTCTCGATCACCACAGAGGGCAAGCCCAACCTGCCGATCACCAAGGCCGACGGCCGGCTCACGGCAGGCGGCGACGCCGACGGCACGCTCACCCTGAACATCCTGGGCAGCCTCCAGGAGGTCTCCTTCACCCTCGTCGGGGAGACGGTGCACTTCAAGGGGCCCACCGGCGGCTTCCAGAAGATGAGCAAGCAGCAGCTCGCCCAGTACTACGACCCGTCCGCGATCCTGGCCCCCGCCAAGGGCATCGCCCACCTGCTCGCCTCCGCCACCGACCCCAAGGTCGAGGCCGCCGAGTCCGGCTCCTACCGGGTCGCCGCCACCCTGCCCGCCGACGTCATCGCACCGATCGTGCCGGGCGTCACCCAGGGCGTCAACGCCAAGGTCTGGCTCGACCAGGCCACCAGCCGCCTCACCAAGGCGAGCCTGCCGTTGCAGGGCGGCACCGTCACGGTGTCGTTCAGCGACTACGACGCACCCGTCACGATCACGCCGCCCGCCGCAGGGTGAGCCCCATGAGACGACCTCCGGCGAGGTCCGCGAGATGAGGCGGGCCCGGCGGGTGGTGCTCGGCGCGGGCGGCGCGGTGGTGCTGCTCGCGGCGCTCGACGCGTACGTGGTGGTCACCGTCCTGATCGACATCGCCGAGGACGTCGGCATCCCGCTCAACCACCTGGAGCGGGCCACCCCCATCGTCACGGGCTTCCTTCTCGGATACGTCGCCGCGATGCCGCTGCTCGGCCGCCTCTCCGACCGCTACGGCCGCCGCCCCCTCATCCACGCCTGCCTGGCCGCCTTCGCCCTCGGCTCCGTCCTGACCGCGCTGGCCGCCGGGGAGACGATGGTGGTGGCCGGGCGTACCGTGCAGGGGGTGGCCGGGGGCGCGCTGCTGCCGATCACGATGGCACTCATCGGGGACCTGTGGGACGAACGCGAGCGGCCCGTCGCCCTGGGCGCGGTGGGCGCCGCACAGGAACTGGGCAGCGCCCTCGGCCCCCTGTACGGCGGCGCGCTGGCGCTGGTGCCCAGCACGGTGGTGGCGGGGGTGGAGCTTGGGGGCTGGCACGCCATCTTCTGGATCAACGTCCCTCTCGCCGCCCTGGCCGCCCTCGCCATCCACTTCACCGTCCCCCCACGCCCACGCGCCACGAACCCGCCACCCCAGCCCGGTACCACAGCCCACGCAGCCGCACCATTGACGGGTGCAGCGGCGGCGCCGGACGCCGCGCCCCACACGACAACGCCCGAAGCCGCGCCCGACGCGGCGGTGCGAGTGGGCCACGGCGCGCAGGCCGGACAGGCGACCGGGAGCGCGCAGGCCGAGCACGCGGCCGACGGAGCGGTGGCCGGCGGGGCGGTGGCCGGGCAGGTGGCCGGCGGTGCGGTGGCCGAGCACACGGTCGGCGGTGTGCAGGCCGGGCGGGTGGACGTGGTCGGCGGGGTGCTGCTGGCGCTGGCGTTGGGGCTGCTGGTCGTGGGTCTCTACAACCCCGACCCGGCCACCACCGTCCTCCCCCCGTGGGGCCCGCCGGTGATCGCGGCCGGCGTGGTGGCGGGGGCGGCGTTCGTCTGGTGGGAGATCCGCTCCCCCGTGCGCCTGCTCGACCTCACCACCACCCGCAAGGGCCCGCTCCTCGCCACCTTGGCCGTGAGTTTCCTGGCCGGGGCCGCGCTGCTCGTCACGATGGTGTTCGTGCAGCTCACGGCGCAGACGCTGCTGGGCAAGGAGCCGCTGGCGGCGGCGCTGGTGCTGGCCAGGTTCCTGGCGGCGCTGACGCTGGCGGCGCTGCTGGGCGGGCTGCTGGCGCGCAGGCTGGGCGACCGGGCCGTGGCGGTGGCGGGCATGGTGCTGGCCGCCGGGGGCTACTGGCTGATGAGCCGCTGGCCGCTCGACCTGGCGGGAGCGGGCCTGACGGTGGACCGCGACCTGGTGCTGGCCGGTCTGGGCCTGGGGCTGGTGATCGCGCCGGTGTCGTCGGCGGTGCTGCGGGTGAGCACGGCGGCGCAGCACGGGGTGGCGTCGGCGGCGGTCGTGGTGGCCAGGATGATGGGCATGCTGATCGGCATCGCGGCCGTGTCGGCGTGGGGGTTCCACCGGTTCCAATCGCTGACGGCGCGGCTGGACACGCCGCTCCCGTTCGGCGTGGATCCGGAGACGTACCAGCGGCAGCTCGCCGGCTACACGGCGAAGGTGCAGGCGGCCCTGCACACGGAGTACACGGAGATGTTCCTGGTGACGGCGCTCATCTGCGTGCTGGGCGCGGCGGTCGCCACCCTCATGCCGCGCCGCTGAGGCGTGCCCGCCCCGCCCATGAGCGGCGGCGGGCACGCGGTGGTGTCATGCGCTGGTCAGGGTGAGAGCCGGTGCAGGTCGCGGGGGAACGCCGTCGTCTGCCGGACGTTCGCCGCGCCCGTCAGCCGCGCCGTCCACCGCTCCAGCCCCAGCGCGAACCCGCCGTGCGGCGGCATCCCATACCGGAAGGCCTGGAGATACCCTTCGTACGCCGCCGTCCCCTCGCCGCGCTCGGCCAGGGCCCGCACGTAGTCCTCGTACCGGTGCAGCCGCTGCCCGCCGGTGACCAGCTCCATCCCGCGGAAGAGCAGGTCGAAGCCGTTGGTGTGGCCGGGCCGTTCGGGGTCGGGGTGGGTGTAGAAGGGGCGCTTGCTCATCGGGTACCCGGTGACGAACAGGAACTCGGAGCCGTGCTCCCGCTCGGCCCACTCCGACAGCCATCGTTCCTGCGCCGGCGACAGGTCGGGCTCGTCGGAGGAGGTGAGCCGCTGCGCCTCGGTGAAGTGGATGGCGGGGATCTCGGCGGGCACCGTGGGAGGCACGACGCCGAGCAGGTCGAGCGCGGCGGGGGCGCGCAGGCGTACCGACTCGATCATGCCCGCCACCGCCTCCCGCAGCACGGCCATGACGTCGCGGTGGTCGCGGACGAAGCCGAGCTCGGCGTCGAGGCTCGTGTACTGGGCCAGGTGCCGTACCGTGTCGTGCGGTTCGGCGCGGAAGACGGGCCCCACCTCGTAGACCCGCTCGAACACCCCGACCATCGCCTGCTTGTAGAACTGGGGCGACTGGGCGAGGTAGGCGGGCCGGCCGAAGTAGTCGAGGCCGAAGACGTTCGCGCCCGACTCGGTGGCCGAGCCGACGATCTTGGGCGTGTGGATCTCGGTAAAGCCGAGCCGGTCGAGCGTCTCGCGGAACCCGGCCGCGCTCGCGGCGGAGATCTCCAGCCCGGCGCGCAGCAGTGGGTGCCGCAGCGCGACGGGGGCGTGGTCGAGCACGGTCGGCAGCGCCGCCCCGACCACGGGCCGGTACAGGTCGAACGGCGGCGCGGTGGCCGGCCGGGCGAGCACGTGGATCTCGGGCGAGACCAGCTCGTGGCCGCCGGGTGCCTGCCCGTTGGCCGCCACCGTGCCGGTGACGCGCACGACGCTCTCCTCGGACGGCAGGTCACCAGCGGTGACCCTAGCAGCAACACCGGCGGCCTCGCCGGTCAGGGCAGCGGCGGCGTCGCCGGACACGACGACCTGCGCCAGCCCGGTGCGGTCCCTGACGACGAGGAAGGACACGGATTTGAGTTGCCGGCGGCGATGGACCCATCCGGCGATCGTCACTCGTTGGCCGGCGTGCTTCGCGAGCTCCGCCGACATGACACGAGAGATCATCACAGCTCCTCATGAGGAAGTGCATGACCCCTTGGGAGTGCGGGGGAGAAGGGAGCTCCCGGTGCCACCGCACTTTCGCCGCCCCGCGGGGACGGCCTCGATGACCCGATGACGGGGGTCAGGCCGGCGGGGCATTTCCTCCCCGCACTCGGGAGTGTCTTCACCAGCGGGGCACGGCGCCGCCTTCGCAGCTACCGGCGGCTCTCTCGGCCCGTGCGGGGCCGCTGGCTACTCGTCTCCGTCAACGCGTTGCCGCCGATCCTACGATCACGCGGGGATCGGCGGCAAAACGATTACTTGTCCTTCTTGCCGCGCTTCTCGCGGATCTTCATGGTCACCTCGATGGGCGAGCCGGCGAAGCCGAACTCCTCGCGGATGCGCCGCTCGATGAAGCGCCGGTAGGTGTCCTCCAGCCAGCCGGAGGTGAACAGCACGAACTTGGGCGGCTCGACGGACGCCTGCGTGGCGAAGAGGATCTTCGGCTGCTTGCCGCCCCGCACCGGCGGCGGCGTCTGCTGCACGAGCTCGGTGAGGAACGCGTTGAGCCGGGCCGTCGGCACCCGCGTGGACCAGGAGTCGAGCGCCTTCTCCAGGGCCGGGACGAGCCGGTCGACGTGCCGGCCGGTCTTGGCGGAGATGTTGACGCGCAGCGCCCACGGGGTGCGGACGAGCTGCCGGTCGATCTCCTTCTCCAGGTAGTAGCGGCGGTCCTCGTCGACGAGGTCCCACTTGTTGAAGGCGACGACCATGGCCCGCCCGGACTCGATGACCAGGCCGATGATGCGCAGGTCCTGCTCGGTGAGCGGCTCGCTGGCGTCGATCAGCACGATCGCCACCTCGGTACGTTCGAGCGCGGCCCTGGTGCGCATGGCGGCGTAGAAGTCGGCGCCCTGCAGCTCGCGGTCGCGCCGCCGGATGCCGGCGGTGTCGACGAAGCGCCAGGTGCGCCCGCCGAGCTCGATCAGCTCGTCGACGGGGTCGCGGGTGGTGCCCGCCATCGGGTCGACCAGCACCCGTTCCTCGCCCGCCAGCTTGTTGAGCAGGGAGGACTTGCCGATGTTGGGCTTGCCGAGCAGCGCGACGCGGGCGGGCCCGCGCTCGGTGCCGAACGTGACGGCGGGCGTCTCGGGCAGCGCGTCGAGGACGACGTCGAGCAGGTCTCCGCTGGAGCGCCCGTGCAGGGCCGAGACGGGGTGCGGCTCGCCGAGCCCGAGTGACCACAGCGCGGCGGCCTCCAGCTCGAGCTGCTGGTTGTCGACCTTGTTGGCGGCCAGGATGACCGGCTTGCCGGACTGGCGCAGCACGGAGCCGACGATCTCGTCGGCGTCGGTCGCGCCCACGGTGGCGTCCACGACGAACACGATCACGTCGGCCAGCTCGACCGCGACCTGCGCCTGCTCGGCGATGCGCAGGTTCATGCCGGTGGCGTCAGGGTCCCAGCCGCCGGTGTCGACGACGGTGAAGCGGCGGCCGTTCCAGTTGGCGTCGTAGGTGACGCGGTCGCGGGTGACGCCCGGCACGTCTTCGACGACCGCCTCGCGGCGGCCGATGATGCGGTTGACCAGCGTGGACTTGCCGACGTTCGGCCGCCCGACGATGGCCACGACCGGCAGCGGCGCGCTGTGGTGCTCGTGCTCGTCGATCTCCAGCTCGTCGAGGTCAGCCTCGACCCAATCCCCCGTTGACACGATTTTTCATCCTTAAGGTGAGTACCGCACCTGAACGGCTCAGGTGCGCTCTTTGACCAGTCTCAGCACCTCGGCGATGACCTCGTCGAGCGTCAGCGCGGTGGTGTCGAGCTCGATGGCGCCAGCCGCCATCGAGAGCGGGTCGGTCTTACGCGTTGAGTCCAGGGTGTCACGCCGGGCCATGGCCTCCTGCTGCGCCTCCACCGTGGAGCCGGCCACCTCGGCACTGCGCCGGCGGGCACGGGCCTCCGGGCTGGCCGTCAGGTAGATCTTGACGGCGGCGTCGGGCCAGACGACGGAGCCGATGTCGCGGCCCTCGACCACGATGTCACCGGCGCCGATGATCTCGCGCTGCAACGCGACGAGCCGCGCCCGCACCTCCGGCACGGCGGCGACGGCCGAGACCGCGCCGGTGACGTCGGACTCCCTGATCGGGCCGGCTACGTCCACGCCGTCGACGTGGATGGCCGGGCCGTCGGGGTCGGTGCCGGAGACGATCGCGGGCTCGCCGCAGCGGGCCGCGACGGCGGCGGGATCGGCCAGGTCGACACCCTGCTGGAGCATCCACCAGGTCATCGCGCGGTACATCGCCCCGGTGTCGAGGTAACGCAGGCCAAGCGCGCGGGCGGCTCCGCGCGACACGCTCGACTTACCCGACCCCGAAGGGCCGTCCATGGCGACGACCAGACCGGCCACGGCCTCTCCCTCTTCACGTGTGGATCCAACCTGAAGAGGCTACCGCCTCCGGCTCACCCGCCGATCCAGCTTCCCTTCGACCACGCGAACCGGCCCCCCTGGATCACCCGCCGATCCAGCCCGTGTTCAGTCGGCGATCCAGCTTCCGTGGAAGCCGAGCGGCACCCGGGCGGGCAGGTGCACGATGGCGACCGGCTCGCCCGTGAAGTCCTGCGCGGACAGGATGACCAGGTCGGCGGCCCCTCTGGCGGGGTTGTTGACGAACGACAGCACGTACCCGTCGTCCTCGGCCTCCCCCGCCCCGACGAAGACGGGCTCGCCCACGTAGGCGCCGCGCCCGAGCTGCCGCGCCTCCTGGGTGCCCCGCTGCAGGTCGTGCTTGATGAGCGTGTTGTCGAACGCGCCGTCCGGCAGGTCCTCCAGCTCGCCGCCCCGCACGCCGCCCACCACGTCGAACAGCTCGCGGGTGGCGGCGGTGTAGCCGTAGCGGTAGGGGCGGCCGGTGCGGCGCTCGTCCATGCGCGGGAACTCCTGGGCGCGGTCGTCGAGCGTGGCCCGCCCGACGCGGCCGGTGGTCAGGTCGATCCGCCAGCGGTCGAGCGTGGGCGCGCCACCGAGGTCGAGCCGCGCGTCCACGAACCCCTTCGGGTAGCTGACCACGTCCACGACCACCTGGTCGCCGTCGTCGTAGGCGTTGAGCGTGTGGAAGACCCAGCACGACGGCGCGTCCACCCACCGCAGGTCGCCGCTCTCACGCGACAGGAGCCCGATGCGGGCGGGGTGGTCGTCGTTCCACGCGTACGGCAGCCGGTCCCCCCGCTCCGCGTGGGGCATGCTGAACGTGACGGGCAGGTCGTAGATCACCACGAACCGTTCGGTGAGCGCGAAGTCGTGCACCATCGGCTGGTCGGGCACCGGGATGTCGGTGGCGCGCCGGACGACGCCCTTGGGGTCGAGCACGAGGTGCTGGTGGTGGTCCCAGCCGAAGAAGTAGGCCAGCGCGTGCAGCTCGCCGGTGACCGGGTCGAGGTGGGTGTGCGCGGCGAACCCGCCGGACAGCCCGCCGTCGAAGTCGCACGCGCCGATGGTGTCGAGCTCGTACCCCAGCTCGTACGGCAGCGCCCCCGCCTCGACGGTGGCGAACGTGCGCCCGCCGAGCCCGATGACGTGGGTGTTGGCCGCGAAGTCCATGCCCGCGTGCACGGGCCCCGGCCTGGGCTCCTCGCCGAGCCGTTCGGCGACGTGGGCGCTGCGCACCCACCGGTTGCGGTACCACTCGGCGCGGCCGTCGCGCAGCCGCACCCC
Organism: Nonomuraea composti; assembly: GCF_012034275.1. Classification (NCBI taxonomy): domain Bacteria; kingdom Bacillati; phylum Actinomycetota; class Actinomycetes; order Streptosporangiales; family Streptosporangiaceae; genus Nonomuraea; species Nonomuraea composti. The sequence continues at coordinate 56,236 of NZ_JAATEP010000001.1, read as the reverse complement.
GTGCACCATGCCCTCGCCGAAGAACAGGTGGGCGGCGCTGGGGTCGTCGAGGCTGAGCGGGTTGGGGCCGTTGCGCAGGTAGCGGCCGTTGAGCTCGGCCGGGATGCGGCCGGTGACGTCGAGGTCGAACGCGGTGATCTCCTCGTTCACCGGCGCGAACCCGTTCTTGAACGGAGTGGTCATGACCTGTCCCTTCCATCGTCGCTCGCCAGGAACTCGCTCGCCAGGAACTCGCTCGCCGGGAACTCGTCCGCCGGGGGCTCCGCCGCCAGGAACGGGGTGAGCACCGAAACGCAGAGGAGCCGGTAGCGCCGCCCGGCCACGTCCCGATCGAAAAATCCCGAAATTTCCAGACTCACCGCGCCGTGCACGGCCATCCACAACACGTCGGCGATCTCCCTGGCCTCGGCCCCGCGCAGCAGCCCGGCGTCGAGGCAGCCGACCACGTCCCGCAGCAGCAGCTCGAACGTGCGCTTGGCCGCCTCCACCGCCTCGGGCCCCGGCTTCAGCCCCGGCAGCGCGCCCTGGAACATGACCCGGTAGTAGTCGGGCTCGCTCAGCGCGTACTCCCGGTAGGCCATGAGCCCGGCGTGCAGCCGTTCGAACGGGTCGTCGGAGGGCGGCACCGCCAGCAGCCACCGCTCGAACCGCGCGAACCCCTCCAGCCAGAGCGCCTCCCCCAGCCCGTCCTTGCCACCGAAGAGCGTGTAGATGACCTTGGTCGAGCAGCCCACCTCGCCGGAGATCCGCCGCACGGTGAGCGCCGCCGGCCCCTCGGTGACGAGCAGCCGCTTGGCCGCGTCGAGGACGGCCGCCCTGACGACGCTCTGCCCTTCCTTCTGGGCCTGCTGGTACGCGGAAACCGTCATGAGGGTAACGCCGTTTCTGGTCGGTAACACTGTTACCCCCTTCCTACGCCCCGCCCTGCCGCCCGTCAAGAGGAGTAAGCCCGCTCCGTCCGGTAAGTGAGACCTTGTGAACAACGGAGCCCGTGTCACGGTCGTCGTGGCGAGCAAGGACAGGCTGGGCGCGCTCAGCCGCTCGCTTCCCCTGCACCCACGCCCGGTGATCCTCGTCGACAACGGCTCCACCGACGGCACCGCCACGTTCGTCAAGCGGCACTTCCCCGACGTCCACGTGGTCGAGGCCGGCAGGAACCTGGGCGCGCCCGCCCGCAACATCGGCGTCCAGATGGCCGAGACCCCCTACGTGGCCTTCGCCGACGACGACTCCTGGTGGGCGCCCGGCGCGCTGGAACGGGCCGCCGACGTGCTGGACGCCTACCCGCGCCTCGCGGTCCTGGGCGCCCGCGTCCTGGTCGGCCCCGAGGAGCGGCTGGACCCGGTGTCCGAGCAGATGCGCCACTCCCCGCTCGGCGTCGAGCCCGACCTGCCCGGGCCGAGCGTGCTGGGGTTCCTGGCGTGCGGGGCGGTGGTGCGGAAGGAGGCGTTCCTCGATGCGGGAGGGTTCGACGACGTGATCTTCTTCTTCGGCGAGGAGGAACGGCTGGCCGTGGACCTGGCCGCGAAGGGGTGGGGGCTGGCGTACGTGGACGACGTGGTCGCCCACCACCACCCGTCGCCCTCCAGGGACCCGCGCGGCCGGCAGGTGCTGGCCGCGCGCAACGCCGTACTGACCGCCGTGCTGCGCCGCCCCTGGCGGGTGGTGGCCCGCCGCACGCTCCAGGCTCTGCGCGGCGGCTCGGCGGGCCGCGAGGGGCTGCGCACGGCGGTACGCCGCCTGCCCCGCGCGCTCGCCGAACGGCGCGAACTGCCGACCTCCGTGGAACGGGCACGACGCACCCTGGAGCGGACCGATGGCTGACCCGCGCCCGCACGCCGCCACGCCGAACCCGCAACCGGGCGCCGTTGCGCCCGATCCACAGAGGCACGCCACCACACCCAGCCCGCAAGCGGGCGCCGGCGTGCCTGACCCGCGGGTGGGTGCCGTCGTGATCACGTGGAACCGGCGGGAAGAGGTGCTCACCTCGCTGGGCCGCCTGCTCGCGCTCCCCGAGCGCCCCCACGTGGTGCTGGTGGACAACGGCTCCACCGACGGCACCGCCGAGGCGGTCGCGCGCGCGTACCCCGAGGTGGACGTGGTCGCCCTGGACGAGAACCTGGGCGCCGTCGGCCGCAACGTGGGCGTGGAGCGGCTGAACACCCCGTACGTGGCCTTCGCCGACGACGACACCTGGTGGGCGCCCGGCTCGCTGGCGCGGGCCGCCGACGTGCTCGACGCCCACCCCCGCCTGGCGGTCGTGACGGCCCGCATCCTGGCCGAACCCGGCGGGCGCGACGACCCGATCGTGGCCGAGCTGCGCGACTCCCCCGTCCCAGGGCCGGACTGGCTGCCGGGGCCCGCGCTGGGCAGCTTCCTCGCCGGGGCGTCCGTGCTGCGGCGGGAGGCGTTCCTGGCCTGCGGCGGCTTCTCGCGGCGGCTGTGGCTGGGCGGCGAGGAGGAGCTGCTGGCGGTGGACCTGGCCACGGCCGGTTGGGAGCTGTGTTACCTGGAGGAGCTGACCGTGCACCACCAGGCGTCCAAGCAGCGGGACGCGCACGGCAGGCGGCGGGTCGGGCTGCGCAACACGCTCTGGTTCACGTGGCTGCGGCGGCCGCTGCGGGCGGCGCTGCGCCGCACCGCGCACCTGGCCAGGACGGTGCCGCGCGACCGCGTCTCGGCGCTGGCGGCCCTGGACGCGCTGCGCGGCCTGCCGTGGGTGCTGGCCGAGCGGCGGCGGGTGCCACCGAGGGTCGAGGCCAGGCTGGCGAGCCTGGAGGCGTCCCAGGAGAACTCGCGGGCCCGCCGTTACGTCTCGTGACAGCGGGGCAGCTGGCGGACATGAGCACTGCACCGAATCCGATCGACCTGCAGAAGCACCTGAGCGGGGTCGACTACCCCGCCAGCAAGGACGACCTGGTCCAAGCGGCCCGCGACCACAACGCGAGCGACGACATCGTCCAGGCGCTGGAGAACATGCCGGACCGCCAGTACGACGGACCCAACGCCGTCAGCGAGGCGGTCACGAAACGCTGAGACGTGGGGGTGCGGCGGGCGGGGCCGATCACCACGGCCCCGCCCCCCCGCGCGTCCGGGGCCACGGTTTTGAGGCCCAGCCCCGCGCGTCCGGAGTCATGACCGCCCGGCGGTCAGGCCGAACGCCCGCACCGGCACCAGCCCGCGCTTGAGCAGCCTGAACAGGGTGAACGGGCTGTCGCTGACCGTCTCCTTGTAGGCGATGGCCGCCCGCCCGGTCAGGTACCACCGGCGCGGGCCGTCGTCCGGGCGGGTGAACTGGATGACGGCGTCCTTCCTGCCCAGGCTCACCGGCTGGTGGAAGAACCCGAACCTGAACGGCCGCGCCCTCCTCCCCCGCAGCGTCGCGGCCAGCGAGTCGGCGGCGGCCAGGGCGCTGGGGATGCCTCCCTGGCAGGTGCCGTGCAGGACGCCGAAGCTCTGGGTGATGGCGGCGGCGTCGCCGACGGCGTACACGTCCGGGTGGGAGACCGAGCGCAGGACCTCGTCCACCACGATCCGGCCACGCCCGTCCACCGCCAGCCCCGACGCGGCGGCCTGCGGCAAGCCCCTGGTGCCGGTGGTCCAGAGCGTCGCGTCGGAGTGGATCAGCTCGCCGCCGGCCAGCTCCACGCCGTCGGGCAGCACCTTCGTGATCTCGACGCTCGCGCGCACCTCGACGCCGAGCCGTTCCAGCGCCCTGTCCAGGTACGCCCGCGCGCCCGCCCCCATCATCGCCCCCGGCCGCCCCCTGGTGAGCAGGACGACGTGCAGGTGGGGGCGCGCCTCGGCCAGCTCGGTGGCCGATTCGACCCCGGTCAGCCCGCCACCGGCCACGACGACCGTGCCGCGCGTGAGGGTGTCGAGGTGCCGGGAGAGCCGGGCGGTGGCGGCGTGGTCGTCGTAGACGTAGGCGTGCTCGGCGACACCAGGCACGGTCACGTCGGTGACGGTGCCGAGCGCGTAGATCAGCTTGTCGTAGCGCAGGGTGCGCGCCTCCTGCCCGCCGGAGGGGTCGAGGCGCACCTCGTGCCGTTCCGGGTCGATCGCGGCCACCCGTCCCAGCACGAGCCGGACGCCGCCGCCCGCGAGCACGTCGGCCAGGGCGTGGTCGGCGAGCCGCTCGCCGGCCGCCGTCCGGTGCAGGCGCAGCCGCTCGGTGAAGCGCGGGGAGGCGTTCACCAGCGTGACGCGCCCGCCTGTGCGGCGGGTCCGGCGGGCGGCCCTGAGAGCCGCCGTGACGCCCGTGTAGCCGCCGCCGAGTACCAGGATGTCGGTCATCTTCCTTACCTCCTCGATTCGTGCTTGCAGACGGATCGAGGGGGCGCGGACGTGACATCGGGCGAGGGTCAGGCCGGTGCCGGTGCCGGCGCGTGCGCGGGCTCGTCACGGTGGAAGATCGCCAGGAGGGCGAACCAGGCGAGGATCATGATGCCGGCCGGGCGCAGGACCTCCTCGGCGAGAAGGGTGCCGGCGAAGGAGTAGCCGCCGAGCCAGACGCCGGTGACGACGCCGACCACGCGGACCGGCCAGGAACGGCTGACCAGGGAGCTCGCCACGATCCAGACACCGGCGAGGACGTGACCGCCGAGCCGGACCGCCCAGGCGGTGTCGTACTCGACCGCGTTGATCATGAGGATGCCGGCGAGCACGTCGAGCACCACCCAGCCGTAGCCCGCCGCTTTGGCCCAGGGCGCCGCGTCCAGGCGTGACACCAGGAAGAGGATCGAGAGGTGGAAGAAGACGCCCAGGTATTCTCCCCACGCCACGTCCGGGTCCGCGAAGAAGGCGATCACGGCGGGGAGGAACAGCAGGAGGGGAAGGAGCGCCACCTGGCGCAGGCTGGCGTAGTGCCGCCGGGGATCGAGCATGGGAGAGGTCCTTGTCCATCGAGCGGTGCGGTCGGGACGAACACTAGAAAGCAAGGTGTTGATATGTCAACAGTTGGGCCGGGTGAGGCGACCGAGCTGTGGCTGCGCTGGAAGCGCGCCCATGAGCTGGTCCGCGCCGCCGTCATCGCCGAGACCACCGCGGCGTCCGGCCTGTCCGAGCCGGAGCTGGGCGTCCTGGTGTGCCTGCACGAGTCCGGCGGGAGCCTGCGCCAGAACGCCCTCGCCGCCACCCTCGGCTGGGACCGGACGCGGCTGTCGCACCTGCTGACCCGGATGGGCGAGCGCGGCTACGTGGCCCGCGACAAGGTTCCGAACGGGGTGGAGGTCACGCTGAGCCCGGCGGGCCGGCACCTGATCGACGCGACGTTGCCGGCGCTGGAGACGGCCACCCGGCGTCACCTCCTGGACCGGCTCGGCCCGGACGACGCCAAGACGCTCAGGGCCCTCATCGACCGCCTCCTGCCTGCGGAGGAGTGAGGGCCGTACCGGGATCCGCCGTACCGTGACATGCTGACGTCGGCGGACCGGCGGCGCCGGTGGACGACGGCAGACCGAGGAGGGTGCGTGCCGTGACCGCACTGTACTGGGACCCGTTCGACACGACGATCGACCTCGACCCGTACCCGCTGTGGCGCAGGATGCGCGACGAGCAGCCCGTCTACCGCAACGACAAGCTCGGCTTCCACGCCCTGTCCCGTTACGCGGACGTCGAGGCCGCCACGCGCGACCCGCGCACCTACAGCTCCGCGTACGGCACCGTGCTGGAGATCATGACGGCCGAGCCGATGCGCAGCGGCATGATGCTCTTCATGGACCCGCCGGAGCACACGATGCTGCGCACGCTCGTGTCACGGGCCTTCACGCCGCGAAGGATCTCCGTGCTGGAGGACTACGTCCGCACGCTCTGCGCCGAGCTGCTCGACCCTCTGACCGGCGAGTTCGACTACGTGCAGGACTTCGCCGTCCAGCTCCCGTCGAGGGTCATCTCCGAGCTGATCGGCGTCGACCCGGCCGACCGGGAGGAGGTACGCCAGGAGATCGACCGCGCCTTCCACATCGAGGAGGGCAGGGGCATCATCAACGACGTCGCCATCGCCGCCATGGCGCGGCTGCACGGGTACTTCCGCGAGCAGGTCGAGGCGCGGCGCAAGAGCCCCCGCGACGACCTGATGAGCGCGCTGGTGCAGGCCGAGGTGCCCACCGGGGAGGGCGCGCGGCGGCTCACCACCGCCGAGGCGGCCGACTTCGCGGGGCTGCTGGTCAGCGGCGGCACCGAGACGGTGGCCCGGCTGCTCGGCTGGGCCTGCCTGCTGCTCGCCGCGCATCCCGCCCAGCGGGCGGAGCTGGCCGCCGACCCCTCGCTGCTGAGGAACGCCGTCGAGGAGATCCTGCGCTACGAGTCCCCGTCGCCGGTGCAGGGGCGCACCCTGACCAGGGACGTCCTGCTGCACGGCACGACATTGCCGGCGGGGTCGAAGGTGCTGCTGCTCACCGGGGCCGCCAACCGGGACGAACGCGCCTACGCCGACGCCGACCGCTTCGACATCCACCGCCGCTTCGACGGGCATCTCGCGTTCGGCCTCGGCATCCACTTCTGCCTCGGCGCCGCCCTCGCCCGCCTCGAAGCCCGCGTCGGCCTGGAGGAGACGCTGCGGCGCTTCCCCGTGTGGGAGGTCGACCACGAGCGCGCGGCACGCCTGCACAGCAGCACCGTACGCGGCTACGACAAGCTTCCCATCGCGGTGTGACGGGCGGGCACCCCGCTGCTCAGGGAACCTGCCAGCCCCGCTCGTGCAGCGCCTCCGTGAGCGTGGTGGCCGCGTCGGGCTCCACCGACAGCTCGGCGATGCCCAGGGGCAGGCCGGGGGCGTGCTCCAGGCGGACGTCCTCGACGTTGACCCCGATCTCGTCGCACACCTGGAACAGCCGGGCGAGCTGCCCGGGCCGGTCGCCGATCACGACCTGGACGACGGCGTAGGACGAGGCCGGGCCGCCGTGCTTGCCGGGGATGCGGTCGTGGCCGGCCACGCCGCGCTTGAGGAGCTGGGTGATCTCGTTGGTGGCGGTGCCGTCGCCCTCGGCCAGGGCACGCAGCGCGCTCGCCGCGTCGGCCAGGTCGTTGGCCACCGCCTCCAGCACCTCGGCGACCGGGGAGGCGTTGCCGGACAGGATGCCCAGCCACAGCCCCGGGTCGCTGCCCGCGATGCGGGTGACGTCGCGCACGCCCTGCCCGGCCAGCCCGAGCGCGACGTCCGTGGCGTCGGCCAGGCGCGCGGCCACGGCGGAGGCGGCCACGTGCGGCGCGTGGGAGACCACGGCGACCGCGCGGTCGTGGTCGATCGCGCCGACCTCGACCGCGTTGGCGCCGCACAGCTCGATCAGCCGCAGCACCGCCGCCTTCGCCTCGGGGTCGGCCTCCTCCGTGGGGCACAGCGCCCACGGCCGCCCCAGGAACAGGTCTTCCCTGGCCGCCCCCGGCCCCGACTTCTCGCGGCCGGCCAGCGGGTGGGAGGCGACGTAGGTGGCCAGGTCGCAGCCGAGCTGCGCGGCCCGGTGGATGGGCTCGGCCTTGACGCTGGCGACGTCGGTGTAGAAGCGGGCCGCGCCGATGCGCTGCAGCTCCAGCAGCTCGGTCGCCACGTGCGCCGGAGGCACCGCGATGATCGCCAGGTCGGCCCGCTCGGCCGCCGGCACCGTCGCCTGCTCGCCCTTGATCGGCTGCCACTCCTCGCCCGCGCCGAGCTCCCGCGCCAGCCGCACGGCGCCCTGGTCGCGGTCGGCGAGCAGCACCCGCACGCCGCGCTTGCGCAGCGCCAGCGCCGCTGAGGTGCCGATGAGGCCGGTGCCGACGACGAGCACGGTACGAAGATCCATCGCGATGTCCTGATTCATCGGGTCGTGCGGGCTGGTGGTTTCGCGCGGCCGGCTGGCCGTGCGCTGGAGCGGGGGTGGTGCGGGTGCCCTACTGGGCGATGTCCTGGCGCAGCGCCACCGCGCCGCGCAGATAGACGTGCTGGATCTCCGAACGCGGCCGGTCGGTCTCCACATGGGCCATGAGGCGTACGACGCGGGGCAGCGCCCCCGGCACGTCGATCTCGGTGCAGCAGATCAGCGGCACCTCGTGGAAACCCAGCTTACGCGCCGCGAGCGCCGGGAACTCCGCCGTCAGGTCGGGCGTCGCCGTGAACAACACGCTGATCACGTCGTCCGGGGACAGGCTGTTGCGCTCCATGATCGCGCTGACCAGCTCGGTCGTGCCCGAGATGACCGAGTCGCGGTCATTGGCATCCACCTGGATGGCCCCACGGATCGCCCGCACCATGTGGTTCGTCCCCTTCCGACGGGTTCCATAGACGCGAAGCCCGTGCGGAGGTTCGCACGGGCTCCTTCGTCCGGCCAGATTACAGCTTCACGGCCGCGTACAGCTCGCCGACTTCCTTCAAGGTCAGCGCCCTGACGGTGCCGGGCTTCGTCCGGCCCAGCTTCACCGGCCCGAACTCGATCCTGGCCAGGTCGATCACCCGGTGACCGGCCTCCTCCAGCATCCGCCGCACCACGTGCTTGCGCCCCTCATGCAGGACGACCTCGACCAGCGCCTGCTGGCCGTGCTCCTGCACGATCGAGAACGAGTCCGCCCTGGCGATGCCGTCCTCCAGCTCGATGCCCTGCTTGAGCCGGCGGCCCAGGTCGCGCGGGATCGGCCCCGGCACCTTCGCCCAGTACTTCTTCTGCACGCCGTAGCTCGGGTGCGTCAACCGGTTGGCCAGCTCGCCGTCGTTGGTGAGCAGCAGCAGGCCCTCGGTCTCGGTGTCGAGCCGGCCCACGTGGAACAGGCGCGGCGCCAGCTCCTCCACATAGTCGGCCAGGCACGGGCGGCCCTGCGGGTCGTCCATCGTCGAGACGACGCCGATGGGCTTGTTCAGGGCGTAGTAGACGAGGTCGGGAGCCGTCGGGATGCGCTTGCCATCGACGTGGATGACCTGCGTCGCCGGGTCGACCTTCGCGCCGAACCTCCGCACGACCTGGCCGTTCACCGTGACCCGGCCCTCGCCGATCATCTCCTCGCACGCCCTGCGGCTGGCCACGCCCGCCTGCGCGAGCACCTTCTGCAGCCGCACGCCGCCGGGGACCTCGGTGGTGTCGCGCTCGTCGGTGTAGCCCTCGGGGTAGAAGGCGTGGTCGCGCAGCGGCTGCCTGGCCGCCTTCACCCGCCTCTCCTGCGGGCTCCCGTAACTCTGCCCGGACCCCTGACCGCGGCCCTGTGCGGAGCCCTGGCTGCGGCCCTGCGCGGAGCCCTGGCCGTAACCCTGCCGAGAGCCCTGCCCGGAGCGCTGGCCGTAGCCCTGGCCATTGCCCTGGCCGAAGCTCTGGGAGCCCCCGCCACGCCTGGGGCCGCCGCCGATGGTCTGCACGCCGTCACGGCGCGGCGCGCGGCGCTCGCCACCCTGACGGTCGTCGCCGTCGCGGCGGCCGTAACGGGACCGGGTCGAGCCGGCCGGCCTCGGCGCGAACTCCTCCCTACGCCCGCTCCGCCCCGCCCGGAACCCACCGGCCCGGTCCTCACGACGGTCGTCACGGCTTACGTAGCCGCGGTCGTCGCGGCTCGCATAGCCGCGGTCGTCGCGTCCTGAGGCACGGCCCGCGTCACGGCTCTCGAAGCGGCGGTCGTCGCGCCGGTCGTCACGGCGGTCGGAACGGAAACCGCCCCGCTCCTCGCCGCGCGGACCACGCTCACCACGCCCGAACCGGTCATCGCGGACGGGACGGTCACTCCGGCCACCGAACCGCTCTTCACGGGCGGGACGGTCACCACGGCCACCGCCGAAGCGGTCGGCGCGGCCACCGAAGCGGTCGTCGCGCTCACCGCGACCTCCGGACCAGTCATCGCGGCCGTAACGGCTGGCACGCTCGTCCCTGCCGCCGCGGTCGCCACGGTCACTGCGCTCGCCCCGGCCACCGTCGAAGCGGTCGCCACGGTCACCACGGCCAGCGCCAAAGCGGTCGCCGCCGAAACGGCTGCCGCGATCGCCGCCGAAGCGGTCGTCGCGGCCGGAACGGCCCTCGTTGTCGCCGTCGCGCCTGCCGCCGTACCGGGCGCGGGTGCCGCCCCGGTCGGCGCGCAGGGAGTCACGCGAGGCGCGCTCGTCACGGCGGGGGCCGCCGCCGCGGGAGTCGTCGTCGCGGCGGAAACCGCCGCGGGTGTCGTCGGAGCGGAAGGCGGGACGCCCGGCACGGCCGGAGCCGGCGGCACGTCCACGACCGCGTCCATCACCGGACGGGGTGCTACGCCTGTTGATCACTTTGTTGTCTCCTCGAGATTTTCCACGTCGTCGGGGAGGAAGGGCGCGAGCTCGGGGAGCTCGCTCAGGTCCCGCAGTCCCAGACGTTCAAGGAAGTATGAGCTTGTCCGGTAGAGCACTGCCTGGCTCTCCGGGTCGGTGCCGGCCTCTTCGACCAGCCCCCTGGCGACGAGCGTTCGCATGACGCCGTCACTGTTGACGCCGCGAATGGCGGCGACGCGGGCGCGGCTCACCGGCTGCCGGTAGGCCACGACCGCGAGTGTCTCCAGCGCGGCCTGGGTCAGCCGCGTCTGCTGGCCGTCGCGTACGAACCGCTCGACCAGCGCCGCGCAATCGGCCCGCGTGTAGAACCGCCAGCCGCCCGCGACTTCTCTCAAGTCAAAACCCCGCCCGGCGGCGGTGTATTCCGCGGCCAGAGCACGCAGAGCGGCACCCACCTCGTGTGTGGGCCGCTCCAGCACCTGGGCCAGGGTCACCTCGGCGACGGGCTCGTCAACCACAAGCAGGATAGCCTCCAACGCCGCCTCCAGCGTCGGCCCTCCCCCATTTCCCCCGGCCCTCTCCGCGATCCCGTCGGCCTCACTGCGTTCACCCGCCTCCTCGGACGCACGCGTTGCGCCCAGCTCCGCCGCACCACGACCGGCCGACCCGGCGCTCACCAGCTCCCCGCCCAGGGCACCCACCGCATCGTCCACCTCGACGCCCACGAACCCGGCGCCCAGCGCGCCGACTGCGTCGTCCGCCACGACGTCCGCATGCCCCGCGCTCAGCGGGCCGACCGCGTCGTCCGCCACGACGTCCGCAAGCACCGCGCCCGCCGCGTCGGCGTCCTCAAGGTCATCGCCGGCCGTGTCCTCCGGCCCGGTGTCCTCAAGGGCGGGATCCTCAACGCCGGCACCGCGGGCGCTCGCCGTCTCGGCGTCCGCCGTGTCCGGTCCCGTGCTCTCCGCCCCAGAGTCTCCCAGGGCGGCGTGGTCGGCCTCCACCTGCGGTGCGCCGGGTTGGGCGAGGGAGCCGGGGAGGGTCATCCAGGCGGGGAGGGGTGGGTCCGCGTCGGGGGAGCGGCGGGGGGTCGGCAGTGGGTTGTCGTCATTCATGGCGTTGGTCTCTCCGCGGTTTCCTCGTAGTCGTCCCCCACCGCGACGTCGCCGTCGTCGGAGCCCGTCCAGGTCACGTGCAGGTCGCCCAGGGGTTCGACCTGTTCGAAGGTCACCGCCGACTCCCGGAAGAGCTCCAGCACGGCCAGGAACCGGGCGATGACCTCGAAGGTGCCGTCGCAGTCGGCGACGAGCTGGCGGAAGGTGGCGCGCCGGAGCCGGCGCAGGTGCATGACGAGGATGGCCGCCTGCTCCTTGACGCTGGCCAGCGGCTGGTAGACGTGGCCCAGGTTGACGGTGGGCGGCAGTTTGGGGGTGAAGGCCTTGGCGGCGATGCGGGCGAGCTGTTCGGGGCCGATGCCGAGGATGAGCTCGGGCAGGAGGTTGGCGAACTGCTCCTCCATCGGCACCGTGCGGGGGAAGCGCAGCGCCTCTTCGGCCATGCGCCCTGCGAAGACCTTGGCGACTTCTTTGTACGCCTTGTACTGCAGCAGCCGCGCGAACAGCAGGTCTCGGGCCTCCAGCAGGGCGAGGTCTTCCTCGTCCTCGACCTCGCCGCTGGGCAGCAGCCGGGCCGCCTTGAGATCGAGCAGGGTGGCGGCGACCAGCAGGAAGTGGCTGGTCTGGTCGAGGTCCCATTCGGGGCCGCGGGAGCGGATGTAGGCGATGAACTCGTCGGTGACCTTGGAGAGGGAGACCTCGGTGATGTCGAGCTTGTGCTTGGCGATGAGGCCGAGAAGCAGGTCGAACGGGCCCTCGAAGACGTCCAGGTGGACCTGGAAGCCCTGCGGGGGCGGCGGCTGCTCGGTGGTCACCTGGCCATTGTGGCAGGCGCCGGCCAGCGCGAGAGCACCTCGCGGGCCAGCTCACGGTAGGCGTTGGCGCCGAGGGACGACGGGTCGAACGTCGTGATCGGCTCGCCGGCGACCGTGGCGTCGGGGAAGCGCACCGTGCGGTTGATGACGGTGTGGAACACCTTGTCGCCGAACGCCTCCACGACGCGGGCCAGCACTTCGCGCCCGTGCAGGGTGCGGGCGTCGTACATGGTGGCGAGCAGGCCCTCGATCTCGAGCTCTTCGTTGAGCCGCTCCTGGACCTTGGAGATGGTGTCCATGAGCAGGGCGACGCCGCGCAGGGCGAAGAACTCGCACTCCAGCGGCACCATGACGCCGTGGGCGCAGGTGAGGGCGTTGATGGTGAGCAGGCCGAGCGACGGCTGGCAGTCGATGAGGCACACGTCGTAGTGCGGCAGGAGCGGCTTGATGACGCGGCCGAGCACCTGCTCGCGGGCGACCTCGGTGACGAGCTGGACTTCGGCGGCGGACAGGTCGATGTTGCTGGGCAGCAGGTCGAGGCCCTCGACGCCGGTCTGCAGCAGCACCTCTTCGGCGGTGACGCCGCGCTCCATGAGCAGGTTGTAGACGGTCAGGTCGAGCTGGAGCGGATTGATGCCCAGGCCGACGGACAGCGCGCCCTGCGGGTCGAAGTCGACCAGCAGCACCTTGAGGCCGTACTCGACGAGTGCGGCGCCCAGGTTGATGGTGGTGGTGGTCTTGCCGACGCCACCCTTCTGGTTGACCATCGCGACCACGCGCGCCGGGCCGTGCACCGCCGGGGGCACCGGATCCGGGAACACCGGTCGTGGCCGCTGCGTCGGGCCGAGATTGACGCCGTTGGAAGGCGCGTTGGTCTTGGTGTCGCCCCAGGGGTTGTCGGGGGTCCCCGGGGTCGAACCCTTGGTCTCCACAGTCACCAGCTCGAACCTCCCTGACGATCCCGAACCGGACCGTCCGGACGGACACTATGGCGTCACTACTTAACGCGGCAAGGCGGCACGCCGTGGGCCGGCGCACGTCCCAAAAGACTATAGATCACTGCCGGGCGCGTGGATGCGCGGCGGCGTAGACCTCGCGAAGTTTGTCGACCGTGACCAGGGTGTAGACCTGTGTGGTCGTCACCGAGGCGTGGCCCAGCAACTCCTGTACCACCCTAACGTCAGCGCCGCCGTCAATGAGGTGAGTTGCAAAGGAATGCCGGAGTACGTGCGGGCTTATCCCGTCGAGTCCGGCTCGTTCGGCGGCGGCCTGGAGCACCTCCCAGGCTCCCTGCCTGGTCAGCCGGCCGCCGCGGGCGTTGAGGAAGACGGCGGGGGTGCCGCGGCCGTGGGCGAGCAGCCCGGGGCGGGCCCGCACGAGGTACGCGTCCAGCGCCGAACGGGCGTACCTGCCCAGGGGGACGACGCGGGTGCGGCCGCCCTTGCCGTGCAGGCGCACCTGGTCGTCCTCCAGGTCGTCGACGGCCAGGCCGACGGCCTCGGAGATGCGGGCACCGGTGCCGTACAGGACCTCCAGCAGGGCGCGGTTGCGCAGCGTGAGGGGGGCGCCGTCGGGGCCGGAGGCGGCGATGAGGCGTTCGACCTCGTCCACGCCGATGGCCTTGGGCAGCCGGCGGAGCTGGCGCGGCGGGCGTACCTCGTGGGCGGGGTCGTGCGCCGTGACGCCTTCGCGCAGGGCGAAGCGGTGCAGCCCGCGCACGGCGGAGACGGCGCGGGCGGCGGAGCTGGCGACGAGGGCGGGGTGCTCGCCGTCGCCCTCGCGCAGCGCCGCGAGGAAGGCCAGCACGTCGGCCTCCCCCACCTCGTCGAGCTCCAGGCGGCCGCGCGCCTGGAGGTGTTCGAAGTACCGGCGCAGGTCACGGCGGTAGGACGCGAGCGTGTTGGCGGCCAGGCCGCGCTCCACGGCCAGATGGGCGAGGTAGCTGGAGAGCACCGCCTCCACGAACTGGTCCTTCCGTCACGCCTCCGGGGCGTCGGCCGGGCGGAGCAGGGCGTGCCCCTCGACCGATGCCGCATATGCGGCGAGGATACCGGCCACGGTCGAGGAATTGTGGATCATTCCCATGAGCGCCTTCTCGACCGCGTCGGCCAGAGGGACCCATTCGACCGGCATGTCGATCTCCTCGTGCCGGTGCACGAAGCCGTTCTCCTCGTCGGGGATCCTGCTCAGGCCGCGCGCGAGGAAGACGCGGACCCGCTCGTCGGTCATGCCCGGCGAGGAGCGCAGGTCGACCAGGGTGTACCAGGTGCCGGCGCGGTAGCCGGCCTCCTCGGCCAGCTCGCGGGCGGCGGTGGTGACGAGCGGTTCGCCTGCCACGTCGCGGATCCCGGCGGGCAGCTCCCACATGAGGTGCCGGGTGGGGTGGCGGTACTGCCTGATCATCAGGACGCGGTCGTGCTCGTCGAGCGCGACCACGGCGACGGCCCCCGGGTGCACGACGTAGTCGCGGTCGGCGACCTCGTCACGGGGCATCTTGACGGTGTCGGTGACGACTTCGATCACGTAGCCCTTGAACCGGTGCTTGGAATCGACGACGTCCCACGACTCGGGCGTGTCTTCGACGTTCATGGGCCCACCTTGGCACCGACGCGGCTGTCGGCGTAGGCGAGTGCGGCGTTGATGAGGCCCTTGAACATCGGGTTGGCCCGCGTCGGGCGGGAGCGGAACTCGGGGTGGGCCTGGGTGCCGATGAAGAAGGGGTGGACGTCGGTCGGCAGCTCGGTGTACTCGACCAGGCGGCCGTCGGGCGACAGGCCGGAGAAGACCAGCCCGACCGCCTCCAGCTTGTCGCGGTAGGCGTTGTTGACCTCGTAGCGGTGGCGGTGGCGCTCGTCGGCCTTGGCTTTGCCGCCGTAGAGCTGCCGGGCCAGGGTGCCCTCGCCGAGCTTGGCGGTGTAGCTGCCCAGGCGCATGGTGCCGCCCATGTCGCGCTCGCCGGCGACGACGTCCTCCTGGTCGGCCATGGTGGAGATGACGGGGTGCTTGGTGTCGGGGTCGAACTCGGCGGAGTTGGCGTCCTCGATGCCGGCCATGTTGCGGGCGGCCTCGATCACCATGCCCTGCATGCCGAGGCAGATGCCGAGCAGCGGGATCTTGTTCTCGCGGGCGTGGCGGATGGCGCCGATCTTGCCCTCGATGCCGCGCACGCCGAAGCCGCCGGGGATGAGCACGCCGTCGACGCCGTCGAGCTCGCGCTCGGCGCCCTCGGGGGTCTCGCAGTCGTCGCTCTTGACCCAGCGGATGTTGACGCGGGCGTCGTTGGCGAACCCGCCGGCGCGCAGCGCCTCGGTGACCGACAGGTACGCGTCGGGCAGGTCGATGTACTTGCCGACGAGCGCGACCGTGACCTCCTTGGCCGGCCGGTGCACGCGGCGCAGGAGCTGCTCCCACTCCTTCCAGTCGACGTCGCGGAAGGGCAGGCCGAGCCGGCGCACGACGTACGCGTCGAGGCCCTCGGAGTGCAGCACCTTGGGGATGTCGTAGATGGAGGCGGCGTCCACGGCGGAGACGACGGCGTCCTCGTCGACGTCGCACATGAGGCTGATCTTGCGCTTGATCGCGGTCTGGACGGGCCGGTCGGAGCGCAGGACGATGGCGTCGGGCTGGATGCCGATGCTGCGCAGCGCAGAGACGCTGTGCTGGGTGGGCTTGGTCTTCAGCTCTCCGGACGGGCCGATGTACGGCAGCAGCGACACGTGCAGGAAGAAGACGTTGTCGCGGCCGACCTCGTGCCTGATCTGGCGCACGGCCTCCAGGAACGGCAGCGACTCGATGTCGCCGACGGTGCCGCCGACCTCGGTGATGACGACGTCCACGTCAGGGCCGGCCATTCCCCGGATCCGGTCCTTGATCTCGTTGGTGATGTGCGGGATGACCTGGACGGTGTCGCCGAGGTATTCGCCGCGCCGCTCCTTGGCGATGACGTTGGAGTAGACCTGGCCGGTGGTCACGTTGGCGGAGCCGTGCAGGTCGGTGTCGAGGAAGCGCTCGTAGTGGCCGACGTCGAGGTCGGTCTCGGCGCCGTCGTCGGTGACGAACACCTCGCCGTGCTGGAACGGGTTCATGGTGCCGGGGTCGACGTTGAGGTAAGGGTCGAGCTTCTGCATGGTGACCCTGAGACCGCGCCCTTTGAGCAGGCGACCGAGGCTGGATGCCGTGAGCCCCTTGCCGAGACTGGAGGCGACACCGCCGGTGACGAACAGATGCTTGGTTTGCGATGCGCTGCGCAAAGGGGCTCCCGTGGCTCGAGGTGTGGTCGAAGTGTCCACGGGCTCTCAGGATATCAAACAACGCCCCTCACATGCCTGAACGGCATGACCTAGCGGTAACTTTGGTCCCTATGTCAGTAGTTCGGCGGGCTTTGGGCGCGTTGATTCACCGTACCTACAGGGGGATCCGGCGCGCCGGCGCGATCTCCCCGGAGAGTCCCGCCGGCTACCGGTTCCGCCATCTGGGCGCCGGGGTCAGCATCGCCTTCCCGCCGGGCGCGATCTTCGGCGAGCAGTGGATCGAGATCGGCGACCACACGCTCGTCGGCGAGCGGGTGTCGCTCTCGTGCGGCATGGTCCCCGACCGTGATCTCGGGCCGGACACGATCCTGCGGATCGGCGCGAGCTGCTCGATCGGGCGCGGCTCGCACATCGTCGCCCACCAGTCGGTACGCATCGGTGACGACGTCTTCACCGGCCCGTACGTCTACATCACCGACCAGAACCACGTCTACGACGACCCGGACATCCCCATCGGGCGGCAGTGGCCGCGCAACAGCCCCGTCTCCATCGGCTCGGGGTCGTGGATCGGCACGGGTGCGATCATCCTGCCGGGCACCACGCTGGGCCGCCAGTGCGTGGTGGCGGGCGGCGCGGTGGTGCGGGGCGTGTTCCCCGACCACAGCGTGGTGGCGGGGGTCCCGGCCAAGCGGGTGCGCGGCTACTCGCCGGAGCTGGGCTGGCACACGCCCGCCGAGCTGAACGGCGTCTCCCCTGAAGCGCCCCTGGACCGAACAAGGTTCTGACGGTTAGCGTCGTGACATGCGGACCACCATCTGTGAGCGTCTGGGCATCGAGTTCCCGCTGTTCGCCTTCAGCCACTGCCGCGACGTGGTGGCCGCCGTCACCAACGCGGGCGGGTTCGGGGTGCTGGGCGCGATCGCGTACTCGCCCGACCAGCTCGACACGGAGCTGACCTGGCTGGACGAGCGGGTGGGCGGCCGCCCGTACGGGGTGGACGTGCTCGTCCCCGGCAAGATCGACCCATCGGCGCTGGACCGCCGCACGCACCTCCTGGAGGCGGTGCCGGACCGGCACCGCGACTTCGTCACCCACCTCATGACCAAGTACGGCGTCAGCGCCCCCGGCCAGCCCATGACGGCGGTGGCCGACGAGTTCGGCCGGCGGGTCACGGCGGCGGGGGCGACCGGGCTCATCGACGTGGCGCTCAAGCACCGCGTCGGGCTGATCGCCAGCGCCCTGGGGCCGCCGCCGCCCGAGATGGTCTCCAGGGCCAGGGAGGCGGGGGTGCCGGTGGCCGCGCTGGTCGGCACGGTCGAGCACGCCCGCAGGCAGGTGGAGGCGGGCGCGGACCTCATCGTGGCGCAGGGCACGGAGGCGGGCGGGCACACCGGCGACGTCTCCACGATGGTGCTGGTGCCGCAGGTCGTGGACGCGGTCGCGCCCGTCCCGGTGCTGGCGGCGGGCGGCATCGCGTCCGGCCGGCAGATGGCGGCGGCCATGGCGCTCGGGGCCGAGGGCGTGTGGTGCGGCTCCGTCTGGCTCACGACCGAGGAGGCGGAGACGGCGCCCGCCGTGAAGGCCAAGTTCCTGGCCGCCTCGTCGCTGGACACGGTCCGGTCCCGGTCCCGTACGGGGAAGCCGGCCCGCCAGCTCAGGTCCGCCTGGACCGAGGAATGGGACTCAGGGCCCGAGAGCCCCGGCGCGCTGGGGATGCCGTTGCAGATGCTGCTGGCCGAGGGCGCCATGGCGCGCATCGGGGCGGCGGCCGAGAAGGGCGAGCCGGGCGCGGTGGAGCTGGTCAACTACTTCGTGGGGCAGGTCGTGGGCCAGCTCGACCAGGTGAGGCCGGCCAGGGACGTCGTGTACGACATGATCGCCGAGTTCGGCGACGCCGTCGAGCGCCTGCGCCGCCTGTCGGAAGGGTGACGCCGCACGTCGCCTGATTCATCCCAGGAGGTACCCTGCGCCTGTGGTCGGGACCCCGCCTGAGCTGGAGCGCGGCACCGGCGTCCCCGCGCACGTGCAGATCGAGCGCTGGCTGCTCGCCTCGATCGCCGGCGGCGAGCTGGCGCCGGGCGACCGGCTGCCCGGCGAGCGGGAGCTGGCCGGGCGGCTCGGCGTGAGCAGGATGACGCTGCGGCAGGCGCTGGCCTCGCTGGAGCGCGACGGCGTGCTGCTGCGCGTGCCGGGCCGGTCGGGCGGCGCGTTCGTCGCCGAGCCGCGCCCGGAGCCGCGCATCGAGTGCGACCTGACGGGCCTGGCGGGCTTCACGGAGCAGCTGCGCCGCGCCCACCTGCGGGCGGAGGCGCGGATCCTGCGGGCCGCGACGGCGCCCGCGCCGTCCGCCGCCGCGCGGGCGCTCGGCGTCGCGCCCGGCTCGCCGGTGCACGAGGTGGCCCGAGTACGTTCGGCAGCGCGCGAGAGGCCGGCGAGTCGGTCTCCGGTGGCGCTGGAGCGGTCGTACTTCCCGTGCCTGCCCGGCCTGCTCGACCAGGACCTCACCGGCTCCCTGTACGCGCTGCTCGCGACGACGTACGACCTGGAGCCGCGCACCGCGCTGGAGCACCTGGAGCCGGTGATCGCCCAGCCCGCCGAGGCCGCCGAGCTGGGCATCGAGCCGGGCGCGCCGCTGATGCTGATCGAGCGCACCGCCTACGCGGCGGACGGCACGCCGGTGGAGTACGCGCGGGACCTGTTCCGCCCCGACCGTGTCCGCATCTCGGTCCGCAGCGGCGTCACGGAGCCTTGAGGCGGCGGGTCACGGCACCAGCGGCCCCTTGACCACCGTCGCCGGCACCCACCGCCCCTCGACCTCGACCTCGGCCGGGGTGCCCGGCTCCGCCTCCAGGTAGGCGTAGGCGATGGACTCGCGCGCGGTGTACCCGTACCCGCCGGAGGTGACCCGCGCCTCGACGCGGCCGTCCACGCGTACCGGCTCGTTGCCGAGCGCGATCGCGCGCGGGTCGCGCAGGGTCAGGCAGCGCAGCCGCCGCGCGGGCGCGGGGTCGAGCGCGTCCTTGCCGAGGAAGTCCTTGTCGTCCTTGACGCAGAACCCCAGCCCGGCCTCGTACGGCGTGGTCTCGGGCCCGATGTCGGCCCCCCACACGCGGTACCCCTTCTCCAGCCGCAGGCTGTCGATGGCCCGGTACCCGCCGGCGACGAGCCCGTACGGCTCCCCCGCCCGCCACAGCGTCTGCCACAGCGCGAGCCCGTACTCGCTGGAGCAGTACAGCTCCCACCCGTGCTCCCCCACGAACGTCACCCGCAGCGCCAGCACGGGCACGTCGCCGACGGTGAGCTCGCGCGCGGACATGAACGGGAAGTCCAGCGGGCCGGGGGTGAGCCCGCCGAGCACGTCGCGGGCGCGCGGCCCCCAGAGGGCGAAGCACGCGTACTGGCCGGTCACGTCCGCGATCCTGACGTTCGAGCCGGTGCGCGCGGCCTGCTTGCGCAGCCAGCCCAGGTCGTGGGAGCCGAACGCGGTGCCGGTGACGATCAGGAATTCCTCCTCGCCGCGCCGGGTGACGGTGAAGTCGCACTCGATGCCGCCGCGCCGGTTGAGCGCCTGCGTGTACGTGACGGCGCCGACCTGCCGGGCGACCCGGTTGTCGCACACCCATTCCAGGAGGGCGGCGGCGTCGGGCCCGGTGACCTCGATCTTGGCGAACGAGCTCTCGTCGAACAGCCCGGCGGCCGTGCGGGTGGCGCGGTGCTCGGCGCCGATGGCGGAGGACCACAGCCGCCCGGCCCACCCGCCGGGCCGCTCGTCGTCGCCGGGCACCTCGTTGGCGGTGTAGTAGTTGACCCGCTCCCAGCCGGACTTCTCGCCGAACGCGGCCCCGTGGGCGGCGTGCCAGCTGTAGGCGGGCGAGACGCGCAGCGGGCGGCCCGCCGACCGCTCGTGGCCGGGGTAGCGGATGTCGTAGTACGTCTCGTAGTTCTCGACGGCCCGCTTGATCGTGTACGACGGGGAGCGGTAGTGGCGGCCGAAGCGGCGCACGTCCATGTGCCACAGGTCCATGCTGGACTCGCCCTCGACGATCCACTCGGCCATGACCTTGCCGATGCCGCCCGCGCCGGCGATGCCGTGGGCGCAGAAGCCGGCCGCCACGAAGAACCCGGCGACCTCGGTCTCGCCGAGGCAGAACTCGTTGTCGGGGGTGAACGCCTCGGGCCCGTTGATCAGCTTGCGGATGCCGACGTCGGCCATGGCGGGCACGCGGATCCTGGAGTTGTCCGAGATCTCCTCGAACCGCGGCCAGTCCTCGGGCAGGAGGCGGCCGTTGAAGTCGCCGGGCACCGCGTCGTAGGCGTTGTGACCGGCCGTCCAGGGGGCGCACTGACGCTCGTAGCCGCCCATCACCAGGCCCTGGACCTCCTGGCGGTAGTAGACGAGCAGGTCGGGGTCGCGCAGGGTGGGCAGGCCGGTGTGCTCGTGGAAGGCGTCGCTGACGACGTACTGGTGCGACATCGGCACGATCGGGACCCGCACGCCGGCCATGCGGCCGATCTCGGCGGCGAACATGCCGCCGCAGTTGACCACCACCTCGCACGCGATGTCGCCCTGGTCGGTGCGCACGCCGGTGACGCGGCCCCGCTCGACGGTGATGCCGAGCACGCGGGTGCGGGTGCGCACGGTGACGCCGCCCTCGCGGGCGCGCGCGGCCAGGGCGTAGCAGAGCTGGGACGGGTCGATCTGCCCGTCGGTCGGCAGGTACGCGGCGCCGACGACGCCTTCGGGGTTCATGAGCGGGAACAGCTCCACGGCCTCGGCCACGGAGATCTCCTCCAGCGGCAGCCCGAACGTGCGCGCCCAGCCGATCTGGCGGCGGATCTCCGCCATCCGCTCGGGGGTGGAGGCGAGCTTGATGCCGCCGCACTCGGTCCAGCCGGCGTCGAGGGTGCGGTAGAGCTCGACGGAGTACTGGTTCATCCTGGTCAGCGTCGGGTCGGCGCGCAGCTGCCCGACCAGCCCGGCGGAGTGGAAGGTGGAGCCGCTGGTCAGCTCGTCCCGCTCCAGGAGGACGACGTCACGTTCGCCGAGTTGAGTGAGGTGGTAGGCGACGGACGCGCCGCCCACCCCGCCACCGATGATCACGATGCGGGCCGAGTCGCTCATGGTCGCGAGGCTAACCGGCACGCCCCTAAAGGTCTAGACCGTTTAGCGGCGTGGAGCTAGCATTCAGCATGGCCGCGCCCGAGGTCCTCGATCGCATCCCCCTGCTGTCCGGCGTGCCGCGCTCCGTGGAGGAGCTGCCCGGCGGGCTCACCAACCACAACTACAAGGTCACGACGCCGTCCGGCGTGTACGTCGTGCGCGTGTGGGCCAGCGACGGCGAGCTGCTGGCCATCGACCGGGACGCCGAGCACGCCAACTCGATCGCGGCGGCGCGGGCCGGGGTGGGCGCGCCGGTGCACGCCTACCTGCCGGAGCTCGGGGTGCTCGTGGTGGGCTTCCTGCCGAACTGCCGCACGTACACGGAGGCGGACCTGCGGGACCCGGCGAACCTGCCGCGCGTGGCGCGGGCGTGCCGGCTGCTGCACGCGGGGCCGCGGTTCGTGCGCGACTTCGACATGTTCGAGGTGCAGCGGCGCTATCTGGAGATCGTACGGGAGCGCGGCTTCCGCCTGCCGCCCCGCTACCTCGACTTCATGCCCACCGTCTCCCAGATCCGGAAATGTCTGGCGGTCAGGGACGAGGGCATCGTCCCGTGCAACAACGACCTGCTGCCCGGCAACATCCTCGACGACGGCGAGCGCCTCTGGCTGATCGACTACGAGTACGCGGGCAACAACGACCCCTGCTTCGAGCTCGGCAACATCTGGAGCGAGTCCGACCTGCCGATCGAGCACCTGGAGGAGCTCGTCACCGCCTACTACGGCCGCCGCCTGCGCCACAAGATCGCCCGGGCGCGCCTGCTCGGCCTCATGTCCAAGTACGGCTGGACGCTGTGGGCCTCCATCCAGGACGGCGCGAACGACACCATCGACTTCGACTTCTGGTCCTGGGGCATGGAGAAGTACGAGCGGGCCGTGGCCGAGTTCACCGATCCCGGGCTGGCGCGGCTCATGGACGAGGCGGCCCGGGCAGACTAGGGGCATGCTCGCCGCATTGACCGGCCTGGGGCTGTCCACGGCCGCCGGGCTGAACGCGTACATCCCGCTCCTGGTCGTGGGGGTGCTCGCGAACGTCACCGACGCCGTGCGGCTGCCCGACGGCTACTCCTGGCTGTCCAACTGGGGCGTGCTCGCCATCCTCGCGGTGCTGCTGCTGGCCGAGATGGTGCTCGACAAGGTGCCCGCCGTCGACAGCGTCAACGACGCCATCCAGACCGTGGTGCGCCCGGCCTCGGGCGGCGTCGTCTTCTCCGCCACGAGCGCCGCCGCCGAGCTCGACAGCTCGACCTGGATGACCGAGCACCCCTGGGCCGGCTGGCTGCTGGGCATCGTGCTGGCGCTGGCCGTGCACGCCGTCAAGGCCGCCGCCCGTCCCGTGATCAACGCCGGCACGGCCGGGGTCGGCGCGCCGGTCGTCAGCACCGTCGAGGACGCGGGATCGTTCGGGATGAGCCTGGTCGCGATCTTCCTGCCCGTCCTGGTGATCGTCCTGCTCCTGGCGCTCGCGGTCGTGGCCTGGTGGCTGCTGCGGCGCGTACGCCGCTTCCGCGCCCGCAGGAGGGCGGCCCGGGGTCATCACCCGCCAGGCTGACCCGCCATCCGCCCGCGGGCTGATCCGCCGGCCCCGTCCGGCCGCCTACGGTGGGGGACGAGGTAGCGAACAAGGGATGGAAACGTGTGAGCGTCGATCGTGGCCCCCAACCCTGGCACGCTCACGCGCGTCGGCGCCCGGCGGTACGTTCCCGTGCCGCCGGGCCCGTCATCCTCCCCGTCACAGGCGGCGCAGCCAGCCCTCCAGGGCGTTGACGAAGTCGTCCGGCCGCTCCTCGTGCAGCCGGTGGCTGGCGCCCTCCCACGACAGCACCACCGACGCGGGGTCCTTGAGCAGCCCGGCCTCCCAGCTCGCCCGCCCCGCGTCCGCCCAGATCGACAACACCGGGCACCGCCGGCGGGCCAGGTAGTCGTCGCTGGCCGGGCGCACGCCGATGGCGTCCGGGCCGGTGAACATCGCCTCGAACGCCTGCGCCAGCACGTGCGGCGCCATCCCGTACAGCCTGCGCTTGTGCCAGCGCCTGATGACGGCGGGGGTGGCGGCGTTCGTGCACCACTCGTCGATGCGCTCGGCCGCCTCGTGCGGATGCTCGCCCCGCAGGCTCGCGATCATCCGGGGGAAGCCGCGCGCGATCTCGGGCCCCATGCCGTAGCCGGGGTCCAGGGTGACCAGCGCCCGCACCCGCTCCGGATGCTCGACGGCCAGGATGGAGACCACCTGACCGCCCATGGAGTGCCCGACGGCGATCACCTGCGGGATGCCGAGACGGTCCAGCAGCACGTCCAGGTCCTCCGCCATCGCGCGCGGCGTGTTGCCGGTCTCCGGGACCGAGGAGTAGCCGTGGCCGCGCAGGTCCACGGCCAGCACGCGGTGGGCGGCGGCCAGCGCGTCGATGTGCCACGACCACTGGTGCGAGTCGGTGCCCCAGCCGTGCACCAGCAGCAGCGGCGCCGGGCCGTCCTTCCCGTCGTCGGTGTAGAACAGCCGCACACCCTCCCCGACCTCCGCGTACGGCACCTAGACCTCCTGTGACTTTGGCTGCGGCTTCTGTGGTGGCGGGAGCAGGGAGCCCTCCCCCGCGGTCCACCCGCCGTCGATGGCCAGCTCCGCGCCGGTGACGTACGAGGCGGCGTCCGACAGCAGGAACGCGATCGCCTCCGCCACCTCCTCGGCCTCGCCCCAGCGCCCGGCCGCGGCCAGCCGGAACGTGCCCTCCCCCGACACCGCGCCGAGCCGCTGCGTCATCGGGGTGACGATCATCCCCGGATGGACGGAGTTGACCCGGATGCGGTCCCGCCCGAACTCCAGCGCCGCGATCTTCGTCAGCCCGCGCACCCCCCACTTGGACGCGCCGTACCCGCCGGTCATCGGCAGCGCGAACAGGCCCGCGACCGACGACAGGTTCACGATCGCGCCGCCGCCCCGCTCCCGCATCGGCCCGACCACGGCCTTCAACCCCAGGAACGTGCCCACCAGGTTCACCTGGAGGACGTTCTGGAACTCCTCCAGGGGCTGCTCCTCGATCGGCAGCATGGTGGCGATGCCGGCGTTGTTCACCAGGCCGTCGAGGCCGCCGTACGTCTCCAGGGTCTCGGCGACGACGGCCGCCCAGGCGTCCTGGCTGGTCACGTCGTGCTCGACGAAGCGGGCGTCCAGCTCCTTGGCGGTCGCCTTCCCCTCCTCCACCAGCACGTCGGTGACCACGACCCGGGCCCCTGCCGCGACGCAGCGCCGGGCGGTGGCCGCCCCCATGCCCCGGGCGCCGCCCGTGATGATCACAACCTTGCCGTCCAGCACCCTGAATCGCCCTTTCTCGGGGTGGTTTGGGGAGACATGTGCACTGAAACACATGGACCCCAACCGATCAAGAGCTTGCTTGCCCGCCGTCCCCTCGCCCGGCGCGCCCGAACCGCCGCGGCCGACTATCCTTCAAGTCACCAACACCAACAGGAGGTGGCGAAGATCGGCGAGTTCCTTGTCATCGTGCTGGTGATCCTGGCGTTCCTCCTGCTGCTGGGCGGCGTCGGCATCTACCTCCTGGTCAAGCTGGGCAAGAAGGCCGCCGTCAAGGCCAAGCAGGCCACGGCCCGCCTCAGCACCCACGTCAACGCGATGGGCACGGGCGACGCCGCCGAGGTCGAACGCCTGCGGCTCGACCTGCGCCGCGAGGTCTCCCTCACCCGCCAGGCCGTCGAGCACGCGCAGAGCCTCGGCTGGGGCCTCGGCGACCTGCCCCGCCTCCTGGCCGACCTCACGGCCCAGGCCGACGTGCACGACGGGCAGCTCGGCATGTACGCCCAGCAGCGCCGCCTGTCGCCGTACGTCGACCACGCCACCCTCGACCGGCTCCGGCAGCACCAGGCCAAGCTGACGGCGATGTGCGCCCGCATCCGCGCCGACCTCCTCAGCGACCAGGTCCAGCACATCGCCACCGGCATCGCCGACCTCAGCTCCCGCACCGACCTCGAGATCGAGGCCCGCCGCCGCGCCCCCGACCCGCTCGACGAGATCGACGAGCTCTACCGCCGCTCCATGGAGGAACGCAAGGACCGGCCCTGACACTCACCTGGTGTGGCATCATGGACACAGTGCGTGAGATTCGCTGAGGAGGCGCTGATGAGCACGGCCCTTCCGGAGTGGTTCCACCCCGGGCCTCCTGGCGGTTGGACCGCCGACATGCTCGATCACCTCCCCCCCGACGCGCCCAGGCACGTCGAGCTGATCGATGGATCACTCGTCATGATCTCACCGCAGACCGGCTTCCACATGCTCATGCTCCGCCTGCTGGAGCAGTCGCTCCGCCCACCCGCGGAGTTCATCGTGGCCAGGGAGATGACGGTGACGCTGGGCCTGCGGCAGCGGCCGGAGCCCGACATCCTCCTCGTCAAGAGGTCGGCGTTCACCGCGAAGGTCACCTCGTTCAAGCCCGAGGACGTCCACCT
This sequence comes from Nonomuraea composti, assembly GCF_012034275.1. NCBI lineage: Bacteria > Bacillati > Actinomycetota > Actinomycetes > Streptosporangiales > Streptosporangiaceae > Nonomuraea > Nonomuraea composti. Next base: position 30,252 of record NZ_JAATEP010000001.1, on the reverse strand, counting down.
GGCCGTCGAGGTCGTCTCCGACGAGTCAAGAGAGCGCGACCGCACCACGAAGCCGATCAAATACTCGGATGCGGGCATCAAGCACTTCTGGCGGGTCGAGCAGGAAGACGGCCTGCCCGTCGTCTACACCTTCGAGCTCGAACCCGCGGTCAGGGCGTATGTGCCCACGGGCATCCACCGCAAGCGGCTGCGCACGAACATCGGCTTCGACGTGGACCTCGATCTCGACCTCGACCAGGTCACGCGCTGAGAACAATGACCTCGACCAGGTCGCGCGCCGAGAACAATGACCTCGGCCAGGTCGCGCGCCGAGAATAATCCGGTTGCGCCCGCGCCGCCCGCATCGCCATACTCAACGCTCGTATCGATCACCACGTGATCGCCGCTGCACGAAGGGAGGGTGAGACCGTGACGACGACTGTTCGCGTGCCGTTTTCCGCGTCCTCTTACCTTCCCACCGGGCGACAGCCGACCTGATCCGGCCGGCCGGTGGGCCTCAGACTTGGAGTCACCCCACCGTGCCGAAGCACTCGCAACACCGCCGCCGTGGCAAGTACGCCCTCGACGCCGACGACCTCGAATGGCTCGAGAACACCACCGCCGAGACCCTCGACGGCCCGCCCGAAGGCGACCGCTGGTCCACCTGGGACCAGAGCACCCCGACCGAGAAAGGGCCGCGGCCCCACCCCGGCTGGCTGGTCACCGAGCTGGCCGCCGTCGACACCGAGCTCGGCATCCTCAAGACGGGCAAGGAAGCCGACGTCCACCTGATCTCCCGCGGCGTCCCCGGCACCGACCGGGTCTGCCTGCTGGCCGCCAAGCGGTACCGCTCCGCCCAGCACCGCCTGTTCCACCGCGACGCCGGCTACCTGGAGGGCCGCCGGACCCGCGACGACCGCATGAACCGCGCCATGGCCGGCCGCACCGCCTTCGGCAAGCAGGCCATCGCCGCGCAGTGGGCGGTCGCCGAGTTCTCGGCGCTGTGCCGGCTGTACGAGCTGGGGGTGCCGGTGCCGTACCCGGTGCAGATCGTCGGGACGGAGATCCTCCAGGAGTTCATCGGAACCCCGGACGGGTACGCGGCGCCGCGGCTGGCACAGGTCACCGAAGGGCTCGACGACCTGTGGGAGCAGCTCGTGGCGGCCATGGTCACGCTGGCCCGCGAAGGGCTCGCGCACGGGGACCTGTCCCCGTACAACCTGCTGGTGCGTGACGGGCGGCTCGTGGTCATCGACCTGCCGCAGATCGTGGACGTGATCGCGCACCCCACGGGCCCGTCGTTCCTCGACCGGGACGCCCGCAACGTCGCCACCTGGTTCGCCGCCAAGGGCGTCCAGGCCGCCGACCCCGACGCCCTGACCACCCTCCTGCACAAGGAGGCCGGCCTCCGCCCCTGACCCGCTCCGGCCGTCCGGGAAGGTGCAGGGCGCGCGGCGGGCCGGATGCCGCATCGGGCACGCTCCTTGGCGTGTTTCTCGCGGCGCCCGCACGTCCCGTAGCGGGATCTCGCCTCCCACTGGGTGTTTCCAGAGGGCCCCCACGACCGGGTCCGACGCAGCGCCCGGCACGCCCAGTGGCGCGGCAGCCCGCCTCGTCCCGCACGCCGGGCAGACGCGGGGCCGTCCGGCCAGTACGCCCCCGAACCGGTGCGCCTCCTGGCCGATACATCTCCCAGCGGATGCATCTCCGGACCGATGCACATTTCGGCCGGTGCACCTCCCGGCTGATGCGCATCCCGGCCGGTGCGCCCCCGAGCCGATGCAACGCCGGGCCGATGCATCTCCAGGCCGGCGCATCTTTGGACCGGTGCGACTCCCGACCGGTGCGTCCCGGAGCCCGTGCAACGCCGGGCCGATGCATCTCCGGGCCGACGCATCTCCGGGCCGATGCATCTCCCGACCGGTGCGACTCCCGGCTGATGCATCTCCCGACCGGTGCGACTCCCGGCTGATGCATCTCCAGACCGATGCGCATCCCGGCCGGTGCGGCTTCGGGGCGGGGGCGTGCTGGCGTCAGGCGAGCCCGGGCGGTTGAGAGGTTTCCAGGGTGGTGATGGTGGTGTGGAGCCAGGACAGTTCAGCTTGGCTGGTGGCGTGGGCGATCATCAGGAGGCCCTGGCGGAACGGGTCGGGGAACTCCTCGGCGCCCATCGGACGGTCGCCGTCGTAGAAGAAGCTGGTCGGCTCCTCCAGGAAGGCCAGCCGTCTGCGCAGCACCACCGCCTGCTCCTTGGGCTCGTCGAGGTGGCGCAGGAAGGCGAGCAGGGTGAACCAGCGGTTCTCGTCGCTGATGTCGACCTCGTCCGGCTCCCGGAGGCGGTGCTCCAGCTCGGCGCGGCCCTCGGGGGTGAGGTAGAGGGTGCGGCGGGGGGCGGCGGCCGTGCCGGGCTCGTCCTTTCTGGTGAGCCAGCCGGCCTCGGCCATGCGTTTGATGGCCGGGTAGAGGGTGCCGTCGGCCACCGGGCGGACGTGGCCCATCAGCGCCGCCACCCTGCGGCGCAGGTCGTAGCCGTGTAACGGCCGGTCTCTGAGGAACCCGAGTATCGCCAGCTCCAGCATGACGGTGATCATACCTCGGGGCCGATATATATTTGTCCCGATATATGAGGAGATCCGTCATGCACGATGCCATCGTCCATCCCAGCGGGGCTCGCATGCGCTGGGTGGAGTTGCCCGGCGAGGAGCCGGCGCGCGTCTACGTTCACGGCCTCGGCGCCACCTCGGCCCCCTACTACGCGGAGGTGGCGGCCCACCCTCTCCTTCCCCGGCACCGGTCGCTGCTGATCGACCTGCTCGGGTTCGGCATCAGCGACCGGCCGCGCGAGTTCTCGTACACGCTGGAGGAGCACGCCGACACGCTCGCGGAAGGGCTGCGCAAGGCGGGGGTCGCGGGGGCGGTCGTGATCGCGCACAGCATGGGCGGGGCGGTGGCCACCGTCATGGCCGCGCGCCATCCCGAGCTGGTCGCCCGGCTGATCCTGGTGGACGCCAACCTCGACCCCTACCCCCGTACGCCGGTGCCGTCCGGCGGGAGCGGGATCGCGGCCTACGGCGAGGAGGAGTTCGTGGCGGAGGGGTGGAAGGAGGTGCGCGATCGGGTGGGGCCGCACTGGTGGTCGACGATGCGGCTGGCCGATCTGCGTGGTTTGCACCGCACCGCGGTCAGCCTGGCCGAGGGGACCGTGCCGACCATGCGGGAGCTGCTGGTCGGGCTGGCGATCCCGCGCGCGTTCCTGTACCCCCAAGGCGCCCCACCGGCCGGGGCAGAGGAACTGCGGGGGGCGGGCGTGCGGGTGCTGGAGGTGCCGGAGTCAGGGCACAACATCATGCTCGACAACCCCGAGGCCTTCGCCCGCACGTTGAAAGACCTGCTCCCCTGACGGGGCCCCCGCAGTCACATCGCCGCTCCCCTGACGGCCCCCGCAGTTACATCGCCGCTCGCCCGACCGCTCCGGGCGTCGCACCGCCACCCACCCGGCCGTCCCGGGCGTCGCACCGCGACTCACCCGGCCGCCCCAGGCCACGCCGCCGCTCATCCGGCCCCCAGGCCACGCCGCCGCCCACCCGACCTCCCGGGGCGTCGCACCGCCGCCCATTCGGCCGTCCCAGGCCGCACCGCCGCTCGCCTCACCGTCCCGGGCCGCACCGCCGCTCACCCCGGCGGCCCTGGCGTTACGTGGTGGCGCTGTTGTTCCTGGTGACCGTGCCCGTGGCGGCGTCGATGGCGACCTCGTGCTTCGTCCCGCCCGGTGTGAGGACGTCCGCCTCCCACACGGTCTTCCCCTGCTCGGTGTCGAGGTTGAGCTCCGTGATCCGCCCCTCCGGCACCGCGGCCGCGATCTTGTCAGCCGCCTGGGCGTAGTCGAGCTTGGCCGCCGACACCCGCGCCCGGTGCTTGGCCTTGTCGGCGGCGTCCTCCTCCTCGGTGGTGGGGCCGCCGACGACCTTGCCGGACTCGACGTCCAGCTGGTGCTCGGTGCCGTCCTGGCCGACGACCTGCACCTCCCACAGCCGACCGTTCTCCTCGGTCTCGATGGAGACGAGGGTGGAGCCGGGCACGGCGCCGAGCGCCGCCCGCGCGGCCTGCTTGAGGTCGCCGGCCCCCGGCGTGCCCTGCGGCGCGGTGGTGGCCCCGGGCGTGCCCTGCGGTGCGGTGCTGGCCGTGGCCGTGCCGATGGACGGCCCAGGCGAGGACCGTACGGCCAGCCGCTCCACCTCGCGCAGGACGGTGCCGCAGCCCCCGGCCAGCACCGACGCGCCGACCAGGGCCGCGATGATCGTCTTGTTCATACCCTGGACGGTGCCCACCTACGGGTGAAGCATTCGCCCAGGTCAGAAGGCATACGACCTATTGAACTCCGGCCTCGCGCATGTCGCGCAGCTCGCGCTTGAGCTCCTTGATCTCGTCGCGCAGCCGGGCCGCCACCTCGAACTGCAGGTCGGCCGCCGACTGGTGCATCTGCTCGGTCAGCGACTCGATGAGCGACTCCATCTGGGCGCGCGGCATCTCGCCGGCGATGGCCTTGGCGTGCTGGCCGGCCTGCCGGGCGGCGAAGCCCGGCACGGGGGCCTTGCCGCGCGACTGCTGCCGGCCGCCGCCCATGAGCTGCTGGGTGTCGGCGTCCTCGCGCGACAGAGAGTCGAGGATGTCGGCGATCTTCTTGCGCAGCGGCTGCGGGTCGATGCCGTTGGCCTCGTTGTAGGCGATCTGCTTGGCGCGGCGCCGGTTGGTCTCGTCGATCGCCCGCTCCATCGACGGGGTGACCTTGTCGGCGTACATGTGGACCTGCCCGGACACGTTACGGGCGGCGCGGCCGATGGTCTGGATGAGCGAGGTCTCCGAGCGCAGGAAGCCTTCCTTGTCGGCGTCGAGGATCGCGACCAGCGACACCTCGGGCAGGTCGAGGCCCTCGCGCAGGAGGTTGATGCCGACGAGGACGTCGAACTCGCCGGTGCGCAGCTCGCGCAGCAGCTCGATGCGGCGCAGCGTGTCGACCTCGCTGTGCAGGTAGCGGACCCGGATGCCGAGCTCCAGCAGGTAGTCGGTGAGGTCTTCGGCCATCTTCTTGGTCAGCGTGGTGACCAGGACGCGCTCGTCGCGCTCGGCCCGCTCGCGGATCTCGTGCACGAGGTCGTCGATCTGGCCCTTGGTGGGCTTGACCACGATCTCGGGGTCGACCAGGCCGGTCGGACGGATGACCTGCTCCACCACGTCGCCCTTGACCCGCCCCAGCTCGTAGGGGCCGGGCGTGGCCGACAGGTAGACCGTCTGGCCGATGCGCTCCAGGAACTCCTCCCACTTCAGCGGCCGGTTGTCGAGCGCCGACGGCAGCCGGAAGCCGTGCTCGACGAGCGTGCGCTTGCGGGAGGCATCGCCTTCGTACATGGCGCCGATCTGCGGCACGGTCTGGTGGGACTCGTCGAGGACGAGCAGGAAGTCTTCGGGGAAGTAGTCGAGCAGGGTGTTGGGCGCGCTGCCGGGCTCGCGGCCGTCCATGTGGCGCGAGTAGTTCTCGATGCCGGAGCAGGTGCCGACCTGCCGCATCATCTCGATGTCGTAGGTGGTGCGCATGCGCAGCCGCTGCGCCTCCAGCAGCTTGCCCTGCCGCTCCAGCTCCGCCAGCCGCTCGGCCAGCTCGGCCTCGATGCCGGCCACGGCGGCGGCCATGCGCTGCTCGCCGGCGACGTAGTGGGAGGCGGGGAAGATGTAGAGCTCTTCGTCTTCGGTGATGACCTCGCCGGTGAGCGGGTGCATCGTGGAGAGCTTCTCGATCTCGTCGCCGAACATCTCGATGCGCACGGCGAGCTCTTCGTACTTGGGGATGATCTCGATCGTGTCGCCGCGCACCCGGAACGTGCCGCGCGTGAAGGCCAGGTCGTTGCGGGTGTACTGCATGTCGACGAGGCGGCGCAGGAGCTGGTCGCGGTCGGTCTCCATGCCGACGCGCAGCCGGGTCATGCGGTCGACGTATTCCTGCGGCGTGCCCAGGCCGTAGATGCACGACACCGACGCGACCACGATGGTGTCGCGGCGGGTGAGCAGGGAGTTGGTGGCCGAGTGGCGCAGCCGCTCGACCTCGTCGTTGATCGAGGAGTCTTTCTCGATGTAGGTGTCGCTCTGCGGGACGTACGCCTCGGGCTGGTAGTAGTCGTAGTACGAGACGAAGTACTCGACCGCGTTGTTGGGCAGCATCTCGCGCAGCTCGTTGGCGAACTGGGCGGCGAGGGTCTTGTTGGGCTGCATGACCAGGGCGGGCCGCTGCAGCCGCTCGATCAGCCACGCGATCGTGGCCGTCTTGCCGGTGCCGGTGGCGCCCAGCAGGACGCTGTCCTTCTCCCCGGCCTTGACGCGGCGCTCCAGCTCGGCGATGGCCGTCGGCTGGTCGCCCGATGGAGTCATCTCGGTGACGACCTCGAAGGGCGCCACCTTCCGCTGCAAATCAGTGACCGGTCGCATGCTGCCACTGTAGGCGGCCCGACCGACAGAAACAGTCAGGCCGAGCGCTGCCCGATGCGGGGGAAGGGCGTGGTGGAGAAGACCACCTCGACCGGAACCTCGAAGTATGCGGCGATGCGCAGCGCCAGGTGGAGCGAGGGGCTGTACTCGCCGCGTTCGAGATAGCCGATGGTCTGGTAGTGCACCCCCAGGGCGTCGGAGAGCTGCCTGCGGGTGACGTTCCGCTCTGCGCGCAGCAGCGCGATGCGGTTGTAGACGGTCTCGCTCATCAGGCCGTAGTTTCTCAGGTCGAACGCCGCCTCGGCGCTCATCGCGGGCGGACGGCCCACCCCGAGGGCCATCTATAGCACACCTACTACGAGTCGCACTACACCTGTGACACCACCTTGCAAGCGAACAGCAAGTCATACCCGATACGGTCTAAATCGCCTGTAGCGGAAAAGGAAGGTTCGATGTCACGACCCAGAGAGGCACTGATCCAGGCAGGTCAGGGCATAGCCCAGGCGGTGGCCCAAGGGGGTGACGTCAGACAGGCGATGGGGCAGGCCATGGGGCAGGTCGTCGACCAGGCCGGGCAGCTGGCCGGCCAGGCCCCCGGCTTCAGGCTGAACGCGAGCGACTTCGCCGCCGCCCGCGACGGCGGCGCCTCCGTCGGCACCCTCATCGAGGCGAGGTCGGCCTCGCTCAACGAGGCCGGCGAGATCGTCAACCGCAGCTTCGCCGAGAACGGCATGCACGTCATCTCGCCCGTGGTGATCCCCAAGGGCAGCACCGCCAAGGTGATCGTGCCGCTGGGCATCCTCGTGGCGCTGGGCCTCATCGGGGCGCTCGGCAACATCGTCCCCAACGCCGAGGTGATCTTCGGCCCCCACTACTGGGTCGTGCTGGTGCTGGCCGCGGTGTTCCTGTGGTGGCGGCGCAGCGTGGTGATGGTGCCCGAGGGCTGCAAGGCGCTCATCACCCAGTTCGGCAAGCTGGTGCACATCGCGGACCCGGGCCGGGTGACGCTGTTCAACCCGTGGAAGCGGGTCAGCTACATCGTCAACACCACCCGCGAGTACCCGTTCAACGCGCCGATCAGCGAGGCGCCCACCCAGCAGGGCGTCAAGGCCAGCGTGGACCTGTTCCTGCAGTTCAGGATCGAGAACCCGGCGGAGTTCATCTTCGTGCTCGGCTCGGTCAGCGGCTTCCAGTCCAAGCTCCAGAACGCCATCAGCGAGGTCACCCGCTCGCTCATCTACGCCCAGCGCGCCGAGGAGATCTACGACCTGGTCGGCGAGAGCACGCTCGGCATGCTGGAGAGCCTCAACCAGCAGTTCCTGCCCGCCGTGCGGCTCACGGACGTCAACATCACGCACGCCGAGCCGTCCAGCCAGGAGTACCGCATGGACCTGGCCGCCCCCGAGATGGTGCGGGTCGCCAAGGAGGCCTACACCTACGAGTACGAGCTCCAGCTGCGCAAGGAGCAGAACGAGGGCGACCTGGTCAAGGAGCTGGCCGGGCTGCAGGAGACGCTGAGCGCCATCCAGGCCGAGATCGCCGGCTACCAGGCCCGCATGGACACCGCGTACGAACGCGCCACCCACCAGGCCACCGCGCAGGCCAGGCAGCGCCTGGTCGAGGCCGAGTCCACGGCGAACGCCAACGCCGCGCTCCTGGAGGCGCAGGCGCTGGACATCAGGGCGCTGTCGGCCGCCGAGGCCCCCGAGATCCTCGACTACCGCTTCCAGCAGGACCTGCTGGCCAAGCTGGAGTCCGTCGCCACCAGGCTGCCGCAGGTGGTGCAGGTGGGCGAGCAGACCGACATCGACTTCCTGGCCCTGGCCCAGCAGCTCGTGGGCGGCAAGGACGCCACGCTGTTCTCCGCCGACGACATGGCCGCCATCCGCGGCAGGCTCGACGAGATCGCCGCCCGCGTGCGCGACCGTGAGGACGAGATCGCCGCGCTGCTCACCAAGGCCGCCGCCGATGTCACGGAGGCACCCGCGCCACCCGCGCCGGACGCCGAGCTGGAACGCACCGTCGAGCGCCTGCTGCCCGGGAAGGAGGTCTGAGATGAGCCGCGAGTTCTCGAAGATCAAGGAATCGCTCGCCTCCTGGGGCGAGATCCGCCAGCTCCTGCGCGGCGGCGAGCAGGGCCAGCTCGTGCCCGTCGTCATCCCGAAGGACCGGCGCGGCTTCGCCTGGATGACGCTGGTGTTCCTGGCGATCTACTTCGCCGGCATGGCCGCGCTGACCGACTTCAAGCTGATCGGCGCGGCGGCGGCGCTGGTGTTCCTGCTGCTGGCGCTGCTGACGATGTGGCGCAAGGCCATCATCGAGATCGAGGAGGGCACCACCGGCGTGCGCAGCCGCTGGGGCGCCATCACCGGCACGCTGCCGCCCGGCCGCCACTACCTCTGGCTCCCGTGGGACCGGGTGGACGCGGTCGTCGACACCTCCACCGAGATCCCGTACTCGGCGCCGATCGTGGCCTGCCCGACGGCCGAGAACGTGCCGCTGAAGTCGATCGAGTTCTTCCTGAAGTTCAGGATCGTGGACCCGGTCGCGTTCGTCCGCACGATCGGCGCGGGCAACTTCGACCTGGTGCTGTCCAGCGCGGTCCAGGACGCGATCAGGCAGCGCAGCCGCCGGGTCAACACCGAGCGCGCGTACGACCTGCGCGGCTCCGACGTCGGCGACATGCAGGACGCGCTCAACCGCCAGCTCGGCCGCTACGGCGTGCGCATCACCGGCGCGAACATCCCCGACGTGCAGCTGCCCGACCAGTACCAGCAGCACCTGGCCACCCGCGAGAAGGTCGCCAAGGAGCTGTCGGCCTACGAGCGCGAGTGGGAGCTGACCCGCAAGCGCCGCATCGACACGCTGCTGATGGAGATCGAGCGCTCCAAGAAGACCCGTGACGCCCGCGTCGTCGAGGTCAAGGCCGCCCACAACAAGGCGCGCAAGGACGTCGCGCGCATGCTGGAGGAGCAGGAGACCGAGGCGCAGCGGGTGACGTGGGAGATCGAGGCGCGCGGCCGGGCCGAGCTGACCGCCGCCGAGAACGAGGCCAAGGCGCTGCGCCGGCTGGCCGAGTCGTACCGGGACAACCGGGCCGTGCTGCAGTACGAGCTGGCCCGCAGGCGCCTCGACGTGGGCGCCAAACTGGCGGAGAACGCGCCTCAGCCGCTGGTCGTACGCACCCAGCAGGGGCAGTCGGACTCCGCGCTGTCCACCCTTCTCCTGGCCCAGTTGCTCCCCCGCATCTCGGGTACAGGGACAGGCCAACTGAACGGCCACACACCTTCCGCTTAGGAGAACCCCATGGTGTTCCGCAAGTTGATGGCCGCGTTCGGCGCGGGCGTCGAGGTTGACACGGTGCTGACCGACACGGGCGTGCGCCCCGGCGAGCCGCTGCGCGGCGTGGTGCACTTCCGTGGCGGCAACTCCGACTACAAGGTCGAGGGCATCCACATCGACCTGACCGCCGTGGTCGAGGTCGAGTCGGGCGACAACGAGTACAAGACGTCCTACAGCTTCCTGCGCCAGCAGGTGGCGGGCACCTTCCAGCTCGCGGCGGGCGCGCAGCACCAGCAGCCGTTCGAGATCACGATCCCGTGGGAGACGCCGATCAGCGCGATCGCCGGGCACCCGCTGCACGGCATGAAGCTGGGCGTCCAGACGGAGCTGGCGCTGGCGGGGGCGCTCGACAAGGGCGACCTCGACCCGTTGTTCGTCAGCCCGCTGCCGGCCCAGGAGTACGTGATCGCCGCGCTCGACCGGCTGGGCTTCCAGTTCAAGAAGGCCGACCTGGAGCGGGGCACGCTGTACGGCTCGACGATGCCGTTCTTCCAGGAGATCGAGTACTACGCGGGCGGGCAGTGGCGGCGCCACTTCAACGAGCTGGAGCTGACGTTCATCGCCGGGCCGCGGCAGATGGACGTCATCCTGGAGGCCGACAAGCGGGGCGGCTTCCTGACCTCCAGTCACGACGCCTACAACCGGTTCACGGTCCGCTACGACCAGCCGCCGCACGAGGCGGACGTGGCGCTGCAGCGCGGCCTGGAGCAGATGGCCCGGCATCGCGGCTGGTTCTGATCGTCAGGCGGTGGAGATCGCGAGCAGGTGGCCGCTGACGCCGAGCAGTGACGGCTCGCACTCCAGGCGGCGGGCGGCGTCGAGCAGCAGCTCGCGCCGCCCTTCGTCGTCCAGCCAGTCGTCGAGGTCGCCGTAGAGACCGAAGGCGCCCTCCAGGCCGTGCAGGCGCGGCTCGGGCAGGCCGGCCGCGGCGAATTCGGCGAGGATCTCCCCGGGCAGGTGGCCGTAGCCGCGGAACCCGCCCTCCTTCGAGGAGATGATCACGCCGGTGTCGAGGGAGCGGTAGTCGGCGGCCCGCGACTCCTCCCGGACGAACGTGCCGAGGCGGATGCTTTCGTGCAGGCAGGCGTACCGGCTGATGAACGCGGCGGCCACCAGGCCGCCGGCGCGGACGGCGCGGCGGGCCTCGGCCAGCGCGCGGACCCGGTCGGCGCGCTCCGGCAGGTGGTACAGAGGGCCCAGCAGCAGCACCGCGTCAGCTCGCCCGTCCGGGACGGGCAGCGCGCGGGCGTCGCCGAGGCGAGAGTGCACGCCGGGCAGCTTCCCCGCCTCCTCGACGTGCAGCGGGACGGGGTCGACGACCTCGACGTCGTAGCCGCCGGCGGCCAGCCACTCGGCGTGCACGCCCGTGCCGCCGCCGACGTCCAGCACCCGTGCGGGCGCGGGCGGCAGGGTGCGGCGCAGCACGTCGCGGGTGCGCCAGTACTCCAGGCGGCCCCGGCCCTGCCGCAGGCGGGTCAGCTCGCCCCCGCGCTCGTAGTACGCCATGACGGCGGGATCCATGATCATGCTCTCCGATGCTAGGGAACCGGGCGATCGGGGCGCGAGGCAATATTGCGCGGCATCGCGCGCTAGGTGATCGCTCCTTTCCGTGTGCTGACACTCGCATGACGCGCTCGTTACCATGACCACGGGACTGATTGATCGTCGGACGGCGGGGCGAGCGATGGCACGGTTCATGGCGGCGTTGAAGAGGACCGCCCCATGGGCGGCACGCAACGCGGACGGCGCCATCGCCCTGACCCTGGCGATCGTGGTCGGCGTGCTCGGCATCATGCCCGACGAGATCTTCGGCGCCGCCCCGCAGGGCGAGGAGATCCAGCGCCAGCTCGTCACCGCCGCGACCCTGGTGATCCTCGCGCTGGTGGCCACCGCGCTGCTGCGCGACCGTGCCCGGCAGGCGCCCGTGGAGAAGACGATCACCTCAGGGGTGCTGGCCGAGCTGCCCGTACGCCTGGCCCGCCTGGAGGAGATCGAGACCCTGGCCCACAGCACCCGCAGGGCCCTTGACTCCCTGCAGCTCGTCCGGGTGCTGGGCAGCCGGCAGGAGATCGCCCAGTCGCACGCCGAGGCCCGCCGCGACACCACCCGGTGGAGCTTCAAGGGCGGCACCGGCACCTACCTGCGCGCGGTCACGCTGCCCGCGTGCGTGGCCGCCGCGCGCAAGGACAAGCGGCACCTCAGGGTCAGCGTCGAGATCATCGATCCGACGAACGTGGAGGTCTGCGAGACCTACGCCCACTACCGCCGCTCGCTGTCCGACGCCCCCGACGGCACCGGCGAGACGTGGACGACCGACCGGGCCAGGAAGGAGTCGTACGCGACGATCCTGGCCGCCTTCTGGCACCGCCAGCGCTACGGCCTGCTCGACATCGAGGTGGGCCTGTCCTCGACGATGACCACGTTCCGCTGGGACCTGTCCTCCAGCCGCCTGATCATGACGGTTGAGGACCCGAACATGGCGATGACCGCGCTGGCCGACACGTTCTACTACGAGAACTGCGACACCGAGCTGCGGCTGAGCCTGGAGCAGGCGCGGCGGGTGCCGCTGGAGATGTACAAGAAGGTGCCGCTCGGCGACGAGCCGACCATCGAGGAGGTGCAGGAGCTGTTCGAGCGGATCGGGGTGCCCCTGCCCAGGTCGTACAACGGGCGCGACGTCGTCGACATCGCCCGCAAGGCCCTGCGCGCTCTGGACCCGTACTCATGAGCCTGAGCGGCGTGCGCGAGGTGCTGCGCGCGGGCGAGGCCAGGGCGTGGGCGCTGGCGGAGCTGGCGCGGCCGGGCCTGACGGCGGTGCGGCATCCGCTCGGGTTCGTCTGCCTGCCGCTGGAGCGCGACGGCGGCGAGGGGGTATGCCTGCACCTGTGGACCGACTCGCTCGCGCACGCCGAGAGCACCACCTCGCAGATCCACTGCCACAGCTGGGACCTGGTCAGCCACGTGCTCTACGGCCAGGTGCGCAACGTGCACGCCGTGGTGGACGACGCGGCCGAGCGTGCCACGCACCGCGTGTACGAGGTGGTCAGCGACGCCGGCGGCGACCGCATCTCGCCCACCTCCCGCACCGTGCGGCACTCCACGGGCCTGGTCGAGGTCTTCGGCCCCGGCGACACCTACACGCTGGCCGCCGACCGCTTCCACAGCAGCGTGGTGCCCGAGGGCGGCGAGGCGGCCACGATCGCGCTGGGCCGCGGCCGGCCCGGCAGCCGCGACCTGTCGCTCGGCCCGCTGTCCGGCGGCCCCCATCACGTGTCCAGGCAGCCGCTGGACGCCTCGGAGACGGCCCTGGCCATCCGCACGATCACCGCGCACCTGACCTGAGAGGGCACCCGATGGACCTGGATCACGCTCGAACGGTCGCCGTCGAGGCCGCCGAGGCCGCGGGCGCGCTGCTCCTGGAGGGCATGCGGGGCGCGCTCGGCACCCGGGCCAAGGGCGCGGCCGGCGACGTGGTGACCGATCTGGACCTGGCCTCGGAGAAGCTGCTGCTGGAGCGGATCCTGACGGCGTACCCGTCGCACACCGTGATCGCGGAGGAGTCGGGGCTGGTGGGGGCGGCGGGCGGCGAGTGGACGTGGCTGGTGGACCCGCTCGACGGCACCAACAACGTGGCCATCGGGCTGCCGACGTACGTGGTGGGGGTGGCGTTGTGCCGGGGCGGGCTGCCGCTGCTGGGCGTGGTGCACGACCCGGTCTCCCGCCAGACGTGGTCGGCCCTGCGCGGCAGGGGGGCGCTGGCCTCGTCGGGCGCGCGCCTGGCGCCCCCGTACGCGCCGAGCCCGCACGGGCCGCTGCTGGCCTGGACGCAGGGGTACGGCATCGCCAGGGACGACGCGACCGTGCGCCGGCTGAAGGAGCGGCTCGACCTCAACGCCCGCCGCGTGCTGCAGCTCTGGGCGCCGCTGCTGGCCTGGGCGATGCTGGCGCGCGGCGACATCGACGGCATCGTCGGCTACCGGGCCGGGGTGGTGGACCTGCCGGCGGGGGCGCTGCTGGCGCAGGAGGCGGGCATCGAGATCAGGGGGCTGGACGGCGGCCCGTACGAGGAGTGCGTGGACGGCCCCGGCGACGAGCGCAGCTTCGTGGCCGCCCATCCGCGGGCCCTGCCGGGCCTGCTCTCCCTGCTCCGCTGAGGAAAAGTACGCGGATAATCTGTGTCCTTCGCCGATGAGTTCCGCCGCGGCTCGATGTCTATTGAGTGGGTGCCGGAGAACGGCGCCACCGCGGAGAGGAGCCCGACATGTTCACCACCACCGACCTGGCCCAGGTGCTCTTCGTCACCACCCTCCAGCCGTCCGACGAGCTGTCCCCGTCCGCGATCCGCGAGGCCGTGGACGAGCGGCTGTGCGCGTGCGGCGGCGACGCGTCGTGGTGCGCGGCGTTCGTGGCGCAGGAGGCCGGCGACCACCCCGAGACGTACGTGCGCCGCATGCGCTGGGCCCTGGACGCGGTCGCGGACGCCTACGCGCTCACCGCCGCCTGATCAGCCTTTCGTTCAGCCGAAGGTGACCAGCGCCCACACGGTCGCGGGCAGCCCGACGACGGCCAGGCCCGCGCCGGTGAGCAGGAAGCGGCGCATCGGGACGCGCACGTCGTGGCGGCGGCACGACTCGAACCACAGCAGGGTCGCCAGCGACGCCCACGGGGTGATGACGGGGCCGACGTTGGTGCCGGCCAGCAGGGCCAGCAGGCGGTTCTGGTCGGCGGCGGGGATGACGGTCTCGATCGCCTTGTAGGCGGGCAGGTTGTTGATCAGGTTGGACAGCCCGGCGCCGACGGCGGCGGTGCGGTAGGGGTCGCCCTCGGTGCCGATCATCCAGGTCATCAGGGCCGAGAGGCCGTGGATGCTGAGCGTGGGCACGACCAGGAACAGGCCGGTCACGAAGACGACGAGCTGCCAGGGGATCAGGCTCCAGGTCAGGCGCTCGCGGGCGCGCAGCGCGAACGCGGCCACCACGACGGCGGCCGCGGCGCCGGCGGCGATCGCGACGTGCATCTCGACGAGCAGCAGGCCGATGAACAGCACGCACGCGGCCGAGGCGGCCCCGAACAGCACGCGGTCGCCGACCGGCGTGAGCACCGGCGGGGTGTAGCGCAGATCGCGCCGCTCGCCGCGCCGCCAGTAGAACACCCACAGGAACGCCATCGTCACCAGGATCGCGGCGGCCTGGGGCGCCCACATGCGGGCGGCGAACTCGGTGGCGTCGAGGCCGATCTTGCGCATGCCGAGGAGGTTGGTGAGGTTGGAGACCGGCAGCAGGAGGCTGGCGGTGTTGGCCAGCCAGATGGTGGTCATGGCCAGCGGGAGGGCGGCGATGCGGGCGCGGGGGGCGAGGGCGAGCATGACGGGGGTGAGCAGCACCGCCGTCGTGTCCAAGTTCAGAAATATCGTGACAAATGACGCAAAAAGGACACAAAGAAAGAAGAGGGCGGCGTAGTTGCCACGTCCGAGCACCGCCATCCGCGCCGCGATCGCGTCGAAGACCTGCGCCTCCTTGGTCAGCTCGGCCAGCACGATGACCGCCACCAGGAAGATCAGCAGCGGGCCGATCTCCCGCAGGCTCGTGACCGCCTCGGCCCACGGCAGCAGCCCGGTCGCCACGAAGACCAGCCCGAGAGCCAGCAGCCCGACCCTGATCCAGTCGAGTACGCCAAGACGCCGCCACACCCGAAGATGATCGCACACCCGCTGCCGAACCCCGGCCCCGCAAGGGATACTGGACGAATGGCACGTGACGGCAGGCCGACCGACATCTTCGTCAGCTACTCCCCGGCCGACACGGCCTGGGCCACCTGGATCGCCTGGGAGCTGGAGGCGGCCGGCTACCGCACCATGATCCAGGCCTGGGACTTCGTGCCCGGCACCAACTTCATCGACTTCATGGACCGCGGGGTCAGCGAGGCCAAGCTCGTCGTGGCCGTGCTCTCGCGCAACTACCTGGGCTCGCGCTACGGCCGGCTGGAGTGGCAGGCGGCGCTGCGCGCCGACCCCGACAACCCCTCCAACAAGCTCGTCACGATCCGGCTGGAGGACGTCCCCCTGGAGGGGCTGCTGTCCACCATCACCTGGGTCGACCTGCTGGGCGTCACCGACCCGGGCGAGGCCAGGGCGCTGCTGCTGGGCCGGGTCAGGGAGGCGCTGGCCGGCCGGGCCAAGCCGGAGGCCGCGCCCGCCTTCCCCGACGGCTCCCCCGTGTCGGCGCCGGTGCCCGCGCCCACCCTGCCGCCGCCCGCCGAGCCGGCCAGGGCGCGACGGGCCCCGATCGCGCCGCCCGTCTTCCCGCCGGTCACCACCGAGAGCCGGGGCCGCGACTCGATCAACGTGCTGCACATCGGCGGCCCCCGGTTCGGGCGGGCGCTGCCCGACCCCGGTGACCCGTTCACGCCCGAGGACATGCAGGCCCGCGTCTGGGCCGACCTGACCGCCCTGTACGACCGCGGCATGCCGCGCCCCGACCTCATGATCGTCAGCGGCGACCTCACCGAGTCCGGCAGCCTGGGCCAGTACGCCCAGGCCACCCGGTTCGTCACCGACCTGCGGCTGCTGCTCGGCCTGGAGCCGCACCGGCTGGTGCTGCTGCCCGGCCCGCGCGACGTCACCAAGGCCGCCGCCAGCGCGTACTTCCTGACCTGCGAGGCCGATGACGTCAGCCCGCAGCCGCCCTACTGGCCCAAGTGGCGGCACTTCGCCACCCTGTTCGGCGAGCTGTACCAGGGGCTCGACGACCGGGTGTTCGACAGCGGGCAGCCGTGGACGCTGTTCGAGGTGCCCGATCTGAAGGTGGTCGTCGCGGGGCTCAACTCCACGATGGCGATGAGCCACCTGGAGCGCGACGCGTACGCGATGCTCGGGGAGGCGCAGGCGGCCTGGTTCGCCGAGCGGCTGCGGCCCTACGAGGAGCGCGGATGGCTGCGGCTGGGCGCGATGGGGCATCCGCCGGAGGAGCTGACCGACGCGCCCACGTACGAGCGGCTGCTGGGTCACCGCATCAACCTGCTCTTCCACGGTGGCGCCGGGCAGCCCGCCGAGGGGCGCGTCGGCGCGCCGCGCTCGGGCCGGCACCAGCTCGTGCAGATCGGCCCCGACGGGATGCGCACGTGGGTGCCCGACGCGGAGCCGCCGGAGCACGTGCACGTGCGCTGGCGGGCCGCGCAGGCCACGTTCACCGGCGAGAGCCAGGCCGAGCGGCCGCCCGCCGCCAAGCCGGAGGAGCGCGTGCCGAGCCCGGTGGAGCTGCTGCTCGACCGCATCACCGAGGTGTGCGAGGCCAGGCACGAGCGGGCCAAGATCCGCCGGTTCGACACGCACCTGGTGGTCACCCAGGCGGAGGACGGGTTCGTCCGCCAGACCATGATCGGCGCGCACGTGGGCCCGCTGGACGAGCGGGCCGCCTCCGCGTTCGCCCGGCTGGCGCACGCCGGCGGCCTGGCCGCCGAGCTGGTCTACCAGGGGCCGCCGGCGCCGCGCTCGCTGCGCGACGACCTCATGCGCATGGGGGTGCGGCTGCGCAGCTTCACCGAGTTCCAGGGCCTGCTCGACCTGAGCGGTTACGTCGCCGAGCAGACCGCCAGGCTGACCGCCGACCGGCGCTACCCGCCCGCCCTGTACGTCCCGCAGCGCTACCGCGAGCTCGACCGCCCCGGCAGCCAGGTCCAGCAGGGCCTGACCGACGAGCTGATGCGGCTGCTGGCCGCCGACCACGGCCGGTTCCTGCTGCTGCTGGGCGACTTCGGCCACGGCAAGACGTTCGCGCTGCGCGAGCTGGCCCGGCGCATCCCGGCCGAGCTGCCGCACCTGACGCCGATCCTCATCGAGCTGCGCGCCCTCGACAAGGCGCACTCGGTGGACGCGCTGGTCGCGGCCCATCTGGCCAGCCACGGCGAGGAGGTGATCGACCTCAAGGCGTTCCGCTACCTGCTGCGGCAGGGGCGCATCGTGCTGCTGTTCGACGGGTTCGACGAGCTGGTGACCCGGCTGACGTACGAGCGGGCGGCCGACCACCTGGCCACGCTGCTGGCGGCGGCTGAAGACAAGGCGAAGATCGTGGTGGCCAGCCGCACGCAGCACTTCAAGTCGCACAGCCAGGTGCTGACCGCGCTCGGCGAGATGGTCGGGATGCTGCCGCAGCGGCGGGTGCTCAGCGTCGAGGACTTCACGCCCGACCAGATCCGCTCCTACCTGGCCAACCGGTTCGGCGGCGGCGAGGCGGCCGGCGCCCGCATGTCGCTGATGAGCGAGATCGAAGACCTGCTGGCCCTGGCCCAGAACCCGCGGATGCTCAGCTTCATCGCCGACCTCGACACCGACCGGCTCCGTACGGTGGCCGAGGCCCGCCACACGCTCAGCCCGGCCCTGCTGTACGAGGAGATCCTCACCTCCTGGCTGGTCTTCGAGGAGCGGCGGGCCCGCGTCCCCGGCTCGCCCGCCGGGCTCACCGTCGAGGACCTGTGGCAGGCGGTGACGGCGCTGGCGGTGCGCCTGTGGGAGTCCGGCGAGGCGCTGCTGGCCTTCGAGGAGCTGACGGAGATCGGCGAGACGCTCACCGACCTGGCCGACGGGCAGCTCACGGCCGCGCACGCCGCGTTCCGGATGGGCTCGGGCAGCCTGCTGGTGCGCACCGAGGAGGGCATGTTCGGCTTCATCCACGCCTCGGTGATGGAGTGGCTGGTCGCCCGGCGCATCGCCGCGACGCTCGACGACCCGGTCCTGCTGGCGCGCCGGCCGCTGTCGGCGCTGACCGTGGAGTTCCTGTGCGACCTGGGCGACGTACGCGCGCTGCGGGCGTGGGTGAACGATCCGCCGCCGGACGACGTGTCCAGGGCGAACGCCGTCAAGATCGCCGCCAGGCTGCGCACGCCCGCCCGCGCCGACCTGCGCGGCGCCAACCTCAGGGGCGAGGACCTGTCGGCCCGCGACCTGCGGGAGGTCGACCTCACCGGCGCCGACCTGTCGGAGGCCACCCTGGCCGGCACGAACCTGTCCAGGGCCACCCTGCGCGACGCCAAACTCGTGGGGGCCCGGCTCGACGGCGCCCAGCTCACCGGGGCCGACCTGCGCGGCGCCGACCTGTCGGGGGCGCGGCTGGCGCAGGCGGACCTGAGCGACGCCGCGCTCGACGGCGCCCGCTGGCACCGCGCCTCGCTGATCAACGTCACCGGCACGCTGCCGCGCCTGCCCGGCGCCGCCGTGGTGCCCGGGCAGCCGGTCGAGGTGCAGTTCGCGCCGGCCGGCATCGGCGTCCCGTACGGCTACCACTTCCAGACCAGCCGCCTGCCCGAGCCGATCGCCTACAGCCCCGACGGCGCCACGATCGCGGTCGGCAACGAGGACGGCGGCGTGCTGCTGTGCGTCGGCGGCGCGCCCGTCCGCACCTTGCAGGGGCACCGGGGCCGCGTGTACGCGGTCGCGTTCGCCGGCGACCTGCTGGCCACCGGCGCCAGCGACGGCGTCGTGCTGCTGTGGGACGCGCTGAGCGGCGAGCTGCTGCGCCGCCTGGAGTGCCACCCCGGCGGCGTCTGGCCGGTGCGTCTGAGCCCGTCCGGCGAGCTGGTGGCGGCCGGCGGCGGCGACGGCGTCGTCCGTGTCTGGGAGACGGCCACCGGCCGGCTCGTCCACGAGCTGGCCGGCCACCGGGCGCCCGTCTACACCGCCTCCTTCGGCGGGTCGGCGCTGGTGACCGGCGACTCCGCGGGCGTGGTCCGCGTCTGGGACCTCGGCTCAGGGCAGGTCAAGGAGACGCTGGGCGAGCACCGGGGCAGCGTCTACCGCGCCGTGCACAGCCCCGACGGGCGGCTGCTGGCCACCGGCGACGAGGCCGGCACCGTCCGGCTGTGGGACACCCGCACGTGGCGGCTCACCCACGAGCTGACCGGGCACCTCGGCAGCGTCTACTGCGTGGCGTTCGCGCCCGACGGCTCGCTGCTGGCCAGCGGCGACACCGCGGGCAGCGTCCGCGTGTGGGAGACCTCCGGCGAGGCCCGCGGCGTGCACACCACGCACGCCGCGGCCGTGTACCAGGTCGCGTTCGGCCCCGACGGGCAGAGCCTGGCCAGCGGCGACGCCAACGGCGTCGTCCGCCTGCAGCGGCTCGGCGCCGCCCAGCGGGTCGAGCTGACCGGGCACCGCAGCTCGGTGTGGCCGTTCGCGTTCAGCCCCGACGGGCGTCAGCTCGCCACCAGCAGCAACGACGGCACCGTCCGCCTGTGGGACCCGGAGACCGGCCAGTGCCAGCGCGTGCTGCGCGGCCACGGCCGGCGCATCTCCTCCGCCCGCTTCAGCGCCGACGGCACCATGCTGGCCACCAGCGGCAACGACGGCGTCGTCCGCCTGTGGGAGCCGCGCACCGCCCGCCGGCTGCGCGAGTTCACCGGCACCGCCGACCGGCTCATCTCCGCCACGTTCTCCCCCGCCGGGCCCGCCCTGGCCACCTCCAGCAACGACGGCGGCGTGCACTTCTGGAACGCCGCCACCGGCGACTACGAGCGCGAGCTGCACGCCGAGACCGACCACGTGTGGGCCGAGGCGTTCAGCCCCGACGGGAACCTGCTGGCCACGGCCAACGACGACGACAGCGTCCGCATCTGGTACCGCCCGACGGGGCGGCTGGCGGGCGAGCTGCTCGGCCACCGGGGGCGGGTCCGCTCGATCGCGTTCAGCCCCGACGGCGCGTACGTCGCCACCGGCTGCGACGACCACGCCGTCCGCCTGTGGGAGCCCGGCACCGGCCTGCGCGTGGCCCGCCTCGACGGGCACACCGACCGGGTCTACTCCGTGGCGTTCTCCCCCGACGGCTCCCTCCTGGCCAGCGCCGGCAACGACGGCAAGGTGCTGCTGTGGGAGCCGCGCCAGGGCCGCCTCGTCCGCACGCTCGACCTGGAGGGGCAGCGGCTGTGGAGCGTCGCCTGGGACGCCTCCGGCCGCCGCCTGGCCACCGGCGGCGACGACACGCTGGTCCGCGTCTGGGACGCCGCCACCGGCCGCCTCCTGCACACCCTGGCCGGGCACGCCCGGCGGGTCTGGTCGGTCGCCTTCAGCCCCGTCGAGGACCTCTTGGCCAGCGCCGGCGACGACGGCGTGGTGATCCTCTGGTCGGGCGGCTCCCGCCGCGCCACCCTCCTCGGGCTGCCCGAGGGCTGGGCCGCCCTGGCCCCCGACGGGCGATACAAGGTGCAGGGGGAACCCGGCGGGCAGTTCTGGCACGTGGTGGGGATGTCGCGGTTCGAGCTGGGCGAGCTGGACCCGTACCTGCCGGGAGTGCGGCAGGTGCCGCTCGACTCGCCCTTCTAGGCGTGCCGCCGCCGCTCGCGGTCAGCCGCGGGCGGCGCGCGCGAGCAGGTCCTGCCAGACCTCCTCCACCCGCGCGTCCAGCTCCTGCATCGAGCCGTCGTTCGGGATCACGATGTCGGCCGCCGCCAGCCGCTCCTCGCGGGTCGCCTGCGCCGCGATGCGGGCCTTGGCGTCGGGCTCCGGCATGCCGCGGTGCTCGGCCAGCCGGCGGATGCGTAGATCGTCGGGGGCGTCGACGACGATGACGACGTCGTACATGGGGGCCAGGTTGTTCTCCACCAGGAGCGGCACGTCGTACACCATGATCGTGTCGTCGGAGGCGGCCCGCTGCAGCTCCGCCACCCGCTCCCCCACGAGCGGGTGCACGATCGCGTTGAGCGCCGCCAGCTTCTCGGAGTCGGCGAACACGACCGAGCCCAGCTTCTCCCTGTTGAGCGAGCCGTCCGGGCGCAGCACCTCCTCCCCGAACGTGGCCACCACCCGCGCCAGGCCGGGCGTGCCCGGCTCCACCACCTCGCGCGCGATCCGGTCGGCGTCGATCACCATGGCGCCCTTGGCCGACAACCGCTTGGCCACCTCGCTCTTGCCGGAGCCGATGCCGCCGGTCAGTCCGATCTTCAGCACGCCAAAAGCCTATCCAAGGCGCATCATCGGAGCATGACGAGCTGGATCGTACGGGCCGCCCACGAGCAGGCGGCGGCCGCCGGCGACGACTGGGTGGGGCCGTGGCACGTCGTGCTCGCCCTGCTCAACGGCGACTCGCTCGCCGCGCGGGTGCTGCGCGAGGCGGGGCTCGACCACGAGCGCGCGCTGGAGCTGCTGCCCCGCCACGGGCGGCCGGGGCACCACCGGGGCGGCGGCTTCGCCAACCCGGCCTTCCACAAGCTGCACGGCATCGCGACCGGCCTCGCCCTGGCCGACGGCGAGCGGGTGCCGTCGCCCGAGCACTGGCTGATCGCGCTGGCTCACGACTCCGACACGGAGCGGGCGCCGACGCCGCTGGAGCCGTTCGGGGTGGCGCCGGAGGAGGTGCTGGCGGCGCTGCGCCGCCACGGCGTGGGGGTGCCGCCGCTCGGCGCGCCCGCGTACGTGCGCTGGCGCGGCCGGCACCAGATCGTGGTGCCCGCCGCCGAGCTGCAGGCCGTGCTCGACCGGCTGAGCGCCGAGCACCCGCCCGGCTCGGAGTGGCGGTGGGGCTGGAACTGGGTGGACGACGACCTCGGCCGCGCCATGATCATCGCGGAGGAGGGGATCGATCTGGCGTCCTACGCAGGTACACCACCGTCAGGTGATCGTCCATCCGCTCCCGGCTCGTCTCCCGGTAGCCCAGCCGGCGGTACAGCCGCAGGTTCCCCTCCGACAGGTGGCCCGTGAACAGGTCGAACGCCTCGGCTTCCGCCACCTCCTCGTGCAGGGCCCGCAGCAGCGCGGTGCCCACGCCCTGCCCCTGCCGGTCGGGCGCCACGACGAGGCGGCCCACCAGGCAGGTGGTGCCCGACAGCCGGCCCCGGACGGCCCCCACGATGCGCGTGCCGTCGAGCGCCTTGAGCACGAGCGCGCCCTCGATGACCTTGCGCACCTGCTCCAGCGACTCGACGAGAGGCGGGATGTACGGGTCGCCGTAGAGCTGCGCCTCCGTGAGGTAGGCGGCGCGCTGCACGGTGAGGATCTCGCCCGCGTCGGCGGGCTCGGCTCGTTCGATCACCACCTGCGGCAGCCTATCTCAGGGCCGCCGTCAGCTCCCCCGGGCAGCGGGTACGCGCGCGCGGCGTCGTACCGTTGACGAGAAAGTCGTGCACGCGGGTGCGCAGGCAGGTCGCGCGCAGCTTCGCGGCCCCCTGCATCAGGTACGCGCCGTGCCCGTCACCGTGCCACAACACGGCGGCGCCGGGGATCCTGGCGGCCACCCGCGCGGCGCCCCAGGCCGGGCTCTCGACGTCCAGCCGCCCGATCCCCACCAGCACCTTCGGCACCCTGGCCGACCTCGCGGCGGCGGATCTCACCCCCAGGTGGGCCGGGCGTGGCGGCCAGCTCGGGCCCGCCCCGATGCCCAGGCAGCGGCCCACCTCCTCCCGGGCCGTCGGCCAGCCCACGCGGGGCGCGATCGCCCGCAGCCGCGCCTCCATCGCCAGGAAACGCCGGTATGCGGGGACCGCGGGCATGAAGTCGTGGCAGTGCAGCGACCGCGCCACCGTCGCCGGCGCCACGGGCTCGGCGGGGGCCGCCATCGCCGCCAGCGGGCCCGCGTCGCCCGCTCCGGCCGCCGCCAGGGCACGGGCCAGCTCGGGCCAGCGCTGGGGGGCCAGGCCGGCGAGCACCCCGGTCACGACCTCACGGGCACTCACGGTACGCACCGCACCGGCGTGCAGGGGCGCCCCTCCGCCCAGCAGCGTCCGCTCCCCCCGGTCACCGGGCAGCGGCGCCTGCTCCGGCTGGTGTCCAGGCAGGGAGGCACGTCGGGACGGGGCGCCGGGCAGGGGTGTGCGGCCGGTGGGGGCGCCGGGCAGGGGGGCGGGTGGGCCGGTGGGCGAAGGGGCGTGGGTGAGGAGGGCGTCGAGGACCTTCAGGGCGTCGTCCCCGGCGAGCGGGCATCCCGCCCGGCGGGCGCACCAGTCGCGGAAGGCGGTGAGCTGCCGTTCGGCCGCCCGCGCCCGCGCGATCAGCCGCCGCCCCACGCTGGGCTGCCCGTGGTCCGGCACTCCCTCCAGGTACATCCGCTCCACCCGCCGCGGGAACAGCTCCAGGTACGCCTGCCCGTACACGGCCCCGTAGCCGTTGCCGAAGTACCGCAGGCGCGGCTGCCCGAGCGCGGCGCGGACGGCGTCGAGGTCGTGGGCGACCTGCCAGGACGTGAGGCCGGCGTAGGCGGGCCCGGCGGCGATGCGGCAGCTGCGGTCGTAGGCGGCGTTGTCGCGGGCGTACCGGCGCCACGCGTCCGCCCCAGGGGTGAGCTGGAGGCGCCGGGGGTCGGGCTGGGGCACGGAGCAGCGGACGGTGGCGGCGCTCCCCCGGTCGCCGATCCCGCGCGACCCGACGAGCACCACGTCGAACCAGCGCGCCAGCTCGCTCACGCCGTCGGGCCGCGCCCGCGCGTCCTGGATGGTGGGCCCCGCCCCGGTGCTCACGACGAGCGGGCCGAGGCTGCGGGCGGGGTCCCGCGCGGGCATCCTGGCCAGGTCGATCTCGGTACGCGGCCCGCGCGGCCGGCCCCAGTCGACCGGCACGGCCAGCTTCGCGCACTCCAGCCCGTCTCCGCACGCCCACCACCCCACCTGGCCCCCCGGCGCCGCCGAGGGAACCGGAGTCAGGGCGCGGAGTGCCCCCGGAGCCGAGGCGGCCAGCGCGCTCGGAGAGGCCAGGGCCGAGGCGGCCAGCGCGCCTGGAGAGGCCAGGGCCGAGGCGGCGATCACCGCCGTCAGCACAGCTGTCACCCGCTGAACCATGCCCACTGCGTCACCCCTTGGGAGAGTCGCGACCACCAGCGCCGCCGCCCAGTTTCCCAGTGAGTGATCCCGCAGGTCACAGCCTTGCAAAGGCCGTAGGTAAAATCTCGCGCCCCCTCAGCGAATCGTCCGGAAAAACTCCCTGATGCCCTCCACCAGCGTCTCAGGCACCGCCATCCCGACCATGTGGCTGGGGCTGTGCGCCTTCCCCCAGTACCGGATGTCGTTGCCCCGCTCGGCCACCCGCCGCAACACCTCGGGCCCGCCGTGCGTCACCCCCGTGGGCACGGCCGTCTGGGAGATCGGCAGCCCGGCCGCCCCTTCGTAGTACGTCCAGGAGGAGGAGCCGCCGGTGCCCGTGAACCAGTACAGGCTGGCGTTGGCGAGCACGAGGTCACGGTCCACGGGCTCCTCCTCCGACCCCCACCCGTCGAACTCCTTGAACCTCTCCACGAGGTACGCGAGCTGCGCCACCGGCGAGTCGGTGAACCCGTGGGCGAGCGTCTGGGGCCGGGCGGCGAGGTAGGGCCCGTACCCGCTGCCGCCGCTCATCCAGGCGCTCAGCTCCTCCAGCTCGGCCAGGTCCTCCGGGGAGAGCCCGTCGAGCTCGCCGGGCCGGCCCTGGGGGATGCCGAGCCCGGCGGTGATGACCGAGCCGATGACGTGCTCGCTGTCCAGCGCGGCGAGCTGGGGGGTGACGAGCGCTCCGGCGTCGTTGCCGTGGGCGCCGTACCGGTCGTACCCGAGGCGGCTCATCAGCTCGGCCCAGGTGCCTGCCACCCGTTCGACGCTCCAGGGCCGCTCGTCGGCGGGCTCGGGGAACGGCGAGAAGGCGAACCCGGGCAGCGACGGCGCCACGACGTGGAAGGCGAGAGCGGGGTCGAGGCCGTGCCGGCGCGGGTCGGTGAGCGGCCCGATCACGTCGAGGAACTCGACGACGGAGCTGGGCCAGCTGTGCGTCATGATCAGCGGCAGCGCGTGGGGCTCGGGCGAGCGCACGTGCAGGAAGTGGATCGGCTGCCCGTCGATGACGGTGCTGTACTGCGGGAACTCGTTCAGGCGGGCCTCCTGGGCCCGCCAGTCGAACCCGTCGGCCCAGTACGCGGCCAGCTCCCGCAGGTGGCCCACCGGCACGCCCCTGCTCCACCCGCCGGGCAGTTGCGCGGCCCACCTGGTGCGGCGCAGCCGGTCGCGCAGGTCGTCGAGGTCGGGCTGCGGGATGGCGATGCGGAAGGGCTTGATGTCGTTCATGCCCCTCACGGTAGGAGGCGACGCGGCAAGGACCGTTCCGCGTTCAAAGCCTGAGGAAAAACGCGGAAGGCCCCGCACGGCGAACCGTGCGGGGCCTTCCGGACTACCTGCGCCTCAGGCGGCCGAAGTCCTCGAAGAGGACGTCAGCTCTGGCCGCCCGCGAGCTTCTCGCGCAGCGCCGCGAGCGCCTCGTCAGAGGCGAGCGCGCCGCTGGCCGGAGCCGACGAGGAGCTGCCGGACTGCGCCGGCGTCTCGCCCTGGTAGGACGTGGGGGCGGCCTCTCCGGCCTCCGCCTCGGCCTTGCGGGCCTCCTCGATCTGCTTCCTGTGGGCCTCGAAGCGCTGCTGGGCCTCGGCGTACTGCCGCTCCCACTCCTCACGCTGCTTGTCGAAGCCCTCGAGCCACTCACCCGTCTCGGGGTCGAAGCCCTCGGGGTAGATGTAGTTGCCCTGCTCGTCGTACGTGGCCGCCATGCCGTAGAGGGTCGGGTCGAACTCGACCTCGGCGCCGACACCCTCGTTGGCCTGCTTCAGCGAGAGGCTGATGCGGCGACGGTCGAGGTCGATGTCGATGATCTTCACGAAGATCTCGTCGCCGACCTGGACGACCTGCTCCGGGATCTCCACGTGGCGCTCGGCCAGCTCGGAGATGTGGACCAGGCCCTCGATGCCCTCCTCGACCCGGACGAACGCGCCGAACGGCACCAGCTTGGTGACGCGGCCCGGCACGACCTGGCCGATCTGGTGGGTGCGGGCGAACTGCTGCCACGGGTCTTCCTGGGTGGCCTTGAGCGACAGGGAGACGCGCTCGCGCTCCATGTCGACGTCGAGGACCTCGACCGTGACCTCCTGGCCGACCTCGACCACCTCGGACGGGTGGTCGATGTGCTTCCAGGACAGCTCGGACACGTGGACCAGACCGTCGACGCCGCCGAGGTCCACGAACGCACCGAAGTTGACGATCGAGGAGACGACGCCCTTGCGGACCTGCCCCTTCTGGAGGGTGTTGAGGAACGTCTGGCGAACCTCGGACTGGGTCTGCTCGAGCCAGGCGCGGCGCGACAGGACCACGTTGTTGCGGTTCTTGTCGAGCTCGATGATCTTCGCCTCGAGCTCGCGGCCGACGTAGGGCTGCAGATCGCGGACGCGGCGCATCTCGACCAGGGACGCCGGGAGGAAGCCACGGAGGCCGATGTCGAGGATGAGACCACCCTTGACGACCTCGATGACGGTGCCGGTGACGATGCCGTCCTCGTCCTTGATCTTCTCGATCGTGCCCCAGGCGCGCTCGTACTGAGCCCGCTTCTTGGACAGGATCAGGCGCCCTTCCTTGTCCTCCTTCTGGAGAACCAGGGCTTCGACGTGCTCCCCGACCTCCACGACGTCAGCGGGATCGACATCGTGCTTGATCGAAAGCTCACGCGAGGGGATGACACCCTCGGTCTTGTAGCCGATATCGAGAAGAACCTCGTCTCGATCGACCTTGACGACGGTGCCCTCGACGATGTCGCCGTCGTTGAAGTACTTGATGGTCTCGTCGATCGCCGCGAGGAAGGCTTCCTCGGACCCGATGTCGTTGACCGCTACCTGCGGGGTGCTCGAGGTGGCCTCAGTGCTGGACGTCATGTGTGGAATTGCTCCGAACGCGGACAGGATGTCGATGTGGCGGATGCGCGGCAGGCCCTCTTCCGCATCAAGCCGAGGAATTACGACATCGACGTGACCGAGCGCGAGCCCGCTCCGTCTGAGGCGCGCGCGAGCCCACAGCGCAGCGATCAGCATATGAGACCTTCGCCACTGGGTCAATCCGGGGAGACGTCAGTAGGCGATGACCTGGAGCCCTCGCTTGGTCACGATATTACCGCGAAGTGACTCCGGCACGGAGATCCGCTCCGGGTCGCCATCGCTGACGTAACGCTCACCAGGGTGCTTGTCCAGCCACTCCAGCCAGTACTGCGAGCACCACTTGCGGCACTCGCCCTTCTTGCCGTTGCTCTGGATGCGCTGGATCGCCCCGGGGTCGAACTTTTTCGCGTAGGGCGAAAGCGACGGCTCGGCCCCGGCGAGGAACACGCCGGCGAAATCATACCGCGTGCCGTCCCAGGACCCGGTCCGCGCGGCCTTCTTGGGCCGGGGCATCGACCCGTACGGCAGGGCCATCGTCTGCGACGGCGGCGCGCCGAGCTTCTTGAGCAGGCGCTCGACGCGGACGATCTGCTCGCTGACCTTCTTGCGCTTGAGCACCCTCAGGTTGGGGTGGCCCCAGGTGTGGTTGGCCACCTCGTAGCCGTGGTCGACCAGCCAGCGCACGGCGCTCTCCTGGGCGGCCCTGTCGCGCAGCCCGAACGGCTCCCTGTTGACCCAGAACGTGGCCACCGGGCGGAAGCCGGGATAGCGGCTGGCCACGTCCTGGATCACGGCCACGGCCGTGTCGGGCAAGGGCTGACCGTCGGCGCCGAGGCCGAACTGGCTGGGGTGCCCGTCGTCGAAGGTGAGCACGACGGGGTACTTACCGGCCGGCACGTGAATGTCACCGGTCACGAACTCCCTGGCGGTGATCGGCACGTAGCCCCGCTCGGCCAGCCGCTCCAGCTCCTTCCTGAGCTGGTCGGGCGTGCGGTCGATCGAGGCCAGCCGCTTGGCCAGGATGCGGTGGTACATCAGGACCGGCACCAGGCCCGCCTCGTTGGCGCGCACCTGCCGGGCGAAGTCGGGGGTGGCCACGACCCCGGGCGGCTGCCCGACCGGGCTCGTGGACGGCGCCGGAGCCTCTGACGGCCCCGCCTCAGGCGACGCGGGGCGCTCCTGGATCCGGGCGGCGCCCTGCGGCGCGGCGGCCGGCCGGGGCTCGCCAGGTAAGAGGCTCAGCCCGATGATCGCCACCGTGATGACGACGGCGTTCGCGATGCCGATGACCCGCGTGAGGGACCCTGGTATCCGCACGAAACTCCCGGCCGCTCGGTGAAAAACGGTCTTCCCAGGCTAGTGGAACATCCGGGACACGGCCCGCCGCACTGCGCCCTTGGAGGGCCCCTTGAGGGCCCCTCAGGTCAGTGCCCCGCGTCCTCCCAGGTACGCCCCACGCCCACCGAGACCTCCAGCGGCACCCGCAGGTGGTAGGCGGCGTTCATCTGGTCGCACACGAGCTGCGTGAGCCGCTCCAGCTCGCCGGGCGCCACCTCGAACACCAGCTCGTCGTGCACCTGCAGCAACATCCGCGAGGCCAGCCCCTCCTCGCGCAGCGCCTGGTGCACGTGGAGCATGGCGACCTTGATGATGTCGGCGGCCGAGCCCTGAATGGGGGCGTTGAGCGCCATCCGCTCGGCCATCTCCCGCCGCTGGCGGTTGTCGCTGGTGAGATCGGGCAGGTAGCGGCGGCGGCCCATGATCGTCTCGGTGTAGCCGTCGGTGCGGGCCTGGGAGACGATCGCGTTGAGGAAGTCGCGCACGCCGCCGAACTCCTGGAAGTACTCCTCCTTCAGCGCCCGCGCCTCGGCCACCGGGATGTTGAGCTGACCGGACAGGCCGAAGTCGGACAGGCCGTAGGCCAGGCCGTAGTTCATGGCCTTGATGCGGGCCCGCAGCTCGCCGTCGATCTGCTCGGGCGGCAGGTCGAAGACGCGGGCCGCGGTGGCCTGGTGGAAGTCGTGGCCCGACTCGAACGCCTCGATCAGCGACTCGTCGCCCGACAGGTGGGCCATGATGCGCAGCTCGATCTGGCTGTAGTCGGCCGTCAGCAGCGTCTCGTAGCCCTCGCCGACCGTGAAGCCCTGCCGGATGCGGCGGCCCTCGGCGGTGCGGATCGGGATGTTCTGCAGGTTGGGCTTCTCCGACGACAGCCGGCCGGTGGCGGCGATGATCTGGTTGAACGTGGTGTGGATGCGCCCGTCGTCGGAGATCTCCTTGATCAGGCCCTCCACCGTGGTGCGCAGCTTCTGCTGGTCGCGGTGGCGCAGCATGATCGTGGGCAGCTCGTGCTCGGTCTGGGTGGCGAGCCAGGCGAGCTGGTCGGCGTCGGTGCTGTAGCCGGTCTTGATCTTCTTGGTCTTGGGGAGGTTGAGCTTGGTGAACAGGATCTCCTGGAGCTGCTTGGGCGAGCCCAGGTTGAACTGCTCGCCCACCGAGCGGTGGGCCTCCTCCACGGCGTGCTTGACCGCGGCCCCGAACTCGGCCTCCAGGCCGGCGAAGTATTCGCTGTCGACGGCGATGCCGGCCCGCTCCATCTCGGCCAGCACCGACAGCAGCGGCAGCTCGACGTCGGCCAGGAGCTGGGTGCCGCCGCGCCCGGCCAGGAACGTCTCCAGGGCCTCGGCCAGCTCGCGCACCGCGTGGGCGCGCAGCGCGAGGTCTTTGGCCGGGGCGTCCTCGTCGTCGCCGAACAGCGCGGCCTGCCCGCTGGGCTCCTCCTCGGCCCGCAGGTCGCGGTGGAGGTAGCGCCTGGCCAGGTCTTCGA